>CAXTWH010000018.1:0-95272 GCA_964247975.1 uncultured Bryobacteraceae bacterium | reverse complement strand
ATGAGTATTGTTGTTCCCAAGCGGTCCAGACACACTGATCCGATCCCGGCGTCTAAAACCGCGAAATTCTTCTCGTTTTCCGAACTTGTTCTTGTGCTGAGGCTTACTTCAAGCGTTCGCGAATTTCCCACGGGAACGTATCGGCAAGCGTTTTGTTCTTATCCCTGGTCAGCTTTAGCTTCGTGCTTTCCTCGCGAATGTGGCGTTCCTGTGCAGGTTCACGCGTCGCATATTGTTCTCATCTACTTCTTAGAACTTCAGTTCCAGGGTTCTGCATTGATGACCTTTTGAAAGTTTGAACTTCTCGCCGAACTCTATATCGGAAATATCTGCCGGGTGGCAAAGAAATTTTTACCGGGCTTCTCGACAGAAAAACTTCGGGCTTATCTGAATTCCAGCGAGGGAGGAGGTAGGAATAGCTCCTTTGCGGATTTATCGAAACACTCAGTGACACGGCGGAATCAGTTTGGTATGGACAGCCTGAACGCTGCTTCGAGCGGCACTTTTACCCTGGGCGGAGATTTGAAGATCCATCGTTTGGGTTTTGGCGCGATGCGGATTACCGGAGAAGGAATCTGGGGCGAACCCAAAAATCCTGAAGAAGCGCGGAAGGTGTTGAAGAGGGCTGTTGAACTGGGCGTTAACTTCATTGACACTGCGGACTCCTATGGACCGGAAGTCAGCGAACGGCTAATCGGTGAAACTCTGTTTCCCTACCCCGAAGATCTGATTATTGCTACCAAAGGCGGGCTGACCAGGCAAGGTCCCGGCAAGTGGCTGCCGGTTGGCCGTCCCGAATACCTGCAGCAGTGCGTGGAAATGAGCCTGCGCCGTTTGCGCTTGGAACGCATCGATCTTTATCAACTGCATCGGATTGATCCGAAAGTGCCGGTTGAGGAAACCCTCGGCGTATTGAAAAATTTACAAACAGCGGGAAAGATCCGCCACATTGGATTATCGGAAGTAACAGTAGCTGAACTAGAAAACGCCCGAAAAATTATTTCGGTTGCGAGCGTTCAGAATCTTTACAATTTGAGCGAACGAAAGCACGAAGACGTGGTGAACTACTGCGAACACAATCAGCTTGCGTTCATTCCCTGGTATCCGGTGGCTTCCGGCAAGCTGGCACAGCCGGGCGGCGCGCTGGATGAAACAGCAAAGCAGCATAACGCCTCGGTAGCGCAGTTGGCTTTGGCTTGGCTACTGCATCGGTCGCCGGTGATCGTGCCGATTCCCGGCACGTCCTCAGTTGCGCACTTGGAAGAGAATGTTGCTGCGGCTAACTTGAACATTGACCAAAATACTTGGAGTTCCTTGGAGTCCAAAGCGAAATCGACGGCAAAAGCTTAACTGTTTTTGCCGGTTCTACGGGGTTGAGGATTACACATGACAAATAGCGCTCAAAAATGGGTCGGCATTCTTTTTCGCTTCTGCTGCGCAGCCGCAACATGTTGCATGTTGCTTGTGCAATCAGGCAGCGCGGCCAGTCTTTCCTCCAGTGATAAAGATTTTATGAAAGATGCCGCAGAAGGCGGGCTGGCCGAAGTCACGTTAGCGAAATTGGCATTGACTAAGGTGTCGCGGCCCGATCTGAAGATGTTTGCGCAACAAATGATTACCGATCATTCCAAAGCAAACGATCAGTTAAAGCAAGTAGCCGGCTCCAAGAACTACAAACTGCCTACCGGGCCAGGCTTAAAAAATGACGCTTTAAAGACCAGGCTGCAAGTGCTTTCCGGCCAGGATTTTGAAATGGCATACATCAATGCTATGGTGGACGACCATAAAAACGATGTGCAGGAATTTCAAAAAGAGTCGGAAAGCGGCACTGATTCGGATGTGAAGAGTTTCGCTTCACAAACACTGCCCATCTTAAAAGAACATTTGGATATGATTGCCTCCATTCAAAGCAAAGGCGTACGAGCCCAATAATTGAATGTTTTGAGCAGATAAGGTTTGCCGGGCAAAGATAATGTTACCGGCAAACCTTTTGTTTATTAAAATCGCTGACAGCAATTTTTATTGCGGAGTAGTTTTTACCAAACAGCGGAGTACTTCCGCCACTGACCAGGCTTGCGCAACGCATCCGCGCGGCGTATACGGCGATTCGGCATCGAACACTTCGCTGATTGACCCGATACAAGCTTGTGACAGATGATCTTGAAAGCCTGTCAAAAAACTGTTGGCAGTAGCAAGATCATCAGGATAAACTTTCAACCAGGCATCGATAAAGGGACCGATCAGCCAACCCCAAACCGTTCCCTGATGATAAGCGGCATCCCTGGAGCGTAAGTCTCCATAATAGCGAGGATGATAGTCTTTGCTTCCCGGCGCTAAAGAGCGCAGGCCCACCGGCGTTAACAGTTTTTCTTTTACCTGGGTGACTACCGTTTTCCAGCGATCTTCCCGCAGCGCCGGGTGTTCCAGCGAAATGGAGAAAATCTGATTCGGACGAAATGAAGCATCGTATTTCTCCGTTTCGCCGTCAATCACATCATAGAGATAGCCTTCGCTTTCGGACCAGAAACGCTGATTAAAAGATTCCCGGGTCCGGTCAGCCAGTTCGGAGAAGTGGCGGCGCTGCTCCGGCTGCCGGCATTCGGCGCACCAACGCTCCATCAGACGCAGGGCGTTGTACCACAGCGCATTGATTTCTACTGCTTTGCCGCGCCGGGGCGTGACTACCCAACCATCTACTTTGGCATCCATCCAGGTCAGTTGATAACCTTCTTCTCCCTGCTTCAGCAAGCCGTCTGTAGGATCAACGCCAATGCCGAAGCGCGTGCCTTGCTCATGGCAGCGCATAATATCGAACAGGTGCGGCATAATCACCTGTAAAGTTTCATTGTCGCCGGTTGTTTGCAGATAACGGTTCAGCGCATGAAAAAACCAGAGCGTAGCGTCGGCTGTATGGTAGAGTCCGCCGCGACTGCCTTCCGGAAACAGATTAGGAAGCAGGCCATACCGGATCGCATGGGCAAACGTGCGTAGAATATAGGACGCTTCCCCTTTTCTGCCGGTCGTTAAGGTCAGCCCTTCCAGGCTGATCATGGTGTCCCGGCCCCAATCGGTAAACCAGTGATAGCCGGCAATCACCGTGCGGATTTCGTCGCCGGCAGCTTTGGCGCGGGTCGCGTCTTCAATTCTTCCCTCCGGCCTGATCAGAAACTGATCCGCGGCAAACACCAGTTGTTGGCCGAATTGTCCGGCGCTGCGTCCATCGGCAATAGCCAGCAAACGACGACGCCGCAGATGTTCAGCTTCCAGCGCGTCCGCAGGCGCAAGGGCATTGATTGCATCCCAGCATTCGGTTGAGGCCACCAGCGTTATGCTGCTGTTTTCGGTTAGATCAGCGGAAAAAGCGCCGGGAATCCACAATTCCCCCATTGCCGCATAGCCTCGGTTAGCTTCTGTCTGGTAAACGATTCTTTCCACCCGTCGCCGGGCAATGCGAAATTCTTCGTTATGAGCATTCACGCAGAGGCGAAGCGGCGGATATTTTTGCCCGGCGGACACTTCATATTGATTGTCCGTTACTGTTAAGGAATATCCTTCGGCCAATGGTGTGTCGACCGGCGCTTCATGGGAGCGCACATTCAGGCCGGGCCGGAGCCGCAAGCGAACCGGTTCTTTTGCCGTTGTTAGTTTGTAGCTGACATAAACCGTGTTCTGCGAATGAATCATCCAGATTCGGCGTTCAAGCGTGAAGCGGTCAGTTTTATATTTCCAAACAGGCAGGCCAAGTTCGAGGAAAAACTCCACCTCCGGAATCAGTTCCGGTGATTCTCCGCCTTCCAGATTCTTGCTTGGGTTCAAAGGAACCAGCCGGCAATCGGGCAGTTCCACTTCTTCATAGATTTCATTCAGCATCAGGGTGCGGCCCAGCGGAGCTGGAAGAGCCGCAATCAGATAGCCATGATAAGCGCGCGTATTCAAACCGACAACCGTACCGGAAGAATAACCGCCGAGCCCGTTCGTGGCAAGCCACTCAGCTGCCCAGTGCGGGTCATCAGCAGCGGGCGCTGTTTTTGGAAATATTAGGTCAATCTCGTTGACTTTCATGAATGATACTTACTGGTTTTTGGAATAATCGGAATTTGTCGCGGGCTGAGGCGCAAGCACAACGGCAGCATAGCCAGGAATGCGCCAGCCTTGTTCCATGATGACAGGCGCAACTCCATGACCGCCATAGCGGGGATTTTCTGATGACCATGAAACGGCCCACTGCTTTTCCAGTGGAGGCGCGAGCAGCGGTTCCGGCAAAGGCGACAATATAGTTTCCACGCCGAAGTTGACGAGCAACAAACGATCCGCTGCAAAACCGGGAGAGAAAAAGCGGATTACGAAGGCTTCCGACGTAAGCACGGCCCCATCCATACCCCAGGCAGCTTGCGCCGAGAAAACAGGATCCTCGCGCCGCAAACGCAGAAGATCCGCATGAAGATCATACCAGTGCCGGTTCCGCTTACGGTCTTCGTTCCAGTCCAGTTTGCATTTTTCGAACGTTTCCGAGCTGCAAGGGTCGGCCAGGTACTGGTCCAGCGCAGGATCGTTCATGCTTTGCCATTGTTTTAAAAAGTCCCGGCGACCAGCTTGCACAGCTTTTGCCAGTTCCGGAGTTTCGCAGTGATCGGCAAAGTATAAAAAGGGCTTGGCCGAAGCGTATTCCTGGCCTTGGAACAGCATGGGCGTAGCTGTGCCAAGCAACAGCACAGCCGTCATTGCTTTCAGCTTTCCAGGACTGGTTAATTCAGACAACCGAGCACCGGTGGCGGAGTTAGCCACCTGGTCATGATTTTCAAGGAAGTGCACAAAAGCAGCCCGGCTGATATCGAGTCCAGGAACGCCGCGATTCTGCTTCTGCCACATATAACGCTGCCCTTGATAAAGGTAGCCGTATTTCAGAGCAGATATAAACTCCTGCGGACGTCCCTTATAGTCGGAATAATAAGCGTCGCTTTGGCCGGTCAGCGCCGCTGTCGCGCTGTGATGAAAATCGTCATTCCACAAGCCATCCAGTGCATAGCCGTTTTCTGATAAAGGACGCACGTAATAAGACTGCTGCGGTTCATTTTCAGCAATCATGATCAGTTTTCGATTCCCTACCGCCGCCCGCGCCGATTCTGCCAGTTCAACAAGAATGTGCTTCTTCGAGCGGTCGTGAATGTCCTGGGTCGCATCAAGTCGAAGACCGTCAAAGTGAAAATCGCGGATCCAGTACACCGCATTTTCACAGAAGTAGTTGCGAACCGGGCCGCTTTGCGGGCCATCAAAGTTGATCGCTGCGCCCCAGTCCGTTTTTTCTGTTTCTGAAAAATATTGCGGCGCATAGGAAGGCAGCACGTTGCCTGTGGGACCGAGATGGTTGTAAACCACATCCAAAATCACGCCCAAGCCAAGCAAGTGCGCGGTGTTGACGAAATCAACCAAGTCTTCAGGCATCCCATATTGTTCATAGAGGGCGTAAAGGAACACTCCGTCATAGCCCCAACCGAACTTGCCGACAAAATCAGAAAGGGGCATCAACTCAATTACGGTGATGCCCAGATTTTTCAGTTCAGGAAGCAGCTTTGCAGCAGCGCGGAGGGTGCCTTGCTGAGTAAACGTGCCGATGTGCATTTCATAAAGCACTTGCCCAGCCATCGAAACGCCTTTCCACTCCGAATCTGTCCAGCGGAAAGCAGATACATCGACCACTTGAGAAGGCCCTGCTACTCCCTGCGGCTGGAATCGCGAAGCAGGATCAGCAAGCTTGCTTTCGCCATCCAACAGGAAATTATACAAGTCTCCTGGCTTGGCATGAGCAACGATGCCGGCAAAATATCCTTCCGCTTCCGGGCTTAACGGATAACTTGCAGTTTGCTGTTCAAGAACCACTTCCACAGTTTTGTGCGAAGGAGCCCAAACTCGAAAATGCACGCCTTGCTCGCCGGCAAGAGGAAAAGCCCCAACGCGGCAAGCACCAGGCAATTGGTTGTTAACTGAAGAATCAACTGTTGGGATCAAAACCAGGAGCCTTTAATCAGGAATATAGACATCCGCCCTGAACAGATGCTTTTCCGGCAGATTCCCTTATTAGAGTACTAGAATTATTAACAGGTTACGAAGAAGATAATAGGTATGAGTTACAAACTTATGTAAAAAAATAAACTCTCATCCTTGGCCACGATGTTTCCAGATGGAACCCCCACGCTGACTGAATACGCTCATTAAAAAAAGTAAAACTGTAATGAATCCAAAAAAGGCAGCGATGTAGCCGCCTGCTTCTCTGGCATAAGGCCAGATCGGCAGTGATGCAAGGCAGATAAATAAAGTAATCAAGCTAGCAACTCTTAAATACATCCGGGTCTCCCGTTGTTGCCACCAGCCAGTTTGTTAACTAACTGAAAACAACAGAGGATGACTTAAGTAATTGTCACCCTCTGCTACTAAGATGCTGAGACTAAAAAAGCAGCGAAATTTATTTATGACCAGCCGCTTTGGAGTGATGGGAATGGGAAGTAGAATGGGATTCCTTCTGGTGTTCTTTTTCTTCCACGTTATGCCTGCTCACTAGTTTGTTAAAATTGCTTTTCTTTCCTTCGGCTGTTTTCTCCTGATATACAAGAGCCAGTTCCTGCGCATCGAATTTTTCAAAGAAATCATCCCAGGATATTTCTTCCAGTTTTCCTTCACCGCTATAACCGGGAAAATCAATCCGGAGCAGTCCCGGATCGTTCTTTCCACCAGTTCCTTTTACATGACTCGGCTTGCCGCCTCGTTCTTCAGCCCAGTTTCGAATCTCATCGTGATCGTGTGTTGTTTTGGATAAGGTAGACAAAGGATCCTCCGCTTAAAGCTTAGGCAAATGGCAGTCCAAAATGCTTAGCGCTAGCGCCTACAACGAACAAGCAGTAACCGACGCGCGAACTGCCTTTGCTTTTAGCACTTGCAGAGCAGCTCAGAATTCCTGAACAACTCCACACGAACGATTCGTGATATGAAATTCATTTTCGTCCTGTTTGGCAGAATAAATTTCGCAATGGCGCGGAAAAAACTTCATGTCACTTTTGACGCTGCGGTTGTTGTGTTTGCGTTTAGGATGAAATCTCATTCTGCGAAGCTGCAGCTTTAGCGCCAAAGCGCAACAATGCTTTAAAAAGCGCAGGCTGTCTCTCATGTAATTCTTCTCCCGTCTTACGGGAACGCTCCAGGCTAGGCGCGGGCAGAATCCATTGGTTTACGAGTTCTAGCGTTCTTAAAGCAAATTCGGGAAATGCTCCGTAAAGGCGAGATGCTGTGTTGGCAGGAGCCGTTAAAACAATTTCCCGCTTACGGGCAATTAAAGCATCTACAATCTGGTCCGCAGCGCGGGAAATTTCCATCGACAAACCGGGTATCGCGGCGCCCAAAGCGAACCAGCGGTATTCACTGCTATGACGACCGGAAAATTCAGCCTTCAAATAAGAACCGGTCCGCAGCAGGCCGGGCGTTACGGTAAGCACATGAACTCCGCGCCCCCGCACTTCCGATTGCAAGCCTTCCGAAAAACCGGTCATGGCAAACTTTGCTGAAACGTAAGGCAGCAGATGCGGAACAGCTATTTTGCCGCCAATCGAAGTGATGTTCACAATATCAGCGTCCCCGGCATCAAGAAACTGAGGAAGAAAGGCGAGAATCAATCGAAATCCAGCCCAGAACATCAGGTCCATCGCGTTTTGAAATTCCGGTTCACGAAACGCATCAATAGGCCCAACACTGATCTGACCGGCATTGTTGATCAAAATATTCACTTTCCCAAATGCTTTGCTTGCCTGCTCTACGAGCAAGCTAATCTCGCCGGGTTTGGTCAAGTCACAAACAATCGTATGAACTTCAGCGCCCTTTTCTTTCAACTCCTGGGCAGCGCGAGACAGTTCAACTTCATCGCGGGCCGTGAGAATAAGCCGGCATCCCTGCGCGGTCAGCTTACGAGCCAGTTCCAAGCCAAGCCCCCGAGAGCCGCCGGTGATTAAAGCGACTCGACCTCGAAGAGAACGTGAGGCGGGAGTGATACTGCGCGCCAGTAGAAACGCGCCAGCGCCGATAGCGGCTGCGCAGGCGGGAACAAAAAAACTAGCGACGGCGCTTTTACGTTGGGTAGAAAGTCCTGTTGAATTCATAAAGTCCGATCAGTTTATTTCAAAGACAGGCCGGATACATTTTTCCGTTTTGTTCTTAAACGTCTGGTACAGATCGGGAGCCTGGGTTAAAGGCCCGCGATGCGTAATCAAATCCGCTGTATCCACTTCGCCCTTTGTCAGATGCTCCAGCAGTTTCGGCGCGTACTTCTGGCCGTGCATCTGCCCGGTACGCAGAATAAGAGCTTTATTCATCAGAGCGCCCATTGGAAACTTATCGATTAAACCGCCGTAAACACCCACCACCGACAGAACGCCGCCTTTCCGACAGCAGCGAATCATCTGCCGCAGCACAATCGGACGATCGGTGGATAGCCGTACTGTTTGTTTGGCTTTGTCGTAATAATATTCAACTCCGGGGCCATGCGCTTCCATGCCGACGGCATCAATACAGGCATCAGGGCCACGACCGGCAGTGAGTTCCTGCAGCGCCTCGTACACATCGTCGGATTCGTAGTTGATCACTTCAAACGCGCCGCTTTTTTCTTTTGCGGCGCGCAAACGCTCCGGTAAACGGTCAATTGCAATTACCCGGGCCGCGCCTAACAAATGCGCGCTGCGCATCGCCATCTGCCCCACCGCTCCGCAGCCCCAAACAGCCACCGTATCGGTCGGCTTAATGGCGCACATATCGGCTCCCATGTAGCCGGTGGGAAAAGCGTCCGATACAAACAAAGCCTTTTCGTCCGGCACTGCATCAGGAATGGGGAAAGCGCCATTATCGGCAAAGGGCACACGGATGTATTCGGCATGGCAACCGGCGTAGCCGCCAAATCCGTGGGAGTAACCGAAGATGCCTGCGCCGGAGTGGCCGTATGTTTTTTCTAAAATCCAGGAATTGGGGTTCGTGTTGTCACAGAGTGACCATTCCGAGCCTTGGCAGAATTCGCAGTGACCGCAGCCGATAACAGAAATCACAACTACCCGCTGGCCGCGGCTTAGCTTCTTAACCAAAGGTCCTGTTTCTACTACTTCTCCCATGAACTCGTGCCCGATAATATCGCCTTTTTGCATGGTCGGCACGTAGCCATCTAACAGATGCAGGTCAGAACCGCAGGCGGTGGATAACTTCACGCGAATAATGGCGTCATGCGGATTTAAAATTGTCGGGTCGGGAACTTGCTCCACAACGAGCGTGTTCGTGCCTCGGTAACAAAGGGCTTGCATGGTTTGAATCTCTCCTGAAAAAACCTGTCAACGCAATAGAATAATTAAATCGGCGATTGGCGCCGAGCGTGGCTAACAAGTTTCACTGTTTTTAGCTGGGAATTAAGACTGGCCTGACATAATCATGAGCAATGCGGCTGGCAAACGTTCGATTGCCGGCGGGCTGACCTTCGGTAGTGGCAATCTCGCCCGTTTCCAGTATTTGTTTTAGCCTGCGCAGCGTTTCATGCAACTGCCGCTCGACCAGGGATTGCGTAAACGATCCTGTCAGGTTCACCACAAACTGGACTTCCTGATTCAACAGCACTTCGGTTGTTCCTTGTTTCAAGCCATTCCGGAATTGTACAGCTCCAGAACCGCTCATCACATCGGACCCAATCACCTTCCAACCGATCTTCTTGTCTGGAATGTCTTCCGTTGTTTCACCAACCCATGAGAATGACTTTCCCTGTATAGGTCGCATTTTCCAAACGGCCACAGTTTCGGATACAACCCGCACTTCTTCCACTCCTGCCATGAACTTCGGAGCGTTGTTCAGGTCGCGCCAATACTGATAAACGGCACTAGGTTCACAAGCAATAGTGACAACAGCTCGACCCTGAATCATTTCCTCGGATTTAGCTTTATCTGATTTTAAGGAAGGAATCGATACAGTGAAAGGCGCCTGCTGCCTTACCAACTCGGCCAGCCCGAAAACCAGCGCAAATTTCAGCACCCTGGGATGCATCAAAACATAAGCGCCAAGTGCGATTCCACCCACAACGGTGGCGAGCTGCTTTGTGTCGTCGTTCCAGTAATCAGCCACGCGTTGTGGCGATGGATTGGAAAGCTCCATGCGATTCGAGAATCTCCTAGCCGATGGATGCTGAAATACCCGGACTGCACACCTGGTAACTCTGCTAGAGGCAGAACGGCAGAATAAGATAGTTTCACTTTTGGAATGCAATACTTATTGGCGCAGACTCGTCATACGGTTCATGAAGCAATCGGAACGTTGGTCAGCGTTAATGGACGCGCTGGTGGCAGTTGGATGCGTAGCTCTGCTTTCTTATCTCAACAAACAAAGAAAAAACAAGAGAAAATCGGATGAAAAACTGGATTCATCGCTGGTAGACACCTTTCCGGCTAGTGATCCAATCTCTTATTAGTTTTGCTTAGGTCGGCGAATCAGTGGCGAAAGTTTAGAGATTCACCAAGTAAGCTACGGCTGCCTTGTGCAGAAACGTTTGTTTTGGGCGTATAATAAGTCAAATTAGCCCCACGCAGGAGTGTTCCTTGACGCGCACAAATCCGGTTGTTTTTGCCGTGGCTTTTGTTCTCCTCCCTTATTTAAAGGCAGCCAGTCCGGCAGTTGATTTTGATCGTCAAATCCGACCGATTCTTTCTGACAATTGTTTTACCTGCCACGGGCCGGACGAAAAGCACCGCATGGCCGGGCTGCACTTCGATACCAAAGACGGGGCATTCTCAAAAACAGGCGTGATTGTGCCGGGTGACTCGGCGCATAGCAAAATGTACCTGCGCGTCAGCAATCCGAATGAAGCTATGAGAATGCCACCCACTTATTCCGGGCGAAAGTTAACTCCGCAGCAGGTTGAAACGTTAAAAAATTGGATTGATTCGGGCGCGAAATGGGAAACGCATTGGGCTTTTGTGCCGCCGAAGCGCCCGGACCTGCCGCCGGTAAAAGATGAAAAGTGGGTTCGCAATCCCATTGACCAGTTCGTATTGTCCAAGCTTGAAAGCGAAGGATTGAGCCCCAGCCCGGAAACGGACCGCATCACGCTGCTGCGCCGGGTAACATTCGATCTGACTGGTCTTCCGCCATCGCCTGCCGAGGTGAAATCGTTTTTAGCCGATCATTCGCCCGGCGCTTACGAAAAAGTAGTGGATCGGCTGCTTGCTTCACCCCGCTACGGGGAGCGCATGGCTATGCAGTGGTTGGACTTTGCCCGGTATGCCGATACTCACGGCTATCACATTGATAGTGCTAGAGAAATGTGGATTTGGCGCGATTGGGTGATTAAAGCATTCAGCCAGAACATGCCTTACGATCAGTTTGCGGTGGAACAGCTTGCCGGTGATTTAATCCCCGACCACACGCAGTCGCAATTGATCGCTACCGGGTTCAATCGCAACCACATGATTAATTTCGAAGGCGGCGCGATTCCCGAGGAATATCAGAATGAGTATATTATTGACCGGATTGAAGCGACGTCAACCACTTTTCTGGGAATTACGCTCGGCTGCGCCCGCTGCCATAACCACAAATATGATCCCCTGAGCCAGAAGGATTTTTACAGCTTCGGCGCATTCTTTAATGGCGTTCCGGAAGAAGGCTTGGACGGCAAAAAAGGCAATGCCGTACCCTTCTTGCAAATGCCCACCGCGCAGCAGCAAGCAGCGAAAGATTTGCTGTTGAAGGAATTAAAGGAGCGGGACGCAAAAATTGACGCTTCGGAAGCGGCCTGGGAACAGCGCCAGCGTGAAATGCCGGTATCGGATGTAACCGCAGGGCTGACGGCGGAATACCTGTTCGACGATACGCTCGTCAACAATCTGCAGCCTGCGCTGGCCGCGAAAGTAGTGAATGGCAAACTAACCTATTTACCCGGCAGGATTGGCAAAGCGGTTAATCTGGATGAACAGCCGCAGTTGTCGTTCGGCAAAACGAATGCTTTTGAAAAAACAAAGCCATTCACAGTGGCTTTCTGGGTGCGTCCTGGCGGACCGTCCGGCATGGAGATTCTGCAACAATATGCCAAAACTCCGAAAGGCAGCCCCGGCCTGGAATTCGCTTTGGATTATCGGGGCAAAAAAGGTTGCAAAGTCATTGTTCGCTTGCGCGACGGCTCAAACGGTTCCGGCATTGAGGTAAAATCCCGCGATGGCGTGCCGGTCGAAGATTGGGCGCATGTGGCCGTGGCTTACGACGGTTCCGGCCAGGGCAAAGGCATTCAAATTTATCTCGATGGACGCAATGTTTCCACTGAAGTAATCGCTGATGCACTGAAAGCTGACTTTGCAAATAACGGCGACCTGCAAATCGGCAACAAGGATTGGGGCACACCGTTTAAAGGCGCATTGGCCGATCTACGGATTTATGATCGCCGCTTGTATCCGAATGAAGCGGAACAGCTTGGTTTGTTGAGCCCCATCCATTCGCTGTTGCAAACAGCCCAGGACAAACGCACCGAGGATCAGCGCAAATGGCTTCGAAGCTATTTCATCAACCAGATTGCCAACCCGGCTGAACACCAGCTCAGCATGGATGCAATCGGATTGCAGCGCGGCATTGAAGAAGTAAACCAGGAAATTCCTTCCACAATGGTGATGTCCGAAATGGAAAAGCCGCGAGACAGTTTTGTGCTGCTGCGTGGCGATTACCGGAACCACGGTGAACAGGTTGTTCCGAACACCCCGGCGGTGTTGCCGCCGCTGCCCAAAGACGCGCCGCGCAATCGCTTAACGCTGGCGAAATGGATGGTGGATCCGGGTAATCCGCTGACCGCGCGGGTGGCCGTGAATCACTTCTGGCAGATGTATTTTGGCATCGGCATTGTGAAAACATCAGAAGACTTCGGTTCGCAAGGAGATCCGCCGAGCAACCAGCCGCTGCTCGATTGGCTGGCAACTGACTTTGTGGCTAACAAGTGGGATGTGAAAAAAATGCAAAGGCTGATTGTCACTTCCGCCACCTACCGGCAGGCTTCAAAGGTCAGCCCGGAGCTGCTCGAAAAGGATCCTGAAAACAGGCTGCTGGCGCGGGGACCGCGATTCCGTTTGCCTGCTGAAATGATTCGTGACAACGCGCTTTACATCAGCGGCCTGATTAACGAAAAAATCGGCGGCCCGAGCGTGTTTCCTTACCAACCCAAAGGACTTTGGGAGGAGATGGCTTTCGGCGGGGGATATTCTGCCCAATCCTATACCCAGAGTCATGGTTCCGATCTTTACCGGCGCAGCATGTACACGTTCTGGAAGCGCACTGTTCCCTATCCCACGCTCAATACATTCGATGCGTCGGACCGGGAAAAATGCACGGCGCGGCGCACCATTACGAATACTCCGCTACAAGCATTGGTGCTGATGAATGACCCGACCTTTGTGGAAGCATCGCGGGCCTTGGCGCAGCGCGACCTGCGCGAAGCCGGGCCAAACGAAACAGACCGCATCCGCTACGCTTTCCGATTAGCCACCGACCGCGAGCCGACTACCAAGGAAGTCACGATCCTGAATGAACTGTATCGGAAACAACGGGCGCATTACGATTCCGCCGTTCCGGAAGCGGAAAAACTGTTAGCTATAGGAGAATCACCGCGAGACAAAAAACTCGACCCTGTTGATCTGGCGGCCTGGACACTGGTTACCAGCACAATTCTCAATATGGATGAAACCATAACTCACAACTAAGGCGAGGAGTTTATCATCATGAATCCGATTCACGAAGAACAAATCTCGATGACCAGGCGGCAACTGTTTGGCCGCACTACCAAAGGCATTGGCGTGATGGCGCTCGCCTCGCTGCTGAATCCGGAATTATTTGCCGCTGTGGATGAGCGCAACCCGAAAACGGGCGGATTGACGGAACTGCCCCATTTTGCGCCTACTGCGAAGCGTGTTATTTTCCTGCACCAATCCGGCGCGCCTTCGCAGCTTGAACTGTTTGATTACAAGCCGAAACTGGCGGAAGTGGTGGGAAGCGAACTACCGGATTCAATCCGCAAAGGTCAGCGGATCACCGGCATGACTTCCGGCCAGAACTCACTGCCTGTTGCACCCTCGATTTATAAGTTCGAGCGTTATGGCAAAAACGGAACCTGGGTCAGTGAACTGCTTCCGCACACGGCGAAAATTGTTGACGATATTACCATCGTAAAAACGGTCAACACCGACGCGATTAATCACGACCCAGCCATCACTTTCATACAAACCGGCTTTCCGCAACCAGGACGCCCCAGCATGGGAGCATGGGTCAGCTACGGCCTGGGCAGCGAGAACCAGAATATGCCGGCGTTTGTAGTTCTGATCTCGCAAGCGAATGCGCTGAATCGCGATCAGCCCTTGTTTACGCGTCTCTGGTCCAGCGGCTTCCTACCGTCGAAGTACCAGGGAGTTCGTTTCCGGGCCAGTGGAGATCCCGTTTTGTTTTTGGCAAATCCCCAGGGCATTGATGGGCAGACGCGGCGCGTTATGCTCGACAGCTTAGCGGAATTGAACCACATCACGGAGCAGAACTACGGCGATCCTGAAATTTCAGCTCGCATTGCGCAGTATGAGATGGCATATCGTATGCAGTCTTCTGTTCCTGAGTTAAACGATTTATCAAAAGAACCGGACAGCACGTTTGAGCTTTATGGCCCTGATGCGCGCAAACCAGGAACCTATGCGGCGAATTGTCTGATGGCGCGCCGATTAGCGGAACGCGGCGTTCGCTTTATTCAGCTTTACCACCGCGGTTGGGATCAGCACAACGATCTTCCGCGCGACATCGCCCTACAAGCCAAAGGCACTGACCAGGCTTCCGCAGCATTAGTTACTGATCTGAAACAGCGCGGCTTGTTGGATGACACACTGGTGGTGTGGGGCGGCGAGTTTGGACGCACTGTTTACAGCCAAGGCCAGTTGACAAAAACAAATTATGGGCGCGATCATCATCCCCGCTGTTTTGCAATGTGGTTTGCAGGAGGCGGCGTTAAACGCGGCTTTACACTCGGTGAAACGGATGATTATTCTTATAACGTAGTTTCCGATCCGGTGCCGGTTCATGACGTGCAGGCAACTGTGCTGAACTGCCTGGGCATTGACCACAAGCGCCTTACCTATAAATTTCAGGGCCGCCATTTCCGTTTGACCGATGTTGCGGGCAACGTAACCAAGCAGATACTTGCTTGAATAAAGCAGAAGCATTGCACAAGCTATCAGCAACCTGCTTGTAACCTTGTCAGTAGCTTCGTAAATTGTTGCTAACTTTACAGGCACCATGAGGGTTTTACAAGTCTCTTTGTGCTGGAATCTGCCTGTCTTTTAAGGTAGAGTAGAGTCAATGGTTGGCGAACCTCTGTTCATCAACGTTGAATTCAGATTTTCGCCCTTAACAAATGCAGTTGTGAAACGGCAACAAAACTAATGTACGGGCTGTTCTGGTTCTTTTGATTGTGACCTGCGCCACGATCAGAGCCAGATGAAATGGTTTACCCGCTGAATAAGTCTTTTGGATTATCAATTTTGTATTTGAACTTTTCCGGCAGCGTTGCATTAAATCACCTTCGTCGGTTGCAGAAACGCTTTATCGTCCCGTCTCCTGATGTGAATTAACTCTTATGGAACTTAGTATCATCATGCCGTGCCTGAATGAGGCCGAAACTTTAGAAATCTGCATTCACAAAGCGAATGGTTATTTGCAGCGCTCCGGAATTAACGGTGAAGTGATTATCGGCGATAACGGCTCGCACGATGGATCGCAGGAGATTGCCAGAAGATGCGGAGCCAGAGTTATTGATGTGCCGATCCGCGGCTACGGAGCTGCTTTATACACGGCTACGCAAGCCGCTCGCGGCAAGTATTGCATCATGGCCGATTCCGACGACAGCTACGATCTTTCAGACCTCGATCCGTTTGTTGAAAAGCTTCGCCAAGGCTGCGATCTGGTGATGGGCAATCGATTTGCAGGCGAAATCAAGCCCGGCGCAATGCCCTGGAAAAACCGCTACATCGGCAATCCGATTTTGTCCGGCATCGGAAAACTGTTGTTTCACAGCAAACTCGGTGATTTCCACTGCGGCATTCGCGGGTATTCCAAAAAAGCGTTTGAACAGATGGATCTGCGCACCACCGGCATGGAATACGCATCGGAAATGGTTATCAAGAGCACCTTGATGAAACTAAAGCTCGATGAAGTGCCCACCACGTTGAGTCCTGATGGGCGTTCGCGGCCTCCTCATCTGCGCCCCTACCGCGACGGCTGGCGGCATCTCCGATTCATGCTGTTGTTCAGCCCGAACTGGCTGTTTCTTTATCCCGGTTTAGTGATGATGCTCGCTTGTCTTGTGTTTGGCGCGGTGCTGCTGCAAGGCCCCGTGTTAGTGAACGGTATTCGTCTGGGCGTAGATACACTGATTTACTGCGCATTCGGTTTCGTTATCGGCTTTCAAGCCGTGCTCTTTTCTATCTTGTCGCGCGTTTATGCGGTGCATGAGAAACTTTATCCACGAACTGCCAGCTACCTTTTCGCTTTTAAATGGATCACGCTCGAACGAGGACTGATTACGGGCACCTTAGTGCTTTTGTTAGGTCTTGTCGCGGCTATATACGCCATGCTGCAATGGCACCAGCAATCGTTCGGCATGATGGACCTTGAGCATGTTTCGCGCATTGTGATTCCATCAGCGGTCGGCATGACAGTTGGTTTCGAAATGATTTTATTCAGTTTTCTGTTTAGTACTTTGGGAATGGGAGTTCGCCAGAATACAATGGTTGACATTCGATCTTTTGAAGCATCGCAGGCGCACAATCAACAAGCTGCCGCAGCGGTGGTGGGTAGATAAACCGGTTTTATCCATCACATTCCGTCGTTAAGATTTCAGGAATTTACCAACAAGAAAGACACACTCTAGAACTGGATGCAAGATTTGTTCGGATCTGCTGTGGTTGTACTCGGGTCCGGTCCGGCAGGCATTTCCTGCACGCTCGGACTGCTTGATGCCGGCCGCAGCGTGGTAATGATTGACACGGGCTTAAAACTGGAAGAAGAGCGCAGCCAAAGCCTTCGTGAACTGCAAGGCTTATCCCCGGAAAACTGGAATCTAAACGGTGCTACGGATTTTCTTCGCAATGGAATCACGGCGGATGTCAGCGGTATTCCTTTGAAGCGCGCTTACGGATCTGATTATCCATACCGCGCTGTTCCGGGCGCAACCGCTATTCAGTGCCGCAAGGTACACACGCAAGCGTCATTGGCAGCAGGAGGCTTCAGCAACGTTTGGGGAGCCGCCATGCTGCCGTATCGCCAAGCCGATATACAAGACTGGCCGGTGTCGGAACAGGAACTGGCACCCCATTTCACATCCATTCTGAAATCGATTCCGATTGCCGGACGTGAAGACGATCTCAGCAGATATTTTCCTTTGTACTCCCACCCGGAGCCTTATCCGATCAGCAGGCAAGCAGAATCGCTTCTATCATCCATGCATCGAAACGCGCCGGAGCTGGCGAAAAGAGGGCTGGTCGCGGGCGCTGCCCGGTTGGCAGTTCGGCACGGCAGCACGCCTGGCTGCGTTAAATGCGGACTCTGCATGTATGGCTGCCCTCATGAGTTAATTTATTCCAGCGCTTTTACGCTGCAACAGCTTTCCGAACATCCGAACTTCACTTACATTTCGGGTTATTACGCAAAGCGGGTCACGGAAAAAAACGGCAGCGTTGCGATTGAGTGCCTGGAGAACGCAACCGGCGAGCAAAAGACGTTTCAGGCTGATCGCGTTTGTGTGGCTTGCGGCGTGGTGGGAACTACGGCAATTCTTTTACGCTCGCTCGAACGATACGACCAGCCGATTAGAATGCAAGACTCGCAGTATTTTCTGCAGCCTTGCTTCATGGTGTCCGGTTCGCCCGAAGTTCGCAAAGAAGGGCTTCATACGCTGGCTCAGGCTTTTATTGAATTGATGGATCATCGCGTTAGCCAGTACACCGTGCATTGCCAGGTTTACACCTATAATGAACTGTTTGATTTAGCGATGAAATCAAGTTCCGGGCCGCTTTACCCTTTGCTGCCCCATAACACCATGCTTAGTCGATTAGTGGTTTTGCAAGGCTATGTGCATTCCTATGAATCGGCAAAAGTTTCCTGCCTGTTAACTCGCACCGAAGATGGCGATGCGCTGCAACTGACCGGCGAGGAAAACACAAAAACGGCCAGCGTGATTCACCGTGTGCAGCGAAAGCTTTTAAGCGCAAGCCGATTTACCGGATTGGTGCCGATACCGATGCTGCTGCGAAAAGGTCTTCCCGGCCGCGGATTTCATACCGGCGGCAGTTTTCCTATGAATGCTAATCCCGGACCGTCGCAAACGGATGTGCTGGGTCGTCCGGTTGGCCTTTCACGTATTCACGCGGTAGATTCCACTGTGTTTCCTTCGGTTCCCGCCACCACAATCACGCTCACTTCAATGGCTAATGCACATCGCATCGGCACGGCGGCAGGGCAGCTATGAGCACCGGCGTTTGCGCCATCACCGGCGCTTCAGGATACGTCGGGTCCGTTCTTCGCCGCGCTTTGCAAGCTGACGATTGGCAGGTGATTCCGCTATTGCGCAATCCCAAAGGCGAGCCGGGCGAAATCAGATGGCACTTTGAAAGCGCGGACGACATTTCCTCCAGTCTTGCTGAGGTCCGTACTGACACATTGATCCACGCAGCCTGGAATTTCGCCGGCTCTGCCGCCGAACAGGAGCGGATCAATGTGCAAGGTTCACGCCGATTGTTTGAGCAGGCGCAGAAAGCCGGCGTGCGCCGGATTGTTTTCATATCGACGATCAGCGCTTTTGTCGGCTGCAAATCATTATATGGTCAATCTAAGCTGCGGGTGGAAGAGCTTGCCCAATCTTTTAACGGCATTGTGGTTCGGCCCGGATTAGTATACGGGGCCACGCCCGGCGGCGTGTTCGGCGCGATGCGGGCTAATCTAAAGAAATCCAGCATCGTTCCTTGTATCGGCTCAGGCAAGTATCCCCAATTTCTGGTGCATGAGAATGACCTAGCCGCCGCGATTGGACGCGCGTGCAGTAACCAATGGAGCTTCCAACCTGATCAGCCGGTCACGGTCGCGCATCCGCGCGTGTGGCTTTTTGAAGACCTGATCAAGGAAATAGGAAAAATCGAAAACAAGAAAGTTCAGTTGGTGAAAGTGCCTTGGCGGCTTGCTTATGCGGGCATCAAATTTCTCGAAAGCGTTCATGCGCCGATTCCGTTTCGCAGCGACAGCGTATTAAGTTTGGTAAACCAGAACGACAAGCCTGATTGGACGCCGATGCAGCAACTGCAGATTGCGGTCCGCCCTTTTCCCGAAAACGTGAACTGATGCATTGATGGGAGCAGTGTCGTATGCCGTTAACTGATTCGGACATTCAAAATTCAGTGAAACATGAGAGCATCATGCGGTTGTGTGCCAGAATATCCGCTTTTCTGCTGGCGTTAGCTTCGGCGTTGTACTTCTTAACGGCGATGCGCTTCAGCGCCCACAATCCGCTTTGGATGGATGAAGTACTAGCGGTATGGACGGCCCGGCTCAATTCCATCGGAGGCATCTGGTCGGCCTTGAGTCATGGCGCGGAGTTTGCTCCTCCGATGTATCACATCCTGCTCATGACAGTGATGCGCTTTGGCGGAACCGGCAATCTGGCGCTGCGAATGCCTTCGCTCCTTGCGGTGTTTGTTGCGGCTTGCGCGGCATTCGTTCTGTTACGCAGACGTTTTTCCCTCCCCATCGCGGGTTTCGGCATGACATTAGTGCTGATGTCGGCTTTGTATGATTTTGCGGTGCAAGCGCGTCCTTACGCCATCGTAGCGGCCTGCTTCGCGGTCGCGCTCGTGTTGTGGGATGCTCCTTCCGGCCAGAACCCTTCCGGCTGGAAATGCGCGCTCCTGTTTTTGGTGTTGTTGTTGGCCGTTTCCCTTCACTTCTACGCTGTTCTAATTGTGGCGGAACTGGGGCTGCTGGAACTGCTGTGGTTTGCGTTGCACCGGCGAATCAGGTTTCAAGTCTGGGCCGCCATCATCGGCGGGGGGCTTTCGGTGCTGGTGTGGGCTCCTTTGGCCATGCATATTTCGAAGTACAATTCCGGCGACGTTCGCGCGCCGCAGTTTTACGGAAAACCATCAGCGAAAAGATTTTTAGCCGCTTACTCGGATTTAATGCTCGACAAAAGCGATCTGCTTCTGCTGCTGGTGTTTGTCAGCTTGGCAGCAGTCTGTCTGGCGATTTTTTTCTATTTTCCGCAGGTCCGCAGTTTCGCTTCGTGGCCGGAACCCAAGCGAAACCTTGGCGACCTCGATCTGATTGTTTTGAGTTCTGTGGCGCTGCCGTTTACAACCTTTTGTTTTGCGCTGCTTGTCACTAAAAATTTTAATCTTCGCTACGCCGTGGCTTCGGTGGTCGGGTTCGCTTTGTTGTTCGGAAGGCTGCTGGCCTATCTCAAAGGAGCTACAATCGTCAGCACGGTTTTATTATTTTTCTCCTGCATAGTGTTAGCAGGACGCGCTTCCATCAGCACCGGCACCGAACGAGCCGACATCAACCCTCTGCTTCACCGCGCGACCAAGCCGCTGCCCATTGTGATTGCCGGCGGACTGGATTTTATTGAGTTTGAAGAAGCAGCGGATCCAGCCTTGAAATCACGCCTGGTTTTTGTCACTATGCCGCCCGGCGCAGTGAGTCCTGATCCTACCAATGAAAATCAGGTAAAGCGATGGGGAACGATTCGCAGCGATCTCAATATTGTTAATTCGCAAGCTTTCTTTAATGCTCACCCGCAGTTTTATATTGTAAACACCGCCACCACCACGGATGTGCTTACGCCTTGGCTGATGCAGCGCGGAGACTTGGAGCACGTTGTGGCAACCAACGGCAACAACTGGTTATTTGAAGCAACTGCGCCGAAACTGGCCGCAAACAATTGACCGGATTTCCGAATCGTAGATAATCAAAGACTTAGTGTTTGTCTTCTCCAATCACCATGTCTAACCAGTCCCTTCTTCAAGACGCGCTCACTGCTGGCGATGGAATCGTACGGCTTGCGCCCTGCTGGGTTCCGCGTTCGTTTATGCTTCCGGGCGGTCGCCTACGGCTTCGTCCCCAGGATCTTTACGCTTTTGGCGCTCACCGGGGCGGCATCAACGAACGCTGGTTTTCCTCCACTACGAAAGCGTCCAACGGTCCGGAAACAGGCGAAACGGAAGGGCTAAGCTATATCGACATTAACGGCGAGCGGGTTCTACTGAAAGAAGCAATAGAAACACAGGGCGACCAGTTTTTAGGCTCTGCGGTGATGAATGTTCGCAAAGGCTGGAATCTGCTTTGCAAGTTTTTTGACAATCTCGGCCCGATCCCCCACCATCTGCACCAAAATGATGAAGCGGCTGCCAAGGTAGGACAGCGCGGCAAGCCGGAAGCGTACTACTTTCCTCCACAATACAATCAGGAAGAAAACGAGTTTCCATTTACTTTCATGGGGCTTGAGCCGGGAACCACTAAGGACGATATAAGAAGCTGCCTGGAGCGGTGGAACCAGGGCGATAACGGAATTCTTTACCACTCGAAAGCCTATCGGCTTCAGCCCGGCTCAGGGTGGCAGATTAACGCTGGCATTCTTCATGCCCCAGGCTCGCTCGTTACCTATGAACCGCAAGTGAATAGCGACGTGTTTGCGATGTTCCAATCCCTGGTAGATGGGCGGCCCATCGGCTGGGAACTGCTGGTAAAAGATGTGCCGCCGGAACATCACCACAATTTGGATTACATCATCAGCATGATGGATTGGGAAGCCAATATCCACCCGGAATTTGGGAAAACCAATCGAGTGTTTCCGACTCCGGTTCGCTCCCTGGATGAGATGAAAGAGGACGGTTACATCGAAAAGTGGGTCACTTATGGAACAGATCATTATTCCGCTAAGGAATTAACCGTTTTACCGGGGCGTGAAACGATCGTGAAAGATGCCGCGGCTTACGGCGTGATTGTGACGCAAGGCTATGGCGCAATCGGAAAATTGAAACTGGAAACGCCCACTCTGATTCGCTTCGGCGAGATGACCCGCGATGAGGTTTTCGTCACCTATGCGGCGGCAACTGAAGGGGTGAGAATCGTCAACCATAGCGACACGGAGCCGCTGGTGCTGTTGAAGCATTTCGGGCCGGGCAATCCGGATGCCGCGCAGTTCATTAAGGAGCGGCAAGCATGAGATACGGCATTAATACGTTTTTGTGGAGCGGCAATTTCGGTTCCGCTGATTTTCACATTCTGCCGGAAGTGAAACAGCATGGCTTCGACGGCGTGGAGGTGACGCTGCTCGATCTATCAAACTTCGAAGCAAAAGCCATACGCAAAGCGCTTGCTGAATTTGAACTGGGCTGTACGGTTTGCGCGGTGCTGCCGAATTCCTACAGCTTGGTTTCGGCTGACCAGGCCGTTCGCCAGCGATCGCTTGCCTACCTGAAAAACTGCATTGAAGCAGTTGCCGAAGCAGGATCTTCAATGGTGGCAGGTCCGCTTTATTCGCCGGTGGGCTATCTACCCGGAACCCGCCGCAGCGCGGATGAATGGAAACGCTGCGTTCAAGCTTACCAAGATCTTACCCCCACTTTGGAGCAGCACGGCGTTACAGTTGCGATTGAACCGCTGAACCGGTTTGAAACTTATTTTCTGAATCTGACTAGCGACGCCGTGAAGCTTTGCGAGGAGATCAACCACCCGCAGGTGGGCATTCTTTGGGATACATTTCACGCCAACATCGAAGAAAAGAATTCGGCGCAGGCTTTGCTGCAAACAGGCCGCCATCTAAAACACGTTCACACCTGCGAAAACGATCGCGGCACGCCTGGCTCCGGTCACGTGGATTGGTCCGGCGTTTTTTCCGCTCTTCATTATTTGAAGTACGATGGCTGGCTCACGATTGAAAGCTTCGGTTTTAAAATTGACGCACTTAGCGCGGCTGCTTCGATCTGGCGGGATCTCGCTCCGACAACTGATGAGATCGCCTGGAACGGTTTGAAGTTTCTTCAGGATGCGGTTACGGGCCTGCATCGGCCAACTCTTTAATGCGCTCCATGACGAGCCTGGCCGCTTGGGGCGCAGCGCATATTTCTGCGGCGGCGATAGTTTCGCCGAATCGCAGAACCAGTCGGCACCCGTCTTCCGAAACTCCAGCCGGCACGACTGGAATACCTGATTTTGCTAAACGAACCAGCAGCCGTTCTACTCCCGCCAGAGGTTCAGCAACTCGGCCGGCAACGCCCTGCACGCCTTCGGGAAATAATCCCAATGGACGATCAAGCCGCGGCATTTCCCGCAGGATCTGGCGTAGGCTACGCGCAGTATAAGCGGGGTTGGTGCCGTGAAACGACACCGGATAACAGGACCACACTTCGGCCACGCGCGGCAGAACAAAATCTCCTGGCGATGGCATGTTGAAGGGACCTAGCTTGATACGCGGCCAATTTGCAGTCACTATCCAGCGCACGGGCGGGTCACCCGGGCCGTAATGCAGCCGGATTGCCCGCGTTAGCGCAGCGGCAGCGTGCAAAATCCAAAGCCCCTTACGCTGGTAATGATTCACGGCCAGAACAAATCTGGCTGATGGAGGAAGGTTTTCTGCGCCGATCACTAATGGCGGCGGGTTCATTCGCGCCACAATCGCTTCGGTGAACTGATCGATAGAAACCGGCGTTCGCGCGGCAAAATTGCGCCAATGCCCTGCTAACAGGTCCCAAGGAACAGGGTAGGATAGGTTCTGCCGATTCTCTTCCCTAGACACGGCGGCCTTTCCAGACAGCTTTTCGCGGCGTTAACGTACTCAGCATTCCATCCAGGGCAATCAATTGAAATAAGTAAATAGCTACTGGCGACAGGAGCGACCATGCTCCGCCATACCATCGCCAGAGCCCTACTATCGGCGATAAAAATAGGAGTACTAGTTCAAACCACAAACGGCCATGAACGCCTGTTCTTCCTGCATACAACAGCACAGGCAGCCAGGATGTCAGCAGAATGGAAGCCAGTATCACTTGAACGCCGGTGCCGGGGTTGACCAGCAGAAAGCGAAAAGAGTTTTTGCGGAAGCCATTCCAAATTGTGCTCAAGCCTTCGTACATCCGCACGGAACCTTGTGTTTCCGCCCGGATCGTGCGAATTCGCAGTTTGCATTTTTTGGCGGCTTCGGCCAGCGCAACATCCTCAATAACGCTTGTGATCACAGTTGCGTGTCCGCCCATTGCCCAGTAGCTGCGGCGACGAAACAACATGCATTGGCCGTTCGCTAAAGCTTCTTTGGAAGACGGGCTGTTCACCGCTCGCGCGCTGACACCTACAAAATACAGCGCGAATGCATAAGGAAGCAGCAAAGCTTCCATTGCCGTTATCCGCCGCGAGTTCAGGAAAGCGGAAACAAGATCGCACCGTTCACGTTCGGCGTAGCTCACCAAGTTCGCGGCAAAGCACGGCTCGAACCACGTGTCGGCGTCAACGAAGCAGATCCATTCCGTGTTGGCTTGCCGCGCTCCTTCTAAACAAGCGTTGGGCTTTCCCCGCGCTCCCTGTTCTAATGGGGGCGCGGATACTACCCTTGCTCCTTGCTGTGCAGCAATCTCCGCCGTGTTATCAGAGGAATGATCGTCCACCACAATCACAGGCAGGTTTGGAAAGCTGGCAATGGCTCGCGCAATCCGGCCTGCTTCATCGCGGGCAGGGATGATAATTGTCAGGTCAGGCGGAACAGCGCGTTGAAAATTGTCCAACTCGGGAAGAGCGTTATAGTTTTTCCAGGACTTCCAAGAGAACAAAAGAATTCCGCCGGCTACGCCCAGCAACAGAACTTCAATCACACCGCAACCTTGATGATTGTCGGGCCGGTTAGCCCGTTTGGAAACGGATTGCCTTCTGCCAATTCCTGCCATCTGCCGTCCTGCGCTTGGGCGTTTGCTTCGAGAAGATCGCCGGGCTGCGCTTCGAATTCCGCTGTCCAGCGCGTCCAGGTATAAGGGGAAAGCGGAGATTCCAGCGTTGCTGAACCCCAGGAACCGCGATTCACACGCAGGCGAACGGCGCGAATGGAGCAGTCACCGGCAAAAGACACTCCTCCGCAGCGCACGCGCCCATCAGTGCGCTGTTGATGGTCAATATGCGAAGCAATGTGGATCACCGGATTTTTGGTATAGCCCATGCGCTGCCAAGTTCCGTAGTAAGGCTTGGTGACAAACCGAATCTCGCCGATCCACTTCACGTTACGGCATCCGTAAAATCGCGGAGCCAGCAGGCGAACCGGGAAGCCGTGAGTGCGGCTGAGGGTTTTGCCGTTCATGCCCAGCGCCAGCATCGCTTCCTCGCCAAAAGCATAATCCATCAGCAGGCTGTCATCATGGCCTTCCACGCCGATGAAAGCGGCTTCAATCGCTTCAGCAGGAATCATGCGGCGGTCCACTAATTGCGAAAGGTGAACGCCCGCCCATTCCGCAGTTCCCATCAGGTCCGACCGTAAAGTATTGCTGATGCAGCGCAGCGTTTGATAGCGCCGCTGCCGGGGCAAAGCCAATAGCTCCGCGTAAGTCCAGGTTCGAACGGGCCGTCCGTCAAAAGTGATTCGCAAACGCCATTGGCGCGGATCAATATTAGGATCTACGGTGTTTTTGCTCATGCCGTAGAATTCCGAAACCGGCGTGATCTCTTTCCGAACCAGACTGCCGCCAAAGCGCTGGCGATCTAAAGGAGGCAAAAACGGAAATAGATTGACCGGCGCAACCGCGCTGCGAGCCAACGCTTCGTTGCGCAAGTAGCTTTCCACAGCCACGGCGATGGTTCCCGATCCCATTGCTATCGGCAATCCATATTTGGCGGCTTTCTCCAGAAACAAGCGCCGCTCTGCGCGAAGCGGCGCGACGGGCGCTTCTGCTTCAGTCGTCACATACGGAAGCTGGTGAACAAACAAAGCCGCCAGCAAAGCGGGGATCCAGAACAATAAAAAGCCGCTGACAGAAGGATAATGAACAACCCTGGCTATTACTACTGCCAGAAACAATCCGGTGGTGAGTGTGACCCAAACTCGATGAACTACCGGAACGAAATTCCCCAGGAAGCGAGCGAGAAAAATACCAAAACCTAGAATCGCCAAAGCGCCGGTAGAAGCCCACGGTTTCGCCCACGCACCCAAGCCGTTCAAAATGGGAACCGCGTAGCGCGACGGCGTATAAGCCATAATCCACTCCGCAATACGATCGGTTAATAGCGGAACTTGGAACAGGTAACTGGCGGCGTAATGCGGAATCAATCCGGCCAGCGTCGCCAAGGACGAGTACCGGACGGCCAGCATCCATCCTTCACGCTCGCGATGCATTACGTTCTCCAAAATACGAACTGCTCCATCGTGCGCCGCGCAATCGGGCCAGCTAAATTTCGCGCTGTCAGCATGTACTTGCGAGCGGAAGGAACTATAGCTCTCCGCTCAAACACATCAAAATCAGATTGTTCGATGCGCGCCAGAATCTCGCGGTAAACATCCGAAGCAATCTTCACTGAAAATCTTCCCTGATGGTGCAGCAGACGAATGCCGCGATTACCTTTTTCATAATACTCGCGGGCGCGCTGCACTTGAAAACGCATCAGATTTCGAAACTGCTCGTTACGAACTCTTTGCAGCATCTCCTGTTCGCTATAGCCGAACTGGGCCAGTTCATCCTGGGGCAGATAAATACGATTGCGCTCCAGATCTTCTCCCACATCGCGCAGAATGTTAGTTAGTTGCATAGCGATGCCAAGGTCAACCGCATAAGGCAGCGCGGTGTCGCGATCGCCTTCCTGCTCAAAACCGATCACCCAGGACATCATCAATCCCACCACGGAAGCAACCCGATAACAGAACAAATGCAGTTCGGAAAACGTCGAATACCGCGAAAGCGTTAAATCCATGCGCATACCTTGAATCAGTTCAAAAGCATATTCAAGCGGAATGCCGAACCTATGCACGGTATCGAAAAACACATGCAGCACAGGATGGGTGGAAGTTCCCAGGTGTTCCGCTTCGCGCAGTTTTTCATCCCAAGCTTCAATATCGCTTCTTCCCTGCTCTATCGTTTCGCATTCGTCCGCTAAATCGTCGGTGTGACGGCAGAACCAGTAAACAGCATGAGCAGCACGGGCCAAATCAGGCGGAAAGAAACGAGTGGCGAAATAAAAACTTTTGGAATGCTTCGCGGTTTGTTCCGCTGCCTGCCGGTACAAAGCTTCGAGATCTAGTTGAGGAAGCGTTGACACACTAACTGCTCCGCAATTTTAGCTGAAGAAAGTACGCCCGGCACCCCAGCTCCCGGATGCGTTCCCGCGCCCACAAAAAACAAGTTGCGAACATCTTCTGATTCATTATGAGGCCGGAACCAGGCAGATTGCGTCAACACCGGCTCAAATGAAAACCCGGAGCCGAGATGCGTGTTCAGCGTGGTTTCAAAATCAAGCGGCGTCAGCCAGCGCTCCGTCACCAGATTATCCAGCAATCCCGGCAGGTATCGAGGCTGATCGAGAAACTGCATCACACGATCGCGAAAAGGTTTAGCCGCCGTGAACCAGTCAATTCCGCTTTTCTGGTTGGGAACAGGAACCAACACATAGAAACAATCGCAGCCTTCGGGGGCCATCGAAGGGTCGGTTGCTGTTGGCCGGTGCAGGTACACCGAAAAATCTCCTGACAATAATTTCCTGTTAAAGATATCATGCAGCAGTTCCTGGTAGCGGTCGCCCAGAATAATGGTGTGATGCTTCACATCAGGATACTGTTTGCGCGTTCCGAAGTAGATCACGAATAATGACATGCTATAGCGCATGGCATTTAATTTCCGGTCCGAATATTTACTGCGTAACGCGGGATCTACCATTTTCTTATAAGTGTTCGCCACATCCGCATTGCTGACCACGGCATCCGCCTGCCAAACACTGCCATCCATCAACTCCACGCCCTTAGCGGCACCCTTTTCTACCAGGATACGGCGCACCGGACAGGACAAATGAATATGTCCGCCCAGTTCTTCAAACAACTTTCCTAATCCGGCAATAATGGCTCCGGTGCCGCCCATTGCATAATGCACGCCCCATTCACGCTCCAAGTGGTGAATCAGCGCATAAATTGAGGTAGTTTGAAATGGATTGCCGCCCACCAGCAAAGGATGAAAACTGAACACGCGGCGCAGCATGGGGTCTTTCACATACTTGGCGGCAAACTGGTATACCGTTTGATACGATTGCAGCCGCACCAGATCAGGCACCACCCGAACCATATCCTTGATTTTCAGGAACGGTTGATCGGCTAACTGGGTAAAACCTTTATCGAAAATGCTTTCCGCATGACGGAGCATTCGTTTGTAACCCTCTAAATCGTCGGGCGCAAAAGCAGACACTTTAGCTTCATTTTCCGCCGCATTGCCGTTGTATTCAAACGATCGTCCGTCAGGAAATTCAATCCGGTAGAACGGCTCCACGGGGACCAGCTTCACGTAATCTTCTGTTTGGCGGCCTGCTCCTCGGAACAGATCGTCAATCATGAAAGGAGCAGTGATAACCGTCGGGCCGCCGTCGAACTTAAATCCATCCTGCTCGTAAACGTAAGCGCGGCCGCCCAGCTTGTCGCGCGCTTCCACTAAGTGAACGTCAAATCCTTTTGTTTGTAAACGAACCGCCGCGCCCAGACCACCGAATCCGCTGCCAATTACAACAATCTTCTTTGCTGCCAATGCCGCTTACTTGCTCGCTGTTTGCGCTACGCGCGCTTGCAGAAAATCGAGCAATCCTTCTAGTTCCTGGCGGCGCGCGCCGAATGGCGCGATAGCTGCCCGCAAAGTTGTCAGTTTATCGTCCAGAGTCGACATCATGATTGTTTCGCCATCCAGCAGATCATCAGTCATCTGAAAAGCAAGTCCGTAATCGCGCCCCAAACCCTTCAAGAGAGCCTGTTCATCTTCGCTTAGATCACACCACAAGGATCCTGCCGACACGGCAAGCTGAAACAAGGGAACTGTTTTCAACTCAGTCACCGCGAAACAAGTACGCAGATGGTTTGCGCCGTCCAGTTGCAGATCAAGCGCTTGGCCGTTAATTAAGCCAGAACAATCCAGGCTGCGCAGCAGTTGTATCTGGAAGTTCAATAAACGTTCGCGATCTTTCGCTGCCGACGATAAATCAACAAAAGAACTCGCTGCAAGCCAAAACATAGCGAAAGCAGCCAGCACGGCCGTAGCCTGGCCGAACTTAATATGAACAGCAGGCTGGTTGCGCCGAAATGCCGAATCATCCATGCAAGGCAGATCGTCCACAATCAACGAAGCGCAATGGAGTAGTTCTACTGCCGCGCCAGTGCGCATGGCCAATGCATCCGGGACATTCAAAACGCGCGCCACTCGCAGAGTAAGAATCGGTCTGATGCGTTGACCGCCGCCCAGCACCGCGTAGTGCATGGCTTTTTGAACCGGTCCATGTTCTTGCACTGCTTCCTGGCATAGAAAAGTTGACAGGTATCTATCAACATACGAACGGTCAGTATTCAAATCAGCGCGCACCGTGACGAGTGTCATCTCCTCAACGTGATAGATTCGCCCGCTTTCATCAGGAGCTAAATCTTTTAAGACAATTTCTATGTTAATTTAAAACTCTTGTTCTATCCCTACGAAGAAAAATTTCGGCCAGAAAAGTTTTATTAAACCGCTGCTTTCCATCGCTGCACATGAGCTAGCCTGGCTAAGTCGGGCCTGATCGAGGGAAGCGGCTTACTGCGCAGCGGCTTTTCTTGTAACAGGAGTTCGGTAGCCTGAACGCGCCGTTCCGAATGAAACCAGCGTACAAACGGTTCATCGCCCAGCCAGTTCGCTAAGGCAAGCAAAATCATACCCTGATGATGCGCCATCCACATTCGCACAATCGCCGGCTTCTGTCGCCGGAACCAGTGCCGCATTTGCACACCATAATCGGCAGCTTCGTAAAACCCATAGGTGCCGGTCCATCCGAGCGAAGCCATTTTTGAAGCGTTCACCAAAGCTGCTTCCGGGTCCACCATCAGCGCCAGCCAGGAAGAATACGGTGATATCACCAGCGGCGGAGTGTCGGTCGGGTTTTTTAAAGCAATGGGAGGAACACCAAACGCGCGGTACTGATAATGGCCCTCCGGGCTTTGTTCGCTATAACCGGATTCCGAGATTCCCCACGGCACATGAAACTGATGGGCGTACATCTGCTGCATATGCAAAGCGGAGTGGGCGCTTCGATCCAACAGTGTGTTGGCGTACAATTTCATCCACAAAGCTGGCATTAAGTATTCAAACATCGTGCCGGTCCAGGAAGCCAACACTGTTTCGCCCTCCCAGATCGTGTGCGTTCTTCCTAAACGAAACCAGCTTTCCTGGGGAATTTCGCCCTTTGCGACAGAGATAAACGAAGCAATACGCGCTTCCGAAGCCATCAGGTCATAACAGGACGTTTCCAGTTTATCCTTGGAAACGTTGTAGCCGATGCTCAACAGCTTGCGCTTGGGTTCAAAAAGAATCGCAAAGTTCATGCCTTCCGCTAACTGACCGACGACTTCCACTAGCGAAGATAATCGGGCTCGCAGCAGTTCTGTCTGTTGAATGCAGTTTGGCAATCGTTCGCGGAGCTTGCGTAACAAATCAACAATTGTGCTCGGCCTATTTTCAATTAAGGCTTGTTCGATCCGCTGTTCCAAATCACGGTAAAACGCAGCAGCACCAGCGGGAGTAACTTGAACTAGAGATTTCTTCAGGTTAAGTGTCGTTACTTCCTGCAATCCGCTCAGTTCCGGCAGCAGCCAAGGCGCAAAATCATTAACTAAATCCCGCAAAGCGGCTATGCGATTTCTGGTTTCTCTGATCCACCAGGAAGCTTCCGGGGAAGCGGATCGGTCCGCATTTCCCGAAAACCAGGTTTCTGCCCCTTGCAGAACGCTTGTCACCCAAACATCCGAAGTTCGGTCAAGCCGCTTCAACTGGGTGATCTCGGAGCGGCCAATTACCTTCAAAGATCGTAAAAGCTCCAGGTGGCTCATCAATCCATCAGCTAGAACAGGACGGATCATGGGCTGTGTTTCTTCTTCCGCGAATCCCTGTTTCAAGCTCCACAGCGAAGCGACTAAGTTTCCGTTATCCACAGTGGAAATGAAGCGGGGCTCCAGCGGCTGTAGAGTTATGTTGTCGTACCAGTTGTAAAGCTGTCCCTGGTGCCGCTCCAGCTTCATCACGGTCAGCATGGTTTTGCCTGTCAGCTTTACCAGTTCGGTAATCGTTAAAGAACCGAGCGCGCATGCGGCCTGCCTGGCATTCACCAGAAAACCCAGATTCGTTGTGGAAATGCGCTCCGCAATCATCGGCGCGTCAGGCTGATTCTCCTGCACGTTGTCGGGAATTAACCAGTGATTGCCTTCGTTGCTGAAATCAGCAAAAAAGCGCCAGGTTTTTAAGAACGTATTTTTCGCTAACGCGCGGTCCTTTGCGCTTACCTGGTAAGCCTGCACGAGCGGCGGGCGATTTAACCAGTTTGAAACCAGCTTCGCGCAAGCCCATAGAACAAGCACCGGCAAAGCATACGGTAAAGCTTTCGGACGGAAATAAGCTACCAGCAAGCCGAGCAGCAAAGCAACCAGCGGCATCCAATCCAGATACATGTCTACTGGCGTGCGCTTCTTCAAACCCAGTTCTGCTTCCGTAGCGGTTTCCCATTCCAACATGCTTCGCCGGGTAATCGTGCTGCGGATCACGGTTCGCACAATCGCATCCAGCGCCACCATCGCTTGATGAGCAAGAAAGATAACGTTCAACATCACCGAAGCGATGGATGTTCCGAGATTGATGGCTGCATCCCTGAGAATTGTTAATTCGCCTAAACGCGCAAATCGGAATAAGCCGAACAGGAACTGAAATAATCCTGGTAGAAACAACAAACTAGCCACAACGCAAGTCCAGGTCATGGGGCCGCCCGGCAGAAACAGCCAACCGGCAACCAGCAGAATAAACAGAGCCGGTTCCACTGTGCTGCGGCGCAGATTGTCAAAAATCTTCCAGCGGGAAACCAGGGAAATCGGATTCTGCACCAGCCGCCCGGTTTCATCAGGAACTCGCGGAAACAGCCAGCGCACAATCTGCCAGTCGCCGCGCAGCCAGCGGTGTTTGCGGCGGTTATACGCGCTGTAATGCGAAGGATAATCGTCAATTACTTCTACATCGGAAAGCAGCCCCGCCCGGGCATAAGCGCCTTCAATCAGATCGTGGCTCAACAGAGTGTTTCTCGGAAAACGCGATTCCAGCACGGCGCGCAAAGCATCCACATCATAAATGCCTTTACCGGTAAAGATGCCCTCCTCGTAAAGATCTTGATAAACGTCTGAAACAGCGCGGGTGTAGATGTCAAAACCGGTTTGGCCGGAGTAAAGCGCGGCTAAGCGCGAACGCCCCGCTGAAGGAACGCTGATTCCCACTCGCGGCTGCAAAATGCCGTAGCCGTTTACCACTACATTTCGTCTGGGATCGATCACGGCGGAATTTAATGGATGCGCGATTGTGCCAATCATGCGCGCCGCCGAGCCGCGCGGCAGTTGTGTATCGGAATCAAGCGTAATAACGAAGCGCACGCCCTCCACAGCAGCACGATCCCAAAGCTTCACTGGAAACGGATCGTGCGCATGACGCAGCAGTTTATTTAAATCTAGCAGTTTGCCGCGCTTCCGCTCCCATCCCATCCAGGTTCTTTCCTGGGGATTGTAAACGCGATGCCGGTGAAACAGGAAAAATTGTCCCTGCCCCAAATGCCCATACTTCTCATTCAGCTCGCTAAGCAACCGGATCGCGTATTCAATACGATGGTCGTGTTCGTCGGCAGCTTCCGCGCTGTCGGGCAGATCGGTTAACAGGGCATAGTGAATGTTACGATCCTGGTTGCCGAGATAACGAATTTCCAGGTCTTCCACCAGTTGCTGAATCTGCTTCTCGTTGATCAACAGCGTGGGAACAGTGACCAGAGTTTTGCAGTCGTCCGGAACGCCTTCGGAAAAGTCCAGTTTAGGCAGCGGTTTCGGTTTCAGGATGGAAGTAATAAAATAGTTCACCAGTTCCACCGCGGCTTGCGTTACCGGTAGAAACAACAGAATCGCCATCAGCAGCAACATGCTTAAAGGCTGCCGCCCATGCGAAAAGGGAAAAATAATTCCGGCAATCGTAATCAGCGTTAAAAATTCAATGAACAGAATGTAAAACTCGTCCGGATAGCGGCGCAGCAGAATCTGCAGGCGAGTATCAAAGGTAGGACGAAAGCCAATGCGGTCGCGAAATAAGCTTGCGCCTTCGCCCACCAGATAGTAGCCGATATGGCAGCGGCGAAATGCTTGGCGGTCCGCTGCGGGGTCAGCATTTTTTTCGTCCGCTGCCAGACGAATCGCCAAGCGCGCAATTTCCACTTCGCTCGCGTGCGAGCCTTTTGCCAGATCACTGATTTCGGTCAGATAAGCGGCCCTGGTCAGTTCATCCATCCTTGGATAAATACCGGCTGGATCATTCTGGAAGATGCGGTTCACCGGCGATAACGGCTCCACCATTTCTTCCCAATTCATCTCACCGACTAGCCGCAGGCTTTGCACCAGCAGGTCCATTCTCACCGGCACCGCGCTTTTATCCTGCCGTCCCAGGGCCTGCAATGCCTGCTGGCCGCGTTTGGCTGTTTCATCAAACAGAACCAGCTTGAGCATTTCTCCCAATGCCCAGAGTTCTTTATATTCCAGCGGATCAACTTCGATTGCGCCGTCCACAAAAGCCACCAGAGCTTCTTCGCGCAGGTCAAAGTTGGTTGCTTCCATGAAAGCGCGCATCAGCACCCAACTGCGCGGCATTTCGTTTGATTCGCCGGACCGCACCAGCGGCAATTTTTGCAGCTTTTTCATGCTGGTGCGCAATTCAATGGTGTCGGCGGCATACAAGCGCAGGTGGTCCGACAGCCATTTCAAATCTTCAGAAAGAGCCTCATGTTGGTGGCCGCGCAAGGCGTGTTGCAAACCGGCCAGAACGCCAAGCGACTGGTCAAACCGGCTGCGCAACGCGGTGCTTGTGCCGCCCTTGGCCGGATTTTTCCAACGGGCCGCCGTGGCCTTTCCCTGTTCGCGAAGCTGGACCAAGTCCACCGTAGCGGTGTGTCCCGATTCCACATGTTCCGCCGCTTTAATTTCCCGCAGCGCGCCTGCTTCTGTAGCCACGTGTTCTCCTTACCTGTAACTGGCTGCCTGCAGTTCAAACATTTCAGCGTAACGACCGCCCAGGCGGATCAACTGGTCATGTTTGCCTTGTTCCACAATCTGGCCATCTTCCAGAACAATAATCCGATCTGCCATGCGCACAGTTGAAAACCGATGCGATATCAGCAAAGCCATTTTTCCTACAGTCAGATCATAGAAGCGTTCGAAAATCTCATACTCGGCGCGGGCATCAAGCGCGGCAGTCGGCTCATCCAGAATCAGCATTTGGGCATCCCGAAGATAAGCCCGCGCCAAAGCAATCCGCTGCCATTCGCCGCCTGATAAATCCACGCCGGTTTCAAAACGGCGGCCCAGCATCTGGTCATAGCCGTCTGCTAATTTATCAATTACCTGATCAGCCAGCGCTTTCTGGGCAGCGATTTCGATTCCCACTCGATCCTCAATTTTCTCAACGCGCCCTACCGCGATGTTGTCGTGAACCGTCATCTCGTAGCGCATAAAATCCTGGAAGATGACGCCGATTTCGTGGCACAGATCCTCAATTGAGTATTCGCGCAGATCGATTCCGTCCAATAGCACCTGGCCCTCAGAAGGATCATACAAACGACTCATCAGTTTTACCAGCGTGGTTTTGCCTTGCCCGTTCTGGCCGATCAGGGCGATGCGCTCGCCGGGGGAAATGCGCAGATTAAAGTTATTCAGAATGCGGCGGGTTGTGCCGGGATACCAGAAAGATACATTCTTAAATTCAAAGCCCTGTTTAATCGGCCTGGGCGCTGGCAGCGCATTTGGCTTGGACATCACTGTCGGCTTCATATTGAAGAACGCCAGCAGGTCGGTCAGGTACAGCGCCTGGTCCGCGATGCTGGCCAATGTCGAGAAAATGTTCTGAATATTACCGGAAATCTGGAGAATGGCCCCGGTTAGAAAAACCACTGTGTCAATGGAAGAAATCTGGCCGGTGATGGCCCGGTACAAAACAAACACATACGCGCCGTAATAGCCGCTGCTGCTCAAAACTGCCAAAAACGTGGCGGCCACGAATCGCCGCCGGGCTAAGCTCAATGTTTCCGCATAAATACCGTCCCACAAACCGCGAAAACGGTCTGCGATAAAATCGCGCAGCCCGAACAGTTTCAATTCTTTCGCTGCTTCCTTGCTGCCGCCCAGCACGCGCAGGTAATCAATTAAACGCTTGCGCGGCGTTTGCCTCAAGCTTAGGGCAAAGCCTAAAAACGCAAAATGGCTTTCACCCAGAAATGCGGGCGTCACAAAAGCCAGTAAAAGAAGCAGCAGCCAGGGCGAAAACCAAAGAATGGGAACCGCTAGCGAAATAGTGGTGATCGCCTGTTGAATTAACTGACCGGTGGCCTGAATCATCACCAACCGGTCAGTGGCCTGCACCCGCGCCCGTTCCAGCCGATCATAAAACACCGGGTTTTCGTAGGTAGCGAGATCCAGTTTTGAAGCGTGGTCCAGCACGAGAATGCTGACGTGACGGGAATAACGGTCAGCCAGTAGCGTATCCAGAAAACTGATCACCCGGCTGGCTACCGCGCCCAGAATCGCCAAGCCGAATTCCAAACCAACCAGCCACCAGAAGTATTGGGGAACCGGCTGGTGAGTTCGATATAAGTTGCTGATGATTCCGATAATGGAAGCCGCTACTTTCAGCACGCCCACCGGAATAATCGAAGCAATAATCCGGGCAATCAAGCCGCACGTAACTACCGCTCGGCCTGATTGCCAGACAATTTTGAGAACAGGCGGAACGCTGCGCAGCGCGGAAAGCCGGTCGCGCCACGCGGACAGAAAAGTTTGTTGTTGTTCCTGCATGCGATTGTTCCGTGCCGTTCATTCCGGTTCGTGCTTGCAATCGGAATACGCGTTTCCTACATTCACCTTTTGGTTTGATCTGCAACGGGGAGTCACAACGCCTTTACCGCGCTCACGAGAACGCCATAGCACTTATGGCTCTGCCGGAAAGTAAAGCAGTTTCGCGCTTCATGCCACGACTAGGGAGAACTCAGTAAACTACTAGATGCAAAAGAGATTTAACTGTTTCCGGCTTTGGGTACTTTCCTGACTATACCAGTTGAGCTACCGAAAGCTCCGTTAGATCATTCACCAGAATGTCAGGCTTTTCTTCCAACAACTCACTCATAGTAGACAGCCCTGTGGCTGTTGCTACCGTTTGAATGCCGCCCTGCGCGGCTGCGGCTCGGATATCGTTCGGATGATCGCCGATCAGGGAAATGCGCGTGCGGTTCCCAATGAGAACAAGCCGTTTTGCTTTTTGTACTGCGACTTGCACCAGATCGGCTCGTGTCCTGCCTTCTTCCGCAAATGCACCCAATTGGAAGTAGGAACGCAACCCTGCCAATTCCATTTTGCGCCAGCCGATCGCGCTCAGGTTTCCGGTCACTAACGCCAGAACAGCTTTTTTCTTCGTAAGTTCGTTCAATAAAGGAAAAACGCCCGGACAAAGTTTTTCTTGCAAGCTGTCAGGGCAGTTTGCAAGATAAAACTCAATAGCGGTTCTGATCAGATCAGGAAGAAGTCCAGTTTCCGCTTCCGGTAGCGGGATTTGGGCAAGAAGCATACGCAGCAGGTCGCCATCAAGCATTCCTTGCGTGGGAACAGCATCCAGGGAAGTCATGTGGCCGGTACAACGCTTGACTGCCTCCACCAAAGCTCTTTTATGGTGCGGGCCGGCGCGTCGGATTAACGTGCCGTCTATGTCAAACAGAACCAAGGAGTTCGCTGGCAAATTAACAAGAAACAAACGAAGAAAAGCGGCTCCGAGCCTCAATTCTAGATTTTTGTTTTTTCAGTTTCGGTTTCAGCGGTCGTCACGGTATTTGTCGGCTCGGCAGTGGCCTGCTTAATGCCTTCCCGGAATGACTTGATCCCCTGCCCCAAACCTTTTCCCAATTCCGGCAGTTTTTTCGGTCCAAACACAAAAACGGCCACCGCTAGAATAATCATCAGGTGTTGTGGTTGCAGCAGACCTTCAAGCATGATTCAAAACTCCTCTGTAATTTCCTATTGTACCCATGAATCGCCCAATTTTGGAAATCACATAAAGAGGTACGTTTTTCCATTTCGCCCGGATGCGGCAAATAATTCAATTCTGTTTGACGATAACTGACTTCCCGCCATCTAGAATAAAAACAATGCAGGTTTTGGAAGCTGGCGCTTATAAGTATCTTTTGCTGGAACTCGATCCTGATTTTGTTTCGAATATTGCCCGTCAGGCTGGTTTCGAGCTCAAGCTGGAAGACGGTAAGCGTAATTTATCGTTAGAATTATTGGCTTCGGACCGTCAGGCTCCCTTGTTATTATTCGATGCCGCCGACCCCGGCAATCTCGGTTGGTTTTCCCGCTGTCAATTTTATGTAGACGGCAGAACAGGCTCGGTGCTGCAAACTCCACTTAGCTTGGCCAACCAGCGGGACCGCTCCGGACGGGCGCTGCCTCATGCCGTGAAGGTACAGATTACGAAGGAGTTACCAGGAAATTTCCGCATGCCGGGCCGGCAGCCTATTAATGAACAGATGATCTATGCCATTCTGTTTAATTTTTTGAACGCTTTACTAAATACTGGAGTCGGCGTTTGCGGCGGTCCGGGCATTAAAGCCTTAGCCGGTCGTACAGAACACGTCGGCCAACGAAATTAATTTATAAAACCTGTGTTTTCGAAGCCTCGTTGTTTACAGGACAAGTCTTTACAATTTCCTCAACACAGAACCGCCTATTCCCGCGTAACTGTTCATGCGTAGTTATCGCCTCATAAATAATATGAAATCTGTGATCCGAGCGGCACAACGGGGTACTTTCGTTTTCGTTCTTACCTTGGGCGGATTTATAGTTACGTATCCTGCCGAAACCGCAGCGCAGGAAACTCAACCCGCGCGCGCGCCGATGGATCGTGTGCTTGGCACAGTAACGGCGGTTGACGCAGCAAGCCAGACTTTCACGATCAAAGAAGATAAAACCGGCTCGGAATTTGTGGTTTCAACAGCCAAGGGACCCCACTTTTATAAGGTTCCGCCGGGAGAAACAGATTTAAAGAAAGCGCAACCGACTGATGCTTCTCAAATAATGGTAGGTGACCGCTTGTTAGCGCGCGGACACAAAGATGCGGCTGTTCCCGCCAAACTGGAAGCCGCCATTGTGATTGTGATGACGGCGGGTGAACTACAACAAAAACACGAATCTGAACTGGCGGATTGGCAGAAGCGCGGCAGCCGTGGAACGCTGGTTTCCGTGGACCCGAACACAAAGAGTTTTGTAATGGCCTTGCGCGGTGCGGGTGGCCAGAAACTGATCACAGTGGCAACCACGGACAAAACGCAGTTTGTCCGGTATGCGCCGAATTCGGCTCAGTATTCAGACGCAAAATCCAGTTCTTTCACCGAGTTGAAGCCAGGCGACCAGCTTCGCATTTTAGGCAACAACAATGCTGAGGGAACTCATGTCACAGCCGAAAAAATCATCTCGGGCGCGTTCCGAACGGTTGCAGCCACCATTGTTTCCGTTTCCGCCGACGGCAAGCAAATTCAAGCGACCGATACGCAAACCAAGCAGCCTTTGACAGTGGCTTTAACGGATGAAACCGCAGTTCGGCAGCTTTCTCCGGCAATGGCCGGCATGTTGGCGGCACGGGTGAATGGACGGAACAACGCGGGCGGTAGCGGAAATCCAGGACCATTGCCGGGAAGCGGAGCCGCTCGTGAAGGCGGACCGCGAGCAGCTATTGTTCCGGGCGAGGATGGCGGTAAATCGTCCGGCACTCCGGCGGGCGCAACCAGTCCGGTGGGCGGCGCGGCAGGCGCGAATGGTCCACATCCCGGCGGCGGAGATCTTTCGCAGATGCTCGAACGGGTTCCCAAAATTGCTGTTTCCGATTTAAAACCGGGCAGCGCAGTTGTGATTTCCGGCAGCGCGGGCGACGACAGAAATCATCTCACGGCAATCAACATTGTGGCTGGCGTGGAATCGCTGTTAGCGTCCACGCCTTCTAGTGGGGGCCGTTCCAGCGCATTAGGCATGTGGAATCTGGATGTCGGCACCCCTGGCGAACAATAACGCGCGCTCCCCCAAAATAAAAGAATTTTGAAGAGGTTACATGATTAAGAACGCAGTAAGTGTATTTACTATTTGTGTTCTCGCAGCAGCAAGTCTGTGGGCGCAGGATGCACCGGCATCGGCCCGTTCCGGCTCTGCCGTTGTTCAAGGCACGGTCAAAGACAACACAGGAGCAGTGATTCCCAATGCGGTTGTTTCTTTAACGGACCAGACCGGCAAAGCGCAAACCACGAAAACCAGGGGCGATGGCACATACCTGTTTCGGAACGTTGCGCCGGGAGCCTACACAGTATCCGCAGAACAAAAAGGATTGACTCAGGACGGCGTTGTGGCAGTGATGGCGGCCACGAACCAGCCCTCGCAGGGGAACATCGTCATGAAGCCGGAAAACCTGAAGGAAGAGGTGACGGTAGCGGACTCTTCCACCACGCAGATCAGCGTTGATCCTTCCCAGAACGCTACGGCCCTGGTATTGAGAAAAGAAGATCTGGATGCCTTGCCGGATGATCCGGACGATTTGGCGCAGGATTTGCAAGCTTTGGCTGGTCCTTCCGCTGGTCCCGGCGGTGGACAGGTTTACATTGACGGATTTTCCAGCGGGCGTTTTCCGCCGAAAGAATCAATCCGCGAAATCCGCTTGAACCAGAACCCGTTTTCTTCGGAATTCGACAAGCTCGGCTTTGGTCGCATCGAAATTCTGACAAAGCCGGGGTCAGACCGATTTCACGGCAGCGCGTTTTATGACATCAGCGATGGTATCTGGAACGCCCGAAATCCGTTTTTAACAGTGACTCCCGATTTTCGCGCTCAAAGCTTTGGCGGCAACGCGAGCGGGCCGATCGGCAAACATGCCAGCTTTTTTGTGGACGTGGAGCGGCGTCAGATTGACGACAATGGAATTCTGAATGCTTATATTCTTGATCCTAATAACCCCGGTATTGCTTTGAACGATCGCGGCTTCACGCCAACGCCTCAGCAAAGAACAACCGTAAGTCCGCGCGTCGATTGGCAGCTTGGAGCAAACAACACGCTCAGCATGAGGTATTCGTATCTGGATAACCACCGCGATCTTTGGAACATCACCGGCTTTAATCTTCCGGAAAACGGCTACGTATACGATCAAGCCGAACACACCGCGCAGATCACCGACACGCAAATCATCTCGGCTAAGGTGGTGAATGAAAGCCGCTTTCAATACCGGCGCGAATATCTGGACAACATCGCCGTTTCCGACGCGCCGCAGATTAAAGTGCAGGGCGCATTCAACGGCGGCGGATCATCGGTTAATAACGCCAGGCAAGCCACTGACCGGTTTGAGTTTCAGAATTACACCACGATCTCGCAAGGCAAGCAGACCATTAAGTTCGGCGGACGCATCCGCGGAGACAACCTGAACTATTACACCCCGACAAACTTCAACGGAACATTCACGTTTTCTTGTTTGCAAGCTTCTGCGTGCGGCACATCGTATCAGACTGGAACGCCGCAGCAGTTTACGCTGAATCGCGGCAATCCTTTCATTCAGGTAGATCAGGTGGATGTCGGGTTATTTGTTCAGGATGACTGGCGGTTAGCTCCCAATTTGACTTTGAGCGGCGGCTTGCGTTGGGAAGGCCAAACGAACATCAACGATTGGCGCGATATCGCACCCCGCCTTGGCTTTGCTTGGTCGCCTTTTGCTTCCGGCGGCAGTGGACGGCCTAAAACGGTGATCCGGGGCGGCTTCGGATTGTTTTATGTTCGCTTCAGCGATGATGACGTTGCCACTGCGTACCAGAACAACGGCGTAAACCAGCAATATTATTTAGTGAAAGACCCGGCGTTCTATCCGGTGATCCCGGCTTTGTCGAGCTTAACGCTGGCTTCCAACCAACAGGTCCGATATTTGATCGACCAGAATCTGCGCGCGCCTTACCTGCTGCAAAGCGCAATCGGCGTGGAGCGCCAGCTTTTCAGCAAAACCACCTTGGCTGTGAACTTCACTAACACGCGTGGCGTTCATCAATACCGCACACGAGACATCAATGCTCCGCTGCCCGGCTCAGTTCTGCCCGGGCAACCAGGCTCCGGAATTCGTCCTTATGGGAACGTAGGCGATTTGTACTTGTATGAGTCCAGCGGATTATTAAAACAAACGCAGCTACTAGTTCGGGTGAACACGCAAATCGGTAAACGAATTTCGTTTTTCGGGGCGTACATCTGGAACAATGCGCACAGCAACACGGATGGCCTAACGTCGATTCCGGTGAATCAATACAATTCCAATGCAGAGTGGGGAAGATCTACGCTCAGCATTGAAAATCGAACGTTTATCGGGGGCAATATACGCGGTCCGCTAAAGCTGGCCTTCTCTCCGTTCATCATTGCGCGCTCCGGCACGCCTTACGACATCACCACGGGTTCCGATAATAACCTGGACGGAATTGTGAATGATCGTCCAGGCATTGCCTCCGGCCCTGGATTAAACATTGCGTCTACGCCTTACGGCTATTTGGATTTGAACCCGAAATCGGGTGAGCCGATTTTAGGACGCAATGCCGGGGTTGGTCCTAATAACGTCACAGTGAACCTTCGCGCAAGCCGGACCTGGGGATTTGGAACCACTAAATTTGCCGGAATGGTAGGCGGGGCGCGAGCAGGCGGCGGCGGTGGTGGTGGAGGACGCGGCGGTTTCGGCGGAGGACCGGGCGGTCCTGGAGGCGGCGATTCCGTAACTGAACATCGTTATAATCTGACGCTTTCCGTCAGCGCCCGCAATCTGTTTAACCACACTAACTACAGCACCCCGGTTGGCGTATTAACGTCGCCTTCAGCCTTGCAACCGCTAGGCATTTCCGGCGGTTTTGGCGCAGAACAAACACCTACCAATAACCGGCGGCTGGACCTTCAATTACGCTTCCAGTTCTAGCGTGTTTTAAATCGTTCCACATAGTAGGCTGGACACTCAGACCAACTGTTGATTCGGTCTCAGATCCTGCATCAATCTTATGGTTTTGGGCTCCTGATATACGGCTGAGGGTTGGTAATGCCCAAGACCATTCCAGTGACGGCATACAATCAATGCTGTGTCTGAGTTTTCTTACAGCCCATGAACTGAAGGAGTAATCCTGTATTCAACAGCAGCTCCATCTTGGTTTACGTGGATTTTATGGCAAGGTCATAGCAGGGGCAAACACTTATCGCTTTTCACCGTTGCACTACTTTGGACTGCAATGATGTACGCAGTTGTCCGTTTTCGGATTGACTGGCCTTTGTTCGCTGGCAGCGCCCTGACCACTCTCTTCTATTTCGTTGTGCCCGTGGTGGTCATCTCCTTCTTTGCTTCATGGCTGATTGGCCCCGGTTTTTCGCAGAGGATTCTAATAGCGCTACAACTGTTTCGAGCTATTGGCGCGATTTTCCTTCTAGAATGGTGGCGGGGAACGCTGCCGGGAATTTTTGCTTGGCCTGCCGGTGCAGGCGACGTGCTGGTCGCATTGATCGCGGCAGGGGTCCTTTGGCAATACCGCGACAAAACGATACCGCTTAATGCGGTTTACTTGGTTGCGATGGTGGGCATTGCCGATTTCATTAGCGCGTTCTTCTTCGGATTCACAAGCTCAGCGTCACCAATGCAGTTGTTTGCGTTCGATCATCCGAACACAGTGGATCTTTATCCCACAGGGCTCATCCCGCAATTTCTGGTTCCGTTCGCTTTCAGCAATCACATTCTGGCGCTGCGTCAAGTATCTTTAAAGCGAAATGGTGCGCTAGGAAAGGTTTAGGCGCGATTGACAATGTAGCGAACAGAAGCCATCGGTTTAGTATGGCAAAACAAATAGCCTGAGTGTCCGGACTATTATATGGAATGATTTAGACAATCAGACAATGAAACAGAAAGAACGGTTTTCAACTGGGAAAAGCCGTTCTTTTTGTTTATACTTAGCGACTGCTGCTGTTTGAATTCAAGTAAGCGACGCCGCCTACGGCCGCAGCCGCAACTGCCGCCACAATCCCGGTATACAGGAGAACATGCGAGCTGCCGCCTCCAACAGCTCCCGCTGCGTGACCGCCGCTGTTGCTGTCCGAACCGCTGGCGCCGGTCTGCCCCGTTTTAAAGGAAGAAGCCGTTCCTGCACCCATGCGGGTGAGCATCGCACCGTTAGAATCGAAAACTTTCACCACGCCGGTCATAGATGCGATTTCCACTGAGCCTTCGCGCAAACGCACGGCGGCCTGGGCATTAGGATCATCCGCAGTAACCCGGTAGCCGAGCGCCTGCACATCGTACTTGCCCATGTTGTCGACGCGAACCGCGCCTTGGGAAAGCACCAGATGATCGTTGTAAATGGTTGCGCCTGTGTTGGTAGCCAGCATCACGCTAGGGCCGCCTTGCAGGAAAATTTGACTTGCGGTTGCGCCGGTGTTGACCTGCGAACCGTCATAAATACTCGAATTGCCGTTTGCTGTTGTGCTATTGACGGTAAAGCTTCCGAAAGCGGAAGCGACACCAATCGCCGGCGTGGCAGCATACCCTGATAAAGCCGACATAGCGGCTACCAGCGCGACTATCTTTATGCCAGTTAATTTCATCGTTACTCCAACTCAATGCCCCGACCTTCATGGGTCTTAGAGCGTCTCCATTATAGACGCAAGTTATTGATTACAAAATAATAATCAGCTTTGTATGACAGTGGCTCGGCACATTTGAATTGACTTTTCCGGTTGAAATAAACGTCCTTCGGAAAAATCCTATCGAACCACCAACGACTTACCGATACAAGCTGGAAATAGGAAACTGAGAATCTTGGCCAGATGAGGATGGAAGCATTCTGCAACTAGGAAAAATCTGAGCTAGTGGGGCAGTATTTTTGGACGGGTGTAGTGGGTGGAAAAGCGGAAAGGCCGCTCAAGTAAATTTTCGGCGGCCTTTCAGAAAAATTATCTAGCTGCTGATTTAATGCCCAGGTTGTGTACGCCGACACCGGTGAAAATGCCTGCGTCGATGAAGTTCACTACGGTGAACACTTTTCTCAAATCTTTGCGGTTCCGAAGCAGATACTGAGGAAACAGCGAAGCGCCAGCCAGACCGGCTTTGATGGCAATACCTTTCGCGCCGAAATTGCCGTCAGAACTGCGCAGCAACGGATTGCTTTCTGATTTTCCCATTGAAGAGAACGCGTCGAAAGCGGAAGCGCCAACCATCGCCGCCATGCTGACCTCCCAAACTGTCTTCGAACGCCTGTCTTCATCGTGATATCCGCGATACGGGTGAGTAGCGCGGAAGTTGCCATAAGGCGTTTCCCCGGTAGGAGAAATGCGGATCGGCTCGCTTCCTTCCACCGCGCCATCAGTTCCTGCTACGCGCAGAGCGATTTGGCCGGGCTGCGCAGGAGACTGCGCATACATCGCGGAAGAACTCAGTACTGCGGCAAAAGCAGCAAAACGGAGGCAAGATTTTACTTTCATTGAATCCTCTTTCACCGCAGTAGCGGTACAGGTTACGCATCGGGGAAACCAGCAAAAACTTTAGCCGCAGAACGGAATGATTTTTCTGAAGAAGTTTTTCGAAGGAAGGTCCTGAAGCAGGTTTGGCTATTCTGAACAAGTCGGAACTTACCGCATGAGGATACTTCTTCTTTTATTTTTCGCCTTGGCCTGTTTCGCTTTTGCTCAAGTGAGCACTTGGTTTCCGCCGGACCGGTTAATGACGGTCGGTGTGTACTATTACCCGGAAGCGTGGCCGGAAGCGCAGTGGGAGCGCGACATCGCCAACATCAAAAAGCTTGGCTTCGAGTACATCCACATGGGAGAGTTTGCCTGGGCGTTTTTCGAACCCCAGGAAGGCCATTATGATTTTTCCTGGTTTGATCGAGCAGTGGCTCTCGCGCAGAAGCATGATCTGAAGGTCGTTCTTTGTACGCCAAGCGCCACGCCGCCGGTTTGGCTTTCACGTAGTCATCCTGAAATCCTGATGGTGCGCGCCGACGGTACGCGCATGGAACACGGCGCGCGCGAGCAGGCTGACTGGAGTTCGCCGGTTTATCGCAGCTACGTGGAGAAAATCGTGGAAAAGCTCGCTGAGCATTATGGAAGCAACCCGACGGTCTGGGGCTGGCAACTGGATAATGAGCTTTCTCATTACGGCGCGGGTATGTCTTACGCGCCCGCTTCGCAGAACGCGTTTCGGTCGTGGCTACAAGAGAAATACGGCACCGTGAACCGGCTGAATACGGATTGGGGCAATTCATTCTGGTCGCAGATGTATTCCGGCTTTGACCAGATTCAAATGCCCAATCCGCAGGATCTACCCGCCAGTCCAAACCCTCATGCCATGCTGGACCTGCATCGCTGGTTTGCCGGCGAAGCCGCTAACTATCTGCGCTTCCAGGCTTCCGTTCTGCGCCGCCACGTGAAGAACCAGTGGATTACCACGAACTTCATGATGAACTATGAGCTGATCAATCCGGCATTTTCAGAAAAGGATTTGGACCTCACCACATTTACCATGTACCCCGTGAGCGGCGGCTTATTCCAAGGCGAACTAGGCTTCCGCATGGGAGACCCAGCGCAGGTTTCCTTTACCCACGACTTTCTGCGCAACCTGGGAAGCGGTGTGGAAGGCGCGATGGAACTACAGCCCGGCCAAGTGAACTGGGCACCTGTGAATCCCTGGCCGCTACCCGGCGTGATTCATGCCTGGATCATGCGCGGCTTTGCCTTAGGAGCGCGCATCGTCTGCGTGTACCGGTATCGGCAGCCGCTGGCCGGAGACGAGCTTTATCACAAAACTATCGTGGAACCGGACGGGGTTACGCTGGCGCCCGGCGGCAAGGAGTTTGTGCAATCCATCCAAGACGTGGCGGCACTGCGTAAAGCGCATATGCCGAATGCCGCGCCGCCAGCCGACTATGAAAAACGGCGCACGGCGTTTCTTTACAGCTTTGAAAACCGTTGGGATATGGATAACCACAAACAAACGCTGCGCTGGAACACCACGCAGCATTGGATGAAATATTACCGCGCGTTGAAATCAGCCCAAGCGCCGGTAGATGTCATTACGGAAGAAAAAGACTTCAACAAATACAAATATCTGATCGCCCCTTCTTACCAGTTGATTGACCAAGAACTGATTCACCGGTTCCAGGATTTTGTTTCCCGCGGCGGAGTGCTGGTTTTAACTTGCCGCAGTGGGCAGAAAGACCGGCGCGGCCACATTTGGGAATCGTTGTGGGCCGAACCGATTTACAACCTGGCAGGCGCGGCCATTCCGAAATATGACGTTCTGCCCGAGGGACGAAACGGGCAGGTCAGCTTCAACGGCAAAAACTACCAATGGGGAAGCTGGGCCGATGTTCTGGAACCGCGTTCCGGCACGGAAACACTCGCTACCTACGCTGACCAGTTTTACAAAGGAAGCGCCGCCGTCGTGCGGCATCCCCTTGGTAAAGGTCAAGTGGTTTACGTGGGCGTCGATACTGAGGATGGGCAGTTGGAAGCGGACATAATCCACAAGATTTATGAAGACAGTGGAGCAAAACCGGCGCGACTTCCCATTAATTTAATGATCGACTGGCGGGACGGCTTCTGGGTCGCAACGAATTTCACCGATACGGAACAAACGGTGCCTGTTCCCGCGCAAACGAAGTTCTTGTCTGGCTCTGCCGTGATTCCTCCCGGCGGCGTAGCGATCTGGCAATGACTTCTATCATCTGCAACCAGCCGGATGACATAACTGAAGTCACGGCACTTGATGGATTCCAATTATTTGTCCGCTTTAACGATGGAACTGAAGAGCATGTTGAGAATGAATACTCTTGTTCATTCTCCGCAGGCTGGTGTATTTGCAAAACTTGCTGATCCCCATTGTTTTGCCCAAGTACAGGTGCATTACGGCGCGGTGACATGGCCTGGTGAAATAGATTTAGCCCCTGACGCGATGTATGTGGAAATCAAACAGAATGGAAAATGGATCCTTTAATCCAAACAACAAATCGGGAGCAATTACAAGAATGCCGCTCCCGAATCAACGAAATAAAATCCTGTTAATTAAGCTTCTGTTGTTTCCGGTTCTTCGGCTTCGGTTCCCTCTTCTTCCTGTTCCGGTTCTTCCACTGCTGCTCCCTTATCTTTTTTAACTGCCTTCTTCAAAAGTGGTTGCGTCACTTTAGTCAGCAGTTTATCGGCTTTTTCTTCTTCGGTTTGAGTTTGCCCCAGTAATTTAGCGACCTTCTTCTCGCCCATCTGTTCGGCCATCTCGCGCACGGTGCCGTACCCGGAAATCTCGTAATGCTCCACTTTCTGAGCCGCCACAATCAACGCCAAGTCAGCGGCAATCGGATCTTTTTCCTTGCCTTCCGCGATGGTTTCTTCAGCTTCTTCCACCAGGCCAATCATGGCTTTGCAGGGTTTGGCTTTTGCTTTCGCGCCCAAGCGTTCAAACACCTGCTTCAAACGCTCCACCTGCTCTTTAGTTTCTTCAGCGTGCTTCACAAAAGCTTGCTTCAGCGCCGGATCTTTGGCCGCTTTCGCCATTTTGGGAAGCGCCTTGGTTAACTGAGTTTCCGCATGGAGCAGGTCTTGCAATTCTTCCACTAACAATTCATGTAAAACGGGCATTGATTTTAAACCTTCGTCACGTTCGACGCAAATACAAGAGGTCAGTTTCGCCATGTTTACGTATTCCACCTCAAATCAAACAGCAGAGTCGTAATGCCGTACAATCATGGCCATGAACAACAAGCAGCCTCCGATTCACAACCCATTTCGCGAATCGGTGCGCGTGTTGGGAATCTACGTCAAGGGACAAGTTCTGATTGCGGCTCTGGTCACGGTGCTTTACGCCATTGGTTTTGCGTTCGCTCACATGCCGTGGTTTGTGTTAGTGGCTGTTCTGGCCGGAGCCTGTAACGTTATTCCACGCATCGGCTCGTTGATCGGCCTCGGTATCGCAGCGGCAATAGCCTTTTTCACGGATCTGACCTTAACTCAGTTTTTGATTGTTTTCGCAACCTGGGTAGTGGTGCAAGGAATTGAAGGATTCTATCTAACGCCGAAACTTCTGGGTAAGCCGCTCGGCTTACGCCCCCTGCTGGTGTTTTTTGCGCTGATCGCGGGCAGTGCTTTGTTTGGCCCGCTCGGTTTTCTGCTTGCCGTTCCGGTGCTGGCGGTGGCGAATGTGTTCTGGCGATACTTCCAGGAAAAATAAGCGAACAGTCAACTTAAAATAATTGGAAATTCACTTCCACGTTGGCGGCAACGTCCACCGTTTCCCCATCTTTAATTCCCGGACGAAAACGCCAATGCCGCACAGCTTCCACCGCCTTTTCATCCAGTCCCAAACCCAACGAACGCGCAACTCGTATCTGTTGAGGATGCCCTTCCTTATCAATCACTAGATCCAACAACACCGTTCCCTGGTACTTCGACAATTTTGCTTGTTCCGTATATTCAGGGTCCACTTTGTAGATCAACACCGGGATGACGGAAACATCGCTGACGCTGAACACCATACCGCCGTGTTCCAGATTTCCCGTCTTACCAGCCAAGTTGCTGTTTGAATTGCCTCCATTGAAACCTGGGCCTGTTCCAATGCCGCCGCTGCTACCCCAACCGGCTGATAAGAACTGAATTCCACTGTTTGGATCGCCGTAATGCAGGTTTGGTTCAATAGGCGGCGGTGATGGCGCAAGCAAAGAAGGAGAAACAGCTAAACGCGGCTGCACAGAAGGAATTCGCAGGGAAGCAAACGGAGCGCGAACTTTTGTTGAGGGCGGCATGATTCCACGCGCAGGACGGGTTTGCTGGCGGCTACTGCTCAGGCTGCCACTCTGCGCTCCGCTTTGAACCACAGGAAGTACAGGGTCCAGCAGCTTACTTTCCTGCAGCATCACCACGCGCGGCGCTCTTGGCACAAACGAAGTGGAAGCAGCAAGCAGCGTAATCACCACCGCTACAATTGCTGTATGAATTGCCAGCGAAATTAGACTAGCTCTAGCTCCAGGCCCCTTGTCCTCCAGGTCCACGGCGAAAATGCGGCCAGGGTCAATCGGCGGTGTGCTGATGATTTTGTGTCGCATTGGTTCTCTTATTCGACATTCCAAACTGTCACAAAGACGCCTTTAATTGAGGACGAACGTACCCTCAACGGCGTTTCCATTTTCAGAATCGCAATTCTATAGGTTTTCATAAAAACTAAGAAATCGTGCGTCGGAAGGAAAATGGTGCGGCGACAGCCAACACCGGAGTCACTTCTGCCTTTATTTGCAGGGACGAGTCGCCTCCTGAAAGCAGATAACCTTCGGCAAAACCGATCATCATGAAGAAAATAGGCAGCACGTTTTCGCCGATGTAAACCGTGGCAATAGCGAATGTGACGCCCACAAAAACACCGCACAGTGCGAAACTTAACGAACAGCCCGGCGCAAGCAGGGGCGCATACTGAATGCCGTTCCGAAATAAACGAACCATCAGCGCCAGCAAGATCGAAACAAGCAGCGCAGCAGCGACAACTCCGTGCATCAAGGCCAGCAGCAGATAATAATTGTCGATGGAAGGCATGTTCGGCACCCGAGGCCAGTTGTTCCGGCCCCATCCGAGCAGCGCATGGTTCCAGGCAATCTGCACGTACTTGTCGATCAACTCTTTGCGGTAAGCAGCAGTTTCCTGGGAAGCTGAAGCGGCCCCGGCGCGTCCCACAGACGCATACGACAGGAACCAGAAGAACACTGGTAAGCCAACCACCAGCAAGCTACCTAAGCCGAAGAGAAATCGACGGCGCGGATTCGGACCGCGCCCCAAGCGCATCATCAACCAGGCCAGCAAAGCTCCAACTTGTGGTCCACGTACCATTGTGAGAACCAAGCCGCCCAATGTGGTCGCAGTGAAAACTGTGGCTTTCCTGATCGGAATCGGCAGGAAAAATTTCGCTTCTTCCCAGTAACCGCTGTTTTTTAACCACCAGTGAAGCTGTAAGCCAATTAAAAAAACGATTCCCGCCAGAATGGCGTGGCCGTATGGCCCGGCAACTCGCGCCAAACCGTAACGGAACGTCGTCACCCACCCGCGCCCTTGTTCCGGAAACAAAGGAGCAAACATCGCCCGATACGGATTAAAAGCAAATCGTGCTTCGTAGATTGTGCCGGTAAACACCACTACCAGGCAAAGCACAAACACGCGCGCAAAAGCGATCCGCAGTTCGGTAGTCTGCACTATGCCTTTAGCGAGAAGGTAGGGCAGCAGCGCAGCAGCCACCATGTCGAACATCAGGTTTTGCGCATCGGCAAATCCGGCGTTCTGCATTTCAGAAAGGCCCATCAGAAACAAGAGCAAGCCGACCTGAAAATCCAGAACCGACCATTGCCAATGCCTACCCGGCTTTAAAAAGAAGGCAGCAGCAATCGGCAGGATAGCGGCTTCGTTAAATGTCGGGTCAGGCAAGCCCGGCAGCACCCAACGGCACCAACCGGGAAGACATAAAACAGTGGGAAGATAGACGTAAACAAACGCCTCGCGGCGCGGCCATCTGAACCAGCACCAGAGAACCGCCAACGCCGGAAGAATCACAACTGGCAAAGCAGGAGGATGAATGTTTATGATAACCCGTTTCAACAGTTTGAAGCGAGTTGCGGCGGCGCCTCAACAAGCGTTGCTACAGTTGTGTTGTCTATGAATGGTCGGGCGATTGCTTCTCCGAAAATGCGCTGGCGGCCCGGTCCGCTGGTAATTATCATTGCTTTGTTTGTGCTGCTTTTCAGCAGTCGGTTTCTGGCTTCCACGCTGCTCGATTACGAGTGGTGGAAGGAAGTTCATCAACTGGACACTTGGTTTAACCAATTACTGTATGGCACGCTGCCTGTGATTATTTCCGGGCTGCTGCTGTTTGCGTGCTTCAGTGTTGCCTGGCGGGCGGGTTCGCGGCGCGGCGTGCCGCAAGCTTTATTCGAAAGCACAACGGGTTCCCGCCTGGCGCTGCTCGGGTTGTTTCTGCTGGCTTTTTTTCTAGCCGACCTGATTATTGACCCCTGGAATATCGTGCGCTTTTTCGGCGGCCTTCGCGTTCCCGGCGCAGGCCACACCTATGTTGACCCGATTTTCAACCGTCCGCTGCGCTTCTATCTTTTCGAGCTTCCGTTTTATCAGGTGCTTCTCCGAGTACTGGTGACTGCCAGCCTGGTATCGCTGCTCATCTACTGGCTGGCTGCTCACTTTGAAGATTTGCGGCAAACCATTTCGCGGTATTCAAGCGGCGGCGGATATACCTTTGAGGGCCGCGGCCTGTCTTTCGGCGGCGCATTCGATTCCAACTTTGCCCGGCTCGCCGTCAGCATTCTGTTGGTCGCATTAGGCATTCAATTCTTTTTCGCCCGCTACGAACTTCTGTTTGAAGACCACGGCGCGTTCCTGCTCGGCGTGGATTACCTGGCCGACCACGTTGTTCTGCCGCTGCAATGGTTAATGATTTTTTCCGCCTTCTTAGCAGCCATTCTGGTTCTGCTGCGGCGCGGCAAACTGGCGTTAGCTTTATTAGTTGTTCTGCCGGTACGCTATCTCGTTCCCGCCCTGGTCGGCAGCGTGTATGTGCGGCCTAATGAATTGGCGCTGGAGCGGCCTTATATCGCTCATCACATTGCAGCCACGCGTTCGGCTTACGGGCTGCAAGGCAGTCTAGTGGAAACCAATCTCGACGCCAAAACTGAAATTCCGATTGATTACGCCAAGCATAAGCCGCTGCTTGAAAACGTGCGCTTATGGGATTGGAAAGCATTTCACGATACCGTGGCGCAGATTCAACCGCTGCGCCCGTATGCTTACTTTGACACCGACATTGATCGTTATCAGCTTAACGGCTCGCTGCGCCAGGTGCTTCTCACGCCGCGCGAACTCGATGTTCAACAGTTGGGCGATGCGCGAAATCGATGGGTGAACCCGCATCTGATTTATACGCATGGGTACGGAATGGTGATGGCCAATGCGAATGCCATCACGCCCGATGGCCTACCGCAGTTTCTGGTGCAGGACGCGCCGCCGAAAATTAACACACCTTCGCTGCAATTCAATCGCCCGGAAATTTATTATGGCGAGATAGACCAGGAACCGGTATATGTGTCCACCTCGCAGCCGGAGTTTGATTATCCGGCGGTAGGCGACACCGGCCACACCAGTTACAAGGGAAACGGCGGGTTCCTGGTTTCTTCCTTCTTTGTGCGCCTGGCGGCGGCGCTGAAGTACGGCGACCTGAACATCCTGTTGACGAATTATCTCCGCAGCGACAGCCGCATGATGATTCACCGGCGCATTCTCGACCGGCTTTCCACCCAGGCCGGGTTTCTCACCTGGGACAGCGACCCGTATCTGGTGCTTGACAGTCGCGGCCATCTGGTTTGGATTGTGGATGCCTATATGACATCCGCTTCGCATCCGTATTCACGGGAGTTAACGCTCGACGTTTCGGGAACGCTGAACTACATGCGCAACTCCGTGAAAGCCACGGTCGATGCGTATTCCGGCGAAACGCATTTCTACGTGTTCGATGCCGCAGACCCGCTCACCGAAGCGTACCGGCAGCTTTTTCCGCAACTGTTTGAACCAGCCGGCGCGATGCCGCAGGACTTGCGGGCGCATGTGCGCTATCCCGAAACCTTGTTTTCCGTGCAGGCCGAAATCTACCGCGCGTTTCACATGCGCGACCCGGAAGCCTTTTACAATCGCGCCGATCTGTGGGACATCGCCCGCACTTCCACCGGTAACACTGATAACCAGGCAGCTTCGGTCAGGCCCACTTATTTGATGGCTACCCTGCCCGGCGAAAGCAAGCTGGAATTTTTATTGATTACGCCATTTACTCCCGCTAACAAAGACAACCTGATCGGCATGATGGTCGCGCGCTGCGATGGCACGCATTTGGGCGAACTTGTTTTTCAGCAGCTTGGCAAACAAAACATCATTTACGGCCCGAAGCAGATTGAAGCATTTATTAATCAGGACCAGACGATTTCCAAAGACCTGACGCTTTGGAACCAGCAAGGGTCGGAAGTGCTGCGCGGGCAGGTGCTGGTGCTGCCCATCGACAACAGCTTTCTTTATGTGGAACCCATTTATATACAAGCCAGCGGAGCGCGTATGCCGCAGTTAAAGAAAGTGGCGTTGGCAATGGGCGATCATCTGGCTTACGCGGATACTTATGAACAGGCTCTTTCGCAACTGATCGGGCAGAACGTGCCTTCACAGCAGACCACTTCGATTCAGATGCCGACGGGCAGCCCGCAAACACAATCCGCGTCCTCGGCAACACAATCCACTGTGCCGATCACCGCCCATCAACAGGATGTGCTGCGCGAACTGCGGGACCATTTTCAGCGATACCGTGATTTAAATTCGCAAGGCAAATACGCCGAAGCGGGCCGCGAACTCGAAACCATTCAGAACATGCTAAGTAAGTAATTTGCTTACGAAATCGGCAGCAGCGTAAGGAAGCGAACATCCCAAGGAGTGACGACTAAATTAAGCTGCGCCACGGTGATCGGCAGTTTGAATCGCCGTGGCCCGGCACTGCCTGGATTAATGTACAACACGCCTCTTCGCATCTCGCTTCCCGGCTGATGCGAATGCCCTGTAACCACGATTGAAAATCCAGCCGCTGCTGGATCAATTTCTATTTCGTTCCGATCATGCTGCACAAAAATCAGAACCGAACCGGCTTCCACTATTTCCGTTAAGGGAAGCGATTCGGCCCAGGAGCCTTTATCCACATTGCCCCTGACTGCAAACACCGGCGCAATCTGTTTCAGCGCAGCTAGGATTTCCGGCTTGCCTACGTCGCCCGCATGAATAATCAGGTCCGAACCGGCTAGCACTTCAACTGCTTGCGGCCTCAACAAACCATGAGTATCGGAAATTAACCCAATCCGCATCCGCTAAAACTGGTACGCCACGCTCATGTTCGCATGGTCGCCGCGCTCATCAGCAAACAACTGATTTCGATAATCAGTTAACAATCGACGGTACTCCCAGCCGAAAATCACATTTGGACGCCACTTGTAAAGCACGTTCCCTGTATACGTCTGGTTGCGCGAGCGATTGCCCACCGGCAGTTCGGAAGCGTTCGGCGCGTCAATGCCATAGGCCAAGTTAAACTGCCATTGTTTTGTGAAGTTAAACTGCCCTTGCATCCAACCGCCGCGGCTTTCCACGCCGTGGCCGCCCACAGTGCGTACCGCGCCGATCGCTTCGCCGGCCGCGCTGCTGTAAATGCCTAGCGCGCGCCCTTCGTAAGCTTCTCCAGTTAAGGCGAAAAAGCGCGAAAACGGCAGCGAATAATCAAGCGCTGCGCCCCAGGAATCAACCGGCTGTTGAATGGTTGCGTTATTAAAAACCCCGGCGTTTTTGCCTCTTCCGTAATGGCCGCTGAAGCCCACGGTGAAATCGCGGTCATCTACGATGTGGGTCCAGGCTACCCGGCTTTCCAGCGACGGCATCCGCCCGCGTTCTCCAACCGACGGCGTTCGCTGTGTGCTGAACGTCGTGGTGGAATAATCGCCCATGTTCGGATCAAGCGCGGCAATCTGCCATAACAAGCGGTTTGAATTCGTCACCTTGTGCTTGCCTTCCAGCCGAAGTTGCGGCAAACGATTCCATAGATTCCCGGAAGCAGATAAGGGTGCAATTGCATATTCTGCATAACTGGTCGGGTTCAGCGGCGCGAATACAACCCAATCCTGCCCGGCTTCGAGAGAAATGTTCTGCCAATCCACTCTCCCGTACGCCAAACGTAAACGAAAAAGATCCATGTCAATACCGTTCGGCAGCGCGGTTTTACCGCCAAACAAATCAAATTCAAACGTCCCGCTTACCTTCGCGCCGCCTATCTCAGGACCGGCATACCGTAGCCCTAAGCGGCTTTGGCGAGCGGTCATGCCGAAATTTTTATCGCCTCCGTTAGCGTCGGCTCCCTGCTTGTTGGCAAACAATGGAACATCCTGAATGTTAGCGGATGCAGTGTTGTAGAAGGAGTTCAATAATAGCGTGCCGTAAAGCGTAACCGGCGCTTTGGTTTGCGTAATCACGGGCGGCGCTTCCATCTGCTGCGCGGAAGACGGCGATTTTGCAATCTGCTGAGAGGTTGGTTGCGTGTTACCCGCTGACGCATTCACGGTTGAACCTGCCGGAAGAATAAGCTTTGCCATCTCCTCATCGCTCAAAACGCCTTTTGCTTTTAACAATGCAGCCAGCGTGGAAAGCTTCTGTTCATACAACTGGGCAGTTTTCACGCGATTAAACTCGGATTGCGTGAGGGTGCCTTTAACCGCTAAAATTTCTGCCAAAGTACTGACCGGGTCCGAGGTAATCTCTTGAGCAGATAGAAAGCTGGCGCAAATTAATACAAGTGAAAACAGTTTTGACATAAGCGCGATTCCCGCAGGGTTTCAAAATTGTTACACACGGAAAGCGCTGCCGTCGCTGATTTCACTATGGAGATTTTTTCTGGTTTGAATCAGGAAAAATGATAACCGCTTAGGCCCGGATAAACTGGCGCTCATGGCCGAAGCGTTGGAACAACCCATCGCAGAAAGCTCGTAGCCAGAAACGGAAGCCCTTGAAATCGAACCGACGGTTCACAAAGAAAAACAGAAAATACTTCACCGGGTCGAGAAACAGATTCTTATACAAACCGTACCGCTTATAATAATAAGCCCGGTTCCGCATCAGGCAGTAATCTTTCAAAGGATTGCCCGTGTAACAAACATGCAGCAGATGCGCTTTGCCGATCGTCATCACCGAGTAGTATTCATTCGTCGCAATAGGATGGTACACCAGCGCATCAGTGACGGCAAACGCTTTGATGTTGTGCTGTTGAAGCCGAAGCCCGAAATCAATCTCATCGCCGCGAATAAAAAGCCGTTCATCGGGCAATCCCACTTTTTCAAACACGGAGCGTCGATACAAAACAGCATTGAAAGTCGCCGGCACTTGCGGAATGGTTCCCGACGTTCCGAAGTCCCGCACAAGCGACGGGTAATCCCGATAGCCCACCGTGCCGGGACCCATCTCCCAAGCTAACGATCCGTCGCGGGCCGGAGATAAAAGCACCGGGCCGGCCACATCCGCTTGGTATTTTTCCAGGCTTTCGTACAACCGCCGCAGAACTGGCGGCTCCAGAATATGATCGTCATCCATCACCCAGATGAAATCATGTTTTTCCGCCACTGCTGCGGCAATGCCTGCTTTAAAGCCGCCTGCTCCCCCCACGTTGCGCGGCAAGCGCAGCACCGTTACGGCAGAACCAAAAGTCTCCTGCAAAAATTCCATCGTGCCGTCCGTGCTGGCGTTATCCACCACCAGGATCTTCTCCGGCAGTAGTTCGCCGGCGAGTATGGTTCGTAGCTCCTCGGCCAGCACCTGCTTCCGGTTGAACGTAACAACAACAGCACAAATATTCGGCAAGTGATCTCCTGTTACTATTATCCCGAAAGCAGTTCTTGTTTTTCCAGTCTGCGGTGAATAACAACGCCCGTTTCCAATAAGTGTAAGCGCCATTTCGAAACCAATCACTTTACTTGTTAATTTGGTGCTCAAACTCACGCATCAAATTTACTCGCATGTAAAGCAGTTGAAATCCGGCGCGTTCGTAATTGCGATGCGATCCGCTTCCGGGCAGCACGGTCACCATCGCCAGATCGCATTCCTGCTCCTGCGCCTGCATTAGGCGAGCTTGTATCAATGCCGACTGCCAGCCTTTCCGCCGCGCTGCAAGTAGCGTTGCATCTCCAAAAAATAAAGCTACCTTGTCTTGCACCCCCATAGCCGCTCCTGCAATGGATTCCGGCGCGCCTGCCCGCCAGCAGTGCAGATTCCGGCAAGGCGCTTCGAGCAGCGCAATCATTTCCTCCGTGGGCGGCGTGTGTTCAGAAAATCCTTTGCAAACCACGGTAGCCCACAATCGCTCTTCACCGGCAGCAATGCGGCGCAGTTCGGATGAGCACTCAAATTGTTCATCGCTTGTGATGCGCCGTACCAGCACATTGTTGAACTCTGCCAACTGGTACGGGCGGCTTTGAAAGAAATTGATTACGGACGGGTCCGCCATAGGGCATAAATCCACTAAACAGGCACTGCCCCGGCTACGGAAGAATTCTTCCATCGCTTCCAGTTCCTGTTCACTCACCTGCCCGCGCATTCCGATTCCTATCGCATGAGTGGAAGCAGATCCGACTCCGGTGAAAATCGCCATGCCGCCGCCGAACGGTTCAGTAGCCATCTGATCCCACGCGGAACCGGCCTGCGCCATGCTTGCTACATTCGCCGCTTCGGCTGCTTCCAAACGCGCTGCTAAAGCAAGGTTCGCAGTGGAAAATGATAAATTTCGATACATATACTTCTTCCGTTCGATTTGTGTAAGCAAGACATCAGTTATGTTCAAGTAGCCCTTTGTCGTAAACTGAAGAAATACTGCCGTCTCAGCCTGCGTAGCCTCGGCGTGGTAAATTCTGGAACCCTGTAACAGGCCATCGTACCTGCCTATCTATTTAACTGTAGAGTTCGCGTTGTGCAAACCAGTTAGTTCTGACATTTAAGTAACATTCATGTTACGAAACTTAAACGCCAATCATAAATCCCTCAGGGGAAGGAGAAATCTTCTTTAATGCAGTTTCATGATATATTCTCGCGCGTGCTTCGGGTTCGCGAGCTTCGGCGGGCTTGGAACGTCCGCGGGAAATATAGCTTCACAAACCGGCAGAAAGGAACTTCCAACGTCGTAATCGTGCTGATCGGCTACAAGCCGAAGCTCTGGAACTCTGTGATTCCACGCTTGCAGCGCGCGCTGGCGTTTGATCCCGCTATCAGTGATCAATTCGATGTTTGCCTGGTTACGCCCGGCGCAACGAAACCAGAGTTAGCTGAGATAGCCGCCCAAAACGGATGGTCCTATCTGCACACAAAAGCGAACCGTGTTTCGCTCGCGCAGAATCTGGCTGTGAAAGTACACCCGCAGGCAAAGCTTATTTATAAACTCGATGAGGATATCTTTCTGCCTGAATTTTATTTTCAGGAAATGCAGCGTTCTTATGAGCGCGTGAAACAGGAAAATCGATATCGCGTCGGCTTCTGCGCGCCGCTTTTGAATGTGAACGGCTACTCCTATCTTCCTTTTCTCGAACGGCTTGGCTTAAGCGAAAAATACAAGCATGAATTCGGCGAACTGATGGCCGCTGCCTACCATGTGAAAATTCAACACGATCCTGCCGCCTGCCGCTGGATTTGGGAGCATACGCTGCCCTTCGATGCCACCGCGCAGAAGATTTTTGACCAGGGTTTTCATTATTCCACCATTCCGCATCGCTTCAGCATCGGCGCTATTCTGATGGAGCGTCCGTTCTGGGAAAAAATCGGCGGCATGCACAACACGCTCGCCGGCGGCCCGAAAACTTTGGGCAGCGACGAAGACCACCTTTGCCGCGATTGCGTCGGCTTGTCTCACGTCATGATCTGTTTTGAGCATATCCTCGCCGCCCATTATAGCTTCGGTCCGCAGGATGCCGGAATGACTCCGCTGCTGCCCGCAATTGCAAACGACACAATCTCATTCATGGAAAATTATTCGGCTGCGCCGGTAGGCAATCTCACCGCCACAGCATAAACTTGTCACTATGACAAGACGAACTGTGGTTGGCTCGCTGGCCGTTGCCGCTTCGGCGGCCTGGAAAGCGCAGGGACGTGATCGACATGCTGAATGGAAGCCGAAAATAGGTGTACTCGGGCCTTATACTCCGGCCAATGTGGAGTTTGCCCGGGCGCAGGGCTTCAACAACATGATTCTGGGGTCTTCACCCCGCTCTACCCTGGATGCCCGATCCATCACTGACCAGCAAATTCAGTCGATCAAAGATACCCTGCAAAAAGCAGGCATGAACGTTTCCGCTTTCCAGGTGACGCAGAATCATATCGACCCTGATTTGACGAAACGCGCTCGGGAGAATGAGTATTTTATAAAAGCCATCGAACTGGCCGGCAAAATGGGCGTTCCCTATATTGGAACCGCTTCCGGTAAAGATCCGGCTAAACCGTTTCAACAGCAGGTAGATGAGATTGTCCGGGTGTACAACGAAAAATACTTTGCCGCCTGTCAGCGCAACCACGTGCGCATTCTCTGGGAACCTTGGCCGGATGGTCCGAATATTGCCACCAGTCCGGTCGGGTATGATGCCTTATTTAAAAGATTCGGCGATTCGCCGGTGGGCCTGCAATATGATCCTTCACACCTGGTTCGACAATTCATGGACCCGATCCAAACGGCCCGCGACTTTGTTGACAAAATCTACGACGTTCATTTGAAAGACACGGAAATCTTGTGGCCGGTGGTGCGCGCGGGCGGCATTACGCCGGTAAACGGTGCTTCCTGGTGGCGTTATCGCATTCCCGGCATGGGTTCCATCAACTGGCGCGAGTTTTTTACCGTGCTGCAGGATGTTGCTTACACCGGGGCCATGAGCATCGAACAGGAAGATCCCTTATACGGCGGCGAAGACAATCACGGTCCCGATTTCAGCGAAAACTTCAAGGTGGGCTTTATTATGGCGAAGCGCTACCTGTCTCAATATGTTCCTTAAACTGGGGAAACAAATAGCGCTTCATTTTGGCTGTTATTGCGTGGTGGAGGATTGGCGCTGCTGAATAAACATATTGACGTTATCTTTATCAATTACCGAAACGCCTGTATCCACAAACGTCGGAAATCGGGAAAATGAGTCCTGCGCCCAATCCGCCATCAGCGGGTTGGGTTTGTGCAGGTGAACATCGCCTAACAGCTTCAGGCCGTAGAACGCCATCGTAAATGGCTTTTGGCCGATGGTGGCGGCAATAGTTCCCTTTTGAACAAACTCCAGCGTCCGCTGGTCGGTATCCATCGCCACTACTGTTACTTTGCCGTTCATTTTTTCCCGGGTCACTACGTCAGCCACTTCCGGGCAGGCGATTGCTTCCAGGCACACGATGGCATCCACCTTATTCTTGCCTTTCAAAACCTGTTGTGCCATGTCAAAGGCCACTTCCGGCTGGCCTTTCATGTCAATCACGTCCGTTATCTTCATTCCATCGTTGGATTCCACGACATCCCTGAACCCGTGCAGGCGTTCTTTCAAATTGGCCTGCTCCGGCATGGTGAAAACCACAACGTTGCCTTTATTTTTTAAGTTCTTAGCGATAATCTGGGCGCTCATCGTACCCGCTTTGTAGTTATCGGTGCCGACAAAGAATAACCGTTTGCTGCTGCTGGCGTCGGAATCAACTGTCACTACCGGAATACCTTTCGACATGGCCGAATCGATCTCCGGCCCTAGGAGTTCGGCGTCGCTGGCGGAAACTAGAATGCCCGCTGGATTCTGCGCCACGGCGCGCCGGAACTCCTGTTGCTCCCCTTTTGGATCGTAAGTATCAGGTCCTACCAGGTCCGCTTTCACTTTCATATCTGCTTTGGCTCGGTTCAAGCCGGCCTGGGCGGTCTGCCAATAGGAAAGTTTGATGTTGGAAGACACCAGAAAATATTTTTCATCGGGCGAGTGTGGGTTCGACGAACAACTTGATAACCAGACCAAGGAACCTGCTAACAAAACTAGTCCGAACGACCTTCTATTCAATTGCATCGAAATTAGGACCTCGCGCGGGAGTATATCATGAATAGGCTTTTCAATTTCTTCCCTGTATACTGTGCGCTAAAACCATGATCAACCAGCGAACGCGCCGTGAATGCCTGAAGTTCAGTGCGGTCGGTTTGTATTCTTCCTACGCTTTTATGACCCAAGCTCAAACCACGCCGGACTCATTCGGCTCATCGCCTGTTCATTATCCCGATCCGAATGTGATGGTGCTCGATAAACGTTTTGCCAAGTACCGGATCAAAAGCGCGGCGATTGAACGACTGTGCGGCGGTCTGCGCTGGGCGGAAGGCACAACCTGGAATGGAAACGGAAATTACCTTCTTTGGAGCGATATTCCTAACAATCGCCAGATGCGCTGGCTGGAAGAAGACAATCACATCAGCAGCACGTTCCGGCAGCCGTCAAATTATAGTAATGGAAACACGTTTGATTACGAGGGACGCCAGTTATCCTGCGAACACTCAACTCGGCGCGTGGTCCGCTATGAACCGTCCGGTGCAGTTACGATCTTGGCCGATCGGTTCGAAGGAAAACTGCTGAACGCGCCCAACGACATTGTGGTGCATCCTGATGGCGGCATCTGGTTTACTGATCCGGGATATGGCGCGCTTTCGCTGTATGAAGGCGGCAGCCACGCGTTGGAAATCAAGGAAGCCGTTTACCGCATCGACGGCAAAACCGGCAAGATGCAAAAGGTAACGGATGAGTTGTATAAACCCAACGGCCTCTGCTTTTCCCCTGATTACAAGCTGTTATATGTCTGCGACACCGGTTCTACGCATTACCCGGAAGCGCCCAAAAACATTCGCGTTTATCAGGTGAATAATGAAACCACGCTGCGCGGCGGAAAGGAATACATTTCCACCGAACTGTCCGGCAAAGGCGCGGGCGTGGCAGACGGCATTCGCGCTGATGTGGATGGAAATATCTGGGCCGCCTGCGGCTGGGTTGGATCGGGGTATGATGGGATTCACGTTTTTTCGCCGCAAGGAGCGCGGATCGGAATGGTTCTTTTGCCGGAAGTGCCGGCTAATCTTTGTTTCGGCGGAACGCATCGGAATCGGCTATTGATTGCGGCCAGCCAGTCGATATATAGCTTATACGTGGAAACAACGGGAGCGCACATTACGTAGCACCGATTACGAAGCAATTGTGGAAGTAATATTACGCTCTAAGCGTGACTTACTTACCTGGTACTCGTGTTTTGGATTTGTGTTGACAGTGATGAACCTCACGGAAAATAATCGGGATACCTACTGGCGGATTTGAGTTTTGCAGGGGAGCAATATGAGAAATTTAGCAAGAAGTTTAGCAAGTGTTGTTTTTTTAGTCGGGTCCAGTTTTGTATCACAAGCGGCAACGGTATTCGATTTCAATGATGTTGCAGCGGGAACGCCAACAACTTTCAGCGATACCGTGGGTGGTTTAACGGCTACTTTCAGCACACAGAATAACGGTGTGGATGCGCCCGGTGCATTTTATGTGCAGAGCACCAATCAGTTCCCAGGTTTTGGCGGTGGAAACAACCTTTACCAAAGTGATAGCTTTCAGAACGGCGGCGGCAATAACTATTCGCTTCGTGTAGCTTTAAGTACACCTCAATTAAGCTCAGCTTTCAACTATGCTCTGGAAGCGCCGGTGGGCGCTTCAGTGACTTTGACGGCATTTCTCGGCAACACCCAAGTGGGACAAATTTCAGCTTCTCCCAGCAATAGTTTCGGTGATAGTTCTCAATACTCTTATGGATCGTTCTTATTCAATGCGCCGTCTACTTTTGATTCATTTGTTTTTACAACGAGTGCCTCTGGCTTGGCCTTTGATGATCTTTCCATTTCTCCCACTGCCGTTTCCGGTGTTCCCGAACCTGGCTCCACGGCTCTTATGATCTTTGGTTTTGCCGGACTGCTTGCCTTCGTCCGCAAACAGAAAATGCGTCGCGTAGCCGGCGTTGTAGCGAAATAAACAATTCTCCCCTCAAGCATTAATTTAGATTCGCCAGCCAAGGCCGGACAACTGTTCGGCCTTTTTCCATTGAATAGCGCGAAAATGGATTTATGCAAAAACCGCCGGGTCCGCGTGGCCTTCAAGTGCTGGGCTTTTTGGGCAAAGGCTCGGTGGCCGGCACGGTCGCTTTCCTCCAACAAACTGCTCAACGTTACGGTCCGTTGTCTTATTTCCGTTTGTTGAATCAGCGCGTTTACGTGGTGGATGACGCGGACCTGATTCAGCAGATCCTCGTCACCCGCCAGCACAGCTTTGTGCGCGACACCGGCGCTACGCTTTTGCGCGAATTGGTCGGCGATGGATTGCTGACTCGCAATGAACCGCTGCATCGGGAACGCCGCCGTGTTCTGCAACCCGCATTTCATCGCGCCCAGATTGCGATTTACGCGGAAATGATGATTGGCGAAGCGCAGCGCTTCGCCGCCGAGCTCCAGCCCACCGCGCCCATTGACATGAACCGGGCCATGAAGCAACTCACTTTGTCGATTGTGGGAACATCGCTGTTCGGAACCAACTTCCGGGAAAGCGCAGAAGCCATTGCCCTGGTGCTTCAGCGGGTGATTCGCCGTTCCGCCTGGATTGCGCCGTTGTCGGCTTTATTCGAGCCGCTGATTAATCTGTATCGCCGCGTTCTGCCCCAAGGTCCCAGCTTGTTTTTCCGCCGCGAACGCCGCGCGCTGGAACAGATCATTCAGCCGATCATTGCCCATCGCCGGCAGAATAGTTCCAAGGACGTGCTGGCCCTGCTGCTCCAAACGCGCGATGGCGAAGATCGTCCTCTTACAAACGAAGACCTGCAAAACGAAGTCATTACGCTGGTTCTGGCCGGACACGAAACCACCGCTACCGCGCTCACCTGGGCTTGGTCTTTGTTAGCCACACACCCGGAAGCAGAAGAAAAACTGCACGTTGAAGTAGACGCGGTTCTGGGTGATCGCCCGATCACGCTGGACGATTTAACCCGTCTCACTTATACCTCCTGGGTATTCAAAGAAGCCATGCGGCTTTACCCGCCTGCTTTGGCTTTTGGCCGGAGACCCAAGGAAGCACTCACTTTGGGCGGCTACACAATCCCTCAAAACGCAACCTTGATGATGAGTCCTTATGTGACTCAACGAAATCCAAAATACTTTCTGCGTCCCGACGAGTTTCTTCCCGAACGCTGGAGGGATGCTGCGCCGACTATGGCTTACTTCCCATTCGGCGCGGGTGCCATGATGTGCATTGGGGAAGCATTCGCCAAGCTGGAAGGCATTGCCATTCTCGCCGCTTTATCGCGCCGCTGGCGGTTCCTCCTGCCGGAAAAGGCCGGTTCCATTCCACAACCGGGCATTGTTCTGCGCCCGGACCGCCCCATCCTGATGCAGCCTGTTTTGCGGGAGACTGCTGCGCCTGCTTCCTACGCTGCCGAAGCAAAATTAAGGGTGTAGTCACATCGGAAGCAAATGAGTCTAGGATCAGGAGGCCAAACAATGGCGGATAAAGATAAAAAGTGTAAGCACCCTTCTTGTGCGTGTAGTGCGAAAGAAGGCAGCGATTATTGCAGCACATTCTGCGAAGGCGAAGGAACGGAAGCTGACATTACTTGCAGTTGCGGTCATGCCGCCTGTTCCGATAGAACCACTACCACAACCAGCTATTAACTTCTTCAGTAAAAAGCAGCGCCCATGCAGAATGCGCGCTGCCTTTTCATTTACTGCTTCACAATCACTCCGCAGGCGATACGATCCCCGGCATTGCCCGAGGGATCGGTTTTCTTGTCGTCCGGCTTGGCATGAATAATCAGCGCCGTGCCGCCGTTACTGAACAGTGAATGCGAACCGGAGCCGAGCGTGGCGTTCGGGTCCACCACTTCTACTTGCGAAGTCCCCTCCTGGCTCACCACGAAATCATCCATATCGCCCACATGCGGCCCGGCAGGATTGCCCATGCCATGCTGCTTGTGTTCCGGGTTGAAATGAGGACCGGCTGATTTAAAATCCGGGCCATCGCATTTTGCATTCTGGTGAACATGGATGGCATGTTCACCGGGAGGCATATCGTGAAGATCTAGCATAAACCGCACTCCGCCTGTGCCATCAGCGTTTATTGTAGTCAATCGCACATGGCCGACTTCTTTGCCGTCCGCATTTTTCATTTCCACTCGCGTTGTGTCTGCCGCGAAAGCGGCAGCGCACCCCAGAACAGCGCAGATCGAAAGTTTTGTCCATTGATTCATAGCGTTTCTCTTATGATGATTCCTGCCCAGCTAGGCTTCAACCATATCACGGGTTTTGTTGCGCGAACTGGATTAGCGCCTGGTACTTGGGCGCGGTGGCCGGGTTCTGGTCGATACGCTCCAACGCTCCCCAACTGCCGAATTCCGTGTAAGCTTCAACGTCTTTGAAGTGAAAAAAGAAATCGCCGCCGATGACCGTCCAGTTGTTCAGGTACTGCGTGTAAAGAGTTGCCATTCTGGAAGAGCGATTCGCGGCTTGGAATATCTGCGCCAACGGCTGATTGTTTTGCACAGAACCAATGCCCACCAGATGCTGACCGCCCTCGTAAGCAACCAGCTTCACTCCGTACCTGGCGGCGATTGAAGCAGCGGATTGCATCTGGTCCAAAGCGCAGTTCCCGATGTGCTGCGTTTCAATATCCAGAATCTGGTCAGGACTCATGGCAGCTACCTGCGCAGCGGTAGAAGGATCGCCCAGAAAGCCCCATCCGCCGCTCTCAAAATCGCTGCAACTGAAGTAAGGAGCAGTCGCCAACGCATCAGCAAACAGGTAAGCGTTGTTATATTGCAGCATCTGCTGCGCCAGATACAAATTAGCCGATTGCGAAGCGAGAACGCGAACAAATCGATCCAGTCCGCCGGTCGTGGTTCGCCAGATGTCAAAAACCTGAACAGAGCGCGCAGCCGAATAATAAACACCGGCCAGAACCGGATCCTGGCTCAACCCCAGTGCTGTTCCTTGCGCTTGCACATAAGCCGATTGAGAAAACAAGCTGTTCCAGGTTTCATTGGAATATTCCACGTAGGCTTTCAGGGTGGGGCTCAACTGCTGGTTCACCAGATTGGCAAAACCGGCAATGAAGTTGTTATCCGCTAAATGCGGCATGTTAAACCAGGGATCGGCTCCCAGGGTGTTTGCCAGTCGCACCATCACTTCCAGCGGAACGCCGCGCCACATGTAGGTGTAATCGGTGGTAAGCGGCCTGTCTTGCCAGCTTTGCACCGTTGATCCATTGGTTAACATCCATTCCATGAATCGCAGTCCTTTATAGTTTTTGAGCATTGCCAGTAACTGCGGATTAAAAGGCTGAGTCTGGTAAGTCTGCTCGAACCCCGGCATGATGAACCGAATGTTGCGGATTGGATTGGAAGGATCCGTTCCGGTCACCATCAGGTAAATTCCGTTACCTCCGGCCGGTACGTTCACCACCATGCGGCCTGGTGTCTGGCTCATGATCGTAGCGCTGTTTAAATCAAATGCGAGTGTGCCGCTGCCGTCATAAAGCAGGATGTATTGGCCGGTCGGGTAATCAGCCTGATCGTTAAGCCGGTTATCCAGCATAATGGTTTCGGCATACTGCCCCGGCTGCAGCGAAGCGATCCAGCCTTGCGGCGTTAATTGTAAAGGTCCGCCCTGACCCCAGTTTGTGCCTTGCTTCTGCGAAATCCAGGGCCGGGCCGATTTGAAAGCATCCACAAACGGCAACTCACGGCTCCAATCCGCAATTTGCGAAAGGTTGGTGCCGAGCGCGGGTTGCGCGGGAGAAGCAGTAATTCGACCGGTTGCAATCACAGGGGCGCTGAGTGGTCCTGTTCCCGCGTTGTTGCAAGCCGCAACAAAATACTTGTAAGCGGCGCCGTTTTGCAGGCCAGTTACAGTGTAAGTGTTATTCGGCACAGTAGCAATCAACTGTGTTGAGCCGTTTCCGTTGTCTCTCCAAACCTGGTAGGAAGTCGCGCCGGGAACAGGGTTCCACGACAAGACTGCTTGCCCATTGCCAGGTGTTACGCAGACTGCGCCTGGGCTCGAAGGAATGACGCCGGTTCCGGTAGTCACTGCGGCAAAACTGGTTCCCACTCGAATTTCATCTACCGAGCTTTGCTGGGACTGTGTGCCGGCGTAGTAAGCCAAAGCGTTGAAGGAAAGCGAAAGCGCGGTGGAAACCTGCAGATCAGGAACAGCAGGCGCCGCTGAGCCAACAATCGGATTCACGTAGAAAGTCACTTTTGACGTTGCGCCAAAATCCAATCGCATCACCAGAAAAACAGCTTGTCCGATATTGACGGGAGTTGTAGACCGATACACAGTGTTTCCGACCATCAAACTCCAGTACCGGAGGGAGTTCGCATCGGAACTGCTGCCGAAATATCCCGCCGACACAAGCGGAGTTTGGGCGTGCCAAGGCACTGCATTGGTGTGCAGAGTGACAGAGGTTTGATCTTCCGTGTCGGAATCTTTTTCCATCAACAAACTGAGCCATAACGTCTGGCCCGTTATTCCGATCAGATTGTTCTGAACATAACCGGCAAAGCTTCCGTTGACGCTGTTATCGAATTTGCGTCCGGCAGTCAGGTATTGCAAGCCTCCGGCCGCCAAGCTACCCGCTGTCGGAAGATCGGGATAAGCCAAGGAAAAACCGGGAGCCACAGCGTAACCGGATTCATCGGTTGATCCGTTTTGCACAAACCAGTTGCCACTCCATCCGGCTCCTGAACTGGTGTTATTCAACGGTCCCGTTGAACTATCAAATGGTTCATAAGCTAGTAGCTTATCGGCGGTAGCCGCATAAGCGCCCAGCGACGCAAGGAGCAAAAAACAAACGCCCAGAACGACCCGGAAGCGAGCAGTGATGAAGCCACACTTAAAGCAAAGCATATAAGGCCGAAACCGGGTTCGACCACACGCTTTATGGAAAAAGCAATGATCGAGTTCGGAATTGACAGGAATTTTCGGTTAATTCTGGTTTCGACCATTTGACGGTAAAACTTTAATTCTTCTTGCCCAGAAAAATCGGGGAAACGTTTAGGCGAGAAGCGACATAGAGAATATCTCTCACCTCAGCGGCGAGTTTACTTCCTTTTTTCAGATACATTCACAGTTAAAACCGCATCTCCCTTGCAGGAATCAAATGCCGCAAAAGAAAATATTTTTCGTTTAAGTCTGTATTTGAAAAACACCAGTTAGGCGAGTGTTTCAGTGAAGCTAAAGAAACCAATTTGTCAGACCCAGCAGCAGGCAGCGCAGATGCTGCGATACCGGGAGTAAGCGAGCTCGTATGGATCGAGTTTCGATTTTATTGCTGGAAGATAGCGCGCTGGATGCTGAACTGATACTGGCCAAACTTCATGGAGAAGGGATCAACTGCCAAGCACAGCGGGCAACCAACGAAAGAGAATTCCGATTTTTCCTTGCCGGTGAACCATTTGATGTGATTCTGGCTGATTACACGCTGCCCACTTTCAGGGGAACTGAAGCACTGGAACTGGCGACGAAACTATGTCCGGCAACACCGTTCATTTTTGTTTCCGGCGCGTTGGGAGAGGAGGTTGCCGTTGAAATACTTAAGCGCGGCGCTACCGATTATGTATTGAAGCATCGCCTGGAGCGCCTCGGCCCGGCTCTGAGGCGTGCTGTTAACTTAGCGGCTGAAATCAAAAAGCGGCAGTTGGCCGAAGCAGCACTGCGGCAAAGCGAAAGCCGTTATCGCCTGCTGGCGGAAGCTACGCCGAACTTTGTCTGGGTGACGGATGCAAATGGCGCAATCACTTTCGTCAATCAACAGTTTTATCAATACTCCAACCTGGACTGGGCCGACGTTGCTGCCGGCAAATGGCGCGACACAATTCATCCTGATGATTTTCCGCACCTGAAAATCGCCTGGCAGTTGGCGAAACAGTCGCAGGAAGGCTTTGAAATTGAATGCCGTTGTTTGCGCTTCAGCGATCACACTTATCGCTGGCATCTGTCGCGCCTTACTCCGCTGCTCGATGACGCAGGCAAAGTCTGGCAATGGCTCGGCACGGCCAGCGACATCGAAACGCAGAAACGGGCTGAGCAGGCTTTGCGCCGTTCCAATGAGGAATTGCAGCAGTTTGCTTTTGCAGCTAGCCATGACTTGCAGGAGCCGCTCCGAAACATTTCCACCTTCACGCAATTATTAGCCCGACGCTACAAAAACCAACTCGATGAAGAAGCGCACGATTATATCCGCTACGCCGTGGAGGGCGCGCAGCGGATGAACGCTTTAATTCATGATCTTCTGACTTATTCCCAAATTGTCATGCAAGAGACTGTGCCCCAGCGGGTTTCAATGGAATCTATCTTTTCCGCAGCCATCGACAGCCTGCGATTGATGATTGAAGAAAGCCAAGCTGTTATTACGCATAGCGATTTGCCAGAGATTACCGCTAACCCGACGCAGATATTTCAGGTGGTCCAGAACCTGTTAAGCAATGCCATCAAGTATCGCAGCCCGGACCGGCCTGTCCAGGTGCGGGCAGAAGCCAGCGAAGCGCCCGGCGAATGGATTTTCAGCATTCAAGATAATGGACAGGGCTTTGACCCGGCCTACGCAGACCACATCTTCGGCATGTTTCACCGGCTGCACAGCCGCGACATTCCCGGCACCGGCATGGGGCTTTCTATCTGCAAAAGAATTGTGGAACGCCACGGCGGACATATCTGGGTAAAGTCGCGCCCCAACCAGGGATCCACTTTTTATTTCAGCCTTCCGATTCTGCGCGTTTAATGAGCGCCGCTACCGATTTTGCTTAAGATCCGGTCATGAATCCAGTGCTCATCCCACCATTCAGTAGGGTTCACCTGCACGCCATCGGCTTGCATGGAGAAGTGAAGATGATCGCCGCCCGCCATGCCGGTTTCCCCACTTAAGCCCATCTGCTGATCTTTGGCGACCGTATCGCCAGGTTTTACGTCAATGCGGCTGAGATGCCCGTAGATGGTTTGCAAACCGTATCCGTGGTCCACCACAATGCAGTTGCCATAGATGCCCAGGCGTTCGGCCCAAACCACTTTTCCGCTGTTGGCGGCGCGAATCGGCATGTGCATGGTGCTGGCTAGATCAAAGCCCAGATGAACCTGCTCGTCTACCTTCTTGCCGTTGTACATGTAACTGCGGCGGTCGGCGAAGTAAGATTCCGTTTTGGTGGGGGGACGAATGAAAGGACCGTTCCACAAAATCTGATGTGCTGTTTTTAAGCGCATTTCGTAAAGCTGTTTTGTGTTTTGTTTTCGAATCTCACGATTGCAGTACAGATACCGCTGCAGGAGGTCGCCCGGTATTTTATTATCCGGGTCAATGTCGTTCACGATTTTCTGCATCAAACGGTCATTTAAAGGAATAACGCTCGTGTGAAATTTCTTCGGGAACACTTTGGCCCAGAAGTTCGCGGTGCCTCCATTACCGGCGGCGTTGCGAACGTACACGACAGGCACAGTTTCCGGCGAAAGCTCCCAGGAAAAAGGAAACAGGGAAAAGCGATGATTGCTGCCATCCGGCTGGCCCGGCATGGCAAATCCGGAGGTAATGTAAGGCCCAATCTTCACGCCCGCTTCCGACCAAGCGCCGTTCAGGTCAAATGTGACCAGTTCAGAGCCGCCCTGGTTGATGTAGTGCTGAAAGCCGTCGGCAGTCACGCTGGGCGGATGAAGAATCACTTGAAGGTGAAAAGATTGTTTTGTTTCCGCGCCGCGAAAATCGTTTGCTTTCGCTTTTAAAGTGAGGGTGGCTTCGCCTTCTTTCAGAAAATCCGCCGAAGTTTTGCCGGCGTTGAATGCATAAGCGCGGCGAGTGGACTTGTTGGGTATTTTGTCCTCGAAAATGGTTTTTGATTGACCGCTTTGTTCCAGCACAGCTTCCATGAGTTTTACGCCGTGCGCGCCATCCACTTCAACGGTGATGGGAGTCGAGGTGCCGATGAACTTAACAGGATCGGGACTCGTTTTCAGCGCGACGGGTTTGCCAAGCAGCCATACCAACGCTATGCCAGCTACAACCAAGCCGGCCGCAATCGCAAGCAAACGAGTTAACATGAAAAAACAAACCTACGTTTTAAGAACACGTCGTCCTTCAATCCGGTAATTTCCTTTCAAAACCCAGGCAATTGCTTCCGAGTATAAAAGATGCTCGGCAGTCAGAATACGCGCTGAAAGCTGTTCCGCGGTGTCGCCATCCATTACCGGAACAGAAGCTTGCAGCAGAATCGGGCCGCTGTCAAGCTGTTCATCCACAAAATGCACGGTACAGCCGGTAACTTTAACGCCATGCGACCAGGCTTGGTACTGCGCGTCGAGGCCAGGAAAAGCAGGCAGCAGAGACGGATGGATATTGAGTATGCGCTCCGGAAAAGCGCGAACAAAATAACCGCTTAATAAGCGCATGTATCCGGCCAGGCAAACCAGATCAATTTGATGTTCCCGCAGAAGCGCGACAATCTGCCGGTCGTAGTTTTCACGGTCCAGCCCGCGCGATTCAACCGTGTGACAAACGAAGCCAAGCTCGCGGGCGCGTTGAAGACCAGGGGCAGCACTGCGGCTGGAGAAAACGAACCCAATCTCGGCATCCAGCTTTCCGCTCAACACGTTAGCGGCAATAGCTTCGAAATTTGAGCCGCGGCCGGAAAGCAGAATGCCCAATCGTTTAGCCACAATGCGCTCCGAACAAACGAAGCCAATGGCGTTTATGTTCCGTCACAAATAGGCTACCTTCGGCTGCTTTCCCTTATGGGCAACAACCTGCCCGATCGGGTGAAAAGGTTCGCGCAGTTGTTGCAGAATGCGGGCGGCTTCAGCGATCTTTTTGCGCGAAACAATCAGCACCATGCCGATGCCCAGGTTGAATGTTCGGCGGTAATCGTCGTCCGGCAGATTGCCTATTTTTTTCAGCAGTTCAAAGATGGGCTGAGCAGGCCACGCATTGGGATTAATTTCTACGCCAACATCCGAGGGCAGCACGCGGGGAATATTGTCGGTGAGTCCGCCGCCGGTGATGTGAGCCGCGGCTTTCAAAAGCTTTGCTTTGAGCAGGGCTTGGATGGGTTTCAGGTAGGATTTGTGAATTTTCAGGAGCTCGTCGGCTACCGAGGAAGCCAGTTCTTCCACCTGGCTTTCCGGTTGGTAGCCTGCCACTTCAAACAAAAGCTTGCGCGCAAGCGAATAGCCGTTGGTATGTAGGCCGTTTGAAGGCAGACCGAGCAGAACATCGCCTGCTTTTACGCCTTCTCCCGTCAACATTCGCTTGCGCTCCACTGCCCCGACAATGAAGCCAGCCAGATCGTATTCGCCCGGAGCGTACAGGCCAGGCATTTCCGCAGTTTCGCCGCCGATTAAGGCGCAGCCATTGTGTTTGCAGCCGCGCGCCACCCCCGACACCACGCTGCCGCAGACTTTGGCATCCAGTTTGCCGACCGCAAAATAGTCAAGAAAGAAGAGCGGTTTTGCGCCTTGCACGGCGATGTCATTGACGCAGTGGTTGACCAGGTCTTCGCCCACTGTATCGTGTTGTCCAGTGGCGAAGGCGATTTTCAGTTTTGTGCCGACGCCATCGGCGGAACTGACCAGAACCGGCTTGCGCCATTCTTCCAGCGAGTACCCAGCACCAAAACTGCCGATGGAGGCGAGCACTTGAGGCGTGAGAGTTTTCGAAGCATGTTTTCGAATCAGCGAAACGGCGCGGTCGGCTTCGTCGATATTGACGCCGGCGTCGCGGTAGAGAATTTGTTTTGCCAACGAACACAGTGTAACGAACAAGGCTTTTATCACATAAAAAGGGCGATTCCAGACCGGAACCGCCCTTTTCCCTCCATCTACCGTTGCGGGTAGATGCGGCTTGTGTTGTAACTGCCGCCGTTATCCTGATCCAATTCCGCCGCTTGGTTAGGAATCGGCACGATGGTAGGCGGCGCAGCGGGCTTCGGCATACTGGCAGCCAGATTGAGCTGATAAGTAGCTAAAACATCTTTGAGCTTTTCCGAGGTAATCGGGTTTTGCTTGTTACGCTTCATGAGCAAACGGTAACAGCCGAAAACAATCAACTGATCAGAGAAGCTAAAAACTGAAAACTGCAAATCTTTGAATATAAAACAGTTAGCTCAAATCTGAGCAGTTTAAAATTTTTGAAAAAACCTGTGAACGTATTGTTTGCAGTTTACTGATCTTCAAAAAATGATCAGCGTCATTGTGCTGAAACGGAGACTACCTTCGTACTGAAACTGATTAGCATTAGACGGCCGCTGAGCAGACCGGGTACTAGCTCGAACAAAGGGAAGGTTTAGAACTCTTACCCTCCTTGCACCAATCTCCAGCGAGAAACTTGCTCGTTTTTTCAGTGTTTTGATTTTTAGAAGCTCATTATAGATTTTCGACATAGATTTTCGACGCTCATCAACGATGCTGAACTTATTCCTTGTTTCCCGATATACGAGTAGTACAAGTTACGTTTCTCTTAAAACACAGAGGTGCAGGAAGTTGTCATAATTTGGTTTAATTCAAAGGCTTTGTTTTTCAAGCAAAGCCTTATTAAATACAACCGAACCAAATCATGCCAGCAACAATACCTTCTTCTGTTGATCTACGCCGGAAGCGCATTGCCGACTTCTGTGACTTCGACAAGCTGCGTTCATTTCTGACCAAGAAATCGGACGACCGTGGACGCGAGCGTTACCGCCGGGTGAGCATCACCGCTTCCACTTCTTTTGTTGCCAAGGCGCTGAATATTCTGATCAGCTTTGTTTCGGTCCCCTTGACGGTGCATTACCTGGGCACGGAGCGTTACGGAGTTTGGCTGACCATCAGCAGCCTGCTCACTTGGATGTCGATGACCGATTTCGGCCTGGCTGGAAATGCGCTGGTGAATGTTTTATCAGAAGCAAACGGGAAGGATGATCGCGTGACTGCCCGCCAATATTCTTCCTCCGCTTTCTGGTCGCTGTTCGGCGTAGCGGCGCTGCTGGGCGGAATTCTGGCGTTGAGTTTTCATCTGATTCCGTGGCGGTCTGTGTTTCAAGTGTCGGAAGCGATGTCGTCGCAGGAGTTAAACAATGCTTGCGCTTGGACGCTCTTCTTGTTCGTGCTGGGAATGCCTTTAAGCGTGCAAAACTCGATTTACAACGCTTACCAGGATGGATTCATGTCGAACATCTGGAGCATTGCCACCAACGTTCTGGCGCTGCTCAGTCTAGTTGTGGTAAGCCATTTCCAAGGCGGACTGCCGCAACTGGTGATTGCGTTATCGGGAACCCGCTCGCTGGTGGCTCTGGCTAATGTGTATTACTTATTTTTTCACCGCTATCGCTGGCTGCTGCCGATTCCTTCTGAGATCCGGTGGGTGCGAGTAAAACGCTTGTTTAAGCTCGGCGGCAAATACATGGTGACGCAACTGGCAAGCCTCGGCATTTATCAAAGCCAGCCGATGATTATCACTCAGTTGCTTGGTCCGTCTAAAGTGATGATCTTCGTGATTGCGCAGAAAATCATTACTCTGCCGAATGATCTGGTTTATATGGCGACAGCGCCGTTGATTTCGCCGATCGGCGAAGCGAAAGCGCGGAACGATTGGAACTGGATTAAAGGCGCTTATAAAAATGCGACGCTGGCTTCCATTGGTTTTGGCGTACTGGCGGTGGGCCTAACGGCAGCAGTAGCCAAGCCGCTGATTCGCATTTGGGCCGGACCGGCAGCGGTTCCAGACTGGCCGTTGATTGCCTGGCTCTGCGTTTACACGTTTTTCGGCATTGCCCTGATGACCGCTGGACAGATGTTGTGCGGTTTGGAGCAGGTGGACGCGCTGGCCGTGTCGATTACCTTGTGCGCGCTGTCGGTGATCGGCCTAGGAATCTTGTTTGCGAAGTGGTGGGGACTCAGCGGAATAGCGTTATCGATGGCCGTCAGCAAGCTTATCACCTTCTGGCCGATACAAGTTTATGAGGTACGACGCATTCTGAAACGCGCACCGTCGCCGCTTGCGCCGGAAAAAGTTCTTGCATGAAAGTAGCCTTTGTTAATCAACCTATTGATTCAATTCTGCCGCCTTATCAGAGTTCTGTAGGAGCCTGTACTTATGGCCTTGCCAGCGCGCTCGCCCCATCATGCGAAGTTGTTGTTTACGGCTTAAAGGAAAAACAACAAGGCGAGGTGCAGAGCGAAATGCGCGAACGTGGCGTTCGGTACTGCTTTCTCCCCGGCCATTTTTCTGATCGTTTATTGAACCAAGCGCGAAAGCGCTCTTCCCTGGTGAACCGATTCGCCGCGCCGCCTTCCATTTCCGCCCTGCAATATCCGGGCTTCGGCAAAAACGTTGCGGAAGAAATCCGGAAACAAAAATGCGATGTAATTCATGTGCAGCATTGTTCGCAGTACCTACCCGTGCTCAGACAATACAACCCACGCGCAAAGATTGTTCTTCATCTTCATGCAGAATGGTTTTCGCAGATGAGACCGCTGCTGTTGAACAAGAGGTTGCGCTATGCCGACCTGATTACAACTGTCAGCGATCACATTACCGCCCGGACCAGGCGTGATTTTCCCAGCACTAGCAGCCGCTGCGAAACCGCTTACAACGGCATTGAGGAAGAGGATTTTACTTCCGAAAAGGATTATTCCGCGCTGTTACAACGCAAAACGAAGCGCATTCTTTGCACGGGCGCGGTTTCGCCGCATAAAGGCACGCACATTCTGATTGAAGCGTTCAAGCAAGTGGTTCAACAGTATCCGGAAGTTCACCTTGACATTGTCGGCCCCCAAGCGACGTATCCGTTTGAGGAAACATTTGATGCTAATGACCATGCTTCTAAGCAAATCATAGACACGCTACAAGCCGGTATTTTCCGTTCGGGTTCTTATTTGGGTCATTTAAAAGACCAGCTCACTCCAGAGATTGCCAAGCGGGTCACGTTTTATGGAATGGTATCCCGGGCTGCTTTGTTAGAACATTACCGGAACGCTGATGTATTTGCTTTCACGCCGATCTGGGATGAGGGTTTCGGCATTCCGCCGGTAGAAGCGATGGCGGCCGGATTGCCGGTGGTGGCGAGCCGTTCAGGAGCAGTAGCGGAAACCGTGCGCGATGGGCAAACCGGATTTCTTTGCCCGAAAAACGACGCGCGCGCAACAGCCAGATTTCTTCTCCGTTTGCTGCAAAACGATGCTCTACGCGAAAGCATGGGTCGGGCCGGCAGAAACCATGTTCTGACAAATTTCACTTGGGATGCGATTGCCCAAGGCGTTCTGGAACGCTATCAAACGCTTTGCGCTTCCACCGGGGAACAGCAGTTTGGCGGACACGCGGCTTAGTTCAACCGTAGTTCGAGCAAGGACGCCGCCTTGCCGGACACCCAAGTTTCCGAGTATTCCATAAATCAAAAAAGTATGAGATACTGCCTGTGAGCGGGTGGCGGGCCCTTACCTGCTACCCGTATTCACTACTGCTTAGGTTTCCAAGAGAACTTACTCTCGAAGGAACCGAAGCGGGTAATGAGCTTCACGGTTATTTGCATACAATCATTTCCCTGCGGAAAGCAGGAATAGAAAAGCCGGACGACCACCTGGCTTTTCGCTTTGCCGCTCAAGCGCAGCGCCGCTGAAACCGGCGGCATCCTATTCCATGATTTGTTTGCATTGTTTTATTGTTCCAGTGCTTATGGAATTAATGCCAGCAGAATTTTAGAACATTCAAGCCCGGCCAAAGTCGATAAAGCCGCGCTGCGGATCGGTATGTAGCAGGGTTACGCGCAGATGATCGCCCACATCCACTCCCGTTTCACCGCGCATTAAACGGCCTTCGAGCGGCGGCGAAGCCACGCGCACGAACACGCCTTTTGGCGTGACGCCGGTAACAATAGCTTTAAAATTCTGGCCAACGCGGTTCGCAAAGGCAACCGCCGCTGCTCGCTTAGCCATAGCGCGCTCCACCTTGCGAGCGGTATTTTCCTTCAGTGTGCAGTTTTGCGCGATGGTGGTGAGCGCGTCGTCCGAATACGGCGCAGCTTCTTTTTGGAATATGGCTTTAATCAGCCGCTGCGTCACCAAATCCGCAAAACGCCGGTTCGGGGCAGTGGAATGAGTGTAGTCATGCACGGCCAAGCTGAAATGGCCTGCCTCATCGCCGGGCCGCGCCAGCACATATTGGCCCGGGCCTAAAAGCTTAATGACGGCTAATGATAAATCGGGAAAATGAACCGGGTCCGCTTTTTGTTGTGTTTGCAGAAACGCGCTTAACGCCGCGACATCAGGCTGATCCGGCAATTTCGCGCCGTGCTGGGCCGCCAGTTCCACAATGCGCGGCCAGCGCTCCGGCGCTTTCACCACGCGTCGGATGGAGGATGCGCCGTGATTTGAAAGCGTTTGCGCCATCACGGTATTGGCGGCGATCATAAAATCTTCAATCAGGGCATCGGCGCGCGTTTTTCTGCTGGCCACAACGTCCTGCACTTGGCCGTCGCTCACCACGGTTTCGGCTTCCGCGCGATCAAACTGCAATGCTCCCAAACGGTATCTTTGCTGTCGAAGCAGTTCCGCTGCTTCGTCCTGCAACCGGAGTTGCGCTTGCAGTTCCGTAGAAGCAGCGACTTTGCGATCAGCGGGGCCTGTTCCTTCCAGCCACGGGCCAACCTGGCTATAAACCAATTGCGCTCCATTACGCACCAGAGCGCGAAAAACATCGGAACTGACCACCGAGCCATCAGCGCCAACTACAAATTCAATCACCAGCGCTGTTCGGTCCTGATGTTCGTTCAAGGAGGTCAGATCCGTGGACAATTCTTCCGGCAGCATGGGAAAGATTTTCACCGCTGTGTAGACAGTGGTGGTTTGCGAAGAAGCGTGTTCATCCAGAATCGAGCCGGCCGAAACCGCCCAATCCACATCAGCGATGCCGACGAGCACGCGAATGCCCTGCGGCACTCGTTCCGCCACTTCGATCTGGTCGAGATCACGCGAGCTGTCGTTGTCGATGGAGGACCAAAGTAAGTTTCGCAGGTCGCGCAAATCATTTTCTGGAAGAACAAGAGGGCGGCTTCTTATTTTGGCAAGCTCATCGCTTGTGCCGGGCGCGAAATCGGGGTTAAAGCCATCCTGAATCATTTCCTCGCGCGCGGCTGCGGCGAGATCAAAAGGGGGAGATGCCACGAGCGCAGGCTAACACAATAGGTGTTTGGAAGCTATACGCCTAGCGACAGCTTAGCAGTAGGTTAACAATCCGAATCTGGTCCGGCTTTCGCTTCAAATCGCTTCCACAGTTCGCACAAATCTAAGCCTGTGTTTTTCGAGCGCAGCGGGTAAACAGGCTATTTCCAATGAACCAATCCGCCCGATTGTTTGATTCCGCGTCCACGCTTTTCTGCTTACCGGGTCAAGCACCAGAATGTCAGAAACAGGCAGTTCAGCGTAGCACTGGTAGGTATTGCTTTTTGCGTAACTGTGCTGTGATCATATTCAAAATACGGTTTACAACTTTCCGGATATTCGGCGCGAAATTGTTCCCAGGTGAGCAGTGTGGCGGGCTTCATGAAACTACAGTTAGTTTGGCGCACTTTCATGAGGAACAAAAAAATGAGGACCGCAAACAGGCGGCCCTCGTTAAAAAAATCGGCTGATTGTGAAAATTTATTTGTTTGCCGATCCTGGTTCAGCCGCGCCAGCATGAGCTTTAGCAACCAGCGGGTCCGGCAGAACATGACCCGCAGCGGCCATCAGTTTATTTTTGAAGGAGCCAGCGACTACATGATCCTTGCCAGCCATCAGGGCTTCGAAGCCTTCTTTCGCTACTTCCGCCGCATCGTCCTTTTCACTGGCGCCCAGTTTGGTATCATCAGCGCCAGCACGATGAAAGAAATTTGTTTCGGTGGCACCGGGCATTAACGCGGTTACGGAAACGCCGGTGTCTTTCAATTCTTCGCGCAGTCCTTGTGAAAGAGAGCGCACGAAAGACTTAGTGGCGCCGTAAACGGTTTCATATGGAGTCGGCATTGTGCCAGCGATGGAAGCGGTAAACAGGATGCGTCCACTGCCTCGGGAAACCATTTCCTTCACAATAAACTTAGCCAAGTGTAGAGTGGAAACCACGTTTAGGTTCACCATGTTCAATTCTTCGCTGAGATCAGTTTCAACAAAGCGTCCGCTTACCCCGACACCGGCATTGATAGCAATGGCATCAACCGCACGACCGCTGGATTGAATCGCGGTTTGGAGCTTATGTACCCCGTCGTGGTCGGCAAGATCAGCTTGCACAATTTCGACCTTAGCTCCCAACGCTTCGATGTCACGAGCAGCGGCGTTGATTTCTTCGCTTTCTGAATTGATCAACAAATCAAAGCCATTCTGAGCAAACTGCTTTGCCAGTTCGTAACCGATACCGCTTGATGCGCCGGTAACAACGGCAAACTGTTTTGTAAAAGACGTCGCCATATTCTTGTTCCTAGTAGTAAGACAACCAGCGGACAGATTTTGAACAAACAAACTACGCGCTGGGAGTTTTTCGAGTAAACGATAATGCAACCGCGATGTTTTATCCGGTGATGCCCGGGTATGCTTCATAAGGAGACTAAAGTGGAATTTCGCCGTGTCAGGAAAACGTTCTGTTCCCTTTACAAAAGCAGCATAGCCATTGTTTTGTTGTGGCCATTGATCGCCAGCGGCCAGGAGAACGCAACCGATCCAGTGGAGATGAACCGGCGGCTTGTTGAATTAACGGCCTTGGTGCAAAAACTTCAATCGCGGGTAGACGATCTGGAAGGAAAGCTGGCGCAGTCCGGCCAGAGTGCTATCCTATCTACCGCTGCGGTCAAAACGCCGCCGGACGGCGCACAATCGGCGCTGGCTCCTGCGGGCCAGTCATCTGTTAACTCCCAAGAATCGCAAACAGCAAACACAATGGATTTTTTGAAAGGCACTAGCGTTAATCTTTTGTTTGACGGCTATTACGGCTACAACTTCAACAATCCGATCGGGCGCGTGAACCTGCTTCGCGCTTATGATGTGAGCAGCAACGCATTCAGCTTAAATCAAGCGGCGCTGGTGCTGGAAAATGCAGTTGACCCGGCGCACGGTAAACGGTTCGGCATGAGGCTTGATTTGCAGTATGGGCAAGCTACCGAAACGCTGCAAGGAAGTTCAGTTAATGAACCGCGGCCGGAAGTGTACCGCAATATTTTCCAGGCTTACGGCACTTACGTTTTTCCGATCAGCAGCGGGTTAACGGTGGACTTCGGGAAATGGGCTAGTTCGCTAGGCATTGAAGGCAACTATACCAAAGATCAAATAAACTATTCGCGCTCTTACTGGTTCAATTTTCTGCCTTTTTACCATTTGGGAGCGCGCGTGAACTATAAGGTGAACGATGCGCTCGGCTTGAATTATTGGATTGTGAACGGCACAAATCAGACTGAGCCTTTCAACGGGTTCAAAGATCAGCTTTTTGGATTGAATCTTCAGCCCCGGAAAAGCGTAAATTGGACAGTTAACTATTACTTGGGGCAGGAGCATCCAGATGTTCAATTTTTTCCCATCGGCACCGAACCGAACCTTCCCACCTTGCAAGGAACTCCCTTTGCGCCGATCACGAATGCGCCCAATGGACGACTGCACATCATAGACAGCTACGTGACCTGGCAAGCATCGCCGAAACTCACGTTTGCCTTGGAAGGCGATTATGTGATTCAGCGATTATTGAAGACTTCTTCGCCCGCGCATACCGATGGCGGAGCCGGATACGCTCGTTATCAGTTCAACTCCAAGCTGGCGGCGGCAGGCCGGTTCGAGTACCTTTCCGATCGAGGCGGACTGTTCACCGGGAACACTCAAGTTTTGAAAGATACCACAATAACGTTTGAACAGAAAATCGCCGAAGGATTACTTTTGAGGCAGGAGTGGCGGCGCGATGCATCAAATCATCCTTATTTTCTGACGGATACAATAGGCATTCTGAAAAAAGAACAGAACACCGCTACGATGGGTCTAGTTTGGTGGTTCGGCGCAAAACAAGGGAACTGGTAAGTCGGACGCGCTTACGCCAATTCCTGTCCGCAGCGGCCACGGAACGAGCAGTTCAAACAACGGCTGCGCTCGGAATGGCTGCGGCGTTGTTCAGTTCCGGCCATGAAGCGCATTTCTTCCAGAACGCTAAACAGTTCACGGCGCAAAGCCTGGTTGAACTGGACTCGCACCATGCGTCCATCGCCGTAATGCAATTCGCCGTAGCGCACCGGCTTGTTGTAAGCCTCTTCCACCAGCAGGCAGTTCGCCGCCAATTGCAGTTTTTCGCTGAGGTAAGGAACGCCGGACGGAGGGCAATTGTGTTTTTTCACTTCAATTGGAATCAAGAGTTTTTTTCTTTGCACCAGGTAATCCGGTTTACCGATCAAACGGTGCCGGTCGGAGCGCAGCGGTTTCGCGGGAATCAGTTCGGAGCCGGTATCTGAATACAAAATCCGAGAAGACTGTGTTGCAGTCTGCTTCAAAAGCAGAACCAATGCCAAAAAAACCAGAACTAGAATGGCGAAAATCACCGGCGTAAAAACTTCTGGAAAAGATAAATTAACAGCAGCAGGTAAGCCGCCAGCAGAAGCAGCAATGCGGCGGAACGCGCGCGCGAAGCTTTTCTGCCGGTTAGGCGATGATGTAGGTGGAATTCTGTTCCTTTTTCCCGTTGTTTCCGGCCCTGATCAGACACCGGAATTCCCTGTTCCTGCAAATTCCAAGCGCGGCGGCAGAACAGAAAAGCGCCAATTTCAGACGACCGGATATAGCCTTGCTCGTTCGGCATTTCGTGTTCCAGTTCTTCAGCTTACTTGGGTAATCGAGCAAAGGAAAATTATCTCCTCTGCGCCCGGTGGAAGCTGACATAATTATCCCGTACCCGGCAAGCTGAAAGTCTGATGTTGTGGCTTCCGGGTCACAACGAAAAGGAGCATGACATGGCAACATTTGCAGATGTTTCCCTCGACCAATCCGTAATCGGATTTCTGGGCCGAACGGGAAAAATGCTGATTGGCGGCCAATGGGTGAAAGCCGCTTCGGGGAAAACCTTTCCGGTTTATAATCCTGCCAACGGTGAAGAGATTGCGCAGATTGCGGAAGGCGACCAGGAAGATGTTAATCGCGCCGTGCAAGCCGCGCGCGCTGCTTTCGAAACCGGACCGTGGCGCCGCATGACCGCTTCCGAGCGCGGACGGCTGATCTGGAAATTGGGCGATTTGCTGGAACAGAATCTGGAAGAGTTTGCTGAACTGGAATCGCTCGATAACGGCAAGCCGGTAACGGTAGCCCGCGCTGCGGACGTTCCGCTGGCAATCGATACATTCCGCTACATGGCGGGGTGGGCGACCAAGATTGAAGGAAACACCATTCCAATTTCGGTGCCCTTTACGCCCGGCGCTTCTTACCATGCTTACACGCTGCGCGAACCGGTCGGCGTAGTGGGGCAGATTATCCCCTGGAATTTTCCTTTGCTGATGGCTGCCTGGAAGTTGGGGCCGGCTTTAGCAACCGGCTGCACGGTAGTGTTGAAACCGGCGGAACAAACTCCGCTTTCCGCGCTGCGCTTGGGAGAACTGATCCTTGAAGCCGGATTCCCGGAAGGCGTGGTGAACATCGTGCCGGGCTACGGCGCGGCGGGTGCTGCTTTGTCGGCGCACCGCGATGTGGATAAAGTGGCGTTTACCGGTTCCACGGAGGTCGGAAAACTGATCCTGCAGGCAGCCGCGGGTAATCTGAAAAAAGTCTCGCTGGAGCTAGGCGGCAAGTCTCCCAATATTGTGTTTAAAGACACCGATCTGGATGCGGCTATTGCCGGAGCAGCCAGTTCAATCTTCTTCAACCAAGGCCAAACCTGCTGTGCCGGTTCGCGCCTGTACGTGGAGCAGAGCGTTTTTGATCGGGTGGTAGAAGGCGTTTCCGAACAGGCCCGTAAAATCCGGCTCGGGCCGGGGCTCGACCCTAACACGCAGATGGGGCCGCTTGTTTCCGACGAGCAGTTTGCCCGCGTTTGCGGTTATTTGGATGCAGGTCGCTCTGAAGGCGCGCAGGCCGCCACCGGCGGACGAAGAACAGGCGACCCGGATCTTCCCAACAAAGGTTACTTCGTGGAGCCGACAGTCCTCGTGAACACGCGTCATGACATGAAAGTCGTGCAAGAGGAAATTTTTGGCCCGGTAGTAACCGCGATGCCGTTCAAAGAAGTGGATGAACTAATCCCAAAGGCAAATGACAGCATATACGGATTAGCCGCCGGCATTTGGACTCACGACCTCAGCAAGGCTCATCGCGTCGCGGCGGCGCTGCGAGCAGGAACGGTGTGGATCAACTGCTATAACATCTTCGATGCGGCACTGCCTTTTGGCGGCTATAAGCAGTCTGGTTGGGGCCGCGAAATGGGCCATGATGTGCTGGAAATGTATACCGAAACTAAATCGGTGTGCATCCGACTTTAGTTTTGTTAATTGAAAACCGCAGGGCGAATCTGTTCATGGATTCGCCCTCGGCTGATGAAACTTTTATCGAAGGGTTTTCAGCAACCGCGCCACTTTAGCAACTCGTTTTCCTTGGAGTTGCGCAACGGCTTTTGTGGGATCGCTTAATGGTTCCGGCTTCTGCCCTGCTACGTGAGACGAGCCATACGGAGTTCCCGCGGCGAAATTGACTCCGTCCCCGTATCCGTTCGGCACGATTACCAGTCCCAGATGCGCTAGCGGCGCGTACATGGTTAATGAAGTGACTTCGTTGCCGCCGTGAGTGCTGGCCGTGGAAACAAAGGTAGCACCAGCTTTATTGAACAACGCGCCTTTCTGCCAAAGCGGCCCCAAGCCATCAATGTAGGCTTTTAATTCCGTGGATACGTTGCCGTAGCGAGTGGGCGTGCCGAAAATGAGAGCATCCGCCCATTCCGCATCTTCGTGCGAGGGAGCTTGGTACTCCGATTCCATACGCTGGCGGTTCTCGGCCCACCCGGGAACTTTCTGAATGATCTCTTCCGGCACAATGTCGCGCGCCCGCCGGAGCCGCACTTCGGCGCCTTCCTGTTCCGCGCCTTTGGCCACTTCTTTGGCTAATGCTTCGGTTGAACCGTCACGAGAATAAAAAGCAATCAGCACATTAACGTCGCTCATCGAACTCTCCTTGGAAAAGTTATCTTTTTATCAAGACATTTGCTGGATGCTGCTACCTCTAAAGTAAGTTGCAAATTTTCTTGTTTTTGCAGCGACTCATCCGGGCTTGGCACTGCGTCTTACCGGCAACCATGCAAGACAACCTTGATGAACACTTTATGCAGCTTGCCATTGAAGAGGCCCGGTTAGGGGACCAGACCCCGGGAGCGGGCGAGGTAGGCTGCGTGATTGTGCGCAATGGTGAAGTTATTGCGCAAGGCCATAACGAAGCCGAAATGCGGCATGATCCCACTGCTCATGCAGAGATCGTGACAATGCGCTTGGCGGGGCAGAAACTACAAAGCACGGATTTAAGCGGGTGTACGGTTTATTGCACTTTGCAGCCTTGCAGCATGTGTACTGTGGCCTGTATCTGGGGCAAGATCAATCGAATTGTGTACGGCGCAGGCCGCGGCGATGTGCATGAAATGTATTTTGATGTGCAGCACCTGAATGTTACTGATCTAGTGCAGGATGCGTTTCGGAACAATATCACAATCCAGGGTGGAGTTTTAGCTGCCGAGTGTTCCGTGTTTTATTATAAGCCGACCGACCATCCACCCCGGAAAGAACAGTTGAACAAGTAAATCTCTAGTTCTACCCGGGTGATTAAGTTTTCGTGCTAGGATGAACGAAACGAATGTTCACGTTGAATCACCTCCAGCTTTTGGAAGCCGAAAGTATCCAGATCATGCGCGAGGTTGTGGCAGAATGCCAGAAACCGGTTCTGCTTTATTCCATTGGCAAAGATTCTTCGGTGCTGCTGCGACTGGCGCAGAAAGCCTTTTATCCGGGTCCCATTCCTTTCCCTCTGCTGCACATCGACACCGGTTATAAGTTTGCTGAAATGATTGAGTTCCGCGACCGGTACACAGCGGAGTTAGGCGTAAAACTAATTGTTCACAAAAATGTGGCAGCGCTGGCCAATGGCGCAACCCCAATTAACTGGGGAACGCAGCGCTGCTGCGGCGCATTGAAAACTCAATCACTGCTGGACGGCTTGCGACTAGGCGGCTTTGATGCCGCGATTGGCGGAGCGCGGCGCGATGAAGAAAAATCGCGTGCTAAGGAACGAATTTTTTCGTTTCGCGATGTACGCGGCCAATGGAACCCGCGTAACCAACGTCCGGAGCTATGGAATTTGTACAACGCACGCATTGATCCGGGCGAAAGCCTGCGCGTGTTTCCGCTTTCCAACTGGACCGAGTTGGATGTGTGGCAGTACATTCATGTAGAAAAAATTCCGATTGTGCCGTTGTATTACGCGAAGGAAAGGCCGATGCTGGTGCGTGGCGATGCCCTGCTTTCCACTGAGCAGCCGTTTATTCCCAGACTGCCGGGCGAACAACCGCAGATGGTTCGCTGCCGTATGCGAAGCCTGGGTTGTAGCCCTTGTACGGGAGCTATTTACTCTGATGCGGACACGGTACCGAAAATCATTGAAGAATTATTCACAATGCGCCGATCGGAGCGGCAGAACCGGGTGATTGATCACGACACAGAAGGATCAATGGAATTAAAGAAACAGGAAGGATATTTTTAATGGCAGCCACCGTCGCGTCGTCGCCGGAATTATCCTTCGCGGAATTCCTGCAAGCGGATGAAGCAAAGGATCTGCTCCGCTTCACTACTGCCGGCAGCGTGGATGACGGCAAATCAACGCTGATCGGTCGCTTGCTTTATGATTCCCGCAGCGTTTATGAGGACCAGATCGAATCGGTCACTAAAGCTTCGGCGGGGCGCAACGCCGGTCCGATTGACTTTTCCCTGTTGACGGACGGCTTGCGTGCCGAGCGCGAACAAGGCATCACGATTGATGTGGCGTACCGATATTTTGCTACGCCAAAGCGAAAATTTATCATTGCCGACACGCCGGGACATGAGCAGTACACCCGCAACATGGTGACCGGGGCTTCCACGGCGGAACTGGCAATTATTCTGGTGGATGCTCGTAAAGGACTGCTGCCGCAATCCAGACGGCATTCCTTTATTGCTTCGCTTCTGGGATTACCCAATCTGGTGATCGCGGTCAACAAAATGGATTTGGTTGATTACAGCGAGTCGGTTTACCGGAATATCGAAGAAGACTTTCGCCGTTTTCTTTCGCAGTTTCAACGCATCGAGCCTTACTTCCTGCCCTTAAGCGCATTGGCAGGAGATAACGTGGTCAAACCAAGCGAAAACATGCCGTGGTTCAACGGGCCGAGCTTGATTGAACACCTGGAAACCGTTCCGGTAGGAACACGGACGGAACAAACCGCATTTCGTTTTCCGGTGCAGCGCATTATGCGCCCTGATCTTGATTTCCGGGGCTATGCGGGGCAGATCGCATCCGGCACAATTCGCGCAGGCGACAGCGTTACGATTCTGCCTTCCGGGCGCAGCACTCGCGTGAAAGAGATTGTGACGTTCGACGGCCATCTTTCCGAAGCGCACGCGCCGCAATCGGTGACTTTGACGCTTCAAGATGAAATTGATATTGTGCGCGGCGACCTGATTTCGTCGGTAAGACAGCCCCCGGTGATAGCGCGTCTGTTTGACGCCACGATTGTGTGGTTAAACGAAGAACCACTCGATTCTGCAAAACGCTATCGCTTAAAACACACCACGCATCAGGAATGGGCGGAAGTGAAGAACATTCACTACGCCGTAAACATCAACACGCTGGCCCATGACACTGCCGCAAAGCTGGAAATGAACCAAATTGGACGGGTGCGGCTGGAAACGGCGCGGGCCTTGTATTTTGATAGCTACAAGGACAATCGCGGCACCGGAAGTTTCATTCTGATTGATCCGGTTGCTAACAGCACGGTCGCCGCCGGCATGATTGTGGGAGCAGCCCGCGATGCTTCAAGAACCGGCGCTGGAGTTGCTGCAACAAGAGAACCTGTTACCGCGAACGAACGTACGGCGCGTTGGAAGCATCAGGGCGCGGTGATCCGGCTTGGCGAGCGTAAAAGCCTGGCGCAACTGGTGGAACGCATTCTTTTTGATCGCGGTTCAACGGTGGTGCTGTTTGAACAATGGAACGAGGCGTGGTCCGAAACGATCCGCCGATCAGGAATTCTGGTTCTTGTGGCTGATGAGCACCAGCATTCTTTCCAGATCTTAGCGGCGGATGGAGAAGCGGAAGTGGCTTTGCCGGAGCTTCCCGTGAGCGATGCAGAAGCGGCAGGAACCATTATCAGCATTCTGGAGCAAGCGCAGATTCTTACTGGGGAAATGTGGAGCGAAAGTGAAGGCATCTGAATCTAACGAGGCAGTAAGCATGAGCGTTGATGTTTTAGCCGAAGCGCGAGAAGCAGTTACAGAAACTCTGGCGGCATTCTCCGCACCTTGTTTCACTTGCAGTTTTCAAGCGGAAGACATGGTGGCGCTGCACATGGTTCGTGAACAAGCGCCGCACATTCCGGTTTTGTTTCTCGAAACCGGCTATCATTTTGCCGAGACTTACCAATACCGGGATGACATGACTGCCCGCTACGGCTTGAATCTGGTGAACGTTATCCCTAAGCGCACCGTGGCGGAGCAGGAAAGCGAATTTGCCTTGCTGCATCGAACAGCGCCTGACCAATGCTGCAAACTGCGCAAAGTGCAGCCGCTTTTTGATGTTTTAGAAAATTATGATGCCTGGTTTACCGGATTGCGCCGCGTGCAATCGCCGACTCGCGCCAATCTTGCGGTACAGGATGTTTTTCCGCTGCCGAGCGGCAAACGAATTCCGAAGGTAAGCCCGCTGGCTTCCTGGAGCGACCGGGACGTGTGGAGTTTTGCCAAACAACATAACATTCCGCTGCTGCCCTTGTACGAACAGGGCTTCACCAGTATTGGCTGCCAGCCTTGCACACTGCTGCCGATTGATCCTGAAAATTTGCGTTCAGGCCGCTGGTCCGGTCGCAAGATTGAGTGCGGTATTCACATCGCTGAGGATTAAATCGTGGAAGTCATTTTAGGCTTTCTGATCGCGTTTGCCATCGCTTTGACCGGAGTGGGAGCAGGCAGCATGACTACGCCGCTTCTGCTGCTGACAACAAGCGTGCTGCCTGCAAGGGCAGTGGGAACGGCGCTGGCATTCGGCTTTATCGTGAAATGCGTTTCCACGCCGGTTTACTTATGGCGGCGGCAAGTAGATTACCGGGTGCTTCGATATTTGCTCTACGGCGGCATTCCGGGCGTAGTCATTGGTTCGCTGCTGCTGGACCGTTTGGAGCGCGAAGCACGGCAGGATCTGATTAATCTTTCACTTGGAGCTTTAATTGCTCTTACTGCCGCTTTCCACTTGTGGCGAATGTTTCAAAGGCGATCCGGCTCATCAGTTCGCGATCGCGCACAGTATCTGCCTGTATTTGCTTTTTTGATTGGCTTGGAAGTTGGTTTTTCTTCAGCCGGCGCGGGAGCTTTAGGTTCCCTCCTTTTGCTGGGATTCACAACTCTCGGGGCAGCCGAAGTTGTCGGCACTGATCTTTGTTTCGGCTTGGCGCTTGCCTTTGTCGGTAGCGGACTCCATATCAGCATGGGCAATTACGATCCGCATCTGTTATTGTTACTGGCTACAGGGGGAATTATGGGCGCGGCGGCTGGATCGATGCTGGCCGGAAGAATTGCACAGCGGCCGCTTCGTTTGGCTCTGCTAGTAGTTTTGATTCTGTTAGGAGTGCAACTGTGCTATCGCGGTCTCAATCAAAGCCGGGAAAAACAATCGGCTTCCCTGCGCACACTTCATACCAATGCAAGAGTATGGGCAAAGAAGCCGAACAATTTGAAAATACAGTAAAACTAAACGCCTTCCGAACCGTGCAGTTTTACTAGTTTGTTGTACAAGCCGAGCAGAAGAAAAGTCGGCGCCCAGTGGCCGACGAAATTTGCTTTTCTATCGTCTCCGGTCATCTGGAAAAACAGTGACAGCCCAATAGAGCCAAAGGCTGCCCACAACCAGGTGTCTGACGGTAATTTGGCAGTTTGCGACTCAATGCTGCGAGCTACAAAGCCTTCACGATGCTCTTCACGCGGGCCGGTGCGCGGTTCCTTAACTAATTGTGGGGGTGTACTCATTGTTTGCTCCTCGCGAATAGGATGCGTTCAGCCAATTGAAGTTTCTTTCAATTCGCGTCCGGTGAACGCACCCGGATTATTTAACGCTTGCTGGATGCTGCCGCCGGTTGACCAGATAGATTTTCTGACCGGACTTTATTGATGCGCCCGGCTAACTTCTGAATAAACGGGTCTTCTTCAATCTGCTCCAGAGATTTTGCCAGCGGCATCGCCCAGTTAGGCCGCTGCTCACTCAGGGTTCCCGGCAAGTTAGGACGTTTTTCCATTAACAAGGCATCCTCCATAGCAACAATCACCACTGCGGAAGGCGCTTCGGCTAAAGCTTCGTAAGCATTCAACACGATTTCAGAAATCGGGGTGTTTTCTTCTGCTTTTGTAAGCTGGCGCAGTGATTCCCGGCTTTCTTCAATGCCTTTCACATTTGGATTTAAGTTCCGCTCCTGTTGTTCCTTCAAATCAGCGCCGGACCACAAACCGGCCACTGTCGGCAAGTCGTGAGTTGTGACAGCAGCCAGCGCGTTCGGAATATAAGTTCGGGGATGATCTTTTTCAAACCACATGACTTTATAAGAAAGCACGCCCCGGTCGGCCATTGCTTCCCGCACTCCTTCTTCCACAGTGCCCAGGTCTTCCCCCACCACGAATGCTTTTGCGCGCGCGCTTTCCAGCGCAAGAATGGCCAACATTTCCTCAGGCCGGTAATGCACGTAAGTGCCATTCACCCTTTCCGCGCCTTCCGGTATCCAGAACAAGCGGAACAGCCCCATCACATGATCAATGCGAAGCGCGGCGGAATGGCTCATGTTCGCCCGGATGATACGCACAAACGGCTCGTAACCGGCATTTCTCAGCTTATAAGGAATGAAAGGCTGCAAACCCCAATCCTGTCCTTGCGTGTTGAAGATGTCGGGTGGCGCTCCGACGCTGACGCCTTGCGCAAACAAATCCTGCAAGGCCCAAGCATCCGCGCCGCTAGGATCAACGCCAATCGGCAGATCCTGCATCAAAACCGGGCGGCGATCGCAAGCCCGTGAAAGCTGCTGTTCGAGCAGCCATTGAATCCACTTATGGAAACGAACCCGGTCCGCTTCCGCCGCGCTAACGCGCTTCACCGCTTCACTATCTGGCCGGGAAAACTCCTGCGGCCATTTCCGCCAGTTAGCTCCGTGCTTTTCGGCCAGAACGCAGTAAACAGCAAAACGCTCCAGCGGTTCGCCTTGCTGTTTTTCGTATTGGCTGAAATCCACATGCTGCCGGGCTTTCTGCCAGATCGCGTCGAGCGCCTTGAATTTAAGCTGGTAGATACGGTCCCGATCAATCAAAGGCTCCTGGTTTAACGCCGCGCCTTCGCGGTTGAACTGTCCCAGATTACTGGCATATTCGGTGGTCCCATCAATTTCGCTAATGCGCAGAAACAACAAATTCCGGTAAATGCGGCTGGTTGGTGAATATGGGCTGGCTTGTTGAGGAATGCCCGGACCGGCAGCATCCAGCGGATTAGTCATTACAATTTCCGACCCAAATTTGTCGGCAGCCCAGTTCGAAAATCGGCGGAAGTCCGCAAAATCACCGATGCCCCAGCTTTTACTTGAGCGCAGCGAATACAGTTGTAAAGCCCATCCCCAGATATGAAACTCCTCCGGCAGAAAGCAACGAGGAGGAACCACGATCAAGCGCGTTTCTTCGCCGCTGCGGAAACGAAGCGTATGATAACCAAGCGAAACGTCAGGAGGAATCTGATCTACTATCTTTAAAACCGTGTTGTCTTCCAGAATCAATTCCGCCGAACTATCAAGCGGCGTGTTTTTCCCCTGCGTGATGATTTTCAGGTTCGGTTCAGGAGGCTGAGCCGCGCCGCCGGTGTTCATGGCTTTCACCAGCTTTTGCTTTGTTTCCTCCGAAACGTCGTGCCATTTTTCTCTGCCGTCCTGGTAGGACTGATCAATGCCCCAAGGGTCTGTTTGTCTTAACTTACTCACTGTTTTAACTTTACGAGGTTAATCTTCCAAACGTTGCTTTGCACAACGCCCTACATCCAGGACGGCTTTGGGCCAAAAGCATTTCAACTCGAAACAACATCTTGTTTTATCTCCCAGGTAATAAGTCCTTCTTTTATTCGCCCTTGTTGACCCGAATGAAACAATTCGAGTGAGGAAAAATTGATTCTTCCCAAATACTTCACCGGCTTCAAAAAGAAACAACTTGAATGGGATAGTGATAAAGGTGGAATCTGTGCTGCCGCGCTTTAAGAAGTTTCAAGCCTGGTTCTGCGTTTTTGAATACAAAATCCACGTTTCTGGATCTAGAACATTGATTGGAAGGAGCAAATTTTGGCAACAACAGAAGTGCGAAGCCTAGAAGACCTTTGTATTAACACAATCCGCATGCTTTCGGCGGATGCGGTGCAAAACGCCAATTCGGGACATCCCGGCATGCCGATGGGCGCTGCCGCAATGGCCTATACGTTATGGACGCGGTTCTTAAAACATAATCCGAAGAATCCGCACTGGTTTGACCGGGACCGTTTTATCCTGTCAGCAGGCCACGGCTCCATGCTGTTATACAGCCTTTTACATCTGACCGGCTACGATCTGCCGCTTGAAGAATTGAAGCACTTCCGCAAGTGGGGCAGCAAAACGCCCGGCCATCCGGAGCGCGGGCATACAATCGGCGTGGAAGTCGCCACCGGTCCTTTGGGCCAGGGATTCAGCAACGGAGTTGGGTTTGCAATTGCCGAAGCTTGGCTGGCGGCGCGGTTTAACAAACCCGGCCACACCATCATCGATCACTACATTTATTCCATCTGCGGGGATGGCGATCTGATGGAAGGCATCACCCAGGAAGCAGCGTCGCTCGCCGGGCATCTGCGCCTCGGCAAATTGATTTATCTGTACGACCAGAACCATATTTCGCTCGCCGGCGGAACCAGCCTTTGCTTTACGGAAGATGTGGGAAAACGCTTTGAAGCCTACGGCTGGCATACCCATCATGTGAAAGACGGCAACGATACCGACGAGATTGCGGCAGCCATCAAAGCGGCCCAGAGGGAAGATCAGAAACCGTCTTTAATTCTGGTGCGGACCCACATCGGCTACGGCAGTCCGAAGAAACAGGACAATTTTTCTTCCCACGGCAACCCGCTGGGCGAGGAGGAATTACAGGCTACTAAAAAGGCGCTCGGCTGGCCGTCGATGGACAAATTCTATCTGCCGGAAGATGCGGTTCAATTTTTCCGTCAAGCGATAGATAAGGGCGGTAAAGAAGAAGCAGCCTGGCAGACGAAATTCGAGGCTTACAAAAAAGAGTTTGCCGCTGAAGCCGCCGAACTGCAAATGTTGATTGACGGCAAACTCGCTGACAACTGGAAAGCTGATCTGCCGAAATGGAAGCCCGAAGACAAGCCGATTGCTACCCGCGTCGCCGGCGGCGAAGTAATGAACGCCTTGGCCAAGCACATTCCCAACCTGGTGGGTGGTTCAGCCGACCTGAACCCGTCCACTAATACAGCGCTCAAAGGCGAAGGCGATTTTCAGCCGGGAGAATTTGCAGGCCCGGCCACGCTCGGAGCAGTAGGTGGAGTTTGGGGCTACGCTGGCCGAAACGTGGCTTTCGGCGTGCGTGAACACGCAATGGGCGCGGCGGTGAACGGAATGGCGGCGCATGGCGGCATTTTGCCTTTCAGCGCCACATTTCTGGTGTTTTCCGATTACATGAAGCCGTCTGTGCGGCTCGGCGCATTAAGCCAGTTGAAGGTTTTCTACATTTTCACTCACGACAGCATCGCGGTGGGAGAAGACGGACCTACCCATGAGCCGATTGAACAGTTAGCCGGGTTGCGAGCGATTCCCGGCTTGAATGTGATCCGCCCGGCGGACGCGAACGAAACGGCGGAAGCCTGGGAAACTGCTATTCAGCATAATGGCCCGACGCTATTTGCCTTAACGCGACAGAACGTGCCGCATCTGGATCGCTCCAAAGCAAAGGATCCCGGTGTTTCTAAAGGCGCTTATATTCTTGCGGAAGCGGAAGGCGGCTCGCCGGAAGTGATTCTGATCGGCTCCGGCTCGGAAACCGCGCTCTGCATGAAAGCGCAGGAACGGCTGAAAGACTACGGCGTGAAAGCGCGCGTGGTCAGTATGCCAAGCTGGAATCTTTTCGACGCGCAGGAGGAAGGCTATCGGGAAAGCGTTCTGCCGAAATCGCTGAAACAGCGCGTGACGATTGAAGCAGCTTCGCCGCAAGGCTGGCAGCGCTTTGCCACAGATGAAGGCACCGTCATTGGCATCGACCATTACGGCGCTTCCGCTCCGGGCGAGGAGATCATGAAGAATTTCGGCTTTACGGCGGAACACGTTACTTCAGCGGCGCTGAAGCTGCTTGGTAGAAACGAAGAAGCCGATAAAGAATACAGCGGCGGCGGGGAAACTGCGGTGGCGCCGACTTCAGGACAGGAAGGCCACTCGTAAAAACAAAAGGGCGGTCATCCTGCATGGCTGCCCTTTTCTGATATGGCACTGGTTAATCGTTCCAGGGCGGACCAGACAACCTGCCAGTCAGCCCCTAAATTCTGCTGCATAGCAGCTTGCGCGCGCTCCCAATGGGGCAGCGCAGCTTGCCAGGCCTTCCGGCCTTCGGCCGCAAGTGAGTAGCAGGCTTGCCGCTGGTCTTTGACGGATGCGCTTCGTTTGACCCATTTGCGTTCGATCAGAATTTTCAAATTTCTCGATAAGGTTGTTTGGTCCAGATCCAAGAATTCAGCTAAATCGGATTGCGACCAAACAGGACGAGCAGCCAGTGTGCTCAGGAGTTCGAACTGTGCTGGAGTCAGGTTTGCAGGCCGCAGCTCTTCTTCGTAATACCGCGTCAACAAACGCGCAGCATGGCGCGTGCCGGCGCACAAGCATTTCATTTTGTTATGCTGCCTCCATTTTCCTGAAGCAGCAGCCCAAGCGGGCTCAGCGGGCCGAGCGGGATCAAGTCAAATTCCATCAGTTTTTCCTCGTCAAGTGGTAACTTTCCGAGCAAAGCGCGCGCTTCCTCCACAGTGGACACGTTCAACAGAAAAACAACACCGTTCTGATCGCGGCGCACAAACCACTGGTCAAGCTTTCCTGCTAGATACAAGCGAACGGTGGCGCGGACTTCGCGTTGCATCACCGGCATCACTTTGTCGCGCGTAGCGCCAGCAGCCATGTGGCCGATGGCAAGAACGCGAGTAGTCGGGCCGGTCATGGTGGTGGGCGAAGGAGTTTGCGCCAGAACAGAGAGTGTCAGAAGCGGGGCAAGAAACAAAAGCTGTTTGAGGAACATATATGTATCTACATACATTTGAATAGGCAATGTCAAGAGCTGATATGCGCTGGATGGAAATAAGGTATGCCGGTTCTGCGCTTGAACAATTAACTTGTGACGTGCTTTTTCAGAAATAACACAAACATACGGACCATTTCCGGCACATACGTTCGTGAAGGATATAGAATCCACATGGCTGGGTCCTCAAAGGAAGCAGCGGTGGCTTTGTAATCAGGAAACAAATCAACTAACTGCCCACTCTGAATCTCGGGGCTGACAATCCAGGTCGCTTGTAAAATCATTCCTGCTCCAGCCAGCGCACATTACTTTAAAGCAATTGCATTTGAACTTCGCAAAGAACCCTTTACCGCAACGTCCAACCGCTTACCATCAGATGCCTCGAAGCGCCAAGTCCCGCTAAACTCTGGCATTTCTAAAAGCAAATAGTTGTGCGCTGCTAGCTGTTCCGGATGCTCAGGCTTTCCATTCTCCGCCAGATAGGCTGCGCTGGCACATACCTTACTAACCATAGGGGTGAGGCGTTGCGCCATTAATCCGGAATCAATGGTCCCAAGCGGATCGCCACATCAATCCGCTCCGTCACAAGGTCAAGTATGTGATCCGTTAATAACAGATCAATGACAGTTCCGGGTAAAGTGCGGTCAACGCCGGCAAAAGTTCGTGTAACATCGTTTCTGTAAATTGAGATTGCAAGGTTAACGTTTTGTTCCG
>CAXTWH010000017.1:88518-95386 GCA_964247975.1 uncultured Bryobacteraceae bacterium | reverse complement strand
CGATCGTCCCAATGTTGACGTGCGGCTTGCTGCGATCAAATTTCTCTTTCGCCATTTTTCTTAAACCTTTCTCGTTGCTTTATCCGCAAGAAGCTACCTGGTTGCTACTCCGCCTTTGTTGCGGTTGATGATTTCTTCCGCCAAGTTCCGCGGCACTTCTTCGTACTGACCAAAGTGCATCGTGAAACTGCCGCGACCCTGCGTTTTCGAGCGAAGGTCGGTGGCATAGCCGAACATTTCCGACAACGGCACCATCGCTTTGATGATGTGCGTACTGCCGGCAATTTCCGTGCCTTCCAAGCGTCCACGACGCGAGATCAAGTCGCCGTTTACCGGCCCCATGTAATCTTCCGGCACAGTGACTTCGACGCGCATCACCGGTTCCAGCAGCGCGGGTTTCGCTTTCTGGCAAGCTTCCTTGAAGCAGATGGAACTGCAAATCTTGAACGCCATTTCCGACGAGTCAACATCGTGGTAGTCGCCATCGAAAACCGTTACTTTGATGTTATTTAAAGGGTATCCGGCTAGAATGCCGCCTTCAAGAGACTCAGCTACGCCTTTTTCCACCGCCGGAATGAATTCGCGTGGAATGTTGCCGCCCTTAATGGCATCAACAAACTCGAAGTTCTTCTCTAAGTCTGGCTCCACCCGCAGTTTCACGCGCGCGTATTGTCCGCTGCCGCCAGTCTGCTTCTTATGGGTGTAATCGTATTCCGCTTGTTGCCGAATTGTTTCGCGATAGGCTACTTGGGGTTTCCCGACGTTAGCATCCACATTGAATTCGCGCTTCATGCGGTCCACGATAATTTCCAAGTGCAGTTCACCCATACCGGCCAGAATCGTCTGGCCGGTTTCAGGATCGCTGGAAACATGCAGAGTAGGGTCTTCGGTAGCCAGTTTATTAATGGCCAAACCCATCTTTTCCTGGTCAGCTTTGGTTTTCGGCTCGATGGCGAGCTGAATTACCGGGGCCGGAAAATCAATGGATTCGAGCAGCACCGGAGCTTTGTCGTCACAAATCGTGTCACCGGTGGAAACCTGCTTCAAGCCCACAGCGGCGCAGATATCGCCCGCCAGGATTTCGCTGATCTCTTCGCGTTTATTGGCGTGCATCTTGACCAAACGGCCAATTCGCTCTTTTTTGTCCTTGCTGGCGTTCAGGATGGTTTCCCCGGTTGCCAGCTTGCCTGAATATACGCGCAGAAAGCAGAGCTGGCCCACAAACGGATCAGTCATGATCTTGAAAATGAGTGCTGAAAAAGGCTCGCTATCTGCCGCCTTCCGCTCTACTTGCAGCTCAGGATCATCCATCGAAATTGCTTTCATGGGAGGAACATCGAGCGGCGAAGGCAGATAATCGGTGACCGCGTCGAGCAGATTCTGAACGCCTTTGTTTTTGAAAGAAGAGCCGCAGATGACCGGGAAGATTTTCTGCGTAATGGTCGCTTTACGGATACCGGCAGCCAGTTCCTGTTCGGTGATGGCCTGGCCTTCCACGAATTTTTCAAACAGAACGTCGTCGGATTCGGAAACCGCTTCAATCAGTTTTTCGCGGTACTCGTTCGCCAGGTCCAACAGATCAGCGGGAATCGCTACATCGTCGAACTTCGCGCCTAGCGTTTCATCGCGCCAGATGCGGGCTTTCATGGTCACCAGATCCACCACGCCCTTGAACTGGTCTTCCGCGCCCACTGGAATCTGAATCGGCACCGGACGCGCATTCAACCGGTCCACGATGGTTTTCACTGAATAAAAGAAGTCTGCGCCCGCGCGGTCCATCTTATTGATGAAGCAGATGCGGGGAACACGGTATTTATCCGCCTGTCGCCATACGGTTTCGGTTTGCGGCTGCACGCCGGCTACCGCGTCAAACACCGCGCAAGCGCCGTCGAGAACGCGCAGACTGCGCTCCACCTCAGCCGTGAAGTCCACGTGGCCGGGCGTGTCAATGATATTGATAGTGACATCTTTCCACTGGCAGGTGGTTGCCGCCGAAGTGATAGTGATGCCGCGTTCCTGTTCCTGCGCCATCCAGTCCATCGTGGCAGTGCCTTCATGCACTTCACCAATTTTGTGGGTGCGCCCGGTGTAATACAGGATGCGCTCTGTGGTTGTAGTTTTACCGGCATCGATGTGAGCCATGATGCCGATGTTTCGCATTTTCTGGAGCGGAACGGTGCGAGGCATAAATCTTTAACTCAAAAAACCAATTGACAATTCTTACCAGCGATAGTGCGCAAAGGCTTTGTTAGCCTCGGCCATGCGGTGCACATCGTCTTTTCTTTTTACCGCGCCGCCACGCATGTTGGCAGCGTCATTCAATTCATTCGCCAGCTTTTCGGCCATGCTCTTTTCCGGTCGGGTACGAGCATTGCCGATGATCCAGCGCAAAGCCAAGCTGGTGCGGCGATTCTGCGATACTTCTACCGGCACCTGGTAGTTAGCTCCACCGACACGGCGAGTTTTCACTTCCAGCACCGGCTTCACATTTTCCACGGCTTTCTTGAACAGCTTCAACGGATCGTCACCGGAGCGATCACGGATCTTATCCATCGCCTGGTAAAACAATCCCTGGGCGGTGTTCTTTTTGCCGTCCCACATCATGGAATTGACGAATTTTTCTACCAGCGTGGAATTGTAGATCGGGTCCGGCACAATTTCCCGTGGTTCTGGTCTTCTACGACGAGGCATGTTTTAGAACTCCTCTTCCCTTAACGCTTACCCTTGGTCGGCGCGGCCGCAGCTCCACCCTTGGGGCGTTTCGCGCCATATTTTGAACGGCTTTGCTTGCGATTGGCGACACCTGCCGTATCGAGCGTTCCGCGCACCACGTGGTAGCGAACACCGGGCAGATCCTTCACGCGGCCGCCGCGAATCAGCACAATCGAGTGTTCCTGCAAATTGTGGCCGACGCCAGGAATATAGGTTGTAACCTCAATTCCGTTGGTCAGGCGAACACGCGCCACTTTGCGGAGCGCCGAATTCGGCTTCTTAGGAGTAGTGGTGTACACGCGGGTGCAAACACCGCGACGCTGCGGACAAGCCTGTAGTGCGGGACTGGCCGTCTTATACCGGGTGGGCTTACGACCTTTGCGCACGAGTTGATTAAACGTCGGCACGAATTTCCTTCCTCGAACTTACGCGATTCAGCTTGCGCCCTGTGACGCAAACTGGCCACTGTTTACCCGCGACGAGCAACCAGTGGTGATTTCTAAAAATTTGTATGCCCTTTAAAGGCGTTAAAAAGCAGGCTGGGAACGTACAAAACCCGGCTGCATAAGAGTAAACTGCTAGATGACCGGTATAGTTTATTCACCGATCACGGCTGAGAGGTACTTGCTTCAGACTAGGCCCATGCCGAGTAGCGTCACAACTTTTGAAGCTGCTTACCACCCCAACAGCGGGGCCTTCGGGCTCCTGACACTTGATTTCCTGCGAAACCAGCGCTTTGGAGCACAAGACTTCAACTCGCCAAACTCTCTAAGAATAACGAACTACGTAATATGTGTCAACTGAATTGCGATGAAAACGCTTCCGGAAAGCCTTTGCCCGTAAGGTTTGTTCGATAATTTGAGGTATGTACTCGCATTGTGCCCGGGTGTTGGCTGTTTTGAGCCTGATTGCGATTGTTACAGCCGGGTTAACTGCCACCACCAACAGTTCTGTGGATGAGAAGGTACTCGACACGCCGTTGGTCGGGTCTTTTTTAAAGTCTTTCCCGTCCGGTCAGGGCTTAGGATTGGTTTCCTGGAACATTGATCGGGGTTACGAAGTAGACCGATTGATTGCCACCCTGCGCGAAAAGAAGCCTGATGTTTGTTTATTACAAGAAGTGGATCTGCATACGCGCCGGACCAAGAACCGCGATGTGGCTCATGATCTGGCACAGGCTTTGGGTTACAACTATGCCTTCGGCACTGAATTTCAGGAACTGAGCCAGGATGTGAACGAACAACCGGCCTACACCGGCCAGGCGACCCTAAGCCGCTGGCCGATTTTGAAGGCGCGGGTTTTGCGCTTCGAGCGGCAATCGAGCTGGTGGAAGCCGCATTCCGTGATTCCGAATTCCGCTTTCTTTCAGCGGCGATTGGGCGGACGGATTGCGCTGGCAACCGACCTTTCTGTGAACGGTTCCTTGCTGGTGGTTTACAACCTGCATCTGGAAAGCCGCAGCGGGGGCGCAATTCAGGGCGCTCAATTGAATGAAGTGCTGGCTGATTTGCAGCATTATCCGCCCGGAACACCGGCCATTATCGGCGGCGATCTGAATTCTAAATACAATCCCGTGGCGGTGCGCCATTTTCTGGAAAAGCAGGGTTTTCAGAGCGTGTTAGGCGACCGGCTGGCCAGAACGCATGTGTTGATCGGCTTTTTTGATTGGATTTTCTATCGTGGTCCGTGGCAGGTGGAACAAGGAACCGTGCTGCGCGGCACCCATGCTTCCGATCATGACCCGATTGTGGCGGAACTGGTGAGAACGGGTGTGAACCACACAAAGTAGTTTGAGATATGGGTGACATCCGACACGGGGCAGGTTACATTGCCAGATGATCCAATCGATACGCCACAAGCGCTTAAAACGCCTTTATCAAGATGACGATCCGAGTGGCGTAAATCCCGAACATGTCAGTAAACTTCGCAATATACTGGCCAGGCTCACCGCTGTTCGCACAGTCTCGGACATGGACTTGCCGGGGTTTCGGTTGCATTTACTAATGGTTTCGGTTGCATTTACTAATAAGGTGAGCTGAAAGGTTTCCATGCCGTTGTCGTTCGCGCCAACTGGCGAGTAATCTTCCGTTTTGATGGCGGCCACGCAGAGGAAGTTGATTATGTCGATTACCATTAAAGATAAAAACCGGCCCATGATGATGAAAAATCCGCCCCACCCCGGAACGGTTGTATTGCAAGAATGCATTGAGCCTCTGGAGTTAACCACTACACAGGCAGCCGAAGCGCTCGGCGTGACGCGAAACACACTTTCGGAACTGGTGAATGGAAAGCGCGGCATATCTGCTGAAATGGCTGTACGGTTGTCCAAAGTTTTTGGGGGCAGTGCCGAAAGTTGGCTTGTACAACAAGCGCAGTATGATCTTGCCCATGTCCGTACCGAACACTTGAAATTGAAACGGCTGGAAATTGCCTAATCCGCGATAAAAGCCGTAGTCGATACGAAGCCCAGCGGAGGTATAAGAGATGCAGGGTCAATACTTCCTCAAGGCTACAAAAACAACTTTTGAGATTATGTTTTTACTGTTTTGAAGTAGCCTTTGGATCCAAGCTCCGCACACATTGGCATAGATGTATTTGGTAGATCAATGCTTCATTACTTCATGAACTGGTGAAGCCAGCGCGAGTTGCTACCAGATCACCTGTAGCTCTTCATAGCGGGCAAACTGCCGGTCACCGCTCACCAAAGGGATGTTCTCGGTGAGGGCCGTCGCAATTAGCTGGCGGTCGAAGGGATCTTTGTGATGCAAAGGCAATTCGTACAACCGGAGAGCATGTTGCGGAGTGTAGGGAAGGAGAGTCAAATTCAAATGGTGAACTGACTCGCGCATTATTTGGGCACTGACATTGAGCTTGCCCACGCTGTACTTGATGGCGAGTTCGTTGATGGACACGGCGCTGAAGCATAGCTCATTTTTTGGGTCAGTCACCAATTCTCGGATCACGGGCGGCACCGAAGCATTCCCATCCGGCGTTCCGATCAGCAGCACAAAAACCTGGGTGTCGAGCAGCACTCGCATCAGTAATCACCCATTTCCAGAAATCGCTCTACTTGGTCATCTGTCATTGGATCTAAGGCGTGGGGATCGACGAGGAGATTCAGGTGGGCAAACATCCCGAATTTCCGCTCCTTGAGCTTCGGCTGAGGAGGGACGAGATCAGCAACCGGCTGTTTCCGGTTCATAATGGTGACGCGTTCGCCATGGGCAACGGCTTTCAAGATGGTTTTCATGTTGGCCCTGGCGTAAGCGATGGTAACTTCCATATTTTTATGTTATCAAGATACGTACCTGAAACAAATACATATTTGTCGGAAAGCGGCGTTGCCGCACTGTTTGATTGATGGGATGTTCCCTGAAGAAACTCTTTGGAATACTTAAACAGACATGGCGGTCCGACTTTGTCAGGTATCATGAGCCGGCTTCTAAACTCGATTGCGGCAAAGAAAGACCGGCTTGACGAACTGCGGCCCTTGTCGCCGAGAGCGCTCGCCGATCTTGAGCATTATTACGACATCGAGCTTACCTATACGTCGAACGCCCTTGAAGGCAACACTCTCAGCCCGGTTGAAACAACGCTGGTGATTGAGCAGGGAATTACGGTTGGCGGCAAGCCGCTCAAAGATCATCTTGAAGCGCTCGATCACTACGGTGCGATCCGGTATGTGCGCGAACTGGCCCGGCAGCAAACGCGATTAACCGAAAGCGACGTGCGCAATTTGCATAAGCTAGTGAGGCAGCGGTCCTCGCCGGATATTGCCGGACACTATGTTGACCTGCCCCGTTACGTTCGTACGGAAACGGGACGCTTCAGTTTTCCCTCTCCAGTGGAGATTCCGGCACTCATGAGGGATTTTGCCGCATGGCTGGGAACGGCATTCAACACGCCAGACACAGCATTCACAGCGCACCGGCAGTTGGTGAACATCCATCCTTTTAACGACGGCCGCACTGGACGACTTCTGATGAATCTCATTCTGATTCGCGGCGGTTATGTTCCGGTAGCTGTTCGCCCGGAAGATCGGCTTGAATACATCCGCAGCTTGCAAAAAGAACAAGCAGGGCAAGGCGCAGAACAGTTCAACGCTCTGCTTCATCGACGGCTGGATGAAACCTTGGATGAATATCTGAGTGTTCTG
>CAXTWH010000017.1:0-88418 GCA_964247975.1 uncultured Bryobacteraceae bacterium | reverse complement strand
GTCCCCAAAACCGAGATGAAATAAGCCGCGCGGCGCATCATACAATTTCCGACACTCAAACGATTTCAAACTGCTGCTGGTTCTATCCTGCCGGCATCTAGTCCATAGGCATCACAGAGTTCTTGATATCTGAACCACGTAGAAACAGCAGGAGCATTCAATGGCTGATCAATTTCCCTTTTCCCGACGGCAGCTTATTATGGCAGGCGGCACTGGACTAGCTTCGCTGGCTTTTGCCGCCGATCTTCCGAAACCGTCGCCCACTGATACCGGAAAAGCCAGTGGAGGCAAAATCGAATTTCCTTCCTGGGTTGCTCCCACTGAGCGGCCCACTGGAGGTCCGCCGAATCCAACGCCGTTGAATGAGCGTGTTGGTTTTGCGGTGGTTGGCTTAGGCCGCTTGTCCCTGGAACAAATCCTTCCTGCTTTCGGGCAAGCCAAAAAGGCTCGGCTGGTCGCATTAGTGAGCGGCAGCCCGGATAAGGCCAAAACTGTAGCAGCGCAGTATGGCGTGAAGCCGGAACACGTTTACAACTACGAATCATTTGAGAAGATTTCCGCCAATCCTGAAATTCAAGTCGTGTACATAGTTCTTCCGAACGCCCTGCATAAAGAATATGTTCTGCGGGCGGCTAAGGCGGGAAAGCATGTGCTTTGTGAAAAGCCAATGGCTGTTTCTTCCGCCGAAGCGCAGGAAATGATTGACGGCTGCAAGCAGGCCAGCCGTTTACTGATGATTGCGTATCGCTGCCAGTATGAACCGTACAATCGGCACGTGATTGAAACCGTGCGCAGCGCAAAATTCGGCGCAATCCGGTTCATTAATGCCGTTAACGTTCAGAACATGGGCGCCCCGGACCAGTGGCGATTGAAGAAAGCAATGGCAGGCGGCGGAGCGCTTCCCGACATCGGACTGTACTGCTTGAACGCTACCCGTTACCTGACCGGCGAAGAACCGGTTGAGATTTTCGCCCGCATGTATTCTCCGGTAGACGATTCTCGCTACCGCGAAGTGGAAGAAACGATTTCTTTTTCCCTGCGCTTTCCAAGCGGCATCATGGCGAACTGCGCGGCCAGCTACGGTATGCATGAATCCCGCTACCGCATGTGCATACGCCTGCGGGCGCGATCAATTTCGAAAATGCCTTCGCCTATAAAGGTCAACAATTGAAGGAAGCGCACCGGGATAAGAAAGCCGAATCAATCGACGATCTTCATTTAGAAGAAAAGGACCAGTTTGCCTTGGAAATGGACCATATGGCCGATTGCGTGATGCACGGCAAACAGCCGCACACCCCGGGCGAAGAAGGTTTGCAGGATCATCTGCTAATGGAAGCAGTTTATCTTTCCGCAGCAAACGGCCAGCCAGTGTCGCTGCCGAAAGTAGAAGGGCGCGATATTACGCGTGGTCCTTCGCCAACGGAAGCTTAGATTTCAGAGGCGCTATTGCCGGCGAGTAGAGAACAACCCCTCCATCGTTTGAACAAAAGCATTTCTGCTTTCGCGCAGAAAGAAATGCCCTCCGGGCAGTTGCTTCCAGAAAAATGCTCCGGCGGCTTGTTCCTGCCAAGCCGTCAAATGCGCTTCACTTACATTCGGATCAGATACGCCACCCAACGCAGTTACATCTACAGACAAAGGCGGTTCAGGATAATAAACGTATTGCCGGTACAGAGCAGTATCTGCGGTAAGAGTTGGCAAAAGCAAATTAACCAGTTGAGGATCAGCCAGAACGTCTTCCGGCATTCCTTCCAAACGCCGGACCTGTTCTAATAATTCTTCCGGCGCGGGATCGGGCAAGGGTTGATAAATACGACGGAATTGTGGTGCACGCGCCCCGGAAGCGATCAACAAACGCGGCAGCGACAGTTCTTCGCGCCGCAAAGCGCGAATCAATTCAAAAGCCACAATAGCGCCCATGCTGTGTCCAAAAAATGCAAAGTCACCGGTCAGCATCGGCTTTAAATCAGAAAGCAAACCTTGCACCAGTTCCTGCATGGATTGAGCAAAGTTTTCCGAGCGGCGGTTCTCATGGCCCGGATACTGCACCGGCACAGTTTCAAATGAGGATCGAAACTGTTCGCGCCAGTTGCGGAAGAAACCGGCATTTCCACCGGCATGAGGGAAACAGAGGACGCGAAAGTTTTTGGGGTCCGCTGGTCCGAACGGGAGAACCGGATGCACTGCCATGCTCATTTTTTGCTTCAGTTTCAGTTCCCATAATTTGCGCCGTTCAGGCGATAACCGGGCAAGCTGTTCAGAAGGCATCCGCACAGGTTTCGAAGCAAAGCTCCGGGGGTTTCTTCTTAAGCTGGCGAGATAGCTTTCAAACAACTCGACCGTAGCTGTTTCGGCGTAATGCAAAGCCGCTTGGCGCGATTGGGAAGCGATCTCCTGCCAATGATCGCGGCTGCCAATCAAACGCTCCAACGCGTCAAGCCAAGGGCGTATGTTCTGGTCAGGCACATCCGCAATCGGCACGAATTGTTCATTCAATCGCTGACCATAGCCTTGAATAGGCGTAACAGGCAGAATATACGGAATGCCCATCTTCGCTTCCGGCAGACCGCCGATGTTGCTGGCTAAAACCGGAACGCCGGCCAGCATCGCTTCCACCACAATGCGCGATCTCGCTTCCGCCCAAACCGAAGGCACCATCAACACTCGCGTTCTGGTCAGCAGCTCGTTGATCTTGTCGACTTTTTCCAGAATCGTAATATTGGGAACCGAGCGCATCAGTTCCAGATCTTCCGGCGTAGTTCCCCAGGTCGGCACGCCTGCAAAAGGCAGATGCGGCAGAGCGCGCGCTGCTTCCGCAAAGATTTTTATGCCTTTCACCGCACAGGGATTAGCCAGCGTAATGAACTCGTTTTCAAAACGGCCCACTTCCGGGTAGGGTCCGGGTTCCGCCGGAGCAATCGGCATATGAACGGCTTCAATACCGGAATGCTCGCGAATGTAGCCAGCCACATAATTGCTGACGCCCACAATGCCATCTGCCTGCCGCAGCGTTTCTGTTTTCTCGCGGCTGGGGAACGCCGCATCAGGGCCGAACGGCAGCGCGACGGTGGCCCGCGTTAGAAAAACTGTAGGCGCGTGCTCGTCGTGCAACGCAGCTTCAAGCAGCAACTGTACCGGGTCATCGGTAGAAGTGATGATCACATCCGGGCGGAACCAGTTTTTATGTTCCACGAAAAACGCGCGAAAACTGGGCGCGACTGTGGCGGCCAGCACTTCCACTCCGCCCAGATGAAACCGGATTGCGCCGGATTCCGGCTGCACATCAATCTCGCGCTGCCGAAGTTGATGGAGAAGCTGCTGCTCGCCTTCAACGCTGAAACGGTCAATCCTGGTTACAACGAAACAAGTGTGGCCGCGCCGCGCCAAGGCTTCCATCACCATGCGGTTTGATCGCTCGCCCCCGCCGTGAGCAGGGTAGTAAAGCGCGTTCGAACCGAGCAGGATGCGCACTACTTCTTCTCTCCGGCCCGCTCCCGCAATCTTTTCAATAACAGTTCGCGCTTCTCCTCAGAAAGCTGCGACAGGATCGGTTTAATTTTGCCGCTTGGCAGAGCAGGAGGCGCAGGTAAAGACGTAAGAAGGTTGTTCAACGCAAGCCGGTCAGTCTTCTGTACGAATTTCAGCGCCGCTTCGCGCGCGCGGCGCACTTCCCCCTCGTATGTGTCTCTGCCCTTAGTCAATTCATGAATGTCTATCACCCAAGGCTCAATGCTTTGTGGAGGCAGCACGGGCCGCGGCATATTGCGGTCGTCATAAATCGGTTCATATCTCTCAATCAAACGGGTACGGATCACAAAAGGAGTTCCTGCTTTAGCCTCCCGCAAGCCGCCGGAATCACTGGAAATGACCGGAACACCGCGCAGCATGGCTTCCATCACGATCAGCCCAAAGCCTTCGAGCCACAGCGAAGGCATCAAGAGAACCGATAAACGCTGGAGGAAAAAATTGATGTCCCGAACTCGCGGCAGCACGGAAACGTTTTTGCGGCGTTTTAACTGCTGCGTGTCCTGCTGGGTTGTTCCCCAACCGGGCAGAACGGCGAATTTGCGATCCGGCAGATGATCGGCCAACGCCACAAAAATCGAAATGCCTTTCACCGCGCAGGGGTTCACCATGCCGATATAGCCGTCCAAGCGGCTCAACACCGGCCACGGCCCGGTTCCGTAGATGGGCGGATGAATCAGCACCGGCTCGCGGCCCAGATGTTGGTTTACGTAAGCTTTCATTGCTTCGCTAATCACCACCACCGCCGCGGCCCGGCGAACCACCGCCGTTCCTTCTCGATCAGCGTTCCAAGCCGCTGGCCCGAAAGGAAACCACTGGGGCGTATGCGCCAGATAAATTAACCGGCCCGGCGCGGCTTTATGTGCTTGTCTTAAAATTGTATGGCTTAAATCTTCTGAGGAAACCAGCACCCAATCAGGTCGCCAGGAAGCAATCTGTTCCACCAGCAGCGGCGTGTTTCGCAGAAGATCTCGGATGGAAACAACTTCAATGCCATGCAGATTTTCTTCCGTCACCGGATCGCGCGCGAATTTAGCGGCCCAAGAAGCGTCAAGCTGCTGTTCCTGCAATTCTTCCCGCAACCGGTTCTGCTGGTCCTGGTTTGAAGCTTCCGGCGCGCCGGAGATTACCCGGCATTGATGTCCCTGTTCAATGAGGGTTTTCAAAAATTCTATATTGCTTCGGGTGGAGCCTCCGCGCGGCGGAAGATACGAGGCGTTTGATGTAAGAAGAATGCGCAATCTAGCAGCTTACCTTTGAACGGAACAGTTGGTTAGAGCTACGAATCAGGACTGACCGCTTTCGGCCAGCAGCGCGGCCACTTCTTCGTCGGAAAGCGATTCAATTTCCGCCAGTATATTCTCGTAGCTTGCTTGATCGCCCACTCCCAATTCCTGCAGCTCAATGGTTCGCGCCAGATGGTCAATCCGCAGCTTTTCACCATAAATTACCGAATCGGGCAGGTCAATTTTCAACTCCTGGTAAATCCGCGACAATAACTGCACTGCCATTAGCGAATGCCCGCCAAGATCGAAGAAATCTTCATCAATGCCTACTTCATCAACGCCTAACAGATCGCGCCAGATAAAAACCAACTTTTCCTGCAACTCGTTTTCCGGCGCCGTGACCACTCGCCTAGCGGAAGTTGCTGTTTTGCGCCGCCATTCTTGAACGGCTGCTTGGATATGCTGCGCTGTGTCGAAGTGATCAAAGATCCGTTGATAGTTTACTGTTGCAGTTTCTGGAACAGAGCGGGATGGCGCATCGGCCGGCGGTGGAGTTGGTATAGCGATGCTTGTGTCTGAATCCAGAGAACGCAGTTGAGATGCGCGACAGTTCAGTTCAAAATTATTTTCTGAAATTGGGCTGCACGCCGTTACGGAACGAAGGAACTGAAGAGCAGGCTGGTTTCTGGATCCGTGCTGTATTGTGATGCAAACTGATTCTTTGCCTAAATTTTCGGCGAATTCGGCAACATGCGCCAGCATTCTATGTTCCACGCCCCGCCCTAGCGCCCGGCAGCTCAACAGAAAATTCGTGACGCGAACCGCGGTTTCTTCTTCGCGCATCATCACCAGCCCGACTAACCCGTAACTGCCGAAGCGATCACTCACGGTCACGGTGAAAGCGTGGGCTCCCTCCGCTTCCAAGGCTGTGGCCAGTTCCGTTTCTGTGTACCGCGCCAGGGTAGCGTTCATCTGGTTTGTGCGCTGGGTAAGCTGTGCGGCGCGGTCCATCATTTCCTTAGTTATAGGCGCAAACAGAATTTCAAGCTGCAATCCGGCCAGAAACACGCGCAAATCTTTAGCTTGTTTCGCAAAACGGTCCCGTTCCAATTGCTCGGCGTACATCTGCGAACGCCGTCGGTCCTCAGTCGTTAGGGGGCGAACCCGGTCAAAAATCCAAGTATGTTCCGGAAAACAAGCTATCTGCGAACTTGCCGGCGTAATTTGTAACGTAATCACTTCCGGCAATTCGCTTCGCACTTCAGCGCATTCCTTGGCATCGTCATCTAAGAAAACGAAGCTATCTAACCCTAGATTCAGTTCAACAGCCAACCCTAATAAATTTTTCGATTTCGAATCCCAGTTGATGCGGTAAGCCGTGATGTCGTCCCACTTGAGAACCATCTCAGGATGAACTGCGAAAGTTTCGCGCACATCCGCTTCGTTGTTTTTGCTGTTAATAACCAGCAGTGCGCCTGCCTGCTTTTGTTGCAGCAGAAATTGTTGCAGGGCGCACCGTCCGGCGTCAATGCGTACTCCCTGTGGCCCGTCCTCGCCGCAAACGCCGGTCCAAAGCGTATTGTCGCAATCGAATGCGATCACCTTTAACGGCTGACGTTTCAGCGCTAACACAATACGGGCTGTCTCGGTTGCCAGCGCCGTGAAAAAAGAGGGCTGGTAAGGAACGCGTCCGGCCCGTTCCGCCTGCTGGTCTTCCACTTCAGTAACGCGATAACGGGCAATGGCGGCATCAGCCGAGATTAAATATAAATTAGGTTGGTGGCGCAGAAGCTGCATAATGCTGCCTTCAATACGCTTCACTAAATGCTGCTGTTCCAGCGTTTCTAAAAAACGGGAAGACGGCGGACACAAACAAACCACCAACGGCGTTTTGAACGCGGCTGCCGAAGAAAGAAGCGCATTTGCTAATTCCGCAGCGTGTTCTTCCAGTTGATTTAAGCTGCCGTCTGGGACTAAATCTTCCAGCCGGAAAAGCGCGACATTTAGCCCTTGTTTGTTGCCGGCAAATAAGCTGTTCGGGTCCAGCAGCATCTGGAAAAGCTGCTGATAAGGCGCAAAAACAATCTGTTCTGTTAGGTTCAACTCATTTATCCAGAATTGAAGCGGTTCCTGGATCGGCTCTGCCGTAAAAGTGGCGGCCACTACGATTTGCGGCCCGGCAGCGTGTGAATCAGCAGCAGTTATCGGCATCGTTATCGTGAACAAGTGGGAACACAATCCGGTTCCGTTTGTGCTCCCTCTCCTTATGTTAGATGGCGTTTTCCAGCAAGGTTTTACTTCAAAAATCGTTTTACGGGTTAATATAAAAGCCATGTTCCGCTTGTTGATCGGTTTTGTTTTAATTGGAGCGATGTCATTGTCGGCTTTTGACGATGCGAACAGTTATCGCAAGCAGATTCAAGCCTGGCAGGAACATCGCGAGGCAGGGCTGCGTTCGCCCACCGGCTGGCTCACTTTAGCAGGACTGTTCTGGCTGAGTCCTGGCAAACATACCATCGGCTCCGGCGATACCAGCGATTTTTTGCTGCCGAAAGATGCTCCTTCGCAGGTCGGAATTTTTGAAGTTTCCGATAAGGAAGTCACGTTCACCAGCCTGGCCGGCGGTGAAGTTTCAATCAACGGCCAGCCGTTTAAGGGATCTACGATTCTGAAGCATGAAGAAGATGATGATAAATGCGACAAGATCGATGCCGGTGCTGTTCAGTTTTTTGTGATGGATCGTGGTGAGCGATTGGCGATACGGGTGAAAGATCGCAAAAGCCAAACTCTGAAAAGCTTCAAGGGAACAGAATTCTTTCCCATTAATCCGGAACTCCGGTTTGAAGCAAAGTTCATTGAAAGCTCGCTGAAAATTCCGGTGCCTAACATTCTGGGCAAAACCGAAATGCAGGAAAGCCCTGGCATTGTGGAGTTCTCTTTTCAAGGACAAACGCTAAAACTGCGCCCTGTTTATGAAGGAAAAACTCTGTTTTTTATCTTCAAGGATTTAACCAGCAAGGACAAAACTTACCAGCCTGGACGCATGGTAAACACTCCGCTGCCGGAAAACGGCAAAGTGATTCTGGATTTCAACAAAGCTTATAACCCACCCTGCACGTTTACCCCGTTTGCCACCTGCCCATTGCCGCCCAAAGAAAATATTCTGCCGGTCCGCATTGAAGCAGGAGAACTGCGCTACGAAAACGAGCATTTTTAGTTTCGCGTTTAATAGTTAAGGCTCATGGACGAGCTTCTCTCCTCAATTGCCGCGAAGAAAGAACGGCTGGATGCTTTGCGCCCGGTTTCGCGCGAAGCATTGCTTGCCCTGCAAAAATACTATGACGTTGACTTGACTTATACTTCCAACGCCATTGAGGGCAATACGCTGACTTTGCGCGAAACAGCGGAGGTGATTGAACATGGCCTTACTGTTGGAGGCAAGCCCTTACGCGATCATTTGGAAGCCGTTGATCATTACAATGCCGTGCTGTGGATGCGCGAACTGGCGGCGAACACAACACCCCTACAAGAAAGCACCGTGCGCGAACTGCATCGCCGCATTGTGGCGCGGAGCCAGCCGGAAATTGGCGGGGTTTATAGCATTCATCCTCGCCGCATTGCCGGCTCTCCGGTTGTGTTCCCTAGCGCCGTTAAGATTCCCGGCTTGATGAAAGAATACGGGGAATGGCTTGCTGACATCGCGCTTGTGCCATTCAATATCTTTGACGCGCATTTTCAGTTAGTGGCTATTCATCCGTTTGCAGACGGCAATGGACGCGCGGCCAGGCTTCTGATGAATTTGCTTCTGCTGCGAGGAGGCTACCCGCCCGTGACTGTACGTCCTGAAGATCGAAAAACTTATCTAGACACACTGGAGCACGCTTCCCTACGTGATGATCGCAAACCGTTTCAGGCTTTCCTGCATCAACGATTGGACGAAACTTTGGGGGAGTACTTGAGCGTTTTGCAAGAAGCTCATTCTGGTTTAAATTGAATCACCTGACATGTCCTTGGCCGCTCCATGCACAAGTTCAAGCAGGGTAATGATGGAAATGGCAATCTCCTCATCGCCTGTTTCGATCGCAATGGCTTGGAGCAGTTGTTTCGAATTCTTGCCCTGCCACTAAGCAGCAACAGCAGCGGACGAGTTAAGGACTACTCGCAAGCAGGCAGCTCCAGCGGCTCCCGATGAGCAGCAATGGCCGTCTCGACATCGTTTGCAAAGTCGGGGTCGATAGCAGCAGAAGGGTCGTCGGATAATAGCGCAATGCACTCCGAGATTCTGCGGCGCGGCGGAACAGCCGAGCGCAGTATGGCAACCGGTTGGGCATTACGTTCAATGATGATTTCAGCTCCCGTTTCGACGCGTTGCAGGATGGCACGGGCATCTCGAACCAAGTCAGCTTCAGTGATGTGCAGCACCTGGGGTTCCATAACTCCGATCATAGCGGCTCGTAATCGTCTTTGTCATGAGCTGCTAAAACGTTGAGCAGTTCCGTTTTGCTATTTTGGGTTAATATCCCTACTATCCCGGTTTGAATTGAAGCGCCTGACGTGCTACAAACGGAACACATGCACCCGATCATACGCAAGTACACCAGCTTCGACGAAATGAAGGCTGACGAGTATCGGTATTGGCAGAGCAGGCCCCCTCATGAGCGCCTGGATGCGGTGGAGGAAATGATCCAGACCGCTTATGCCCTCAAAGGTTGGGAAATGGAGCCGGATGCACCAAGACTACAAAGACCTTTTGTCCGCCTTCCATGCCCGTGGCGTTAAGTACCTCATCGTAGGTGGATATGCCGTTATATTCCATTCGCAGCCTCGCTTCACGAAAGACATTGACCTATTCATAAAAGCAGACCTTGTCAACGCGCAAGCGGTCTATGCGGCGCTTGCTGAGTTCGGCGCACCACTTCACGGCATTCAGCCGAAGGACTTTGCCGACCGCAGCAGTTTTTTTCGTTTTGGACGTGATCCCCACGGCTTTGATATCCTGCCTGACATTCCCGGCGTTGATTTTGACGCGGCATGGGAACGGCGCGTTGAGGCCATAGCTGATCCGACTAGTGGGTTGAAAGCTTTCTTTATCTCAAGCGACGATCTCATTAGAGCCAAGTTAGCAGCGGGGCGGCCGCAGGATATAGCGGATGTCGATGCCATTCAAAAAGCGCAACGCTTGCAATCCGCAAAAAAGCTCATAGAACCCACATAAGCCTCTAGGCAACAAATCTTCAGTATTTCAAAAAGAGCAAAATTGTGCGGAGACTTGGGACAGCTTGAACCGGTACGAGTGAATATTTTCTCTCCTGTAAGGAGTGATCAAGTCAAATGCGGGCGGGTATGCATTTCTTTGATTGCCTAAAAAGGTTTGTTGGCGGTGGGTGAGGCAGAACTTGTGCAATAGTCTATGCCGGTCGGAGTAAATCTTCAAATTCGATGTATATCTGTCTTCACGTTTCCCGCATTTGGCCTCGGGAGAAAATTTCATTCGTACCGGTTCAGGCTGTCCTGCGGGAACGCGCATGAATACTTTATTCGGCTATGTCCTAGTCCCAGTACTCCTAGTAATAAAGCAGGAATACTCAGGTAAAGAGATGCACACTGTTTATGTTAAAGTTCTTCCAATCGGAGGAATTATGAAACTTATCATTTTCAGTTTAGTATGTGGCTGCTTACAAACAATATATGCCCAGGAAAGTCTAACGGCGATGCAGAAAGCGAGATTTACTGTTGCTCAAGAATGGCTCGAAAATATCGGCGTGAAATTTGATGGTAGATTGGAACGCGCTGAAGATTTCAGTAAGCTTACTGTGGCGTTGGATCAATGGATTAGTGAGAACATACTACCCCAAACCAACGAAGGTCCGAAGCTTAGCAGTGCTGACGGGTTAGTGCCGAGTATTCCAGATCGATTTACTAGATTGCCTACATTCAAAGTCGACAGGGTTGGATCCCCCAGAAATGTCCTTGCAACTCCAGAAGGAGGCGGGGCAGCATTAATACAACCAAATCCAGATAGAAGACTTCTCTCGTACACATTTACGTTTAACCTTGCAGAACTGTATGTGGGTGTGTCTGAACGAGTGAATCTTTGCAAGGCGGCTATGGACATCGTCTCAAGTACGGAGTTTAACAATAAGCTGAAATGTGACAAATCTAACTATCTTTCATCTTCAAGAACAGCAGATACTCTGGGCAGAATCGCTTCTGCATCAACATTCTCGTTCAGCGCCTCAGAAATTCCCCGGGTGCAGAATGGAGTACTTCTTTCCCCTAATTCTCCGTTACTTAATAGATCGTTCAATAAAAGCTTTAATGCTAGTTTTGAACCAAGTTTATTATTTAGAAGCTCTTCTGAGTGGAATGCTTTTGCTGGATATTATTCGGAACACAACTTGCCTGATGAAAAGATCCCTAAGTACTGCGACAACAACATAACAGCTTGCACAACAAATCTTAAAGGAACCGCAGTTTGGCGGAAGGTCCTATTAGCAGCAGCGCCTAAATTCGAGCTTAAATCCTTCACACCCTTTGATTTCATCAAAACAAGTGGTGGGGCATTTGTGGAACCGCCTGGTGCGCGAAAGCCTATTTATGAATTTATATATACGTGGGATTACCGGCGTATCACAGCTTCCGCTTCCGCAAGGATAGACGCCCTCAATGCGGCAAAAGCATTCCTAAAGAAAAAATCTTCATCCTTGGCAGAATGGAAACGATCAGTACGAGCTGATTACTGCCTTTTAATGAGTACACCCGATAAGGCTAACGACAACAACTGGTGGAATGCCTTTTCTGCAAACGTACTTCGCCAGAATCTACCGGTTAATACGCTTCCAAAAAGCTTGGTGGCACATTCACAGCCATGATTAGAACAGCCAAAACCAAAAAACGGAGCCAAGGAATTCACCACATAAGATACCTCCCAATTCGCCGGTTCAGTCCTAATTACAGCCGTTCGCGGTTGCAAAGCCGGATCAAGGCCGAGCAGGTCCGGTTGAATGGTGTTTGTGTTCGGATTCAACATTCCTCTGCTCTGGCTTTCTCCCGTCACTAAAATTTCTATTTGTTCTTGCCAACGTATTTTTTTAGCAAGGCATTGAGCAGCGCATCGGGACTGCGGAAGTTTGTTCGCCGCAGGCGCGCGATTGCCTGCGGGAAATCAATGAGGCCGTCCTTTGCGGCGAGTTCAAGGATGCCGAGCGTGCCGGTCACGCGCAGTCCTTTGCCGCGTGCGGCAATTACACCCTTGCGGTCATCCATAAGCAGCAGGTCCGCTTTGAGGTCCGTGGCCAAGCCAATAGCGGCTTGCTCGCCAGCATGAAGTCGCTTGAGCAAAGGGTCCACTTCAAAATCAGGTTGCGTTTCGCGCACTTCGAGCCAATCGGGTAGTGCAGCGGTCCAGCTACGCACGGCAGTCGGCGCATTCGTCGCGGACAGTTCTGCTCGGACGGGCAGTGGCAAGATGACCTTTTCAAACAACGCTGGCAGGAGATCAATGTAGCCGATCAGGATGAGATAATTCACAGGACCCGTGTCGGCGATGACCAGCCGCGCCAAGCCTCAAAGCCTCAGGCTTTCGAGATCGGCAATGTCGCGTTCGATGTCGGCCAGGGTGACGTTCTCATAGATGCCGTGCGCTTTCAGAAAGCCGTCGAGTTCGTAGCGCGTTTGAAATCCGAGCAGGCGCAGCAGTTCGGGTTCTGAGAGATGACCGTTCCGGTACTCTTCGAGCGCCAACCCTTCCAAAGCCCGACGCGACAGATCATTGCCCGCCACATTCATGCGGCTGGCCAGATCGTCGGGGATGTTTAGCGTGATTTCCATCGAACGTGTTCTCTCTTTGATTAGGATAAGCCATTTAAAATCGCGGTAGAATACGGACGCTCCCATGAGCATCCTCTTACAGGCCGTTCCCGAAGATCGCGGTAAGCGGCTCGACTGGTTTCTTCATCAAAAATTGCCGGAGTACAGCCGTTCGCGATTGCAAAGCTGGATCAAGGATGAACAGGTCCGGTTGAATGGCGCGGCGGCGCGTTCGTCTTATCTGCTGCGGGGCAATGAAACAGTGGAAGTGATTCCGAACAGTCTGCCGCCCCTCAAGGCTGCTGCGGAAGACTTACCTTTAACAATCCTGTATGAAGATGCTGACGTAATAGTGGTAAATAAACCCGCTGGCATGGTGGTTCATGCCGGGGCGGGTAATCATCGCGGCACCTTAGTAAATGCTTTGCTGCATCATTTCGGGCAGTTGTCGCAAGTGGGCGGCGATTTGCGGCCCGGCATTGTTCACCGGCTCGATAAAGACACCAGCGGAGTGCTGGTGGTGGCCCGGAATGATCGCGCTCATCAATTATTGGCGGCTCAGTTTCAAGCGCGGGAAGTAGAGAAGATTTATCTTGCTCTGGCGCATGAGCATCCGGCACCGGCCGAAGGCACGATTTGCAAGCCCATTGCGCGCGATCCTGTTCGCCGCACCAGAATGACGGTGCGGCTCCCATCCGGGCGCAAAGCCGTTACCCATTACCAGATCCTGGAACAGATCGGCAAATTCAGTTATCTGAAAGTCAAAATCGAAACGGGACGCACCCACCAGATTCGTGTTCACCTGGCGAGCATCGGTCATCCCCTTGGGGGTGACACGCTTTACGGAGCGCCTCGCGAGATTCCCGGCCTTCCCAACCTGAACCGTGTTTTCTTACATGCTGCCAGTCTGCGCTTTCAATCGCCCTCGACTGGGCAGCCCATTCAAGTGGAAACGCCGTTGGCTCCGGGACTGCAAAACTGGCTGGAACAATTGAAATTACGCTCGCATGGTATAAACCAAGCATAATAAGAGACATCGAAGTTGATGAAGTATTTTTCCGGTATTTTCGCGATCTTTGCTGTGACGGCTTTCCTCGGCATCGGTTCCCTTTCCGCGCAGAACAAGCAAGCAGCCACGCCCGATGCAAAAGGGGACGACTCACCGGCTCAGTTCAGTTCTGAAGTGACCCGCGTGAATATGCTGTTCACTGTTACTGACAAGCATGGCCGTTTTATCACTGATTTGACTCGGAACGATTTCGATATTTTCGAGGACAAAAAACAACAGGAAATTTCGGAGTTCACTTCCGAAACCGATCTGCCGCTTCGCCTGGCGATTTTGGTTGATACCAGCAACAGCATCCGCGACCGCTTCCGCTTTCAACAGGAAGCGGCTATCAACTTTATTAACGGCGTAGTGCATGACCAGGATAAGGCTATTATTGTCAGCTTCGATTCTTCCACCGAACTGGTAGCCGACCTGACCGGCGACACCGCCAAACTGGAAAAAGCCATCCGCGATCTGCGGCCCGGCGGCGGCACTTCGCTTTTCGATGCCGTATATTTTGCCTGCCGCGACAAGCTGATGCAGGATCAACCTTTATATAAGTTCCGCCGCGCCATGATCATCTTGAGCGACGGTGAAGATAACAACAGCAAATCCAGCCGCGATCAGGCACTGGAGATGGCGCAGAAAGCGGACGTTGTGGTCTACACAATTTCCACCAACATTTCGCGCCAGGAAACGGAAGGCGACAAAATCATGCGCTACTTCGCCCAGCAGACCGGCGGCGTGTCGTTCTTTCCATTTCAGGCCAGCGACCTGAACCAGTCTTTTGAGAACATTGCTAACGAGCTTCGCCATCAATACAATTTGTTTTACCGTCCGAACCCAATCAGAAATGATGGAACGTTCCATAACGTACAAATCAAAGTACATGGGCGCAAAGATTTGGTGGTACGCGCTCGGAAGGGCTACTACGGGCGGCGAACTGCCAGCTAATTATTCAACCTGAAATACTAGTACAAAAATATTAGAACATTTGGCAAAGATTTCCGTTTAGAAGTTCTTTGCAGAGTTGTTTTGGCGGTATACTGGTAATGCCTCTAAATGAAGCGCAGTTCTTGGCGTCAGTTTTAAGTCACGGCAAATTCCCTAGAAATTTCAAATGAGGATGTCTCATGGACGATAAGGATCGCACGCGAAATCTTGGCGTTACACTCAGCCAAATTGAAAAGCAGTTCGGCAAAGGCTCCATTCTGCGGCTCGGCTCCAAGGAAGCGATTGTTCCGGTTTCCGCTATTTCTACCGGTTCGATTTCAGTGGACTGGGCGTTGGGCGTGGGCGGCCTTCCTCGCGGGCGCATCTGCGAGATTTTCGGACCGGAATCTTCGGGCAAAACCACCATTGCTTTGCAGGTTGTGGCGCAGGCGCAAAAAGCGGGCGGCATGGCGGCGTTTATTGACGTGGAACATGCGCTGGACCCGGTATATGCGAAGCAGCTTGGTGTAGATGTTGATAATCTCCTTGTTTCACAGCCTGATTTTGCGGAACAAGCTTTGGAAATTACCAGCGCTTTAATTCAATCCGGCTCAGTGGATGTTTTGGTTGTGGACTCGGTAGCGGCTTTGGTTCCGAAGTCCGAACTCGATGGCGAAATGGGCGATTCACACATGGGCGTACAAGCCCGTTTGATGTCCCAAGCCATGCGCAAACTTACCGGCATTGTGTCGAAATCAAATACCTGTTTGGTTTTCATCAACCAGATTCGTGAAAAGATCGGCGTGATGTTCGGCAACCCGGAAACCACCACCGGTGGACGCGCTTTAAAGTTTTATTCTTCTGTGCGTATCGATATTCGGCGTATTGCAGCGATTAAAGACGGCGAAGCTGTTACCGGCAATCGCACCAAAGTGAAGATTGTTAAGAATAAGGTAGCGGCCCCGTTCCGTGAAGCGGAATTTGACATTATTTACGGCGAGGGCATTTCCAAAGAAGGCGACTTGATTGACCTTGGCGTCACCCAGAACCTGGTAGAGAAAAGCGGTTCCTGGTATAGCTATAAAGGCGACCGCATTGGCCAGGGACGCGAAAATGCCAAGCAGTTCATGAAAGATAATCCGGATATCCGCACCAAGCTGGACACTGAACTGCGCCGTGTGCTTGGCTTAAATAAAGGCGAAGCCGAACAGCCTATTGCTGCGGAAGTGGCTCCGGCTGCGGTGGTAGCCGCTGCTGCCGAAGGTGGACGCGCACCGTCCGAAAATGGCCGGGCTTCGCGGCGTTCTTCGCAAACGCCAGCAGCTTCTTAAATAAGCTCATCATCTAATCAATTACGGTAAGGCCGCTGCACTTAGGGCGGCCTTTTCATTGCATTTCGATGAATTCTCACTCCAGTTATCGTGTGAGCATGAAGCTGCTGATTGCACTGCTCTGGCTCGCTTCACTCAGCAATGGCAGTTCCGCTGTTGTCGCTTCTTCGCCGTGGACCGTGGCGCAAAGCAAACATTTCGAAGTGTATTCAGAAATGGGCGCTTCTTCCGCACGTGCTGCACTGGCCTGGTTCGAACAGCTTCGGGCATTCTTCGTGGGGGCCGGTTTCGACTTAGATGACCAGATCCGCATCCGTGTAATTGGGTTTCGCTCCGCTGCGGAATACAACAATTATCGATTGAAACCTGCTGCGGACGCTTATTACCTCGGCACCCAAAGCCGCCATTATATTGTGATGCCTTCACTAGGAGCCGATGAGTTTGGCATTGCTGCTCATGAATACGCCCACTTTGTCTTACACACTACCGGGATGCAGTTTCCACCGTGGCTGAACGAAGGTTTGGCAGAGTTCTTTTCCACGATTCATTTCAGCAGCAACGGCGGGCATATCGGCGGCGATCTGCCGCTGCGCTCGCAAACCTTGCGTTCGCATCCTTGGTTTCCGCTGCCGCAACTGCTTCAACTTGCGCCCGGCGACCAGGCGCGGAACAAGCGTGGCGGAGATAACGGCATGTTCTACGCCCAAAGCTGGGCGATTGTGAACATGCTGATGCTTTCACCGGAATATCAGCCGCACTTTCAAACCTTCATTGCCCTACTGAACGCGGGAACGCCCAGTGCGGAAGCGTTAACGCAAGCTTACAAGAAATCGTTGAACGCCATTGGCGCTGATCTGCGCGGGTGGGTAGGCAGTTTTCGCGCAGCTACAACCATTTTGCTTCCTGCTATGGTTGCTGAGAAAACTCCGGGCGAGGCTACGTCCGTTTCCTCCTTTGATTCGCGCGCGCTGCTGGCTGATTTGGTGATGGCTTCCGGCGATCTGGGCCGTGCGGAATCAATGTACCGCGCTTTGGAACGCGAGTTTCCGGATCATGCTGAAGTGGAAGCTGCCTTGGGCGCTATTGCTCTGCGGAGTAATCGTGAATTCGCTCGCACCCACTGGAAACGCGCCATTGAACTCGGCATCACGGACGCCGTTTTGTGTTATCAGTACGCAGTGCTGGCCGAGGATGCCGGACTGCCTCCTGCGGAAATCCGGCTGGCCTTGGAACGGGCTATTGCATTAAAACCTGATTTCGATAACGCGCATTATCAGTTGGCTCTGCTTAACAGCAACAGCGGGCAGTATGAAGATGCGTTGCAGCAGTTCCGCGCCATGCAGAACGTGCCGCTTGACCGTGCTTACGGCTATTGGACAGCCATGTCTTATGATCTGACTGAATTAAAACAGCGTGATGAAGCCAAGATGGCTGCGCAGAATGCGCTGAACCATGCTGCTACAAACGAAGAACGCAACCAAGCGAAACGCTTGGCCTACATTGCCGATACCGATCTTGCCGTGCAGTTTACTCATGACGCGAGCGGCCATCTGCAAGCTGTCACTACACGCGTGCCGCACGGCCAAACTGGGCATAACCCGTTTATTGAACCGGACGATAACCTTCATCACGTAAAAGCGCAGCTTCGTGAAGTGGCTTGCAGCGGCGGTCAAGCAACAGGCGTTGTGGTTGAAACCCCAGCAGGGTCGCTATCTCTTTCCATTCCTGACCCAACGCACGTTATTATGCGCAAAGCGCCCGCTGAATTTTCATGCGGCCCGCAGCAACCTACGGAAGTAACGGTTGATTATGCTGCTATGCAATCGGTAAACGGCGGTGCGGATGGAGTGTTGCGCGGCATGACGTTCTCGTCCGATCAATAATTTTTCCATTCACGAACAAGATCCGGCGCGGCTCTTTTCTAGCAGGTTCAAAGAATTTCTGTTCCCAGTTTTGGCCACATCAATACTGAACCACCAAATTTCCGGCGCGATGAGGCTCAGCGCCGCTCAGTTCTCTGGTTTCCTCATCTATCTGGTTTAACATTGAAATGCCGCGTCAGTGTTTGACTCAGTTGACCAGTACCGCTTGGAAATAAAGGTAGCTGAAGCAATCAGTCACACGGGCGTATAAATGGCGAGCTTTAACGCAGGATCATCATTGACCTGAAAAGTTGCGTACTCAAACCGGAGGAGGCCCTTGCCGGGATGGTTGAGCAGTTTCTGACCGGCTACGCCGCTGCGAACGTCGTGCGTCTCCCACCAGACTGCAAATTCAGGACAGCCTTGTCGAAGACGCTTTAAAAGATCGGCAAACGCTGGATCGCCCGCCCAAAGGTCAAAAGTCGTACGGAATAACGCCACCATGCGTTTGGCCTCATCGGTCCAAGCTGATCCGAAGTGACGCCGAGCGTCCGGGCTGGTCAACATATAAAGGAGAATATTGCGATCTTCTTCGGCTAAGCGGCCAAAATCAGTAAAGATTTCGGCAGCAGCAAAATTCCAGGCCAGAATGTCCCAGCGGCGGCCAGTGACATAGGCGGGAAGATTGAGGTTTTCGATCAACCGCCGGATTGCATCGGGTACGCTCTCGCGAAAGAATGCGGGACGGCCAGGGTTCTGCGCTAGTATCCGCAAATGGGTATGTTCCACCTTGTTGAGGCGCAGCGCACGAGCTAAAGCATCAACGGTGGCGATTGAGGGATTGACGGTCCGTCCCTGTTCCAACCGGATATACCAATCGACGCTAATGTTCGCAAGTTCAGCTACTTCCTCACGCCTCAAGCCCGGGGTTCGCCGCCTTCGCCCATTTACAAGTCCTACCGTTTTAGGGCTTAACTTCTCACGTCGCGATCGCAGGAAATCGCCAAGTTCGCTTTGACTGGAGTTCAACATGAATGATTTCTCTTTATGGGAGCACTTTACAGTCCTAGGATAATACCAGGCCTGGATGCAGCGAGAAAGCTTGCGAGATAATTTTCATGTAGAAGGAAACGATTATGAAAGCTGTAATTTTGAAGGCATTTGGGTCGCCACTCGCAATCGAAACCATACCTGATCCAAGTCTGGGAACGGGGGAAGTTATCGTCGATGTTGTTGCAGCCTCAGTTCTGTCCTATGCGGGTGAAGTTTTCAGCGGCGAACGCAAGTATCTGCTGACTTTACCTATCGTGCCAGGATGCGGGGCAATCGGACGTGTGCGCGCTGTTGGACCGGACGCAACGCGTCTTGCCGCCGGTGATTGGGTCTTCTGTGATCCTACCGTGCGGTCGCGCGACGGTGCGCTCACCCCGGATATCACGCTGCAAGGCTGGAGCGCCCGCGGCGAAGGCGGCCTGCGATTGCAAAAACACTTCCATAATGGTCCCTTTGCCGAACAGATCCGAATTCCGACAGAGAATGCTATTCCCGTCGGCTCGCTTGATGCGGCGGATGCCGCACAATGGTGCGCGCTAGGAATATTGCTTGTGCCGTACGGCGGCCTGATTGCGGCGAACCTCCAGGCAGGCGAGACGATTCTAATTAGCGGCGCTACAGGCAATTTCGGCAGCGCAGCGGTCGCAGTCGCATTGGCAATGGGAGCGGGCTGCGTCATTGCGCCGGGTCGAAATGAAAAGGTGCTTGCGGATTTGGCAGATCGTTTTGGTTCCCGTGTACAAACTGTAAAGCTTCTTGGCAGCGAGAAAGACGACCGGGAGCACATGCGGCAAGCGGCACCGGGCCCAATCGATTGCGTTCTCGACCTGTTGCCGCCTTCGGCTGATACAACAGTGGTGCGAGCAGCCCTTATGACAGTGCGCCCTTACGGGAGAGTCGTACTAATGGGAGGCGTTGGTATGTCGGGAGGTGCAGGCCTGGAATTACCTTATCCCTGGATCATGAGAAACCTCATCACAATACGCGGCCAGTGGATGTATTCACCTGATGCTGTTGTTCGCCTAGTCGGGCTCATCCGGTCCGGCCTTTTGGATTTGGATAATTTCGATGTCACGGCCTTTGGTTTGAACGATGCGAATGAAGCCGTAGCGCACGCTGCCGCCAACGGAGGTCCCTTTAAGATAACTGTGATCCGGCCATGAGCACTTTGCAGTTTTAGTAGACCTTAACAGCAATTCTTGTGGTCACTCCTGTCCGACCCGGGCATCTTAAAGAACGTGCTTTCTTCTGTTTCACGTTTCAGTCTTTCATTTCTTCTAGCTATGGTGCTTCCACTATTTACGGTCAGGGCATACGCCGATGAGTTGGCGCTGCCCGGATATCAATACCGCATTCCTCGTGACTATTTTGCTCATCCCAATTACCAGACCGAATGGTGGTACTACACCGGCAATGTGAAAGCTCCCGATGGCCGCCGGTTCGGTTTTGAAGTGACGTTCTTTCGTTTTCACCCGGACGAGCAAGCCTCGGATGCAGAACAGAATTCAGTTTGGAATCCCGCGCAGGTTTATATCGCTCACTTTGCGTTAAGCGACCTAGCAGGCAAGCACTTCTACCACAACGAGCGCATCAACCGCGCTGGCCCGGGAATTGCCGGCGTGGACAACACGCAGGGGCGCATTTGGAACGGAAACTGGGGCGTCCACTGGCTGAGCTTTGAACCGGCACGACAGCAGTTAGAAGCAGTCAGCGACAAGGCTCATCTGCAATTCAATTTGCAATCGCAGAAGCCATTGGTTGTGAACGGGCAGAACGGCGTCAGCCAGAAAGGCCCGCAGCGGGGCGAAGCTTCGCACTACTTTTCGCTTACTCGAATGGCTGTTTCCGGCACGCTTTCTTTGAACGGAACTTCTTCCTCCGTCACCGGTACAGCCTGGATGGATCGTGAATTTTTTTCCGCTGTTCCGAATGAATCCACCGCCGGTTGGGATTGGATGTGCATTCAACTGAACAACAACGAGGAACTCATGTTATATCGGTTGCGATTGAAAGACGGCAGCCTCAGTTCTTTTTCATCCGGCACGTTTGTTGCAAAAAATGGCGATTCGATCTTTCTCGATCATTCCCGCTATTCTTTAAAACCACTCGCATACTGGCATAGTTCCGTAACCGGATCTGATTATCCGATTTCCTGGCAAATTGATGTGCCTTCAAAACAACTTACCTTAAAGCTGACTACGCCTCTTTCTACCCAGGAGTTAACAAACAAGGTAACCAGAAGCTATTGGGAAGGAGCGGTAGATTACAACGGCACTGAGGCCGGAGCCGCCGTGCAGGGCGTAGGCTATCTGGAAATGACCGGCTACACGAAACAAGAGCAGGGCAATCAATCAAAATTCACTCAAAGATGATGAAGAATTTAGTACTCCTTACACCACTCTAAATTGATGGGGAATGGTGCAAGTGCAATTTGCACTTTACACTTTTGATAATCATTGCCATGCGATTCTCACTTCGAGCGCGGCTTGCGCTGTTAACCGCTGTTCTGACTTGTTTTGTTCCAGCAGCCTATACGCAAACTACTCCATCGGTAGCTGGAACTGAGATTCTGGCGCACACTGCGGAAGCAACGGTTTTAGTGCTTACCGGCATTGGCGCAGGCAGGCTGCAAGGAATAGGAACTGGGATTGCTGTACGCTCTGATGGCGTAATTCTGACCGCTTACCACGTAGTTAAGAATGCCCGTGAAGTGCAGATTCGATTAAAGAATGGCGATGTTTACGATCAGGTAAGGCTGATAGGCTTCGATGAACGCCGCGATGTTGCTGCTTTGAAGATAGCGGCCCATAACTTACCGGTTCTACCGGTCAGCCAAGCTCAAGATACAAAAATTGGCGCATCTGTTTATGCTGTCACTAATGCCGATGGCCTTACCTGGAGCGCCACTTCGGGGATTTCTTCTGCGTTTCGTGCAGCCGGGGAAGTAAGTGGCGCTGGAAGCGGATACCACGTTCTGCAGTTCACCGCCCCTGTCGCACGGGATCGAGCGGCGGAGCGCTTGTGGATAGCGACGGCAAGTTGATCGGTATTATTACCAAGAGCATTCAAAATGGTGCAGCTTTTGCCGTTCCCATAGAAAGCGTTATGGGCTTGTCGGAGGGCGCACAAAATATTGCATTAGGTAATGGAGCCGCTTTACAAATTAATAAACCCAGCCAATCACCTTCTTCTGCCAGTCTTGCCGGTGCTGACCCCAAAAAATTTTGCAGTCAGCAAAAACGCTGACAGTGCAATCAAAATCCATGTTTTTCACAACCGATTCTTTGAATCGGGCATTAGCAAATCAACCGGATTTCAAGCAGCTTCAAATTTTACCAGTGAAAGACCCAAGCTTGGCCGATCTGGTAGTTGAAATTGATCGGCCGGTTTTTACTTATCAGTTCACTTATTCCGTTCTTGATTCAAAAACGTCGATTGTGTTAGGTTCAGGCAAAGTCACCGCAATTGATGGGGAAACTGCTTCTGGACCGATTGCGAAAGCAGTTCTGAAGGTTCTATGCACGGCAAAACAAACGGCGACTTCAAAACAGCAGCAGGGGGAAAACTGAACAGATCAGCAAACCCAATCCTACGGCCTGTAGGTCGCGCATGACGTATCTGTTTCCCACACCCGCACCGAGGAAATTTTTGAAGCCGGCAGATTTCGTTGAATCTCATCATGGAAAAACTTCGCCAAGTTCTCGGCGGAAGGGTTTACCACGTCAAACGGCTTCAAATCGTTAATAAACTGATGGTCAAGATATTCGCTGGTTTGCCGCAGCCAGTGTTTCAATTCCTTGAAATCGAGCAGCAGCCCGATTTCATTCAGTGCCGCGCCTTCAACGTTCACCTGAACGCGGTAATTATGCCCATGCACGTTCTCGCACTTGCCGCGATAATTTCGCAAGGAGTGGCCGGCCGCGAATGTGTGTTCTACAGAAACCTCAAACATCGAAAAAATTTTGAACTTCCTTTATATCGGTTGTGAAACGGTAAGCAGGCAGACTATTGAAAAATACCTGGCCGTACCTGAGCTTTGTAATTCTATTATCCAGCAGAACCAAAACGCCGCGATCAGTCTGGCTGCGGATCAATCGTCCAAACCCCTGTTTCAACGTCAGCGCAGCTTGCGGCACCTGGTAGTCGTAGAACGGATCGCCGCCGGTTTCCTGAATCGCATTCATGCGCGCGGCTACTACCGGATCGGACGGCACCGCAAACGGCAGGCGATCCACAATGACGCAGCTTAACTGTTCGCCCTGCACATCCACGCCTTGCCAGAAGCTGGATGTGGCAAACAGCACCGCGTTCGGCGTGGCGCGGAACCGCTCCAATAAAACGCTGCGCGGAGCGGAGCCTTGCAGCAGAGTCGGAAACGGCAGTTTTTCCTGCAGCAGTTCGTAGATCTGCCGCATCTGGAGGTAGCTCGTAAACAGCACGAAAGCGCGGCCCCGTGATGCTTCCAGAATTGCTTCAATTTCTTCCGCTGCTTTCGGCCCGAACAGCGCGTGGCGCGGGTCAGGCAACTGCTTGGGAACATAAAACAACACCTGATGCTCGTATTCGTACTGGCTTTGCACGGCCAGCGTGCGCGAATCGGTTAAGCCAAGGCGCGTTTGGGCGAACTCAAATTCCTGGTTCACGGTCAGCGTGGCGGAAGTCAGAATCACAGTGGGAACGCGATTCAACAGCCGCGTTGAAAGCGTTTCCGCTACGTCAATAGGCGTGGCTTGCAGATATGTTCCGCGCCCCCGTTTTTCAATCCAATACACATAATGCGGATCTCCGCCTTCTACCCAGAACTCAACCGCTTCCCGAATGGAGCAGGTTCGGCGCAGCAGCGGCACCGTTTCCTCCATTGCCCCTCGCACCAACTCCAGTTGCGATTGAATCATGTCGAGGGCGATCAGCAGTTCGCGATAAGAAATGCCGTGCCGGTCAATAAACCCTTTGTGATCGCGGAAGCCCTGCCGTCCTTCACCCGGAAACAAGCGGAAAAACTCTTCCGCGCGATCGCCTAAGTAGATCAGGGCGCGGTCCAGGTCAGCCGTGGAAAACTGTTTGCGCTTAGACGCAGCGGCCGTATCCCGCACTAACTCCGTGATCTGCAGGTTGCTGACGCTTCTGCCGAAGTACTGCCCGGCAATGTCCTCAATTTCGTGCGCTTCATCAAAGATTACCGCTGCATAATCCGGCAGAATGCCGCCAAAAGCTTCGTCGCGCACCGCCAAATCTGCAAAGAACAGATGGTGGTTCACGATAATAATGTCGCTTTCGAGCGCGCGCCGGTGCATGGCGGTAATGAAGCAGCGGTCAAACTGCTTGCATTTCTGCCCCGCGCAGAGGTCGCTTCGGGCATCCAGCTTGTGCCAGGCGGTGCTCGCTTCCTCCAGTTCCGGCAGTTCCGCCCGGTCACCCATTTCCGTATCGGGCTCCCAATCGCGGATAATGCGGAAATCTTTTACTTCTTCCAGGCCGCTCAGAATCGGTTCCCGTTCGGCATCGTACAGTTTTTGGCGGCACAGATAGTTGCTGCGGCCCTTCATGTAGCAAACTGCCAGTGGCTGCACAAACAACTGCTGTACCAGCGGAATGTCTTTAAAAAACAACTGTTCCTGAAGATTTTTGGTGCCGGTGGAGATTACCACTTTTTTGCCGGACAAAATCGCCGGAACCAGATAAGCCAGCGTTTTGCCCGTTCCCGTGCCGGCTTCCACAATCAAGGAGCGGCGGTCAGCCAAGGCCGATTCCACGGCTTCCGCCATTTCAAGCTGGCCGGGACGATATTCATAATTCGGATGAGTTTTCGCCAGCAGACCGCGAGGCCCGAATACCTGCCTCACCTTTGGCGCTTTTACTGAACTGCCCACCGTGCAGTTTCAGTGTAGTATGGGCATCACAAAACGGGGGAATTGCCGCTGGCGCAACCGAACTGTTATAAATCGCCGTTGTGTCTTCCTCAGTTGCGGCAGTTTAGCTCCATACGGCATATTGGAAGAAGGGAGTCCGATGTAAACCGCTTCGACTTTTCAACTCGCCTGAGAACGCGAGGTTTTCTCTTGAAGTGGAAGAAGGCTCACGACTTGAGGAACAACTTTCACGGCTTATGGCAGAAGAAAACGTCCTGTACTTTACCGAGTTAGTGGGCCTCAAAGTTTTTGATTTGCGCGGCAAACAAATCGGCAACTTGCGTGAAGCCGCGCTGGTTCCTTTGATTGATCCGCTGCGTATTGACCGCTACCTGGTCGGGGCCGGACCAAGCTGGTTAAGCGTTCGGCACGATCAAGTGCAGTCAATTGATTTTCACGGCATCTCCTTAAAAGACGAAGTTCTCAAGCCATATCATTCCGACGAATACATGCTCCGGCTGGGCCGCGACCTGCTAGACCAGCAGATTATCGACGCGCAAGGCCGCAAAGTAGTCCGGGTCAACGATATTACTTTCGCCAAGCTGCGCCAGGATGGCCGTGACCTGCTGCGGGTGCTGGAAGTGGATATCGGTCTGCGTAGCATTCTGCGCCGCATCCTGAAAGGCGTTCTGCCGCCTGCGGTGATCCGCAAGCTGCAAAGCAGGATTCCGCCGCGCTCCATTCGTTGGGAATTCTGCAATTTCCTGGAACCCGACCCGCAGCGCCGCGTTCGCTTGAATATTTCCAACAGCCTGTTGGAAAAGATGCATCCGGCTGATCTGGCCGATATCGTGGAAGAACTCAGCCCGGAAGACCGCGAAGCGTTAATTAGCGCCATTGACCGAGAGGTTGCGGCGGAAACCCTGAGTGAAGTGGACCCGGATATTCAGGTGAGCATCTTTGAATCTCTGGGCGCGGAAGAAGCTGCCGAAATTCTGGAAGAAATGGCGCCTCACGAAGTAGCCGATGTTTTGAACGAACTGCCGGAAGCGCAATCGGAAGAAATTCTGGAAGAAATGGAGCCGGAAGATAAGCAGGAGGTGGAAGAACTGCTGGAATTCCGCGACGACACGGCCGGCGGCCTGATGAACACTGAGTTTATTGCTTTGCCGGAAGAAGCCACCGTTGCCGATGCTATTGTTTCCCTGCGCGCCAACGAAGAAAATCTCGATGACATTTACAGTATGTTTTTGATTGACGACGAAGAGCGTTTAGTAGCTACGGTTCCGTTAACGCGCCTTTTCCTGGCTGCCGGGGATTCACGTTTAAAGGCTTTAGCCGCCGAGCCGCTCCTCTCGGTAGCCGTGGACGAACGGCAGGATCGCATTGCCGAACTGTTCGATAAATACAACCTGCTGGCCCTGCCCGTGGTGGATGAAACACAGCGGCTGGTGGGCGCTATTTCGGTGGACGACGTGGTGAGCGTTCTGAGGTCGGAGTCCTGAAAACCGCTTTGTGGAAACGGTGAAAATATTTTTCGCTTTAACTTCGCGGAAATTCCAGCTAGAATTAATCAAATGTAAAAGGCATAACACAGGTTTAGTCGGCCTTTTGTGAAGCTTCGCGGAATACCAGTTCGAAATCTCTTTTCGTTTTCAAAAAAAATTGGCTTGTTTGGAGATATCCCTGGGGGTATACGTACTTCATAGCTAGGTTAGCTGAGCCCACCGCCTACGCTATGAATGCACGCTCTTTCTTCCGACATTTCTCATCCGATCTGGCTATCGACATGGGTACAGCGAACACGCTGGTGTACACCCAGGAAAAGGGTATTGTAATCAATGAACCATCCATTGTGGCTTTAAACCGGCACACCGGCGAAGTGGAAGCCGTAGGCACCGAGGCCAAGGAACTGCTCGGCCGCACGCCTGCCGACACGGTGGCGGTGAAACCGCTGAAGGATGGAGTGATCGCCAATCGGAAAGTGGCGGAACGCATGTTAATGGCGTTTATCAAAAAAGCGCATCGCCGGAAGCGTCTGGTACACCCGCGCATTGTGATCGGCATTCCAAGCGAAACTACCGACGTGGAGCGGCAGGCCGTTATTGATTCCACTTATCGGGCCAAGGCAAGCGAAGTTTACCTGGTGGATCAGGCGATGGTGGCGGCTATTGGAGTCGGCCTGCCGATCAGCGAACCGCGCGGAAACATGGTAGTGGATATCGGCGGCGGCACCACTGATATTGCGGTGCTTTCCCATTCCGGCATGGTATATGCCCGGTCGTTGCGGGTCGCGGGCAACCAAATGGACGACGCCATTATGATGCATATCCGGCGGCAGCATCATTTATTAATTGGGGAGCGAACGGCGGAAGATATCAAAATGGATATCGGCTCGGCCTGCCCGCTCGGTCACTCCCGCACTGCTGAAGTAAAGGGCCGGGACCTGATTACCGGAATGCCCAAAACCATCAACGTGAAGGATGACGAAATACGCGAAGCGTTGCGCGAATGCATCGGTTTCATCATTAACGCTGTCCGCTGCGCTCTGGAGCGCATTCCGCCGGAACTGAGCGCGGACATCGGGGACCGCGGCATTGTGCTGACCGGCGGCGGCTCGCTGCTCAGAAATCTGGATGAGAAGATGCGGCTGGAAATCGGTTTGCCGATCGCTACCGCTTCCGAACCGCTCGAATCTGTGGTGCGCGGTACCGGCAAGATGTTGAGCGACCCGAAACTGCTGCGGCGGGTGTCGCTGAATTGAGTAAATAAAAATCAGTTTGTTACTGATTATGATTCAGCTTAATGCCGTTTTGAGGGTGGACTAATCATGCCCTGTATTACAAATGTTATAACAGAAAAATGAATCTATCTCTGACCTTAACTGCGCGTCAGGTCGGTAACTCTTTGGGTTTTACGCTTCCCAAAGAAGTTGTGGAGCATCTGCATTTAAAGCCGGGTGATTCGTTTTACCTCACAAAGAACGGCGAAGGTTACCAGCTTACTGCTTACAACCCGCAGTTTGTGCGCGAACTCGAACTGGCCCAGGAAGGCATGAATCAGTACAAAAACGCGCTGCACGAATTGGCTAAGTGAGTGAACCGGTTTGGCCTTCAATCGCCATCGTGAAAGTCATGCACCAGGAGCAACTGTTCCAACACGGGGGACTGCCTGGCATACGTGATGAAAATCTGCTCGAATCAGCTCTTGCTTATCCGCAAACCCTTTTCACCTACGAGCCGGAAACCAACCTGGTTCGGCTGGGCGCTGCGTATGCTGCTTGTTTAGCAAAAAACCATCCGTTTGTGGATGGTAATAAACGGACGGCATGGCTGGCTTGTTTCATATTTCTTCGTTTGAACGGCTGCCTGGTTTTTGCTCCGGAAGCCGAAGTGGTTGTACTAGTGAATGGAGCAGCAAGCGTCGAGATCAGCGAAGAACAGTTTACGCATTGGTTGGCGCAAAACACCCGTTGTTAGGCTAGTAAGCTTGAACACCGGCTGTGCTTCCTTTTATTAGCTATGTGGAATGGCTTGCTTCGCTGAACTTTGACAGGAAACAGGAAAAATTTTAGGCTGAAAAAATGGGTATTGAGTTCACACCGGAACAGCAGGTCTTTGTGCGGCAAGCTATTGAAAGCGGCAGACTGCGGCACCCGGAAGAAGCCGCGCAGGAAGCTTTTTTGGCAACTCTTTCAGAAGACGCACGACTTGGCTTTTGCCATTGGTTAACAATTGGGCAAGCTTTGTCTTAAACACAAAATACGCCGTGAATCTATGCTGTCAATTCGGCTGTCGCCGCATTACCTGATAGACTAAACCCAAACTGATCATTTTTAAATATCTATGCGGATCATCAATATTGATGAAGCTAAGAATCAACTTTCGCAACTGATCGAGCAGGCTGCAAACGGCGATTCTTTCATAATTGCCATAGCAGGTAAACCATTAGTTAAAGTAACGTCTCTTGAGGCTCAAAAGCCTATTCGTCGTTTGGGATTTCTGGCTGGTGAAATTGCGGTGCCGGAAGATTTTGACAGAATGGGTGACAAAGAACTGGAGCGACTATTCGGTTGTGATGTTGAATGAGGCTGCTGCTTGATACACACCTGCTTTTATGGGCTGCTGGACAACCAGATCGTCTATCCCGTTCGGCTGTAGCCTTGCTGAATAATCCAGAAAACGAACTCTTGTTCAGCGCGGCAAGTATTTGGGAAATCGCAATCAAATGTGGTCTCGATCGGCAAGACTTCCGCGTAAACACCAAGCTTTTACGACGCGGACTCATGGGGAACGGATATACCGAATTAGCAGTTACGGGCGAACACGCTTTGACGCTTAATGCACTACCGCCAATCCACAAAGACCTGTTTGACCGTATTCTCATTGCGCAGGCGCTTGCCGAAAACATTATTCTGCTGACGGCAGATTCTCGAATCGCTCAATATTCCGGTCCGATACGAGTAGTTTAATACCTAAAACGGGCAGTTCACTTGTCCAGCAAAGCTGGAAAACTGCTTGAAGAATTAATTTCGGTAGCGGGTCATCGGCCGCAATGAAGAGATGCTCTTATATACTTCGAATTCCAGCGAGCAGGTTCTCTATCATTGGTGGAGGGCAAAGATGCCGAAACAAATTTCCTACTACGCTCGGCTTGGCGAATAATCAAGTAAGATCTTAATGAGTTCGTTCGACGTCACACTTAACATAGAAGCGACTATTCTCGGGCCCTTGCTGCGAGTGAGGCACAGCCAGAGTTGTGAAATGGCAGGATACCTCATGTTGATTGGTTTTGATTCTGTCGATCTGAATCAAATAAGACTGCTTTGCGAGTGAGTTCACACAAAACGTCTTATGCCTGAGAAAGCGGCGGAGCTCGATAGTTATTTGCGCGTCGGCAGCTTGCTTTCCATTTTCCACTCCAGAGCACGGCATCTCTTAAAATCGGAACCGAATTTCAGTTCCGGCCTGTGCATCAGGATCTAAAATTAATATAGATACTTTATTACAAAATTATAAAAGGCGATTGAACAGATGTCTTCCGCGCCACAGTTCGCGTTGAACCAAGAAAAACAAGATCCTTTATTGATCCAGCATTTCACTCTTATGCGTGCTTATTCGTTTATAATTATGCACACAACCTTTCCACCATACTCTTTCTGGATTGCCGGTTCACTCCCTGAGTTCGAACGCGCGAAACCAAATGTCAGTTTCATTAAAAGTATTCTGGCGTTAATGGCCGCAGTTTTCAGTACGAACGTACTGCGAATGTGGCTAATAGCTGGGGTGACTAAAACCGAGTTGTATTTTCCATTAGCGATGCGCGAGCAAGTAAAAGTTGTAGGCGCTGCATTTAGCTTTTACACAATGGTGATTACCTTTACCTTACTCGTTCTCAATTACTATTTATCCGATCCGAACACTCGGGGCATAATCATATGGAGTTCTCCTGACAATAGCAATTTAATTATTAAGCGGATTGTTCGCCCGATTGTTACCCGAATGGGAGCAAGATTCGTCAGACAACATCTTCGCTCTCGGCTTGACAAACTCATCAGTTTGTACAGAGCACGCATCGCAACAGGTGCTCTTACGACTGAACAAAAGACAAGCTTACAAAACGTGACTGAAGAAGCCTCTAAGCTGCGGGATACTCTCCCTTCCAAATGGCAGCATGTGGACGTACTTAGATATCCCACCATTGCAGCGGGTCTTTTAGGTTTTCTCGGCTTCATGCACGGACAAACAATGTCGCCTCCCTGGTCGATTTTGGTTGGATGCCTACTGCTGGCTCCTTATGTGCTGGCTCGTAGAATGCAGCATATCGCTCTTGAATGGGAGATTCCACTAGATACATCAGTTGACCCAGAGCGCAGTTTTGGTATGACGTCTATATACACGCTTGAATCGCACTTGTTCCAATCAACTGGTTGTTCAGGTCTCCCAACGCCTGCTCGTATTGATGTGATACTCCAGGTATTCGCTGGAACAATAGCAACAATCGGCTGTCTCGTTTTCACACTCCAAATGGTTAATCCCTCTGCGAAAGCCGCTTTTGCTTTCTGGGGCATCCTCGATTTTGCGATCCTCTGGTTTTTCGTCCATAAACCCGTACAGGAGCTAAGAGCAAGAGCACAGCGCTATAGCAGGCAACGCGCTCCCGTTTCAAAGTTAGAGCGATTTATTACAGTGATGACTCCTGGCAACACTGAAAAATACGCTTTTCTGGGTTCATTAACAGTCTTCCTCATTGAGTTTGGTGTCGCTTTGTATAAAGAAGGATTTTCATTCGCTATGCAACTCCCGTTGGTATTTGCAGTGGCGTCTCAGGCTGTTGTGCAATCACTGAGCCATTCTTCTGGTACTTCAGTTCGGACGCCCGAAGTATATGTCACGATACAACAAGCACATTTATATCTTTCTTTATTTTTAGTATGGCTCAAAGTGACAGCTTTACTGATTGTGCTTAATTTAATTTACAAAATTGTGATCTATCCAGAATTGCTGAATCCAACTTTACGGAATTATTTGGGTGATGTAATCGGCAACTGTAAAAACGTAATTGCCTTTATCCGCCAGCGGTTGCGTTATTAAGGGCAGAGTTGAAGTTTAAAATATGTGTGCCGAACCGCTAAAATAACAGCTTCCATGCCTGAAATCATTTCCCCGGCCCGGGGCATCAGCGGAACCATCAGCGTACCCGGCGATAAATCCATTTCCCACCGCTACGCGATGCTCACCGCCATTGCCGAAGGCGAATCCCGCATTCTCAACTATTCCACCGGAGCCGATTGCCGCTCCACTCTGTCCTGCATGGCGCAGTTGGGCATTCAACATGAATTCGGAGAACGCGACGGTCGCCGCGAACTAATCGTCCACGGCAAAGGAATGCACGGCCTCACCGCCACGGCGGAAGCTCTGGACGCGGGCAATTCCGGTTCCACCATCCGCATGTTGTCCGGCATTCTAGCCGCGCAGCCCTTCACTACCAAAATCTTTGGTGATCAATCGCTTTCCCGCCGTCCCATGCGCCGCATTCTGGCTCCGCTGCGCGAGATGGGCGCTCAAATTGAAGCAACTAACGAGCAGTTTGCGCCCTTAACCATTCAGGGCCGGGAACTGAAAGGCATCCGCTACAAGCCGCCCGTTGCCAGCGCGCAGGTGAAAAGCTGCGTGCTGCTGGCCGGTCTTTACGCCGAAGGGGAAACCGTTGTTCAGGAACCCATACGCACCCGCGACCATACTGAAATCGCTCTACGCGAATTGGGAGCAGACATCACCACCGCGCGCCGCACCGTTACCATCCAAGGCGGAACGCCTTTGCAAGCGGCAAACATAGTGGTTCCCGGCGATATTTCTTCCGCGGCCTTCTTTCTCGTGGCCGCTTTGATTGCCGCTGAAGCGGACCTCGTGATTGCCAACGTCGGTTTGAATCCCACTCGCGCCGGACTGTTAGACTTTCTCAATTTCATCGGTGCTTCTATTAAAATTCTGCAAATTGAAAGCGTCAATGGCGAGTTGATCGGTAATCTGCAAGTCACAACTTCTTCCATACGAGGCGGCGTTCTATCCGGCGCGCTTACTGCTGCCTTGATCGACGAAATTCCTGTGCTTTGCGTGTTAGGCGCATTAAGCAGAGAAGGCTTAACCGTGAATGACGCGGCGGAACTGCGCGTGAAAGAAACCGACCGGATCGCCACCATTGCCGAAAACCTGAAGCGCATGGGCGTCCAAGCAGAAACACGCCCCGACGGGATCAGCGTTCCGGGCCGCCAGAAGCTTCATGCCGCTGAACTCGATTCGTTTGGCGATCACCGGATTGCAATGGCATTTTCTGTAGCTGCGCTGGCTGCCGACGGCCCCTGCACGATTCACAATTCCGAAGCCGCGTCCGTGTCGTATCCTGAGTTCTACCAAACGCTTCGGGAAATTGCCCGCTAATTTTCCGTCCCGCTTCCTACTTATTTATGGATGAAGTTCTTGACCCGGATCTGACTTACGAGTGCCTGATTCACGATTTGAATAACGTTTTTGAAACAATCACGGAAGCGGCGGAACTGTTAAGCGCCGACCGCCAATGGCGTACTCTCGCCGCCACTCTGCAGCGCAGCGTGGCCCGGGGCAAGCGCTTGGTAGGAGCCATTCCCGACAGCACGCCTGATTTGGCTTCGGTAATCGAGGATGCAATTCAATCCGCGCAGGATTTCTGCCTGACCGCTCGCAAACCCGGCATTGAATTCGTTCGGAAGCTTTCTTTCGGGAGTTCTCTGCCAGGTTCCGCTAAGGATTGGGAACGGGTGTTTGTAAACTTGTTTCTGAATGCCGCCCAAGCGTTTCGCCGTCCCGGTTGCATTGAAATCACTACCGAGCGGGTGGAAGATAATTTAAAAATCCTGATCATCGATAATGGTCCGGGAATCCCGATAGAGATTTTGCCCGGAATTTTTCGACCAAATGTTTCAACCAAGTTAAGTCCTACGCGGAGATCTGGATTGGGACTGCATATTGTAGCGTCAATAGTGAAGCGGTATGGCGGCAAGGTAACAGCGGCGAACCGTGATGATGCGCGCAGCGGCGCGATTTTCACCATTTCCCTTCCTTTGCTCCAGCGCATTCAGGCCACGGAATCGTAGCAAACCGAATGAAGTATCTTTGTATTCACAGTCATTTCTACCAGCCGCCGCGCGAAAACCCTTGGTTGGAAACCATTGAAGTTCAGGATTCGGCTTATCCGTATCATGATTGGAATGAACGGATCACGGCGGAATGTTATGCGCCGAACGCCAGCGCGCGCATGCTCGACGGCGAAAAGCGTATTGTGCGAATTATCAATAACTATTCGCGCATCAGCTTCAATTTCGGCCCCACGCTGTTGTCCTGGATGCAGCGCTATGCGCCCGAAGCTTATCGGGGCATTCTGAGGGCGGACAACGAAAGCCAGAAATTGTTCTCCGGCCACGGCTCGGCCATCGCCCAGGGCTACAACCACATCATCATGCCGCTTGCGAACTCGCGCGACAAATGGACCCAAATCGTGTGGGGCATTGCCGATTTTCGAAGCCGCTTCGGACGCGAGCCGGAAGCCATGTGGCTGCCCGAAACGGCAGTGGACCTTGAAACGCTGGATTTGTTGGCTAAGGCGAACCTGCGTTATGTGATTCTTGCGCCGAACCAGGCGCGCGCCATTCGGCCTTTAGAAGGCGGCAATTGGCAGGATTGCAGCGGATCGAAAATTGACCCGTCCCGGCCTTATCTGTGCAAGCTGCCTTCCGGCCGCAGCATTAATCTTTTCTTTTACGATGGACCGGTTTCCCAAGCGGTTGCTTTTGAAAAGCTGCTCGATAACGGCGAAAAATTCGCTCATCGCCTGGTAGGCGGATTTTCCGATGCCCGGCTCGGCCCGCAGTTGATGCATATCGCTACCGACGGCGAAACTTACGGCCACCATCATGCTTACGGCGAAATGGCGCTCACCTACGCGCTGGATTACATGCAAAGCCGCAAGCTGGCGCACATCACCAACTACGGCGAATTTCTGGACCTTGCGCCGCCTAAGCACGAGGCGCAGATTTTTGAAAACAGTTCCTGGAGCTGCGTGCATGGCGTGGAGCGATGGCGCAGCAACTGCGGCTGCAATGCGGGGCGCGCCGGCTGGAACCAGGAATGGCGGCGGCCTCTACGGGAAGCTTTGGATTGGCTCCGCGACCAGGTTGCGCCTCGATTTGAAGCCGAAGGCAAACATTTATTCCGTGATCCCTGGGCAGCGAGGGATGCTTATATTTCCGTTCTCCTTGATCCCGGCGCGGAAAACAGCGCGCGCTTTGAACAAGCCTGTTTTCTTCCTGATCTGGACCAGAACGCGAAAGTGCGCGCTTGGCGGCTGCTTGAAATGCAGCGCCACGCCATGCTGATGTATACCAGTTGCGGCTGGTTTTTTGACGAACTGACCGGCATTGAAACCGTGCAGGTGATTCAGTATGCCGGTCGCGTGGTGCAGCTTTACGAGCAGGTGACAGGCATCTCGGTTGAGGAAGAATTTCAGAAACGGCTGGCCCTCGCCAAAAGCAATGTACCGGAATGCGGCAACGGCGCGCAGATTTATCGCCGTTCGGTGAAGCCGGCCATTGTTGATCTGCAAAGTGTTTGCGCCCACTATGCCATTAGCTCGCTTTTTGAAGACTATGGCGTGGATACAGACATCTATTCTTATTCCGCCCGGAGGCTGGATTACCAGGAGCGAAAAGCAGGCAATCTTCATCTGGCCGTCGGCAAAGCGCAGTTTTGTTCCAAGGTGACGGGCGAATCGGAACTGCTCGTCTTCGGCGCTCTCCATTTTGGCGATCACAACATTCTCGGCGCGGTGAAGCCCTTTGCAGGCGACACCGATTATGAGGAACTGCTGGCCCAACTGACCGACGCTTTTTCACGGGCGGAAACCCCGGAAGTGGTATTGCTATTGGACCGGCGCTTCGGCGAAAAAACGTATTCCCTGAAAGCCTTGTTCCGGGACGAACAGCGCCGGATTCTAAATATAATTCTGGCCTCCACCTTAAACGAAGCCGAATCGGTTTACCTGAACATCTACCGGAATCACGCTCCGCTGATGCGCTTCATCGCCGGCCTGAACTCGCCGCTGCCGCGCGAGTTGAGCGCCACCATTGAGTACGCCATCAACAGTTCTTTGCGAGTCGCTTTCAGCGCGGAAAAACTGGACGCGCTTCGCATCCGCTCCTTGCTTGACGAGGCTCGTGAAAACCACGTCGCGCTGGATGTCACCACACTGGAGTTTACTATGCGCAGAGCCGTGGAACAAAAAACGGAGCGCTTCACGGCAGACCCGGGCGACCTGCAAGCAGTTCAGGAGTTGTTGAACGCTCTGCGAGTTGCGAAAAGCCTACCGTTTCAGGTCATTTTGTGGTCCGTTCAGAACCAGATTTACGAAATCTACACGCGCTCTTACAAACGGATCACCGCCAAAGCGGGACGGGATTCCGCTGCAGACCAGTGGATTTCCTGTTTCCGCTCCCTAGCCTCGCTGGCTGATGTTAAAGTGGCCTGAACGCGTCAAATAAGGGGCGTTATTCCAAAATCCCCAGCACCTCTTCAGCATGGCCGTCCACCCCTACCTTCGGAAAAATCTTCTTGATTTTTCCGTCAGCGCCAATCACAAATGTGGTTCGCTCGACGCCCATGTATTTACGCCCGTACATGCTTTTTTCCTTCCAAACGCCGTAAGCTTCCGCAGCATAGTGGTTAGTGTCGGCCAGCAGGGTGAAAGGAAGCCCGAATTTGGTTTTAAACTTGGCTTGCGCTTTATCGGTGTCTGGTGAAACCCCCACAATCACGGTGTTCGCTTTTGTAAACTTCTGCGCATGATCCCGAAAATCACACGACTCCTTCGTACAGCCCGGCGTATCGGCTTTCGGGTAAAAGTACAACACCACGTTTTGCCCTTTCAACGCGCTCAATTCGAAAAGCTCCCCGGTATCGGTAGCTAATGAAATTTCGGGAGCCGGTTCGCCTTCTCTTAATTCGCTGGTCATACCAGGTCAGACGCAGAATGGCAGATTATTTGCTTCAAAAGCAATTCTGCCTTTGGGGAAAGAAAATGCGGTTGTTTGAATTTAGGAAACCCGCTGCTGACCTGCCTCAAATCTGCTGATTCATTCATAATTCCGGTGTTTGCCAGAAATTATTTCTTGTGTTATCTTAGTGAAAGCCTCCCTGGAACAACCTCCTTCGAGGCCAGCCTCACAAATTCCCCCACGGAGCTAACAACACTAACGAATGAGTTTTACGGTATTCCTCGGAAATCTCCCTGTCTGGGTGACGGCCGACGATATCAAATCGTGGCTATCCGCAGACAACTTAGTCGCTGACGCGGTTAAGGTGATTCGTAACCCTGAAACCCAGGAATCTAAGGGATTCGCTTTCATTGAAGCACCGAATCAGGAAGAGATGAATTCGATCATTCGCCGATTCGACCGTGCTCCACTCGAAGACCGACTTCTACGCGCTAACCCTGCCCAGCCGCCCAAAGGCAAAGGCCAGGTGGCCGCTAAGCCTGTGCCGGGTGGAGACCGCATTAAGCGGCCCAACGCGCCTGCCCCAACCGGCGCGCCTAACGCAACTACCAATACAACCAATAACAATAATCGGGATCGAGATCGCAGAGCCGGAAATCGCCGGAATTCTCCTTCTTCCAGCGGCAACAGTGTATTTGCCGAGGAGCTCGCAAAGGTTCTTTAACCGGAGCGCGCTCCTCCCGCCCTCTTCTCTCCCTTCTCGCCTCACTATTCCAGCTTTGTCTTATACTCATTTTTTTGTTACCACCAGTAACGGTGATATACTCTGCTCGACTTCTTTTACGGAAGTGATCTGCGCTCGTTTCTGCGCAAACGCGCTTTCAAACTGTCGTTAGCCGGAGGAACAAACAGTTGGATTATCGAAGCAAGCTGAACGTTTTCGCAGTGCGTGCTTTGTTTATTGTTGTTCTTGGGGCCGTTGCGGCGGTTTTTCATCCTTTTCTGCTTTCGGCTGACTGGTCAGCCTGCGTAGGAATTGCGTGCGGGCTCCTGGCAGTCTGCTTCGAAATGCGACTACGCCGCGCTGCCTTGGCGCAACTGGTTGCCGGCGTTATCGGCATGTTGGTGGGCAGCCTCCTGGGCATTTCGCTGGTAATGCTATTAGCGCTCAGTTCTCTGCAAGGAAGCGTCCACGGGCCTTTTCTCGAATTTGCCGTTCCCTTCTGCGCCAGCTACATTGGTTTAATTGTCGGTGTTTCCAAAGCGGACCTGTTGAACCTGAATGCCATCAGCTTATTTAACGGCAATGCAGGCAGCGCTAGCCGCCAATCTGTAAAACTGCTCGACACCAGTGTGCTGATTGATGGCCGAATCGCTGATATTGCGGAATCCGGTTTTCTGGAAGGCGCGCTGGTAATTCCTCAGTTCGTTTTGCGCGAGCTACAGCAAGTTGCCGATTCTTCCGATTCCGCTAAGCGCAACCGGGGCCGCCGCGGTCTCGATGTGGTACAGCGGTTGCAAAAGCTTTCTCAAGTGGAAGTGCGTTTAACCGACGACGATGCGCCGAATGTGCGGGAAGTTGATTTGAAATTGATTGAACTGGCGAAAATGCATCAATGCTGCGTTATGACTAACGATTTCAATCTGAACAAAGTAGCGCAAGTGCATGGCGTGGCCGTGTTGAACATCAACGAGCTGGCGAATGCGCTGCGGCCCGTGGTGCTACCGGGCGAATCCATGCGGGTTTTTATTTTGAAAGAGGGCAAGGAACATAATCAGGGCGTCGCTTACCTGGACGACGGAACAATGGTGGTAGTCGACAACGCCAAACGTCAGATTTCCCGCACGGTGGATGTCACTGTCACCAGCGTTCTGCAAACTACCGCCGGAAAAATGATTTTCGGCAAGTTTGACGAGCGAACCAGCCACACTTTTGTAGAACAGCGCCCTTCAATCATTCCGGCTACCGCCCATCACCATGCGGCAGCGGCAGCAGGCGGCGGAAAAGATTCGCCGGTTGTCTGACAATCTCACGGCTTTAGCCGTGGGTAATCGACAATAGAAGTAACTGATGCCGGCTCTCAACACCGACCTATACGAGCTGACGATGGCTGCGGGCTATTTCCTGGCTGGTAAAGCGCAGGACGTTGCCACTTTTGAACTCAGCATTCGTCGGCTGCCCTCCCATCGCAATTTCCTGCTGGCCGCAGGCTTGCAGCAGGCGATTGAGTATCTTATTAATTTGCGCTTTGAACCGGACGAGATTGTTTACCTTCGTTCGCTTCCCCAGTTTGCGAAAGCGCCTGCGGAATTCTTCAGTTTCCTCGAAAATCTTCGGTTCACTGGTGATGTATTCGCCGTTCCGGAAGGCACTCCTGTATTTTCCGGCGAGCCGGTTCTGATTGTTCGCGCTCCCTTGATCGAAGCGCAACTGGTAGAAACCTACCTGCTTTCCACGATTGCTTACCAAACCACCATCGCTTCCAAAGCGGTGCGCTGCGTTCTGGCCGCTGCCGGGCGCTCCGTGGTGGAGTTCGGCAGCCGCCGCGCCCATTCCCCGGAAGCAGGCCCACTGGCGGGCCGCGCTGCGTATCTCGCCGGATGCACCGGCACCAGCAACACGCAGGCCGGCTTCCGTTTCGGCATTCCCGTTTTCGGAACCGCCGCGCATTCCTGGACCATGTCGTTCCCGAGCGAAGAAGCCTCTTACCGGGAACTGCAAAAACTGCTCGGCGAATCCACCGTATATCTGGTCGACACTTATGATTCTATTGAAGGAACACGCCTCGCCATTGGTTTGGGCCGTCCCTTCTGGGGCGTGCGGCTCGATAGCGGAGATTTAGCATCGCAAGCCCACGAAGTAAGAAGACTGCTGGATGAAAACGGCTTTTCCGATGCCCAGATCATGGCTACCAACGATTTGAACGAGGAAAAAATCGCCGAACTGATCTCTACCGGAGTGCCCATTGATTCCTTCGGAGTAGGTACTGAACTGGCTACCTCAGCGGACGCGCCCGCATTATCTGCTGTTTACAAACTGGTGGAACTCCAATCCGGCGGGTCGCACATGTACACCGCCAAATACAGCGCCGATAAGGCAACTCTGCCTGGCGCGAAGCAGATTTACCGTCGTTCCGACCACGATTTAATCGCGCTCAACAATGAAAACGGCGAGGAAATAAAAGGCGATCCGCTGCTGCAGCCTGTGTTGAAGGGAGGCGAACTCCTGGAACCTTACCCCGCGCTGGATTATCTAAGACAAGGAGCCAGGCAATCAATGGCTAAACTGCCGCCGCCGCTTCTCCGATTGGAGCCTGTAGACAGGCCATATTCAATAAAAACCAGCGAACGCCTGCTGTCACTGGCTGAAACGGTGAAGAATTCACATCATTCCTTTTCCTCATGAATACCGTTTATTTCGATATAGACACTCAGCTTGATTTTGTTCTGCCAGCCGGCGCGTTGTATGCTCCCGGCGCGGAAACCATTGCCGAAAACCTGAAAACGTTGACCCGCCACGCTGTCAAAACTGCAATTCCCATCATCTCCACCACTGATGCCCATAGCGAAAATGATCCTGAATTCAAAACCTGGAAGCCGCACTGCGTGGTAGGTACGACCGGACAGCAGAAGCTTCTTGGAACGCTTTTGGACCACCCTTACGTTGTTTCCACCGAAACAAACGCGATTGATGAACAAGCTGCCTTCGCAGCGCGCCAGATCATCCTGGAAAAACAAAACGTGAATTGTTTTACTAATGCCAACCTTTTGCCGCTGCTTAATTTGTTAGGCGCCAGTAGATTTGTTGTTTACGGCGTCGTGACGGAAATTTGCGTTCTGTTCGCGGCCAACGGACTTTTGGAAGCAGGCCATTCCGTGGAACTAGTCAGCGATGCTATTTGGGCCTTTTCACCCGCAGCGGGACAGAAGACAGTTGAAAACCTACAAGCGCGGGGAGCCACGCTCACCACAACTGCTGTGCTCATCGAACAAGTGGATTAGTACCCACATCCGATTGTTCTCCTTGACAGCTTAGGAAAGTGGGTCCTTACTCCTGATTAGTTTAGGAGTGTTCATGTCCGCCCAGGCCCAGCTTCTTCCCGGAACGCTCGATTTGCTGATTTTAAAAGCTGTTTCGCTCGGTCCCCTGCATGGCTACGGTGTGCTGCGCATCGGGCAGATTTCCGCCCAAGCCCTGCTCATCGAACAAGGCGCGCTTTACCCCGCCTTGTTTCGTCTCGTGCGGCAAGGCTTATTGAAAGCAAGCTGGGGCACGTCCGAAAACAATTGCCGAGCCAAATTCTATGAGCTTACAACCGCAGGCCGCAAGCGTTTGCGGGAAGAAACTGAAGGCTGGAACCGCCTTGTGCAAGCGATCGGTTCCGCTTTGGCCGCTCAACCGGAGGAAATATGATCTTCGCCTACTTTCGCTGCTTGGTTAATAAGTTCCTTCATCGTTCTCAGATGGACGATGACATGGAAGAAGAACTTCGCTCTCACATCGAGCATCGCGCCGACGATCTGCAACGCTCCGGTCTTTCCCGCGTGAAAGCAGAACGCCGCGCCCCCATCGAGTTTGGCGGCCCAGTACGCATAAAAGAAGAATGCCGCGAAGCGCTCGGCGGCACGTTTATTGAGACTGTGGTTCAGGACACGCGATTCAGCCTGCGCACCTTGGGCAAGTCTCCCGGCTTCACCATTACTGCCGTTTTAACGTTAGCTTTAGCCATCGGCGCAAACGCCGTAATGTTCGGTATTTTGGATGCACTTGTTCTGCGTCCGCTCAACGTTCCCCAAGCGGAAAGCCTTTGGGCGACCGAGTACGGGATCGATACCGGATTTCAGTCTTATGCAAACTATCTCGATCTGCGCGACCGCAACCGCAGCTTTGAAGACCTGGCCGCTTTTAAATTCGCTTTTGTTGGACTGAACACCGGCCACGATCCATCTCTTTCCAGCGGCTATGCAGTCACTGGGAACTACTTTGACGTGCTCAGGATTCATCCTTACCTCGGCCGCTTCTTTCACCGGATTGATGAGCATGGCCCTAACAGCGCCCCATATCTCGTGCTCAGCTACAACTACTGGCGCAGCCGTTTTCTGGAGGATCGCGGCGTGATAGGCCGTGTTGTTCAAATCAACAAACATCCGTTCACCATCATCGGCGTAACGCCGCCGGAGTTCCACGGAACCTTAATTTTTGTTCTTCCTAATTTCTTCATGCCGATTGTCAACCAGGAGCAGGTGGACGGGGAACCACTCCTAAACGCACGCGGGAACATCGAGGGAATCTTTGAAGCGATCGGCCATCTCAAACCCGCAGTGACTCCCGCTCAGGCGATCGCCGATTTTGATTCTGTGGGTGCCTATCTTGAAAAAACTTATCCCAAAGAGTTTGCTCAAAAACGCTCTTCGCTGGCGCGCGCGGGTCTTACTTCTTTCGGCTCTGACGTGCGGGCGTTTCTGACGGGCTTGATGCTGTTTGCTTGTTTAATTCTACTGGCTGCCTGCGCCAACCTGGGCAGTTTGTTTGCCGCCCGAGCTGCCGACCGCTCCCGCGAAATGGCTTTACGGCTCGCGCTTGGTTCTACTCGTGGCCGCATTCTACGATCGCTCCTGACTGAAGCGGTATTAGTTTCCCTGCTCGGCAGCCTTATCGGACTCCTCGGCAGCATCATGCTATTGCAGCGTTTGAGCCTATGGCAGCCCTTTCCCGGCGTCAATATTCATTTGCCTGTCAGCCCTGACGCGAAAATCCTTCTCGTTGCTTTAGCGTTGGCCTTGGTCAGCGGATTCTTTTTCGGAATGGTTCCCGTGCGCCAAGTGCTCCGGGCCAATCCGTATGAGATCGTCAAGGCAGGAACCGCTGGCAGGATCGGACGGCGCATCACAGTCCGCGATGTGCTTCTGGCTTTCCAGATTGCTATTTGTGCCGTGCTCGTCACGTCTTCGCTGGTCGCCGTTCGTGGCCTGGTGCGCTCGCTGCACGGCAGCTTCGGGTTTGAACCGCGCCATGCCCTGCTGGTTGGCACAAATCTAGCAATGGCCGGTTACAGTGGCGACCGGGTGCCAACCATGCAGAAGCGGATGATCGCTGCCATTGAAACCATCCCTGGCGTAGAACAAGTGGGGTTGGTGAACAAGTATCCTCCTTTGGTTTATACCGCTGCTTTCCGGGTCAATGTCTTCAAAGCAGACGCTGCGGATTTAAGGCCCTCGAATGTTGCTATCACGCCCTACCGTTACGACGTATCGCCCCATTACTTCCAAGCAGCCAGCACAAACTTATTGATGGGTAGAAATCTCAATTGGCGCGACGACAAAAACGCGCCATCCACCGCTGTTGTGAATCGTGAGTTTGCCCATCGAATGTTTGGCAGTGAAGCGAGAGCGATAGCGCAGCACTTCAAATTTCAAGACGGAACGCGTGTCCAGATTGTCGGGGTTGTTGAGAACGGAAAATATTTAAACCTTACCGAGGATCAACAGCCGGCAATCTTTCTTTCATTCCTGCAATCACCATCAAGCGCTTCTTACTTAGTTATACGTTCGAAACGCGATCCGCAACAAGTCACTGCGGCGGTGAGAAGCAAACTGCGCGAACTGGACACTGGGCTGCCGATTGACACCGAAATGTGGAACAGCAAGTTGAGCGTAGTTCTGTTTCCGGCGCGTGTAGCAACGATGGCACTTGGTGTATTAGGAGTGATGGGCGCGATGCTGTCAATTACCTGCATCTTCGGCATGGCCGCTTACTCGGTCAGCAAGCGGCTGAAAGAACTAAGCATTCGCATGGCCCTCGGCGCGCAGCAAAAGGAAGTGCTGCAGGCAGCCCTGGGCCGCGCTTTCAAGCTCCTGGCTATCGGCTCCACCGCCGGACTAGTGCTCGGCCTTCTCGCCAGCCGGGTTCTAGCTTCGATTGTGTATCAGGCCACGCCGCGCGATCCGCTAGTTTTAGCTGGCGTGGTAGTTGCCATGTTGCTGCTAGGCTTGCTGGCCACCTGGATTCCCGCCCAACGCGCCCTGTCGGTCAACCCGATGACGCTCCTGCGCGAAGAATGATAACTGTTTTAGATGGATGCCGGCAACGATCAGGCGTTATCGCAGCGGTAAAGGTTAAGGAGAACAAAGACATGACGAAGAAAAAACAGGCAGACGGAAATGTTTTTGCGGATTTGAGCATTCCCAATCCAGAGCAAGGATTGATAAAGGCTCGGCTGACCCTGCAGATTCATCGCATTATTCGGGATCGCGGTCTAACGCAAGTTCAGGCCGCTGCGCTGCTGCATGTAAAGCAGCCGCAAGTCTCGATGCTTATGCGCAACCGGGCCGGCAATTTCTCCATCGGACGCCTGCTCGATTTTCTGACTGCTCTTGGCCAGGATGTACAAATCACCGTCCGACCAACGCGGAAAGAGCAAGGCATATTATCCGTGTCCGTGCCGCAATAGCGCGAACAGTCGTCTTCCACGTCAGCGAATTGCTGATTTTTTGTTCCTGCCAACCGTATTGCTATCAACCTATGCGAACCTGTAAAGGCAGATGGCAGCGGACGAAATTCTTTCAACAATCGTAATTGTAGGCAGGCCCAACGTCGGGAAATCAACGTTGTTTAATGCCATTATTGGAAACCGCCGCTCCATTGTGGGCGACGAGCCCGGCATTACTCGCGACCGCATCTACGGCGAAGCAAAATACCAGAACCGGCCCTTTATCCTAATCGACACCGGCGGTATTATTCCTGAAGACGATGCCCTGATTCCTTCCGAAATCCTGAAACAAGCCCGAGTTGCGCTCGAAGAAGCCTCACATATTCTGTTTGTGATTGATGGCCGCACGGAGATCACCGCTGCTGACCGTGATCTGGCCAAGCTGCTGCGCATTTTGAATAAGCCGTTAACGCTTGTTGTCAACAAAATTGACAGCCCGGTCCGGGAAAATTTGGTCCACGAGTTTTACTCGCTCGGCCTGGGAGACCCGGTTGCCGTTTCCGCCGAACACAAGCTCGGCATTTCCGATCTGCTGGAAACCGTCACTGCTCCTTTCCCGCGCGAAGAAATAAATGAAGAGGACAAAGGAGCGGAAGGAAAGCGGCTCATCAAAGTCGCCATTATCGGGCGGCCCAACGTCGGCAAATCCACTCTGTTGAATGCGCTGGTCGGCGCGGAACGGGCCATTGTTTCGCCGGTCGCAGGCACTACCCGCGATGCTGTAGATGAAACCATCACCGAAGGCAACACAGAATTCCGCTTTGTGGATACCGCCGGTATTCGCCGCAAAGGCAAAACCACGGAAATGACCGAAAAGCTCAGTGTCGTTATGGCGCGGCGGAATATTCGCATGGCGAACGTGGTTCTGCTGGTGATTGATGCCGTTGATGGCGTAGTAAACTCCGATGCCACCATCGCCGGTTACGCCCAGGAAGAAGGCCGTGGCGTGATTATTGTTGTCAACAAATGGGACACAATGGGCGAGGGCGGGAAACGCCGCTTCACCGAAACAATCCGCGATGAACTGAAGTTCATCGACTTCGCGCCTATTCTCTTCATTTCTGCAAAGAATCGGGAAGGCTTGCGCCGCATTTTCTTAACAGTGAAACGGGTATTTGAATCCGCTTCCCAGCGCGTCACCACCGGCGAACTGAATCGGTTTGTGTCGGAATTGAAGTTTGAAAGCGACATCAAACTGTATTACATTACGCAGCCTTCTGTTCGTCCGCCTACTTTCGTTGTTTTCACCGATAAAGCAGACAAAATGCACTTCTCGCTCGAACGTTTTCTTGTGAATCGTCTGCGGGAAAGATTCGGTTTTGAAGGCACCCCAATTGTGATTAAGACAAGGCGGCGTTAGATAAATCAGAATGCGCGAAATGGTTCACCGGTCCGTGGCCTGCGCCTAATTCGGGCGCGGTGGCAATCGCATTTTGAATGAAATTCTTGGCTTGCGCCACGGCTGGGCGCAATTCAAAACCCCTCGCCAGCAAAGCCGTAATCGCTGCTGAATACGTGCAGCCGGTTCCGTGAGTATGCCGCGTATTGATGCGAATTCCCGGCAGAGTTTGGAGCTCTCCGTCACACCACAGGAAATCTACCGGCTCGCCTGCGAGATGCCCGCCTTTTACCAACACCGTTTTCGGGCCAAGCTCCGCAATGCGTTGCACCGCCGTTTTCACGTTCCCGTGGTTAGTAATTGCCATTTCAGCTAAGCGCTCCGCTTCAGCAATGTTCGGCGTCACCAAAAAACAAAGCGGCAACAACTCCGTTCGCAGCGCCCGTTCCGCTTCCGGTGTCATCAAACGCGCTCCGTGTTTGCTCACCATCACCGGGTCTACCACCAAGGGAAACGAAAACCCGGCGGCGCAGGCAGCCACTGCTTGCACCTGCTCCATCCCGCCCAACGCTCCTGTTTTGGCGGCTTGCGGATTAATATCGGAAATAACAGCTTCAATCTGTTCGCGGATCAGTTCCGGGCTGATCAATTCCACCCTCGAAACTTTCCGCGTATTCTGCACGGTCAACAAAGTAATGGCCGCTTCGCCATAAACGCCGAACTGATGAAAAGTCTTCAGGTCAGCCTGAATGCCCGCCCCGCCGCTAGGGTCAGAACCGGCAATAGATAAAGCAATGGGCAGCGCCATGCTTCCCACAATAGCGTGGCCATTCAAAACAGGTTGAAATTAGGCTAAAATTTTAGCTAAACTGAATTTGTGAAAGTTAGCGTTGGCGATGCTAAGAATAGGCTTTCAGAATTGCTCAAAGCCGTCGAGAAGGGTGAAACTATTACTGTTTGCCGGCATGGAAAACCGATTGCGGATATAGTCAGAACCAAGATGAGCTCAGGCATGAAGAGAAAGCTCGGCACTGGACGCGGCGAGGTCACTTTCGCTGATCCCGACTGGTGGAAGCCAATGTCGGACGAAGAAGCGGATGCGTTCATTAGCGGACAATATTAGTGCGCTATCTTTTCGACACAGCAGCTTTTATCCACGCTGCGACAGGACCGGAGCGTCTCTCAAAACGAGCTATCGCAATTCTTAGAAACAACAGTAATGTGATTGAAGTGAGTGCAATCTCATTCCTGGAACTTGGCGCCAAAAGCGGCGTCGGCAAAAGCTCAATTACCATGCAACAAACTTTGCGGTACATTGATGATCTGAAATTCAATACACTGCCTTATCTTCCGGAACACGCCTCGCCCTTATTTACACTGCCGCTGCATCACCGAGATCCTTTTGACCGCGCCTTGATTGCCCAAGCGATTGTTGAAGAAATTCCAATTGTGACCCCGGACGACAAATTTCCGAAGTATATGGATGTAGGTTTGAAAGTTATTTGGTAACGGACGGTACTGAGAACTCCCCATGATCGTGTACCATCGTTTGCGTTACCGGAATTGTATATTGTGAAGGAACAATGCCGAAACTATTAGGAAAGAATGTTCTCGTGACCGGCGCAGCAACAGGCATCGGAAAAGCCATTGCCATTCGCTTTGCCCAGGATGGCGCAAATGTCGCTATCAACTACCTGGATGATCCAAGCCCAGCCGAAGCAGTAAAGAAAGTTGTTGATAAGGAGCGGAGCGCATCAGGCAAAGACGGTAAAAGCATGATCGTCCAGGCTGATGTCTCGAAAGAAGATCAGGTGGGCAGCATGTTTTCTGAAGTAATCAAGCAGTTTGGCTACCTTGACATCCTGGTTAACAACGCCGGTATCCAGAAGCCCACTGCTAGCCATGAAGTGGAAATGGCCGATTTTGATAAAGTGATCAGCGTTAATTTACGTGGCGCATTTCTCTGCGCACGCGAAGCGATCCGCCATTTTCTGACTCGCGCCGGCGGAGTAATCGTCAACAACTCCAGCGTTCACGAAATTATTCCCAAACCGAAATACCTGCCTTACTCAGTCAGCAAAGGCGGCCTGGAGAATCTCACCAAAACTCTCGCGCTTGAATACGCAGGCAGCGGCATTCGAGTTAACGCTGTGGGCCCCGGCGCAACTGTCACCCCGATCAACGAAGCCTGGATTAACGACCCCAAGGCCCGCGCCGAAGTGGAAAGCCACATCCCGATGGGCCGCGCCGGAAGTGCCGAAGAAATCGCTGCCGTGTTCGCGTTTCTCGCGTCTGATGAAGCGTCCTATATAACCGGCCAAACCCTTTTCGCCTGCGGTGGTTTAACGCTTTACCCGGAATTCCGCGTCGCCTGGTCTTCGGGTGAGTAGAACAGCGCTTTTTAGTAAAGGCATCGACGCTGAATTAACACCAGCTAAATGATCATGCCTCCAGAAGCCTCGATGCGCTGCGCATTAACCCAGCGATAGTCCTCCGATAAGAGCGACGCGATCATCGGGCCAATATCATCAGGAACGCCAGCACGCCCGAGGGCCGTCGCTTCTGCGACGCGCTTGTTCATCTCTGGATTATCACGAACCATGCCGCCGCTGAAATCGGTTTCAATCGCACCGGGAGCAACCGTATTCACCGTAATCTTGCGCCCGCCGAGTTCCTTAGCCAAATAACGCGTCAAGACCTCCACCGCGCCTTTCATCGACGCATAAGGAGCACTGCCCGGAAACGCAATGCGCGTCAACCCCGACGAGATATTAACGATGCGCCCGCCATCGTTAATAAGCGGGAGAAGCTTCTGGGTAAGAAAGAATACACCCTTGAAATGAACATTGTAGAGGCTGTCTAACTCCTCCTCAGTTGTTTTCTCGATGGAGTTGTGGTGCGAGATGCCGGCATTGTTGACGAGAAAATCGAAACGCTTCGCGCCCAGAGTCGTGAGTGCCGACTGCACGCTGTTCACGAAGGCATCAAACGAACCAATATTGCCGGTGTCGAGTTGCAGCACTATGGCTTGCGCTCCTACCTCGTTGACGGCCGACACGACGGTATCCGCTTCCGCCCGATTCTTGTTATACGTGAAAATTGAATTGACTCCTCGCTTGGCGAGGCTCATAACTGTATTGCGGCCAATGCCGCGGCCTCCTCCGGTCACAATGGCAATTTTGTTTACGGAGGATTGAGGATTCTGTTCTGACATTTGTTTCCTTTTCGGTACGCTATGTCATTCAGCGTACGTCGTTTTAGAAATCAAGTGAATGCCGAAGTTTTCCATTTTCTTGCCTATTCCTGTCAGATAAACTCTTCTTATATGCTTCTGCAGGCTGATAACAAGCCGGATCGACTGAACGAATTGGCGCGGATGGTGAGGCATTATACGGACACTCACGGTGGAATCAATCCGTTTGTCACCGAAATTGAAGGGTTTACAATTCTCCGCTCCGACCATGAGAAACGGCCCTCACACCGCATTTTCAAACCAGCCCTTTGTATCACGCTTCAAGGTGCGAAGTGGGTGATCTTCGGAGAAAGACGGTTTGATTACCGGGCGGGTCAGGCACTGGTTGTAAGCGTCGAAATGCCTTCGCTCGGCACAGTTTCAGCCGCCAGCCCGATGGAACCATACCTTGGCATTGTGATTGAGTTCGATCTCGCAATCATGCAAGAAGTCATCGAGCAACTCGGCGGATATGTGAAATTAAGTGAGGTCGACCAGGCACGAGGCGCCTTAGTAATGGATCTAAGCAGGCCTTTAATAGACTGCGCGCTGCGCAGCCTACGTCTTCTGGATACTCCGCAGGCAATCCCTCTGCTATATCCGGGCATCATGCGCGAAATTTGCTATTGGCTTCTGACTGGACCGAATGGCGAGCAGATTGTCCAGATAACAATGGCTAACGGCCATGAGCATCGGGTGATCCAAGCCATTCACCAGCTACGGGAGCGATTTTCTGAACCGGTCCGCATCGAAGAACTGGCGGATATTGCGCGAATGAGTCCAGCTACATTTCATCGGCAATTCAAATCCATAACGTCGATGACGCCACTTCAATATCAAAAGCAGCTACGCCTTCTTGAAGCTCGACGATTAATGGTTTCAAGTAATGCGAATGTTGAAACTGCTGCGTTTCAGGTGGGCTATGAAAGTCCTTCGCAGTTCAGTCGTGAATATACGCGCATGTTTGGGAGATCCCCGCGCCGCGATATTTCCGCCTTAAGATCCGCTGCAGCTTAAGCAGAGGACTCCGCCGGAATCATCTAATCAGAATCAATCGGCATGGCAAACCTCGCTCTTGCAGGAAGTGTTTTTGAAGTTAAATTATTGAGGCAGTGGCAGGGCAGTTATCGCAACTCCTGAACACACAATACACAGATACGCCTGTCGACTATAGCGGATCGAATTCAGTGTACCTGTAAGACGCTGAGAGTCCTAAAAAGATGGGAGGGATCAACATCAGGAGTTGTGCTAACAGTGCCAAGATTTCCGTCCCGAACATTCCGCAATTTGTGATTGCGGCAGCGCGGTGCTAACTGCTCGCTCCTTCAACAAGGCTTGAATATGGCTTTCGAAATCACGCTTATCGACAACGCCGGTATGCGACACACCAATTCTTCCATCACGATCAATTAGCAGCGTCATCGGCATAGCAGTCAGGTTGTACTGCTTTGCTAATCCGTCGTTACCAACAATCACTGAATACTCAATTTTGTTCTTGGCGAGAAACGGTTTAACGATCCTCATACCCTCATCGTCCATCGACACTCCAACAACGGCAAGCCCTTTGTTCCGGTACTTCTGATCAAATTCCACATACCACGGGATCTCCGTTTTGCAGCCGCCACACCATGTTGCCCAGAAATCAAGAAAAACAACTTTGCCTTTAAGGGCAGATAAAGTAAGAGGCTGGCCTTTTGCGTCCAGCAAGGTAAAATCAGGGGCATTTGTCCTTTTTGCCTTTGGGATAATCACATCAACTTTGCTTTTAGCTTGAGTTGACGCAGGCAAAGCCGCCGTTTGTGCTATGGACAGTTGACTAGCAAGAATAATCAAAGCCGCACATATGTCCGTACTCGCTACAATGATTCGCTTCATCTGCTGATCTCCTTATCTGATTTCAAAAGTTGTACATTGTTGACAATTAGTATCCAGCCTATCGGCTAGCTTAATTCCAGGTGGAACATTAATCTCTGCTGCCAGGAAACTTCCCCTGGCAAGGCGCCCTCGCTCCACCTTTCAAGCGCGGCTTGCGGCCAACCGCTCACCCATGTCACCAAAACAGCTACCCCTAGGCTGAACGATGCCACTAGAATTACTTGACGCATCGACAACGCAAGCGGGCGAAAACCGCTTCGCGCTCCCCAGATAAAAGGTAGAAACGCAAAAGCCGACGAAAATGCAATGAATAAAACCCACCGCCAGTCGGATTGGAAAAATCCAAGCACAACAGCGTTTCCGCAAAACCAAGCCGCGCAAAAGATCAGATTGGTAAATAAAGCAGTTCTCCGCGATAACAGTGTGAACAGAAAACCGGCGGTCCAGGACCACAACACAACAGCGAACGCCACCAGGAACCACACAGTAATCTCTTCAAGCAAACTTAGACCGCTCTCATAACGCACTCCGTAGCGTAAATAAGCTAAGAAGTAATTGAGTGGTGCTATCGCCAACGAACTCGCGAGCACAACAAGCCGTATGCCGACCAATCCCACAACAAACAAAAGCGCGAACCAAGGTTGCCAGTTCTTCCAAAGCAAAATCTGCCGTCTTAGAATCAATCCGCATAGTTCATAAACGGATCGCACCGGTATTATATTTAGTTCCGCGAAGTCTCCTAGAACCGCGTCTCGTTCGTCGGACTCCAGCAATTTTGAAAGTTTATTGAGAATCAACGCGGAAAATCGCGGCATATCCGAATTCTCAGGTGCTCTTTCCCCAGCTCAGGCCACGACTCGCCCGGAGTACCGTTCGATGAAAATTTGCAGCCGCTTTCATGCCTTCGGCAGTGACGCGAACCATGCGTTTAGGCCGACCGCCACGATGAGGCGTGGCATCGCCCATAGCAGTTTTCACCAAACCTTTAGATTCCAACCGGTCTAAAGTTATGTAAAGAGCGCCAACCGAGCAAGACTGTTCCAGCGCATTCTCAATGTGAATCCGAATGGCCGCCCCATAAGCTTCTTCTCCTAAGCGGATTGCGGAAGTGAGCACCAGATATTCAAACTCGCCAAGCATTACTTCTACATTGTAGTATTGATCAGTTTTATTGTCAATAAGATAGTGCGAGTATCGGATGACTTGCAAATAAAGTTCGGCAGTTTGAAAGCAGCGCGGCGGCCAGAAGGTGTACGTCGATCCAGCCGATCCCTCGTCCCCAAAGTTTGTGACGATTAATCAAGTGCAGTATATCCATATCGGAGGCGAGTTGTGCTAAAAGCAAAGCGTGCAGGTAGGAAAGAATAACAGCCCGGTCTTTCAGATTGCCGCAAGCCAGTTCACCAATGATGCAGGGATGCACCAAAATAAGCCTTTTTGAAAGGCGCTCTGTTGATCCCGGCTCTTGATGGCGGAAATGCTCAATCCAGACTGAAGTATCAACTAAAACCATCAGGCAGGCCGGCGACGCGGGATATCGGACAGTTCGGGCTGTGTGCCGCCGAGTGCAGCTAACCGTTTACCAGATTCGCACGCGATGAGCGCTTGTAGACCCGCTCGCACCAGCGCTGTTTTTTCTTTGCTCCCTGTTAGAGCCCTAGCACGCTCAAGTAGTTGCTCATCAATAACTAAAGTTGTTCGCATATGCATTAGTATTCTCTATTTATGCACATGAGAATACATCAAAAGTACTGAAACACACAATGACTAATTCATGTGCGAGCTCAGGCGAGACAGCGTGAACCGTATTGAATTCTCTATTACAGCCGGTGAGTTCCTTCAAGCTTTGCCAAGCTACGGTCGAATGTGCCGAGCGGCAAGTGCCCCGCTTTCCGGGCAAGTTGCAGCAGTAAGCAATCAGAAAAACTTAAAGATGGTTTGGCGCGAAAAAGACCGAGCGCTGCAGCTACGGTATCAGGCTCCTGCACAGTTAAACTCTGATGATTTAACAGCATCTCAAGAGCAGTGATGATATCGGCGGCGCTGCGCTTATAAACTGCGTCCAAAACCCACATCGTTTCGGTGAGTGCCAGTATAGACACCCATGCCCCTTGCTCAATGAAAGTGTCGGCAGAGGCTGCTTGCTGCAAATCGTCCCGGGTAATTAGGTGGACCAGAACGTTAGTATCAACGGCGCGCATACCGGTTCCGAACGTACCTTCGAAGCCCTTCTTTCATTTCGTCGAGGGTGCGTGTTTTCGGAGACTGCCCGGGAAAAAGCGCCTGGTGAATGTCCTCTGAGGAAAACGTTCCCGAACGCCGCACGATAATTTTGTCGTCTTGGTCTTCCCACTCCAGAACCGAACCCGGACCGATTCCCTGCTTTCTTCGAATCTCGGCAGGAATTGAAATTTGTCCTTGCGAGGTAACTTTTGATCGTGGCAGCGACATGCCTACACATTACCCGGGTAATGTGTAGGTGCAGATTGCGTTGGCTTCTCAATTGAACTCAGCACAGCGAATTAGGTAACGAGCTGCCTATCGACTAAAAAGTCAGGTGCTGCGTCTGCGTTTGGCCATTGGTGTTCTGAATGGTGAAATCGGCGGAGCTGATTGTGGTCACATCGCCTGTCACTGGAAATTTCGCTTGTAAAGCGAATGTTCCGCCTGCCTGATTATTCACAAAGAAGTAGTTGTGAAAATCCTGCGTCTCGTCCACGCTGATTCCGCCCGGCGTCAGCAGATCGCCCTTTGCGTCATAGAAATTGAACAACATCTTGCCGGCGCTGTATGTGTTGTCGAACGCGCTGATGTTCAATATCAGATAAGGACTCTGCCTCGTGGCCGAAGCCGACGAAATTTGAATCAGACTGGGGTTGATCTGCGCTGTTGCATTGTAAGTCTCGCCGTTGGTAAACGAAAGCGTGAACTTCAATGTTCCCGCGGTGGTTCCGGTTTGAAATGTCAAGGTGTTCTGGCCGCCCGCGAACGTTCCGGTTGTGCTGCCCGGCGCGAAGGTCACATTCGTGTTGCGATTGCCTCCCGTTACAAACATGATCGCCGGATCATCGGCAATGCCGGTAATGGCGCTGGTAAACGAAAGCGTTAGGGTTCCAACGGTCGGGGCCTGCGGCGCCGTTGGCAGTTGAATGCTTAACTGTGCTTGCTGGCTGCTGGCCAGATTTTGCGGAGTGAATTGAAATGTCGGGTTCAATGCCGGCGCGGTCGCCTTGGCAGTCAGGTTATATTGCAGCGTACCGATATTGAGTACCGCGCTTTGCGCTCCGGCCTGCGTCGGCGCATAAGTCACGCTGAATAAACTGCTGTCGCCCGGTTTGAGTGTCAACGGCAGGTTCGGCACATTGATCAACGTAAAGCCGCTGCCGGTAAGGCTAATGGCGGAAATAGTTTCATTGTCGAAGTTAGTTAACGGATTCGAGATGCTGAAAATAAACTGCTGCGACGATCCTGTCAGCGCGGAACCGAAATCAATCGCCGTGGCAGTGGTGACGGCATACCGCACTCCAGTCGGCAGCGTGTAGCTGACAAGCAGCGCGGCTAAGCCCGGCCCGGCCACTCCGGTTCCTACCAGCGGATAAGAACGATCTCCCAGATTCAAAGCAGCGTTGATCTGCGCTTGCTGCGTGGGCGCAAACGTCACCGTAAAACTGGAGCTTGCTCCCGGCCCGAGCTTCGTCGGCCAGCTCGCTAACGAGCTTAATGAAAATGGCGGCTGCGAAAATACGGCTGCGGTTAAGGTAGGCGTTGGATTATCAAGCGTTGCCGTAGTCGCGTTCTGGACAGTTACAGTCGCGGTTTGCGTTGCGCCGATATCAACCTGGCCGAATGAAATCTGGGTGCCGGCGTTGATGGCGCTCGCAGCAGCATTATTGACCGAAACGCTGACGTTTAATGTAGCGGCGATACCGCTGCCGTTCAAGGTCGTCAGAGTCGACACCTGCACATTTTGCGGAGGCACCGAAGGGCAGCCGGTGGATGCCGGGTAAGGCGCGTAGCCAACCTGCAGCGGAGAACTCGCCGTCCCTAATGCGGAAGGCACGAACGATACTGTAACATCCTCGAAAGTTCCAGCCGCCAGACAGTTATCTAAAATGGATCCGCCTATTTTGAAAGAACTGTCAGCGCCGAACACCGTCCGTATTAGGTACGCTTTAGTAGAAGAAGTGTTCTTCAACCGGACCACAATGGTGGTGTTTCCGCCTAGTACGGTATCAGCAAAGTTATAAGTTGTATCAATCGGCGCTCCATCATCGGCAGCGCCCGGCGTGTGAACAAAAATTTGCAGGTCGCCGGCCCAGGCGGAAACAGTTATTAGAAGCAACAAAATAAACTTCTTCATGGCTTCACCTCGCCTGGTTCTGCGACTTTGATAGTCGGAATTTCAGAAAGACTGGGCTGCGCTTGTTCAAGATGCAGAATCCAATCCCGATGCGTGACCGGTGAACTGACATGAACGGAATGCGAAGCGGCCCGCTCCATCGTAATCGCCGAAGTATTTGCCAAGGGAATCTGGGTTTTCACGCCGCTGATATCGGTTTGGATTCCGCTGGTTGTGGTGGAAACTAAAGCTGGCCCGATCACCAATGCCGGGCTTTGCGCATCCAGATACGATTCGCTGCTGATCACCTCGCCTGTGGCAATCGCCACTCGTACCCGCTGCAAGCTGTTTGGTTGTTCCTGAATCAGTAGTTCCACTGTATGAGCATCTTTTACTTGTGCGTCAACAATAGGACCAGACAGCCGTTCGGCATCAAGGGGAATCGGTGTAAACTCATGCCCTGCCCATCGCAGCAGCCGCTTTTCGGAAGGCAGAAAAGCAAGGGCCGTGTTCGCGCCTTTTGAAACGCTCAACACCGGCCTTAATTCCGTTGTCGGATAAACGCCTAGCAGTTGCCCGCCTACGCTTAACAGTTCCAAACTGCCGGGTGTCAGCACCAGTCCGGCTTCGTTGGAAAACGAGACGGCAATTATCTTTTGCGCGGAAAAAGGCGTTCCGTTAATCAGATTGGCGGAAACACCCCACAATGGGCGCAGAATTCCATCAGCTCCACGCACAATGCCGGCTTGCGGTGTTTGAGGGGATGTTGATGCAGCTTGCGCAGCCAGCGCCAACAAACCCGCGCAGAATAAATACTTCAACATAAATTAGGGGTGTCCAATGGAAATGCTGGGTGCGCCGATGCTTGTGGTGGCTTGAACGGGCGGCTGCGTTGCAGTGGAACTGCTTTTCTTGTTGCTGACCAAGGCGACCGCCGCACCTGCTGCCACTGCGCTGCCAATGCCAATCCAAATCCATTTCTTGCCGCTATGACTACCGCTGCCGCTTGCGCCGGTAACCTGATGCGAAGAATTGCTCGTGATCTCCACGCTCGGCGGAGGAATCGGCGAGGAGGGAGGAATTGCAACCGTCGCCGTTGAAGCGGTTAACGCGGGCGGTGGAGTTTCTGTTTTTGGCTGCGCGGGCTGCGCAATGGCTGGACGAGGAGAAGCGTTCTTGGCATTCACCACGGCGCCTGAGCCGATTGTTTCTTCCAGTAGCACGCCGGCATGAGCCGCGCCTTTTGCGGCTGTAATGCGCACCACGGCCGTGCCTGCTGCGTCGCCCCACTGTATGTCTTTTACCTTTGCCTGCCCTTGCAGATCGGTGTAAATAATGGACACGCGGGAGCCGTCGTTGAAAACGCCGGTCGGAGCTTCCGTCGGCAAACGGAACAACACTGCCGCATTCGGAACAGGATTGCCGTGATTATCGGTAACGGCCACGGTGATCGGCTGCGCGGATGCTTTTCCCGCGTCCACGTGGGCATGTTCGCCTTCAACCACGTGGATTTGCAGTTCTTCAATTTCCGGGCTGCCGGGCGTTACATTCAAATTTTGAGCTTGCGTCAAGGTGCCTGCGACGAGGAGCCAGGACAGAAAATAACAAAACGGGCGAAATACGATATGCATTGCGGCCAAAGGAGCCGCGATGGGATCAGAGAACGCGAATCAGCACAACAGTGATGTTGTCCGGTCCACCTTCGGCTCTCGCGGCTTCGATAAGATAGTGGGCTTTATCGGGCAGAGATTTCTCCGACTTCAGCGTATTTTCCAGAATTTCTTCTCCCAATACCCCGTGCAGCCCGTCGGAACAAAGAAGAATCTGATCGCCGGAACTGATACGGAGCGATTGCAGATTGACCCGCAGTTCATCGGAAACACCGATTGCCATTGTCAGAACATGCCGCATCGGATGGCGGCGAAGCGCTTCCTCGCTGATTCCAAGGCGCGCCCCTACTTCCACCACCCAGGTCTGGTCGGTAGTGAGCACCGCAAGCTGATCACCCGATAAGTGGTAAGCCCGGCTATCGCCCACATTGGCGAATTGAAACTGATCTCCCTGTACCAGTCTGGCCGCTACCAGAGTAGTGCCCATGCCTTCTAAACCGGCGTTAACTAGGGATGCCTGCCGAACCGCGCTGTTCGCCTGCGCGAACCCGCTTTGCAGTGCGCCCGAAGCGCCGTCTTCGGGAGGATGCAGAAGATACTCATACAGAGTTTCTGAACCTAGACGCGAAGCATACTCACCGCCGTTTGCGCCGCCCATTCCATCAGCCAGAATAAAAATTCCATTAAAACTGTCGCTGATAAAGTAATCTTCGTTATTCTGTCTGACACAGCCGGGATCGGACAGGCCGTAAGCCTCAAGCATAAAACTCTCCGATTATATAAAGATGGATCTAAAGAAAGTACCCGACCTTTTATATTTGAGCGAGTTTACGTTGTTTTTGCCACGCCAAACGGTCCCGGTACTCCTGATAAAGTGTGGAAAATCCAGCCCAATAATATCCGGAAACGAACAAGCTGAGAAAAGGAACAGACAGGTAATTCAGGCTATCAATGGCCCACCAGACCATAAACAGAAAATAGCTTCCGATTGCCAATTCAACGAAGGGAAGCCAACCACTGCGGCGACGGTAAGCTTGGGCGGCGATCTTGGTTTTTTCGGTGCCGATGGCGTACTTCGGGGTACGAACAAAACTGGTTTGAATGCCCATTAAAGCTTCCATTACGGCTTTGGTGTTGCTGACAGTGAGAGCAACGCCCGCCGCCATCAGCATCGGAATAAAAACGATTGATTTCCACCAGGTTTTCGGGTACAGTTCTTTTTGAGCGAACAGGTAAAACGCTGAAATTGAAAGAAATGAAGCCACAATCAGCGGGAAATCAATCAACAGCATTTCCATCCAGCCCATGTAAAACCGGATAATCATCACCGGCATCATTAAAGCCGAAACCACGATCATCAGCGGATAAGAAATGTTCGGCGTTAGATGGAGAAATGCTTCCAATTTCACGCGCCAAGGAATATCGGCCCGCAAAATGGAAGGCAACAGCTTTCTCGCCACCTGCGTCAGTCCTTTGGCCCAACGCGCCTGCTGCACTTGAAAGCCGTAGGTTTCCACCGGCAGCTCGGACGGGCAGTCCAGGCCGGTCACAAACACAAAACGCCATCCCCTCAATTGGGCTCGATAGCTTAGGTCGGAATCCTCGGTCAAGGTGTCATGCTGCCAGCCGCCTGCATCCTCAATCATGGTCCGTCGAATAATGCCGGCAGTGCCATTGAAGTTGAAGAAGTACCCCGCCCCGCAGCGCGCGCCATGTTCCAGCACAAAATGGCCGTCCAGCAGCATGGCTTCTACCTGGGTCAGAATGTTGTATTCCTTGTTCAGATAGCTCCAGCGCGTTTGCACCACGCCAACTTCCGAATCGGTGAAGAAATGAACCGTTCTTTGCAGAAAATCAATGGGTGGAACGAAATCCGCATCAAACACGGCAATAAACTCGCCCGTAGCCGTTTTCAAACCTTCCTGCAAAGCACCCGCTTTATAACCGTAGCGATTTGTGCGATGCAGGTATTCCACCGGATAGCCCTGAGCGGCTAATTCATTGCACAACCGCTCGGTATAAGGATGTGTTTCATCGGTTGAATCGTCCAGAACTTGGATCTGCAGCAAATGACGCGGATAATCAATTTTGCAGACTTCCTCCAGGAGCCGCGCTACTACGAACCGCTCGTTATACAAAGGAAGCTGAATGGTCACGGGCGGCAGTTGGGCAAACCGCTGCGCCGCTTCTTTCAGCAGCTTCTTGCGATGCTTCAAGTACACCCGCATCGTCTCGTACCGGTGCAGTCCGTAAAAAGACAGCAGCAGGAGAATTCCGAAGTACGGAATCAGCAGTGCCCAATCAAAGCCGGACAACTGATAAATGCCGGCAAATGTGTTGTCAGAAAGCCCATCCACCAGTTGCGTGCCGAATGATGGAGCCGAAAACAGAAGAATAAACTTTGCGCCGGTTAGCACCATAAGCGTCGTTCACTGGTCCATAAGTTCATCACGAAGTTATTTCTATTTTAATCGGTTTGCGCTTTGTTGAACACTGATAACAGGAAAGGGGAGCGTTTCGGGTGAAACGCTCCCCTTTTAAATACTTAACTAGGTGTTCTTTATTACTGTTGAACTGTGCCGGTTGGCTGAACGGGAGCCGGTGCCGACTGCGGCTGCATGTTTGCTGTCGGTTGCGGCATGGGTGTACCCTGGTCGGTTTGCCCCGGCGTTCCCATTCCGGCGCCAGCCACCACAATCTGAACGCGGCGATTCTGCGAACGTCCCTGGGCCGTGTCGTTGGAAGCTACCGGATCGTTCTTGCCAAACCCACGGGCCGTTACCGCATTATCGGCAATTCCCTGGCTTACCAGGAATTCACGTACGGCATTGGCGCGCTGTTCGGAAAGTTTCTGGTTGAACTCATCGCTGCCGACGTTATCGGTATAACCTTCTACCGTCAGAGTTAAACCGGGATGGCCCAGAATAATGCCGGAAACCTTAGCCAGCTTTTCGCGAGCTTCTCCCTTCAAGGTGTACTTGCCAAAGTCGAACAAAACATCCGACATGTTCATGATCAGACCACGAGCCGATTCGCGCGTGGCAAGAACCTGATTCAACTGTTGCAGCATCTGCTGCTTAATGGAATTCCGCTCCGCTTCCGCCTGGGCGCGAAGGCGTTCTGCTTCAGCGGCGGCTTGCTGCGCTTTTTGAGCCTCGGCAGCCGCTTGAGCGCGGGCTGCATCAGCTTGGGCGCGAGCGGCATCCGCTTCCGCTTTGGCGCGTTCCGCTTCCGCCCGACGTTGGGCATCCTGCTGCGCTTGTTGCTCGGCTAATTGTTGCTGTTTGGCGGCTTCTTCGGCGTCAGCCTGCGCCTTTGCCGCCTGGTCTTTTGCATTCTGCATGGCGATTTCGCGTTGGCGACGCTGCGTAATGATGCGAGCATCTTCCGCTTTCTGGGCCGCTTCGCGGGCCGTCATAATCACCGGTTTCGCGCCGGCTTTCCGGGTTTGGTAGTCTTCGGCCTGCTGCAAAAGATTCTGAGCATTCTGGAAAACGTCGCTTGCCAATTTATCGGAGCCTGCCGCGCGCGACAGGTTAACAGCATTGCGCGCTTCATATAACTCCAGCGGAACTTTCTTGTCCATTGTCATCGGCATGGCAGAACCCTTTTGGGTATACATACCGCGCGGCAGCAGTTCATATTTGGCGTCTACTTCTTCGTACTTGCCAACTGTATCCTGCCGGATGATGTTTTCCATCACTACTACATCGCTCGGCTGGGTAACGGCATAATAAGGTTCGGCAGTAACAATCAAACCGAAAGATTGCAATTCGGTGGTGACATCAATATCAGCATCGCCATTCTGATTCACCAGTAGCTCACCAAGATTTTTAGGGCGTCCGTCCGGGGTAATGGCCCACAGAACGTAAGTAAGGTATTCGTTTCCAAATGAGGAGGCCGCAGGCAGGCGTTTTACCGAAGTTTTTACTTCCATAAAGCCTTTACGGCTGTTGACGTCAGCCCGCCCTTCCGCTCTGGGGGCCAAGGCTGTGCCCTGAAAGTCAACCTTAGTCCAGCCGCTACGGTTGCGATAACTGACTGCTTTGATGGTTCGTGAAACCACCTGTACCCGGAAAATCGGATTCGCGCCATTAGCCGGCTGCGTATCCGAATTTTGATTCTGAGAACCTGATTGTTGCAGATTTTGGGTGGGATTAGCTTCCTGCGCCCATAGCAATCCTCCGAAAGCTAATGGCAGCAAAACGAGAGAAGACTTCATTATCAACATTCCTTTCGAACAATGTTCTATATGCACGGCGAGTGCCAAAGCCAAACACCTGTAATTACATAACAATAACTAGGCGGCCACTTTCGAATGAATGTATTTTTTGCCAAGTGGAGACAGCCTTACCGAAACTAAAGCACCAAGATATAGAACTCCGCCAACAATTAAAGTGTCTTCCAAACCGAAATAAATCGCAATCACAATTGCGCCGCCCGAGCCTAAAACACTAGCCGCCGCATTCAAAGCCCAAGCCCAACGGACGCTCTGAGGCATTACCTGCTCCAACCGCAACAAGCCGGAAGGAAACGGAATGCCCATCAGAAAACCTACCGGCGCAATCAGAACCACCGTCACCAGTGCTTTAACAGCAAACGGCAGCACTACTCCGCTTTCTGTCACGGGCGTGACGATGAGTGCTAATAGTAGGATTCCGGCTGCCACTGCGCCGATCACGGCGGACAAAAGCCCCAGGGTTCCCCCCGTAATACGCCTGCTCAGGTAGCTTCCGATCCCACTGGAAACTAACATCGAAAAAATGATCACTGTCAGAGCGTAAGTGGGGTGGCCTAAAAAGAGTACGAACTTTTGGATTAAAGCAACTTGTATGAAAATGTAACCTGCGCCTAGGCAAAGAAAGTAAGTCAGCGCCGCCACAGCTCCCTTTTCTCTCGGCAAACGGTGGCCCAGCAGCATTGGGGGAAGCGCCAGAATCACTAAGGTAGCGATCAGGCTGACAAACACCAAGCCGAATAATAATGGCACTGCCTTGTTGATTTTATAATCGGCTGTTTGCTGAGAAGCGTGGAAGAAGTACTGCCACAAATCCTTCGGCTGCACCGTATAAAAAAAGAAAGGCCGGTTATCGGTCACCGGACGCACATCAAACGGGTAAGCAGCATAAAACTGTTCCGGATTGGGGGCAACCAACAGATCGTGAAACGCATTTGCTTTCATATCTCCGGGCAGAAACACGGCTTGTACGCTGCTTTTGTTCAAAGCCGCCCGCAAAATATTAATATCTGCCGCCTGAAAAGGCTTTCGACTCACCAGAATGGTGTCCTGCGCGCCCCATCCGTTCAGCTTCTGCAAGTCTTCCCGCAACACAATGACGTGCGAAGCAGGGTCGTGTTCGCCAATCTGCGCCAGCGCAGTACGCGCCAGGGCAACCACCCGCAGCGATTCACGCGGCGGATCAAAGCCCCACCGGGTGAACGCCATCAAGCCGTCATCCGTCAAATGGTTCAGGTAATCGCGGAAAGCGTCTACCGTATATAAGTTATTTTCAGAAAGCGCAAACGCTCCGGCGGCGGTGGAAGCCCAGGTGTCAACCAGCGTGGCTTGCAGCACCTGAAACTTATCGGAACTGCGCCGGATAAACGAGCGTCCGTCTTCCACCACCATATGAACATCAGGACGCGCATACAGATACTGGCTGTAAGCGGGAAACTTCTTCCGCATAATGACGTTCGCAATAATCGGGTTAATTTCAATGCCGGTCACATCTCTGCTGCCGGAAGCCAGCGCGCGTGACACATCCCAACCGCCGCCCGCGCCGATAATCACGGTTTTCGCGCCAGGCCGCAGGATGTAGGGAAAACCGGGCCCATGATAAGCCAGATACTCGCGTTCGGAAGCCGATAAACGGGAAAAGTTGAAGTTAGCAACGCCCGTTTCCGCGTCGCCGTCAATCACAATGCTGTGGTTATTGGTCCCCGGCTCCCTGGTCAGGGCAATGCGCGAGAAACTGTTCCATTGCACGAATTCTTCGTTTTTCAACTGCTGCCCTTTGGCGTATTTCAAATCAATAAAGCGTGTCTTCCAATTAACGGTGATAAACCCGACCAGCAGCAGGGCCAGCGAAACAGCAGTAATCCTGCCCCGGCTGAATCGGGCCACATGGAACCACACCGCCGCTGCTACCGCAAACAAAGCAGCCGTCACAATCAATGTATTGGGGCCGCCGATCCAGTTTAAGAGCGGCACCAGCACCAGGCACCCGGCAGCCGCGCCCATCAGATCGAAAAAGTAAACTCGGTCCACCCGATCAATGGTGTCTGCAATGGCGAGCGACACCACGGTTCCTGATAGAAGAAACGGCAGCGCGCAGGCAAAGTACACCAGCGCCACGTCAATCAAATGCAGTTCGCCTTTGCGCGTCAGCACAAACTCAAGCGCGGACACCACCGATATCGCATCCAGCAAAGCTAAAACGCCGAGCTTGCGGTAAAAGTTTCCCGGCCAATCTGAAACCACATACGAGAAAACGCCGCCCGCGCCCAAGCCGAACAAGGCAATAGAGATAGCTAGAAACGCGAAATGGTAATAAAAAACCACCGAAAAAATGCGCGTGAGAGAAAGCTCCAGCAGCAGCGAAGCAAGCGTGGTGACAGCCACGCCGAAGTAGATCTGGGGCCAGTGTCGCGCCTGCCGGACCGTTGCGGGTTCCTTTAACGAATCAATCAAAGGCAAAATACTATGTTAATGGACGGCAAGGAACGGCCCTTCGGCTGCAAGAAAGAAAACCGCGGTTTTTCCTTCCCATTGCAATCCCTACATCATGGCCACCGGCGGAGCCGGTTCATCGGGCCGTCCCGCGCTGCGGAAAGGAAGGAAAATCATCATCGCCATCAGGCCGATGATTACTAGTAGCCCGACTGAGTAAAGCGGATGCTCGGAAACAATCAGCGCATTCCGCAGCCCGCGCGCAAAATCGAATTGCAGCCCGGCCCATACTAACCCTAATAACGCCTCGCCCGCAATCAATCCGGAAGCGGTCAGCACTCCGGCGTTCTCAACGCGGGCTTTCTGGGCTTCGTTGTAACCGCGCCGGTTGGCAACACGGTCCGCCAAAGCGCGCGCCATGCCGCCCACAAAAATAGCCGATGTGGTTTCAAGCGGCAGATACATGCCGATCATCACCAGCATGGGGCTTTTCACGCCCAGCATAATAATGCCGATGCCCATCAGCATCCCGATAATGACCAGCGCCCAGGGCATATCGCCACCCACAATACCTTGCGCTAACAGTGCCATTAAACCGGCCTGCGGCGCCGGCAAAGCGCGTCCGCCCAGCCCGGTTCCGCCTGCGGCGATATCACTTTGGTGCAGCAGCAGCAGGGGAAAATACATCACCAGGCTCGCCACCACCACCGCGATCAGTTCCACCAGTTGAATGCTGCGCGGCGTGCCGCCCAGAATGTAGCCGACCTTGAAATCCTGCAAAAGCTCGCCCGCCACCGCCGAAGAAACACAAACCACCGCCGCCACGCCCAGCACCGCCGCAATGCCGCTGGCCCCGGATACGCCGAGCGCCACCATTAACAAAGCCGCCACAATCAGCGTGCAGAACGTAAGGCCCGAAATAGGATTGTTGGAAGAACCGATAATGCCCACCAGATAACCGGACACGGTGGAAAAAAAGAAGCCCAGAATCAGCATCACAATCGCGGCCACCGTTCCCCCGATCACATCTTTTGAAAAATAAATGTAAAGCGCGATCATGGCGGCAAACACCACGCCAATCAAGGCGAACACGGTTTTGGAACTCATGTAGCGCTCAGTGCGTGAAAGCTGCGCGGCTTGTTCCGGGGTCTGCTTTAAGTCCTTAATGGCGCGAACCAAGCCATGCAGAATGCTGTTCCTCATGCGCCAAAGCGTGTAAACGGCCCCCACCAACATGCCGCCGACCGCAATCGGGCGCACAATGTAGCGGCCCACTGAAGAAGCGAGCGCGGCCCAGGATTCCGCTGTGTCCGCATTTGCAGGAAGGTAAGCGCGCAACTGCGGCCCGAGCAGGAACACCAGCAGCGGCACCAGCAGCCCCCAAGCGAAAACGCCGCCCGCAAATTGCATCGCCGCCAAACGTGGACCAATGATATAGCCGACTCCAAGATAAGCCGGACTGACGCTTGGCCCGGCGAAACTGGTAGTGCCGCCGGTTGCAAGCATGCGCGTGCTGCCCACGCCGCCGAGCCGCAAGCGGCTGGTTCCGATCTGGCCGATGTTGACCGTAATATCCTGATCCGGCGCAAACAAACCGAAGCGGCCCAACAAGTAAATGAGTCCGCCCAGGCCGATGTTCCAGAACAAAAAGCGCGCCGCGCTTGCCCCTTGCTGCCCGGCTTTATGAATCTGCGAAGCCGCAATGGATTCCGGGAAAGGCAGTTCCGGATCTTCCACCATCACCCGCCGCACCAGCGACACAAACAACACGCCCAGAACGCTGCCCACCAACATCAGCGTGGTGGATTTCCAGTAAGCGTCCGCAAACCCAAACGAAGGCCAGGAATGGGAAATCAAGAAAGCAGGCAATGTGAAAACCGCCCCTGCTGCCACTGATTCACCGATGGAACCTGCCGTCCGCGCAATGTTTTCTTCGAGCAGCGAACCCTTCATGCCGCGCAAAACCGCCATGCTGATCACCGCCGCCGGATAAGTGGCGGCAATAGTCATTCCAGCGCGCAGCCCCAGGTAAGCGTTCGCTGCGCCCAGCACAACCGTCATCAATAAGCCAAGCAGCACCGCGCGCCAAGTCAACTCGCGCATGGTGACATGCTCAGGAACGTATGGTTTGTAGGTTCGGGTGGAGGTGGCCATAAAGAACGGAGTTATTGTAGCGGGAACGGTTTGAATGTTCTGGAAATAAGGCTTTTGCAATTAAAACCTAACTTGCGGAATGGAAGAACGCGCCGGTTAAAATGAAAGCAACCGGCTGGCTTATGCAATGAATTCAGATCAACTGAACCGCATCACCATTAACGACGTGCAATGCGGAGGACGCCCGTGCATCCGAGGCATGCGCATGAGCGTCACAGTGGTTCTGTAACTGCTCAGTGCTGGCGCAAGTTTCAAAGAAATTCTGGAAAATTATCCTTTTCTCGAACGAGAAGATATGCTCACTTCACTGGAGTACGCAGCACGCCAGCTTGATCATGCAGTGTTTGTTTCTGCATGAAGTTCCTGTGGAACTGGATGGACAGCCTGAACTGGTCCGGACTTCTCCGTTGAGTCAAATAACCAGTACAGATTCTGCTCGGCTCTTTTCCCAAACCGCGTCCGTCGCAATCCGGCCCTAAACAACCTCGCACCCTGGATAAAGCCGCCTGAATTTCAGGCGCTGAAAAACCTCTTGCAAACAATTAATGTTCTAGTACACTAGAACAAAACGACGGATGCTGTATGAAAGTTCGCTCTAAGCCGTTCAGCTTCGCTCTTGATTTAGGCAGCGGTGTTCCGGTCTACCGTCAGATCATCGACCAGGTCGCCGGAGCCATTGCCGCCGGTTCCCTCGCGCCCGGCGATCAACTGCCCACAGTGCGGCAGCTTGCGGTGGATTTGTCCGTCAACCCTAACACCGTGGTGCGCGCGTATCGCGAACTGGAACTCCGCCGGATTACCGAAACGCAGCAAGGCACCGGAACATTCATTTCCAAAATTAAAATCAAGCGCGACGAAGCGCAGCGCCAAAAACGTTTATCGCAGATTGTGGGCGATTTTCTGGCCCGCGCCGGTCGCGAAGGCTTCACTGTTTCTGAACTCATTGAATGTTTGCAAGACGCTGCTCAAGAAGCAGGTCCGAAAGGAAGATGATTTATGAATCCGATGGTTTCAAGCGCTTCTGCTAATGGCCCCGCCTTGGCTGCCTGCGCCCTTTGTGTGCTGGCTGGTTTCGGTCTGGCCGGGGTTGTTCATCAGCCTTGGCTGTTGTTGGCCGGAATTATTTTAGGGCTTTACTTTCTGCTTTCCATTAAAGTTGCCCAGCAGTGGGAGCGCGTGGCGGTTCTCCGCTTGGGCCGCTTCATCGGTCTGCGCGGGCCTGGGCCGTTCTTGGTGATTCCCGTGATTGACGCGCTCAGCCGCTCGGTCGATCAGCGCGTTCGCGTCATCGGCGTCACTGCCGAATCCACCTTGACGCGCGACACCGTGCCGGTGAATGTCGATGCCATTGTGTTCTGGGTGGTGTGGAATGCGGAAAAAGCGATTCTGGAAGTGGCCGATTTCGGCGAAGCCATTACCCTCAGCGCGCAAACTGCGCTGCGCGAATCCATTGGGCGTCACGAACTGGCGCAGATGATCACCAGCCGCGAAACCCTGGGCCAGGAATTGCAGCGCATTCTCGATGAAAAAACCAATCCCTGGGGCATCACCGTACAATCAGTGGAAATCCGCGACGTTCGCATTCCCCAGGCCCTGGAAGATGCCATGTCCCGCCAGGCGCAAGCCGAACGCGAACGCCAGGCGCGCAACATTCTCGGTCAAGCCGAAACCGAAGTGTCCGCTAAGTTTGCCGAAGCCGCTTCGATTTATAACGACAATCCGGGCGCGCTGCACCTGCGCGGCATGAACATGCTTTACGAAGCCATCAAGGAACGCGGCTCGCTCGTTATTGTTCCCTCCTCGGCGGTGGAAACCATGAACCTGGGCGGCACCATTGCTACCGCTGCTCTGGGCGGCGCGAAAGCGGCTTAACAACAGCCCGGAAAACCCGCTAAGCGAAAATAGGAAGTGAATGCTAAGAGCTGGAATTGTTGGGCTTCCCAACGTCGGGAAGAGCACGTTGTTTAATGCCGTCACGCAAACCCGGAAAGCGTTGGCTGCAAACTATCGTTTTTGCACCATTGAACCGAACACCGGAGTTGTCACGGTGCCTGATGAGCGTCTGGATGTATTGGCAAAACTGAGCCACTCGGCCAAAACAATTCCCGCCGTTTTTGAATTTGTTGATATTGCCGGCCTGGTGAAAGGCGCCAGCCAGGGCGAAGGATTGGGTAATCAGTTTCTCGGCCACATTCGTGAAGTGGATGCCATTATTCAAGTGGTCCGCTGTTTTGAAAATGCAAACATCGAGCACGTGATGGATACGGTTGATCCGGTTCGTGACATTGAAGTCATTAACACCGAACTGGTCCTCGCTGATTTGGATTCCGTTGAAAAGCGTAAAAACCGCGTTCAAAAAGCCGCCAAAAGCGGCGACAAAAAAGCGTTGGCGGAACTGGCCCTGCTCGATAAACTGGAAGCGCATTTGAACGAAGGCAAAACTGTTGTCACGCTCGATCTCACGCCCGAAGAAAAAGCCGCTGTTCGCTTGTTTTTTCTGCTTACTGCGAAGCCGACCCTGTTTGCCTGCAACGTGGCGGAAGACGAACTCGCCCACGTCAGCGAAAATAAGTTCGTCAAACAAGTGCAGGAATACGTCGGCAAGCACCACGACACCCGCGCGGTTGTGGTTTCCGCCGAAATCGAATCCGAGCTGGTCATGCTATCCCCCGAAGAACGGGCCGAATATCTGGAAGGGTTGGGCGTTACCGAAACCGGCGTTAGTAATTTAATTCGCGAAGCCTACCATCTGCTTGGGCTCCGAACGTATCTCACCACCGGCGAAAAAGAAACCCGTGCCTGGACCATTCACGCCGGCGACAAAACGCCACAGGCAGCCGGCGTGATCCACTCCGATTTCGAAAAAAGCCTGATCTCCGCCGAAGTAGTTTCCTACGAGGATTTGATAGCTGTCGGTTCCTTTGCTCGCGCTCGCGAACAGGCAAAGCTCCGCACTGAAGGCAAGGAATACGTTGTCCAGGATGGCGATGTGATTGAATTCAAGACCTATATCTAATTGATGTAAACAGGAACATTGGCTATGAGAATCGGAAGCTGAATTACGCATCTGCATATTGCAGGTGTGTTAATCGTATTGAATACACTGAAAACACAACATTTTCGCGTATGGAAGTATACTTGCAACACAACGCAAAGCGGTAGGAACGCCCCGTCCTTCGTCCCTCCTCTTTCGTTCTGAATGTTGGTTATTACACAATCAACATTCGCCACTTCAACGGAGCAGCACAATAATGACTAAAATGCAGCGCGCGCTGGTAGGCGCGTTTGTTTACGTATTTTTTACAGCAGCCGGTTTTGCCCAGGATGCGACCGGCAAAATAGTGGGGGCAATCACAGACGCCTCCGGCGGATTTGTCAATGGGGCGAAGGTAACGGTCACCAATGTGGCCACTCAGATTGCGAAAACAACCATTACCGATGCCAAAGGCTCTTATCAGGTTCTGCAATTACCCATCGGCAATTATCAGGTGACTGCCGAAGCAACCGGCTTCAGCAAAACTCAATCCACCGGCCAGAACTCGCTGGAAATTAACCAAACTCTGCGCATCGACCTGCAACTGCAGGTCGGAAGCGTGACCGATACCGTCAGCGTCAGCGCGCAATCCTCCGGCGTAGAAACGGAAAACGCCACCGTCGGCGGAACCGTAACCGGGCAGGCGGTGTTTGAGCTTCCTTTGAATGGCCGCAACGCCTTGGATCTGATCTCCACCATGCCGGGCGCCACGCCCACCAATTCCGATAATAACGGCAAAAGCAGCGGCTACAGCATTGGCGGCGGACGCAGCGATTCCGTTACGTTTCTGCTGGACGGCGGGAATAATAACAACCTGCTGAATAACAGTTATGTTGTGAATCCAAATCCTGATGCGATTGCGGAGTTTCGCGTGATTGAAAGTAACTATGGTGCGGAATACGGACGCAATGCGGGCGGAGTCATCAGCGTCGTTACCAAAAGCGGCACTAATTCCTTACATGGCACTGCCTATGATTATGCGCGTAACGACGCCTTGAACGCCAATGATTTTTTCAGCAACGAAAGCGGCTTGCCCCGGAATATCTTGAAGCGCCAGCAGTTCGGTGGCACTATTGGCGGTCCGGTACTCATCCCTCATGTCGTGAATGGCCGCAATAAGCTGTTTTTCTTCTTTTCCTACCAGGGTCAGCGCCAGAATGCCCTTGCCCAGGACGGCAATGTTCCGGTGTATACGCCGCTTGAAACGCAAGGCAACTTCTCGCAGGCCGCTAACGGCGGCGTCGATCAGAACGTAGCAAGCTTCCTGCTGGCCCATCCTTATTACCAATCGAACCCGGCGCTGGCGTCGCAGGGCATCATTGATCCTACGAAGATCGATCCGGTGGCGGCAGCCTACTTCAAGAATGGTTTAATACCGATTTCGCCATCCGGCCTTCTTGCTTCTCGCGGCACGGCCAAAGACAACTTGGATGATTATCTGGGCAAGATTGATCTCAACATTACTAGCCTGGATACAATCAGCGGAACGTTTTCATCACACAGTAGCAACCAGGCGCAGCCGTTTACCGATAACACAGGCGGCGCAAACGTTCCCGGCTATACCAATAATCAACTGGAAACCGATTACTACGGCGCGGTGACTTATAACCACACCTTTACGCCGACTCTCTTGAATGAGTTTCGCGTCACTGCCCAGCGCAGCAATGTGGACCAGTATGTGCCTTCGCAGACCCTGCCCAATGCCAGCCAGCTTGGGATCGGCATCACGTCGGACGACCCGCACGGGCCAACCGTATTGAACTTTAACGGCAGTAATCTGTACGTAGGCAACAGTCCGAACGGACCGACAAACTTAATCAACAACACTTACGCGTTCTATGACAATGTGTCCTGGACAAAAGGCAATCACAACGCTAAATTTGGTTTCTATTTCTCGCCTTACCAGAACAACACTAATTATGATTACTACGTGAACGGGGCGTTTTTCTTTTATACGCCAGGACAATCAGTAGGGTCCAAAAACGATCTGGCTAATTTCCTTTTCGGATTGCCGGATGAGTACCTTCAGTACCCGAAAGCCCCTTCTAATATCCGCTCAAATTCCTATGCAGGTTTCGCGCAGGACGCTTGGCATGTGACGCGGCGGCTCACCTTAACGCTAGGTTTGCGCTACGAATATTCACAGCCGAAGTACGATACGCAGGGGCGATCTTTCTCCTTTATTCCCGGCCTGCAGTCCACCCGTTTTCCGAACGCTCCCACTGGTTTGGTCTTTCCCGGCGACCAAGGCGCTCCACGCGGCTCGAACTTCTCCGATAAAAACGACTTTGCGCCGCGATTCGGCTTTGCCTGGGATGTGAAAGGCGATGCGAAAACCAGCGTTCGCGGCGGCTTCGGCGTGTTTTATGACATTTTGAAAGGCGAGGACAACCTCCAGTTCAACGGCCAAGTTCCATTCTTCTCGTATGCCGATATATTCTTCCCGGGCGTGAGCACCACTACCGGACTGCCGCCTAATTCGCTAGCCGATCCTTTCGGGGCTGCTGGCGCAACAAATCCGTTTCCTTCCAAGCCGCCTGCGTCCAACCTTAACTTTGCAAATAGCGGATTTCTGCCGATCGGCGGCAGTAGCGTATATTACGTTGATCCGCACCTAAGAACGCCTTATGTTTACCAGTACAACCTGTCAATACAACAACAACTGGCGTCAGGCTTAACGTTGGAAACCGGTTATATCGGATACAGTTCCCATAAGCTAACAGGATTAGTAGATAACAATCCTTTTGTGCCGGGAACTAATTCCCGCATTTACAATGCTGGTGATGTTAATAATTCCACTTACAGTTATTTGGATGAATTTCAAAATGTCACTAAAGCCAGCTACAACGCGCTGCAAGTGAATCTCACGAAGCGAGTCAACAACAATCGTTTCTTCGGCAGCAGCTTCTTTACTCTTGCTTATACGTGGTCGCATGAAATCGACAACGTTTCCGGATTCCGGCAGCGAAACTCGATTGTTCCTTATTACAACCACGATTACTTCCGCGCTTCGGGCGATTCCGATCTGACCCATGCGCTGTCGTTTTCCGGCGGTTGGGATCTTCCCTTCGATCAATGGTGGCAGCATGGCCCGAAGCTGATCACCAAAGGCTGGAGCCTGTATCCGATTGTGAGCTGGCACAGTGGTTTCCCCCTGGATGTTCTGGGCGGATTAACCACCACCAGACTTGATCCGGGACCGGCCGGAGATGGTCAGGCTGGTGAAGTGCGGGCTGATCTGGTCGGCAATACCGTTGCTACTTTGGACCCGCATCGGAACCAATCCTTGGTTGGGCAGAACGGTCAAACGTATTCCGGAAACTTCTATCTCAATCCGCTGAACTTTTCCACTACGCGCATCAATGCACTTGACGCCCAGGCAAAAGTTGATGCTTCACAGTTAGCCGGACAGTTTACTTACGGTACGCTGCCCCGCAATGCTTTCCGTGGGCCGGGCTTCATCAATACGGATTTCTCCATCGCCAAGCATCTCTACTTCTTCGGCGAAAAACTGGATGCCGAACTGCGAGGCGACGCTTTCAACGTGTTTAATCACACCAATTTCGACAATCCAACTACCACCATCGGCTCTGCCCAGTTCGGCATTGTTTCGAATGTGGTGGGCGCGAAAGACCAGGTGAACCCGCGCGGGCCGCGCATCATCCAGGTGGCGATACACTTACGGTTCTAAGCGGCGAACTACTTTTTCTGGTCCCGGCCCATCAGCCGGGACACCCAGGAGGTGAGCGGATTCGAAAGCAAAACAAGCACAATGCCGGCCAGAATAGCGGCAGTAAGAAAAATAATATCGGCTGTTTGCATCTGAGTTAATTCCCGACTGTGACCGGAGCAGCAACCGGAAGCGTCCGGTAATACCGGATCATGTCCATATTCTTGGGAGTTTGACCTAACTGCCGAAGCATGGTCGTAATCTGGCCGCGATGGTGAGTGCCGTGGTTGACCACATGCAAAATTATTTGCCAAATGGGAGAAGAAAAAGGTAGACCAGCCAGGTTTTTGTAATCCAAGATCCGGCTAGCATCTTCTTCCTTTTCTAAGTTGTCGGCAAAAGCGATCATCCGGTCCAGAACGGCAAGCCAGGCATCACGCAGTTCCCAGGTGCAGCCGGGCGCTTCGTAATCAGCAAACGTGCCTGCCGGGCGTTCTTCCAAACGGGCAAGCCAAATGCTATCTGATTGATATAAATGGGCGATTGTGTCGTAAATACAACTGAATGAGCTTTTCAGGTTTTTCATCAACTGTTCCGCCGGAAGCGCCAGAACCTGCTCCAGAACCAGTTCCGTGGCCCAGCGATGAAAGCCGAGTTGAGTTTTTAGAATAGAAGAAGTCACAAATACTATTTTCACTCCAATGCGATAGCTGATGGTTCAATATTATAAGGAGATTTCGAGGCGGTGGAAACCGGTCCGCCGGTGAGGAAAGTGGGAACCCCCTCCGTAAGGATGGCAACATACAGCGTAATTCCTGAAACGGCAAGTGATCGAAGCAATGGCAGTTCCATGCGTTTTCTCCCCTTTCGCAGTTCAGTTCATCTGACGCAAGCGGAAGCCAGTGCTGCCATGCGCGAACTGCTGGCTGGCTCGATGGATACGGCAGAGATTGTTCAAATGCTGAATTATCTCCGCCGAAAAGGGGAAACGGTAGCGGAACTGGTCGGTTTTGCCGGTGCCATGCGCGAACTGAGTTCGCCGCTTGATCTGGATCAATCCGTTGAACCGGTGCTCGATACCTGCGGCACCGGCGGCGATGGCACCAACACTTTTAATATTTCTACCGCTACCGCGTTTGTGGCGGCGGGAGCCGGGTTGCGCGTGGCAAAACACGGCAATCGGCGTATTTCCAGTCAATGCGGCAGCGCGGATGTGCTGGAAGCGTTAGGTGTTCATGTGAGCCTTTCCGCTCTCCAGGTGGCCGAATGCGTCCGGCAAACGGGAATCGGGTTCTTGTTTGCGCCGTTGGTTCATCCGGCAGTGAAACATGCCCAGGAAGCGCGCTTACAGTTGAAGGGCCGAACAGTCTTCAACCTGCTCGGGCCATTAACAAACCCGGTGCAAGCCCGCCTGCAGTTGATTGGCGCTTATTCGGTTCGCAGCGCGGAACTGCTGGCTCAAGCAGCGGCCCGTCTGGGAACGGAACGGGCGTATGTGGCCCACGGCGCGGACGGTCTAGATGAAATTTCCATTTCCGGGCCGACCACGGTGTTTCTGGTGGAAAACGGCAAAGTGCAGAAAGGCACCTGGTCGCCCCAGGATTTCGGCGTGGATCCCGCCGCGCTCGAAGAACTTCGGGGCGGCGATGCATCGGAAAACGCGCAGATTATCCGTGACCTTTTGGATGGTCAACCGGGTCCGAAGCGTGATGTAGTGCTGGTCAACGCGGCTGCCGCAGTTCTGCTGGCCCACAAAGCCACCGATGTGCGCGAAGCGATGGAAGTAGCGCAGGAAGCTTTGGATTCCGGCGCAGCCAAGCGCAAGCTCGAAGAACTGGCGGCATTCACTTCGAACCACCGCGAGTGAATCGTTTTTACCCGGAAACATCATCGAACGGGCATGCGCGCTTTTGAAATTCAAGAATTTGGCATCGACAACTTAAAACTGGTTGATCGGGAAACGCCGCAGCCGGGCCCGTTTGAGGTGCTGGTCCAACTGAAAGCGGCCTCGCTGAACTACCGCGACCTGATGATGGTAGAAGGGAGATACAATCCCAAGTTGAAGCACCCCATGATTCCTTTCTCGGATGGTGCGGGAATTGTAGAGATTGTCGGAACAGGAGTGACGCGAGTAAAAGCAGGCGACCGGGTGATGGGCGCGTTTATGCAGAGTTGGATAGATGGACGCATCAACCGCGAAGCAGCGCAGTCGGCTTTAGGCGGTGGAATTGACGGCGTTTTATCCGAATACCGTGTATTCCATGAACAAGGGTTAGTGCCGGTTCCGGCTCATCTGTCTGATGTTGAAGCGGCCTGTCTGCCCTGTGCTGGTGTCACCGCTTGGCATGCTTTGTTTGAAGAGCGTCCGGCCCAGCCGGGAGAAACAGTGGTGATTGAGGGAACAGGCGGGGTCGGCATTTTTGCGCTGCAATTTGCTCAAGCTGCCGGCTTGCGGACAATTGTGCTTTCAAGCAGCGACGAGAAACTGGAACGCGCAAAACAGTTAGGAGCCGCTGACACAATTAACTACCGCCAGGAGCCGGATTGGGAAAAAGCGGTATTGAAGCTGGTTCCTGAAGGCGCGGATTATGTGATTGAACTGGGCGGAGCCGAAACGATTGGCCGCGCTTTGAAAGCAGTGCGCATGAACGGACTCATCGCTGTGATCGGTGTGTTGAGCGGCACCGGGCCGGTGATCGACCCTCGCTCGGTGCTGATGAATTCTACCCGTTTGCAAGGCATCTACGTCGGCTCCCGCAGCATGTTTGAACGAATGAATCGAACAATCGAACTGCACAAAATCCATCCCGTTGTGGATCGCGTATTCCCCTGGCAGGAAGCGCCAGAGGCGCTGCGTTCCATGAAAGAACAAAGCCACTTTGGCAAGATCTGCCTTGAGTTTTAATACTGTAGTAAAAATGGATTGTACGGGCACACGGACGGATAAGAACCGGATCACCATAAACATGGACGTACGATCGGGTCAGGCAATTGTTCGCGGCACACGCACCACTGTTGCCGACATTCTCAGCTTGTTTGCCTCCGGAGCTTCCGGGAGCGAAATTTTAAGCCATTTCCCGTAGCTTCAGTCCGAAGACATCAGGGCTGCGCTTGAATATGCCTCAACTTAATTGGTCTAGGCTTAGTTCCCGCTATAGTTCGCATTCGGGCTGAATTGCCTTAAAGAAAGCATCTCTTGAGCCGATAACAGACAATAGAAGGCACCCTGGAAGGATGCCCGTAAAACTATGTCTCAGGTACTTCCGCGAATTGTGAAAGTGAAGCTGGCCACTGAGCCTCGACGCGCTTACGTTTGTATGGCGGGCGCGAAGGAGTTGGCGAAAATGGCGCGTTTACCGGAGGGTGTTCCGGTGGTGACGATTGCGCAGCAGTTTATCTCGGACTTTAACCGAGGAAAACTGAACCCGAAACCGATTCTGTTCGGGGCGCGATTTGACGGAATCGACGGCTATTAAATTAGCGAACTCTAGCGGATGTATCCGCCTTCGCCACGATACGCTCGGTAAGCGCGAAGATTGTTTAGATCGTTCCAAAGAATGCCGCGTCCGCGCTCATCGAGAGCATTATGTTCCGCCACATGCTGAACATCGCTGATGGCCTGATCGAGCCTGCCTTTATCGAAGTGACCGCGATATAAGCGGTTCTGAAATTCCGACAAGTGGCGAATCGCATTATCGTAGCGCTGGCGTTCGCGCCAGGAAATGAAACTGCTGCTACGATGTGCAAGCTCTTCCAAGTGATGCGCGGTGATGTCCACCGGAGACTCTACCCGCGACGGAGGCGGACCATAAGAATAAGGCCGGTATTCCTGAGCCGTCAATCCGGCACTGCCGCCTACCAGAAGAACAACTGCCATCGTGCCGGTGATTGCTCCTCGCACGAGCCGTTCTGCAAATTTGGATCGCATATTTATAGTCGCCTTTCTACCTCCTTTGACGAATCAGCGTTGTTCCGGTAGTACAAAGCGGCTTTCCAGATGAGCGGAACTTAATGTGTAGTTTTTTTCAGAAAAGGCAATGAGGCAGAATAACGAGAGCGATGTCAATTGAACTTTTCAATCTTTCGGGCCGCGTAGCGATTGTGATGGGTGGAACTTCCGGCATCGGCCGCATCCTGGCTTTGGGATTAGCCGAGGCCGGCGCTGATGTAGTAGCGACAGGCCGCCGCGAGGAACTTGTAAACAGCGTTTCCGGCGAAATTGAGGAACGCGGGCGCAAAACGCTGCGGCGATCTTCAGACGTGCAGAGCCGGGAATCTATTGATGCTTTGCGGGATGCGGCATTGAAAGAATTTGGTCGCGTCGATATTTTGCTGAATGCCGCCGGCCAGACATTCCGCAAACCGACGCACCAAGTCAGCGAAGCCGAATGGAGCAAGCTGATGGATGTGAACGTAACGGGCATCTTGCGAGCCTGCCAAAGCTTTTATGAACCGCTGGTGGAAAGCGGTCGCGGGCGCGTGATTAACATTGCTTCGCTCAGTTCATTCGTGGGCTTGATGGAAGTGACAGCTTATGCGGCTTCTAAAGCAGCCGTGCTTTCCTTAACAAGAAATCTGGCGGTGGAGTGGGCTCCTAAAAACGTGAATGTAAATGCCATTGCGCCGGGGGTCTTTAGAACTGAACTGAATTCGGCGCTGCTCGATGGAACGGAACGGGGCAAAGAATTTTTGTTGCGCACGCCCATGAAACGCTTCGGCAAAATTCCAGAGTTAGTTGGTGCGGCGATTCTGTTAGCTTCTGACGCCTCCAGCTACATCACCGGCCAGGCGATTACGGTGGACGGCGGGTTCCTGGCTTCGGGGGTGAATCAATAGCGCTCCAATTATTTATCAGGCTCCGCACCGAATACCATTTTCCTGGTGTTCTCGGTGATTCCATACTCATAATGCCGGTTCGTTCCCCAGGCATTGTTGTGAACTTGGCCGGTTGCGTCCACTTCAATGTACTGCGATTGTACGTCTTTCCCACTAAGTCGGTCTACCAGCCAATCCGCAACCATCGTGTACGCTTCCGGGCCTAGTTGACCGGCGCGGCTGGCGTGCATGCCGTGGTCCTCGCCTTCGTAGAAAATGAGGCTCTTGGAACCGGCAAGGCTGTTGAGAAAATCGAAGGTGTAACAGGTGTCGCTCAGTTGGTCGTCTTCTCCTGCCGCGATGAGAAAGGGACATTTAATGGAAGCAGCCAGTTTTGAAGCATTAAGCTTCTGCATGATCGTGTTCAATTCTGCTTCGTTTTTCGCGCCCGTCATATACATGAATCGAAGCTTGAAGGTCGGGCTCGCCGTTTCGAAAATCTGAAAACCGCCGGGTTCGAAGCATGTCATGGCGACTCCACAGGCTCGAAAACGCGGCTCCGCGGCGGCGAATTGGGTAGCCCAGTAAGACCCGAAGCTCATGCCGTACACCGCAACTCGATCCACATCGATTTCCGGGCGGCTTTCGAGAAAATCGACCACCGGCACTGCTAATCTGCCGTAAGTGTCGGGATCGTACCGGACTCCGCGCGTGAGCGATTCGCCCTGGCCAGGACCATCGACGGCGAGAACGGCCACTCCGCGCGCCAACCACTTGTCGCCATCCATTGCGACAGATAATTCTTTCCAGCCGTCCATGCCGGAGATTGCCACCACGCAAGGAACTTTTTTGTTTTTCGCGGTTGCTGAAGGAAGATGCAAGAGTGCCGGCACTGATTTGTCTTCGAATGGAATCTCCACTCGTTCAATGGGCCGTCCGGCGAGTTTAAGAAACTGATCGAAGCATTCATTCTTCTTTTTGCTCAGATCGAGGTTCAGCGGCGTGTTCGCTTCAATCGGCCATTGCGCCCCGCCATACAAAATGGAAGCCGTGAAATAGTTTTCCCGGGCGGTCTGCTCATGTCCTGATTTCAACTGTGATTCAGCCCGCAGTTCGCGGCGGCGGCCCGCTTTCATGAACTCGCGCGCAAGATCATTGTATGTCTTGATCGAATGACGCAGGCCGACGAAATCGCCTTGCGAATCGTGCCCGCAAACGACAGCCATATATTCCAGGCGGCCTTGATCCCAATCCGGGCCAAGCAGGCCGATAACGGTATCCAACAACCATTTCTGATCGGACCAGCGTTGGACGCGGCGAGTTACTTCGAGAGGCATTGTCGGCATATTAATTTGCTCCTGAGATAATAGTACAGGTCAGTACTATTATACATGGAAAACTAACTGGCCGGGTTTGCGTTGCCGTATGCTTGCAAAAACAGGTCCACCGCGCGCCGCACCCACTCCGCCAATGCTTTGTCGCTCGGAAATTCCGAGGGAAGCTGAAAGCTGGCCCGCAGGGAAATCCAACCGAACACAAGGCTCATGAACTGGTCGGCTGCGAAACCGGCGTTTTCAATCGAGAGTGTTCCGCGTTTTGCCAGCAGTTCCAGATACTGCTTCACAAGTCCTCGCCCGAAGCCCGGGCCATTTTGCCAGAATGCTTGCGCGAGATCGGGAAAAGCGGGCGCCTCGGCGACCAGCAAGCGTTGCAGTCGCTGACCGTCGGCGCTCAAGTTAGCCCGTAGAACCTGCAAGCCGAACCGGTATAGAACTTCATGAGCGGGGGCGTCTTCGCGGAGAATCGCGGAAGCGACCGGATCGACCAGTTGTTCGGAACGGCGCTTCATCACCGCTGCGAAAAGGTCCGCTTTACTGGGATAACGTGAATAGAATGTCTGCTTGGACGCGCCTGCCTGCCGCGCAATCTCGTTTGTGCTCGCTCCGGCAAAACCCTGTTCGAGAAACACGGTGATTGCCGCTTCCAGGATTGCCTCGCTGCGCAGATCGCGTTCCGCCGCGCGAGGCCGCCCCGGTCCGCGTTTTTTAGTTTTTGAGTTTGGCTTACCCATAGAAACAGAATACGGATGTGGAGCAGTGATGCCCTGCGGAATGCGGCATCAAGGGAATTCGGGCGTGTGGATATTTACTCGGCGCGTAGCAGGGCTGCCGGATTGATACGGACAGCATACAGAATGGAGGGCAGTGCGGCCAGGATTGAAATAATGGTGATCGTACCCAGAGCCAAGCTGAGAATTGCCGGATCAGTCGCCTTGACTTCGTAAAGCAGATTTTCCAAGTAACGTTGCAAGGCAAGGCCGGCCATGATCCCTCCTGTTATTCCCAACACAATAGCGATAGAAGTATTCGACAACACGTTCCAGGCAATTTTGCCAGTTTCAGCACCAAGCGCCATGCGAATGCCGATTTCACGGCGACGCTGTAATACGGAGTAATTCAAAACTCCGTACAAACCGACAGCGTTCAGCATCATGGCAACGGTCGCGAAAAACAATGAAAGCATTGCGAGCAGCCGTTCGCGCACGGTGTGTTGCTCAACCAACTCAGTTTGGGTATGAAATTCCACCGCGTGAAACTCGGAGCGGGTCCGTGAAATTTCCTTGCTGAAGAGTGATGCCAGAGTCATCGGGTTAGCTTGGCTCGTGCGAACGACGAAAGTGGCCCAGTCAATGGGGTTAGCTTTTGCGTTGAAGATCACGTAAACGGTGGGCCGGATGGGTTCGCACATATCGCGATAACGGGCATTACCGACAAGGCCGACAACTTGCGATTGGACAAGCTTTTTCAGCACCATAGTTTCGATGGTGGCTCCGATTGGATTATGCCCTTTGAGGTACCGTCGAGCGAATTCTTCATTCACCAGAACCATTCCGGGGAATGTATATTCCGGGCGCAGGTCGCGCCCCGCCATCAGCGGTATTCCCATTGTTCGCAACCAACCGGGCGAGATAGCGAGAAAATATGATTCTTGATCGTCTGGCCGTTGCCCGTTTATCCAAATCGCATCGCTCCATCCGTTCCCGCTCAGAAGCGGCCAACTTGCAAGCGCAATTGATTGAACTCCCGGCAGTGAAGCTAAGTGCTGATGCACTTGGTCCCAATAGGGGGATGGTACGTTGTTTCGCGTGACTACATCAAAAGTCAAAACCCGTTCTGCCACAAAGCCGGTTGGTTGATGGGTAAGCCGTTCGAAGGTTGCAACGAAAAGCCCGGTGATGAAAAGCACCAGTACACAAAATGCCACCTGTAACCCGACAAGCGCGCTCATCGAACGGCGGCACGCGCGCGGGCTTTCGCCGCCGCGCAACGCTTTCATCGGTTGGACGCCGGATGCTCGTATGGCCGGCAGCAGCCCGAACAGCAAAACCACGAACAGATTTAAGGCAACAGCGAATCCAAGCACGCGCCAATCGACCGGAAGATTGAGTCGGACCGGATCGTCGGGCGGATTGATCCGGCTAACCACGAAAGGCGCGGACCACCAGGCGAAGATGCCGCCGAGCAGCGACGAAAGGACCGCCATCAGCGCACTCTCAATGAGCAATAGTTGAATGAGCCGCCCTTTGCCCGCGCCGATGGAAATGCGCAGCGCCATTTCGCGGTCTCGCGCGATCGCTCGCGCCACCATCAGGTTAGCCACGTTCGTGCAGGCAATGAACAGTACTAAAGCAACAACCACTGCCAGCACGGTCAGAAAACGGCAATAGTTTTTTGCAGGCTGGAGAAGCCGGCTGAGGCAGGCTCAAGATTGAGCTCAGCTTGCGAGTATTGTTTAATGCGCTCCGGTGAAGACGCGTTCGGACCCCACGCCTTCACTCTTTCCTGCCGATACGCTTGCGCTGCCGCCCGCAAGTTTTGAAGAACAATGTTCGGAGCAACTTCCGGGCCGAGTTGCACCCAGATCCGAAACCATCCCCAATCGGGACGGTCAATCGCTCGCGTATTCATCATGGTGGGAATGAAGATGTCGGTGACAGTGCCGGGTTCGGTTCCGATGAATCCTTTCCCGCAAACGCCCACGATCTTATAAAGATCCGCGCCGAGGCGAAACTTACGCCCGACGATATGGGTGTCGCCATTGAAGCGGCGCTGCCAGTAATCGTAGGAGAGAACAGCAACCGGGTGACCGCCGGGTTTCATATCGTCGGCGGGTGTGAGCAGCCTGCCTATTGCCGGCTTCAAACCGAACAAACTGAACATTCAGCCGGAAACGCTTTGTTGAAGGAAACGCTCCAAGCGGTCGTCGGAGTTGAAGGTCAAACTGTACCGGCTTGGCTGGGAGATAGCTATTAGCTCAGCTTGCGGTTTGACGGCGGCTCGAAGAATTCGGAACTGCGGGTAGTCAAAACCCTCAAATATCTCCGTTTGGCCCGCGGCGTTTAGGTAAGCGAAAGTGAGAACGAAAAGTTTTTTCGCATTAGAAACTGGAAGCGATCGAAGTAGAATTGCGTCAATCAACCGGAATGCGGCAAGACACGCGCCCATAGCCAAGGCCAGCGACAAGATAGCAACGGCGGTAGTGGTTTTGTTTTTCCATAACTGCCGCCAGCCGAAGATGACGTCAGAAGAATGAATCAAGCCTGGTTGCGATTCGGATGTCTCGCGTCGCTTCACGATGGCGCAAAACCGGGCCGAAAGCTTTTCGAGCTTCCGCCGGGTCGCGTCCATCCTCAATCGCGGCGGCGATGTGCGCTTCCAATTCTTCATCGATCTCGCGGGAAAGCGCTTGTTTACGAAGAAGATTGAAGATACGGGACCAGTAAGACATTCAGGCCATCATTAAAACCCGGTTGATCGCTGAAACTACGGCTTGCCAGCGTGATTCTTCGACGGCGAGCTGCTTCCTGCCGGCGGCTGTGGTTTGATACAAACGGGCGCGGCGACCTGTGTCTTTCAAAACCCATTCGGATCGTACCCAGCCAGCCTCTTCCATGCGGTGCAAAGCCGGGTAGAGCGAACCTTCTTCAGGGGAAAGCACGTCCTGCGAAAAGTCCTTGATGGCGGACATAATGCCGTAACCGTGCAGACGAGGTTTCCGCGACAGGATTTTCAGTACGAGAAGATCAAGTGAGCCTTGGAGAGAATCAGTCTTCGCCATACATAGTTATCATAGTACAAAGATGTCTAAGTATAAGATTGGCGAGTGAATGAATAATATTATTTAGTGGATTTGCTTTTCCGAATGATGCGCAGCAGTTCGCGCAAAGCTGGGGAGGGTTCTTGCGTCAGCCACACAAAATGCAGCGGCAGCGGCAGTGACAAATCCTTCACTGGAATAAAATCTACTGCCAACGGTTTTCTTGCTTCGTGAGCCGAGTTCACAAAGCCTAACCCAACCCCGGCTGAGACAAGGCTTAGCAGAGTGGTGTCATCAGGCGCATACTGCACAATATGAGGTGAGAGTCCGCCAGCTACAACAGCGTGCATTAATGCATCAAGATAGCGAGGCGCGTTTCCGCGTTCCAACCAGACAAAACGTTCGTCTTTGAAATCCGCAAGGCAAAGCTTCTTGCGCTTGCGCCAGCCGTAACGTCGCGGCGCAGCGAGCTTTACCTTGTCCATACGGAGATGAAGATGGGAGCAGGCTTCCGGGATTTCCTCAAAGGCATATGCAAACCCTCCATCCAATTCCCGGTCTACAATGGCCTGGAGTTGAAGCCGCGAGTACATCGGGTTCAGTTGTACTTCCACTTCAGGAAAACTGGAACGAAAGGCTTGGATGGCGATTGGGAAAGATCCCTGCCAAGCGGCTGATTCTATGAACCCCAGGCGCAAGATGCCGGTTTCGCCGCGAGCAGCGCGTTGAGCATGTTTCATGGCTGCATCAACATCGGCGAGAATCTTCCGGGCATGGCCGAGCAGCGCGTTTCCGGCAGCGTTTAACCGCAGCCCGCGCGGCAGGCGATCAAATAACGGGTAACCCAGTTCGGCTTCAAGATCGGCAATCTGGCGAGTGATGGCCGGCTGCGCTATGCGTAGCTTTTCGGCGGCTTTGCGCATGTGCTGTTCCGCAGCAACGGCCACAAAATAGCGCAGATGCCTTAGTTCCATTGATGCCTTCCAAGTATCAAATTGCTAAAAATATGGTAATTGAAGTATCACAAACATTCAATTATGTTGGAATTATCAAAGAACAACGGACAAAAATGAGTGAACAATTTAATGGAAAAGTAGCCTTAGTGACAGGCGCAAGCTCCGGCATAGGCCGCGCTGCCGCGCTCGCATTCGGAACAGCAGGCGCAAAAGTGGTGGTAGCCGCGCGCCGGGAAAACGAAGGATGCGCGGTTGCAGCAGAGATCGAGAAAAACGGCGGAAATGCAATCTTTGTGAAAGCGGATGTCACGGTTGAAAGCGATGTACAGAATCTGCTAAAACGCGTTCAGCAAGCTTATGGGCGACTTGATTTTGCATTCAACAACGCCGGCTCCAGCAAACCAGGAAAACTGACCGAGTACACCGAGCAGGATTGGGAAAAGGAAATTGCAATCAATCTCAAATCCGTTTGGTTGTCGCTCAAATATGAGATGCCTTTGATTGGTCAATCGGGCGGGGGCGGTATTGTGAACATGAGTTCGCAAGGCGGTCTGCTAGGCATTGCAAATTACGGCGTGTATGGAGCAGCAAAAGGCGGCGTAATTGCGCTTACGCGGGCTGCGGCGGCGGAAGGGGCGACGCAAAGGATTCGGGTGAATTCGGTTGCTCCCAGGGCGGTTAAAACTGATTTATGGAACAACGCTCCAGCGGGAATGCTGGAACAGGTCGCAGCCGGAATTCCCTTGAAGCGCGTCGGCGACCCGGAAGATATTGCCCAAGTTGTTCTGTTTCTGTGTTCACCTGCTGCCGCTTTCATTACCGGACAAAATATACCGATTGATGGCGGCTTCACAACGGTACAGCCGAGTCAATAGTTTTTGGTTGATAGGAGGTGCGTACGCACACCAACAATAATCAAATTGTGCTTTTTACCGGAGCTAGTCGCGGTTTGAATTTCGAAGTCAAAATTTGGAAGTAGGGCTTCGGAAATCCCGTTCGAGTTCACGTCGCGTCAATGGCTTTTCGCCTGAAGCAGCGATCTTGGCGCTGATCAGGCGGAGTTTTCGCCCCAGTTCCGACACAGCCGGTTTCTGCTGGTTCTTTCTCGTCGAGTTGCTTTCTACGATTCTCGCCGCCACATTATCATAAACGAAGTCAGGAAGGATTTATTGCTTGTGACACAAAGACGGCAGGGGATAGTCCATTCCGGAGTCTAAGCAACGATTTGAAAACAAGAGCGTCACTTTAGCAGCGAGCGACGGCCGAGTCAGGATCACGTTTCCTTGCCGAATACGCGCCGCTATCGATTGATATCAGGCCGACCGTACAGCCAAGGCAACCGCTATGATCAGAAACAAGCAGAGCACATAAGTTAAGAGCTGTTGCGGACTAAATCCGAGTGGACGCTTTGTTTCGTCCTGGAATTCGGGGTCATACCAAGCTGTTCCGGGAAAGAGCGGCGAGAACACCATAGACACCCAGTATGTAGATGCAATCACTGCTGAAATGAGCAGGAGCGGAAGCGTGAGCGGCCGGAAGTAGAACAAGATGAACAGCGAGATGGAGCCACAAAAAATGCCCATTAGCATCGTCTGGCCGTTATGGAATTTAGCGTGAGGCGGCCATCTTGGGTTCCAAAGATGTTGCTTTGCTGTTGATGGAACAATGGCATCTGCAATCAATCCGCCAAAGCAATACACGGCGACGAAAGCCACCATCCACTTTGCAATTTCCAAGAGCATCTCTCCTTCACTTCGATGTTACGGCGTCTGGGTGTCTGAGTGATATCAAAAAATAGCTGTTTTGTGAATCGCATTCCAACGAACTACTCACGAACAGGCAATTGCGCTGCGTCCCGGAGTGCGCCCGGTGTTACTCCTACACGCTTTCGGAAAGTACTAACAAAGTGCGACGGTGAGGAAAAACCAGTCTCTTCAGCGATTTGATCTACCCGTGCATCTGCTCGTAGCAGCAGTGTGAGAGCCTTGTTTATGCGGCGAGCAGTCACACGAGCGTAAGGCGTTGCTCCCTCGCTCCGTCGGAAAGCCTTTATGAAATGATGAACACTGAGGTTGGCGGCGGTAGCGAGTTCGCCCAGCGAGAGGCGGGAACAGGAGGCATCGCCAAGCTGATCGTTTATGAGCGCGCAGACGCGGCGCCTTGCTCCCGGCGACAAGCCCCCGTGAGAGAAGTTAGAAGGCAGGACATCAGGTTGCGCAAACTGGCTGGCGATTCGTACGACGATCGCGTCCAGTTCAATCACACTGTGACGCTCACCTTGGCTAAGCGCGACGAGTGCTTGTGCGGCGGCAGCCTGAAGCTGAGGCTCACATGAAACAAGTCGCGGCAGTGTTGCAGGTTTCAGGCCGCCAGTGACCGACTCAATCAGCTCTCTGGTCATAAAGAAATGAAGAGCGTCGGCTTCTCCGTGGATTTTGACGCTCTCAGGATGATTAGGATAAACGATGGCAACAGAACCCGCACGGATTGATCGGCGAATGATCGTTTCCTCCGAGTAAAGCTCAACAACTTGTCCACCGGAGATATTGAAAACGAGTTGGTAATCATCAGAACCGCTTAGATTGATGAAAGCACCTTGGTGTCGCCAACGTGCGACAGCCGCTTGGGATCGGGAACTGCTCGGAATCTTTATCTCTCGGAAAGCTTGCGGCGGCCCAAGAGCGTTCACAATTTGATCCAGTGTGTTCATGTCCGCTACGCCCCCTCTGTCTGCTTGCAGATGTAAGTTGAATCATAATTGACCAATGCGCGTGTTGATCAAAACACGCGTTCGGAAGGATTGTAAAGAGGCAATCAAACTACTCGTTGCGTAACGTAGTTGCCGGATCAATACGTGCCGCTTTCCGGGCGGGAAGGTAAGCAGCGGTTAAAGCGACGATGGTAAGAACAGAGGTGGAAAGACCGATGCTCGTCGGATCATTTGGGGAGAGACCGTAAAGCAAACTCTTCAAATAGCGATTTACTCCGAATACGCACAACAAACCGATCCCGATACCACCTGAAAGCAGCAGCAGAACTCGTCGAAAAACATTCCATAAGATCGTGCTGGTTTCAGCGCCAAGAGCCATGCGAATACCGATTGACTTGGTTTCGCGGCTGACAGCGTAAGCGAGAACTCCATAAAGACCGATGCTCGCCAAAGCGAGAGCGAGTAATCCCATAAGGCTCGAAAGTTCCGCTAGAACGTGTTCTCTGGACACGGAATTTTCCAGTTCCAGTTTGAGCGTAGTGATGCCAGATAAAGGCACGAATGGATCAAGCTGCTTCAAAATCCGTCGAACTGCTGGAACGAGCTTGAGTGGCTCTGCGGCAGTACGAACAAAGAACGTGATGTCTCCCCCCTGCCACTGCTGATAAGGCAAGTAGATCATCAGCGGAGCCGCAGCAAGCAGCCCATGTTCTCTTGCATCTCTGACAACGCCAACAATTTCAATTCGCCCTTTATCGCCGCCCATTATAGTGAAAGACTTTCCAAGCGGGCTGCCACGCCCAAAATACCGGCGCACAAGGGCTTGATCGACAATAGCCACCGCTTGGGCGTGAGCCGCATCTTGAATGGTGAAATTACGTCCCATGACCATATCGATACCGACCGTTTCAAAGTATCTCCGGTCAACGATGTTGGCGCTAACTGGTTCGCGCTGAGATTGCGGTTCCTCGCCGAGAGTTTGTATGAGAGTTGCCATGTAGGTGCTGCCGGGTGCCGATCTGGCAAAGGATGCCGAGGTCACGCCAGGTAATTGTTCCAACTGCTCCGATAGATTGTTGAAGAACTGCTGCTCACGATCACCGGAGTATCCGACCGTAGACTGCGGCAAAGCGAAGACTAAAACATGATTCGGCCGAAAGCCGGGAGAAATCCATCGGATGTTTTGAAAACTGCGAACCAGCAATCCGGCACCGACGGTCAACACCAATGCCATCGCAATTTGCGCGATCATAAGCGCATCGGGCAACTTACTGCGATTTACCCGTCCTTCATTTACAACGTTGTGCAGGCGTATTCGCGCGATCTGAAGCGCAGGAACAAAGGCGAGACAGAGGCCGCAGATAACAGCAGCGGAAAAGCTGAAAATCAAAACTCGCCAATCCGGAGTCAAGTTGAGCGATGCAGCAATTGATTCATCAGCAAACGCTTTCAGAAGTGTCGGACCACCCCAGTAAGCGAAGGGAAGCGCGAGAACACCACCGCACAGAGTGAGCATCATGGTCTCAGTTAATAATTGACGGAATACCCGGGCGCGGCTGGCGCCAACGGACAAACGCACACGAATTTCAGATTGCCGCGTTGTGGTGCGCGCCAGAATAAGGTTTGCAATGTTCGTGCAAGCAATACCGAGAAGCAGGGCGACCATTGCCATGAGGTAAACCAAGGAGCGGCGCAGATCGTCGCGAGTCGCTGCAAGCGCGCCTTGATTCGCGAGGTTTATTTTGAAGATTAGTCCTGCGACCATCTTTTGAATATCTTGCGCCATGCTCGCCGGTGTCGAGCGCAACAGATCGGCTACGGCCACGCGGAAGGCCGGCTGAAGCGCTGCCTGTACCTGCCGATTACTGATACCCGGTTTTTTTCTCCCCAAAACGGATAACCACCACGCGCTGCTGTTTCGCATATTCTCTAATTTCAAAGCGTCGGCCATCGATACCGGAACGGTAAAGTCGGGTGAGTAGCCGAGCTCAACGCCGCGAAATTCGCTTGGCGTGACGCCGATTACTGTTAGCGGAACTCGGTTTACAATGATTGTCTTGCCGATTATGCCGGGGTCGCCCCCGAAACTTGCTTGCCAATAACTGTAGCTGAGGACAATAACAGGGCTTCCACCTTCTACACGGTCATCATCGGCAATGAATAAACGCCCAAGCGCAGGCTTCACTCCGAGCACCGTGTAGATTTCCGCCGAAGCCAACATCCCTTTCGCGGTTGCCACGTTCCCCTGGTAAACCACGCTGCTGAGGGCGAGTGCGGGATAAATGGACGAAGATGTGTCAGCAGAAGTATATGCGAACATTCCAGACAGAACCGGATCGCTGGCTTTCCGCAACGTTTCAAAACCAGGATAGGAAAAGCCGCGCAAAGTGTTGATGTTCTCCCGATTTTCTGAATCAAGCTGAACCAGCTCCTGCGGCTTCTGCACCGGAAGCGACTTCAACAGGAGCGCATTGATAGCGGTGAAAACAGCCGCATTAATTCCGATGCCGCAGGCCAGCGAGAAAGCGACAACAAACGTGAACCCAGGGTTGCGGCGGAATTGGCGGAGAGCGTAGCGCACGTCCTGACGAAGCTGTTCCAGCAACAGCACAGAACGTTCGTCTCGCTGTAACTCCTTCGCTTGTTCAACTCCTCCGTATTTTTGCTTCGCAGCCCAGAAGGCTTCCTCAGCGTTCATTCCCTTTCGCATGAATTCGTCCTGCAAAAGCACAAGATGAGAGTTTATTTCTTGGTCCAGTTCTCTTTCGGCCCGGTCCGGGCGAAGGAAATTATTCACCTTGCAAGCCAGTCGCCGCCAGAAAGCCATTGGTTAAAGCTCCTCCAGCAGAACTTTGTTGACGAAGCAAGCCGAGCGACACCATTGGTGTGTTTCCGCTTCCAATGCCTTCTTCCCTGTTCTGGTAAGGCTGTAGTATTTTGCGTCTCGATTGTTTTCCGTTTTCCGCCATGTTCCTGTGATCCAGCCATTTTGCTCAAGCCTGACCAGCGCAGGGTATAGAGTGCCTTGGTTGACGGATAGAGACTGTTCCGCAAGTTGTTCGAGGCGTCCGGAAATCCCATAAGAATGCTGAGATCCCATTGTGGCGAGAATTCGTAGAATCAGAACGTCCAATGTTCCTTGAAGGAGATGGATCTGATGGTCGTTTTTACTAGGCATCCAAGTAAACATCTTATAATGCTCTACTTGGCAAACTAGAAGCTATCCCTAAACCCTTCGCAAGATGATCAAGGCACATGCTAAGTGGA
>CAXTWH010000016.1:0-97900 GCA_964247975.1 uncultured Bryobacteraceae bacterium | reverse complement strand
GCCCGAAAACCGAAGCAGGCAAAAGCCGTTCCGCCCTGAACGCCACCCGCCACGGTATCTTGAGCCAAGTCATTCACCTGCCCGAAGAAGAACTGAAAAGTTATGAAGAGTTTACGGAAGCTTACGTCGCTTCGCTAAATCCGGTCGGAGCCGTCGAAATCCAATTAGCCAACTCTTGCGCTGATCTCCAGTTCCGCCTCCACCGGTTAGCCGCTGCCGAACACAATTTGTTTGCCATCGGTCACGACGAACAGGGCGAACTCTGGAATACCGGCCACGCCGAATCTCATGCCGCCTTAACAATGGCCGAAACCCTGCGCCAATCTGCCAATCCGTTAGCGTTATTAACGCTCTACGAATCGCGCTTAAACCGCCGCTTCCTGCAAACCCTCAAGCAACTGCGCGACATCCAGCAAGACCGCAAACAACAAGAACAACAGGAACTCGAAGAACTGCACCTGATGGCCTGCAATCACCCGCCACTGGAAGAAAAGCTGGAACCAACTCAGTTTGGCTTCGTTTGTTCAAACGAAACTTGGCAGCTCTTCCGTCAACGCCGATTCCTGCTTGGCTCGCTTTCCCAACCTCAACCGCAACCCGGTCCCAAACGCAGCAGCACCCGTCAACAAACCGCTGCTTGAATAAAACTTTTTTCCCCAACGTCCGGCTCGGCTCCGCCCCTCCCGCGTTCGCTTGAATGGCTATTTGAAAACTGAATATCTAAAGGAGATTCGTGATCATCACCACAACTTCTGAGGGGTGCTGCGCGGAAATGTGACCGAAATATCTGCGGCTACTGCCTCTCAATTTCTTTCGGTGCAAACCAGGGATACATCATCGGCAGCAGATACAGCGTTAACGCCGTAGCCGTAATCAGGCCGCCAATCACTACCGTAGCGAGCGGCCGCTGTACTTCCGCGCCCCGCGACGTAGCAATCGCCATCGGAATAAAGCCGAGGCTCGCGACCAGTGCCGTCATCAACACCGGCCGCAAGCGGTCTTCCGCGCCTTCTTTCACCGCATCAGTGATGTTGCGGCCCGCTGCCCGGAGCGCGTCAATATGGCTCACCATCACTACTCCATTCAGAACCGCCACGCCAAACAAAGCGATAAAGCCAATGGAAGCCGACAAGCTCAGGTTCAAGCCCCTGATCCAAAGCGCTCCCACGCCGCCGACCAAAGCAAAAGGAACAATCAGCAGAATTAACAAAGCCTGTTTCGCGTTTCGAAATGTGGCAAAGAGAAGCCCGAAAATAATCACAATGGAAACCGGCAGCACAATCGCCAGGCGCTGGTCGGCGCGTTTCTGATTTTCAAACTGGCCGCCCCAATCCACCGTATAACCAGAAGGAAAACGCATTCCGGCTGCCACTTTCGCCTGGGCATCCCGCACAAAACCGCCGAGATCGCGATTCCGCACACTGGCCTGTACCGCGACGCGCCGCCGGGCGTCTTCCCGATTCACCAACTGCGGGCCGCGCACAGTTCTGAGATCGGCCACTTGCTTCAACTGCACGCGCTCGCCCTGGGGAGCAATCATGTACAAATCGCCTAGCGCGTCAATGTTGTTGCGGTAACTGTTCGGAAGGCGCACCGCAATGCCGAACCGCTGTTCGCCCTGCACCATTTCGGAAACCTGCTTGCCGCCGAGCATGGTTTCCACCAACTCGCGCACATCGGAAATGTTCAAACCGTAGCGGTCGAGCTTGGCCCGGTTAATGTCAATGCGCAGTTCCGCCACGCCGTTGGAACTGTCTTTCTGCACTTCCGACGCGCCCGGCACGGAAGAGATCAGTGAAACGGCGCGCGCGGCGAGCTTATCCAAGACATCAGTATCTTCCCCGAAAATTTTCAATGCCAGATCGCCGCGAATGCCGGTGACCACCTCATCCATGCGCATCTCCATCGGCTGCGTAAACACGAAAGCAATTCCCGGTAATTTGCCAAGAGCCTGCGACAACTTGTCAATCAATTCATCCTTTGAATGGCAGCATTTCCAGTTTTTTTCAGGAGCAAGAGACAGGTAAGAATCTGTTTCTTCAACGCCCATCGCTTCGGTTGCAAGATCAGGACGGCCCAGCTTACTCACGACGCTAGTTATTTCCGGAAAACTTCGAATTACTTTTTCAATTTGATTGCCTAGGTAAATGGATTCGTCCAGTGAAATGCCCGGCAGCTTGCGGGAAGTAACCACAATGGAGCCTTCATCGAGCTTCGGCATAAACTCGGTTCCGATAAACTTCAGCGAAACAAGAGCAGCAGCCACCAGAACGGATGCGCCGATCAGCACCGGCCAGCGATGGTTCAAAGCCCAGCTTAAAGATCGTTGATACTTATCGCGCAAGCGTGAAAACCAATTGCGTTTTTGTGTTTTACTGTTTTCGCCGCGCCGCTGTTTCAGTAAGAAAGTGGACAAGGTCGGAATTGCAAACAAGGCCAGCAGCAGAGAACCGACCAGCGCTGAGCAGACCGTAATGGCCATAGGCCGGAACATGCGGCCTTCCAGCCCTTGCAGCGTAAAAATCGGCAGGTAAACAGCGATAATAATTGCCACGCCGAAAACAATTGGTTTGGCTACTTCATGCACGGCAGGCCGCAGTTGATCGACCAGGTTGGCTTCCTTCTGGTCCCCGCTTTCCAATCGGCGGACAAAATTCTCGACCATCACCACCGAGCCGTCCACAATCATGCCGAAATCAAGCGCGCCCAGGCTCATCAGATTTGCCGACACGCCAAAGGCCGTCATGCCGAGAAAGCCGAATAACAGAGACAGCGGAATCACGGAAGCAACAATCAACGCGGCCCGCCAATCGCCCAGGAAAATCAGCAGAACACACAAAACCAGAACACCGGCTTCCAGCAGATTGTGCTTGATAGTTTCAATGGTCGCGTCGATGACTTGGCTTTGGTCGTAGAACGGCGTCAAGTGTACGCCCGGCGGCAGTTTCATTTGGGCGATCCGCTGTTTTACATCCTGAATAATTTTGCGGCTGTTGGCGCCTTTCAAAGTAATCACCATGCCGGAAACGGACTCGCCTTTACCGTCCCGCATAATTGCGCCTTGGCGCGGGTAAGGAAGTTCTTTGATTTTGCTTACATCGCGTAGCAGTACCGCCACGCCGTTGTTGGACAACGCCACAATGCGCTCCAGGTCGGGAACGCCGTCCGCGCGCCCAAGGCCGCGAATGGTGTACTGTTCTTCGTTGTGTTCAATGAAGCCGCCGCCAAAGTTCGCATTGTTGTCGGCCACGCGCTGCACAATGTCGTGGACCGTTAACCCGTAGCGGCGAAGCGCCAGCGGGTCCACTTCCACCGTGTACTGCTTGGTGTAGCCGCCCCAGGAATTGATTTCGCTGACGCCCGGAATTGTGCGCAGTTCATAGCGCACCTGCCAGTCATGCAGCGTTTTCAAATCCATTAAGCCCAGATGTCCGCCTTGCAAGGTGTATTGGTAAACTTCACCAAAGGCCGTAGCGAGCGGTCCCAGCATCGGTTCCAGACCGTTCGGAATGCGGGAGCGTACTTCGCCTAGGCGCTCATTCACCAGTTGCCGCGCCAGATACAAATCCATGGAATCGTCAAACACGATTGTGATCATGGATAAGCCGAGCTTTGAAACGGAGCGGACCGTTTGCGTTTTCGGCATTCCAATTAATGTGACTTCAATGGGAAAGGTGACAAGCTGTTCCACTTCCACCGGCGACATGCCGGGAGCTTCAGTTGTAACTACGACTTGAACGTTGGTTAAATCCGGGTAGGCTTCGATGTTCAAGTGAAGCATCGTATAAACGCCGCCCACGATCAGCGCGAGCAAACCAATTAAAACCAGCCAGCGATTGTTAAGAAAAAAGTCCAGCATGTTTGAGCATTACTCACCAATCTGACTTTTCAAAAGCTCGGATTTGATGACGAAGCTTCCTTGCACGGCAATGGCATCGCCGGGATGCAGGCCCGTGCTGATTTCCGCTTCGCCGTTCACCCGTCGCGCAACCTGCACCGGCTGCGCAGAGAACATTTCATTGTTCTTGCGCAGGAAAACCATTGACCCGCCGTTAATGTTCTGGATGGCTTCTTCCGGCACGAAAATTGCTTTGCGTGTTTGTCCTTCTTCGATTTGAGCGCTGGCAAACATAGCCGGACGAAGCTTTAACCCGTTGTTCGGCAGAACAATGCGCACTTGGAGAGTTCTGGTTTGCGGATCGAGCTGCGTGCCCAGGCGAGTTACCCGTCCGGTGAACACCCGGTCAGGGTATGCCTGAGTTGTGATCTGTGCCGCGCTACCCACTCGTAAACCGGCAATTTCGGTTTCGTTCACCGAAGCCAGCATCCAGACTGTCGCTAAATCAGACACGGTGAAAATTTCACTGCCGGTTTCAACCACAGTTCCCAACGTGATTTTACGGTCTATTACCGTTCCGCTGATCGGCGAAATCACCGGCACCTGTTCTGTTTTCTCGTCCAAAGAGCCTAGCCGATCTTCGGGAAGGCTGAGAATATCACTTAAATGCGCTGCTTCTTTCGCGACGGAAACTTGGGCGTTTTTCAAATCGGTTTGCGCATTCCTCAGATCGGCTTCGGATTTTTCCACTTCCTGCGCTGAAGCGCTTTTTAAAGCGAAAAGGCGATTCATTCGATCGCGCATCCGGCGCTGGTATTCCACCATCTGTTGTTGGCGCTGCACTTCCTGTTGCGCGCTGATGTAGGCGGCCCGGGTTTCATGCACGTCGTGGCTATGCAGCCGGGCGAGAACCGCTCCCCGATGAACCAAATCACCGATGTTGGCGTGAAGTTCCGTAACGCGACCGGAAGCATACACCCCTACGTGAACCGTTTTTTCTTCGTCCATCGTGATCTGCCCGGCAGCAGTAAGGCTTTGCGCTATGCTGCGAAGTTCCACCGTAGCGACCTGAATTCCGGCCTGCCGCTGCGCTTCGCCCTCAACTTTAATTTCGCTGCTGCCGTCGGATGCTTTTGATGGAGAATCTTTTTGTTGATCTTGCTTTTTGCCGGAGCCCTCATCCTGTTTGTGACAGGAAATTAAAAGGATGCCTAGGCAAACTGCCGCCAGCCCTTGTTGTATTTTGGCTATCACCGCGTTTTTCCTGCTAATGCGTTTACGTCGCCGCCAATGGCAAGCTGGAGAGTAACAATTCTCTGCTGCAAATCTACCAGCGCCCGCGCGTACTCCGTTTCCACTTCAATTCGGCTGCGCTCCGCATCAAGCAGCCGAATGAGATCAATTCCGCCTTCGCGGTAAGCGGCTCGGGCTAGCCGCTCCACTTCTTCCGCTCGCGTCCGAGTAGTCGGAAAGGCTTGGAAAATTTCAAGCGCATTCCGGTAAGCCCGCTCCGCGCTTGCCACTTCCGCTTTAATGTTGATCTCCGTAGTCGCCAGATTTGCTTGGTTCAAGCGAAGTTGCGCTTCCGAGCTGGCAATGGCTCCCTGATTTCGGTTGCGAATCGGCAAATCGACCTGCACGGCTCCATATAAAGTGTTCAACTGAAGTTCGCGCTTGTAACCGAGGAATACTTCCGGGTCCGGTTTCGCGTTTGCTTTCTGCAGCCTGATGTTGGATTGCGCTTCAGTTACAAGCTCGCGGGAAACCTGCAGCTCAGGGCGCGCGCCGAAAATCTGCTTCATGTCCGGCAGTGTAACGGCTGGTATGTTATCTAACGAGTCCAGCAGAACAACAGTGGGAAAATCGGCGCGGCCAATCGAGCGGTAAAGCTCAATCACCGCCTCGTCCGCGTCCCGCGCTGCGGTGATTCCCTGTAGCCGCACGCGGTCCCGTTCCAATTCAAGACGCATCAGGTCGGTTTCCGCCATCACTCCTTCGTGGACGCGATTCCGGTTATAAATTACGTCCTCGTCGTACGTTTTCAGATTTTCCTGAAGCAAATTCCGGATTCGAGTCGCGCCGGCAGCGTTCCAGTAAGCGCTAATGACGTGGGTACGGATTTGTCTGATCAGCAGATCCTGCTCAGTTTCCGTTTGGCGCACGACCGAGGAAGCAACCTCCACCCGTTTAGCTCGTTTTCGATCAGTTTCAAAAGTCTGGCCCAGATACGCGTAGTCCTCAGTGGTATCTGCGAAAGCATGAGGCTGGCTGCCCCAAAATCGGTAATCTTCAGCTTGAACAACAAACCGCGGATTGGGTGCCAGACCTGCCTGGGTGCGTTGTCCGCGAGCTTCATCCAAGCGCGCCCGCGCCGCCGTTAACTGCGGATTCACCTGCGTAGCTTCGTTTAACGCTTCCTGCAAAGTTAATCGGACCTGCGCAGAGCAGGTTTCCACCAGACAAAAACAGAACAGAAGCTGAATAAAACGGGAAGTCACCTGCTGGCGCATAGTTCAATCAGTTCCTAAACGGCGGTCCGCAGGATAAACCAATTGAGTGTGTTCGAAGTTCATGTGGCTGAATAACTCCAGAATAAACCGAGGCTCATGAGAAACCGCGAACCAGAACAGTTTTCCCCGGAAACCTGCCAAGCCGGTCTTTTGCATCAGTCAACTGAGCGTGGCACTCGTGTTTGTGACTTCCGCACTTTTAGTCACCTGCGGTAGTGTTAGTACCACGCGAACAATAACGTAATCGTTTACCGTTTGGTTCTCGTTATTAGCGAAAAGGTTCATGGCTTGTTAAACAAGAAGCTGCCAGCAAACCGGACCCGAACTTGGCAGTTAAAAAGGCAGATTGGATTTCTGCGCTCTTATGGCGACATTGGACCTCCACCTGCTAGAAATGGCGGGGGCGAGAGCAAAACCATGCTCTGCGACGAAGTAGAGCATTTCTGATGGATCAGAAAAACCTTGTTTGGACAACAAATGGCACTTGAAAAAACACCATATTTCGACAGAATGCGGCAACGCTGATATTTCAGCGGGAGGCTGGAAACCTGAAAACTAGCGGCAGAAGGGGGAAGTTTTTCGTAGGCTCTGGTGAGTGTAGTAATCCTGGCTTTCCTATTCTGGCCAGCTTTCGAAGACATATGGTGTCCGACACAGATTTTTGTTATCGATATGAACAGGGGTTGTTGAGTTTATTCGCCTGGTAGTGAGGCTGGAAGGCTATAAGCTTTTGCGCTGATGAGCCGGACCAGCTTAAGACTGTAATGGTCTTCCACTTTGGAGTGCTGGAAGCAAGTGATTGTCGGAGTTTGATTGCGATTCTGCAACAGTCTGAGCAGGCCAGGAAAATCTTTTAAAGAAAGTCCTATAGTTTTTCCGGTAATGAATGAAAAATTCTTGCCGATATGTATTAAGTAAATAAGTCCTGAGTTTTAAGTGGTTTACGGTAGGATTGCTGGCTTAAATGAAAAGCAATCAGCCGGGATTTTTAAGTTGTGGGCGATCAGTTCTAGGAAGAACAGCATGAATACTAGAACCATCGCCTAGGTTCAGAGCGTTGACGAGTTGCAGCATGCTCGGTAACATCAAAGCTCATCCTCCTCGCAGTCAGTGAATCAAAAGCTGCAGTGGACGTTGAGATAGCGATAGCTCTGTCTTGCTACACAACAAGGTCCTCCAATTAAGAAAGCTTGGGTTTTCAGGAAGCAAGGATCAGGTATGAAGCCATATACACAAGCCGAAAACAAAGCCGAAGAGTGGTTCGCTTTTCGGGTGCGGCCCAGGCACGAGAAAGCCGTTTCTGCGGCTTTGCGTGAAAGAGGCTGTCGTGAGTTTTTGCCCTTAACCAGAGAAAAACGCAAGTGGGCGAATCGACTTCGTCACGTGGACCTGCCGTTATTTCCAGGCTATATTTTTTGCTTGGTGGAACGGTTTGCCATGCTGCCGATTCTGAGCACGCCCGGCGTGGTGGATGTAGTGCGGGCTGGTGCTTCCCCGATTGCCGCCAACAAAGAACAGATTGAATCGCTGCGTATGGCGGTGAAATCCCAAGTTCCTTTAGAACGCTGCAGTTATGTGGACCTAGGCAATAATGTTCAAATCATCAACGGTCCTTTAGCGGGTTTGCGCGGCATTTTGGTCAGCATCCGGAAAACGCAGCGTTTGGTTCTTTCCGTCAGTTTGTTATGCCGGTCTGTGTTGATTGAAATTGATCCTAAATGGGTAGCGCCGAATCAGGAAGGCGTTGTTCTCACCGACGTGAACTCGCCTGAGTTCGGTGTTTCCTGTTGATTCGATTCCATCGCAGCCGTCCGCGCCAAAGCAGTATCGAAATCAACTTAAGTCACTACTAACAAAATCGTGTTCAAAAACAGAACGCACGCTGTTACCTTCCGCCTTGCCGAAAGCGAATTTGAGGAACTGTCAAAAACGGCAGTTTCACTGGGCGCCCGCAGCATTTCCGATTTTGCGCGCGCCGCGGTGATGGGCCAAGTGGCTTCCGCTTCAAGCGAATCCTTATCCCGCGAGGAGTTGGAAAACATTGCCAAGCGCCTCGACGCTTTCGATCTGACGCTGAAAGATCTGAAAAATCATTTGCTGCAGGTGTTAAGTTCCGCTCCTGCAAAAACATCAACTTTAAAATCAATTTCCCCGAGGCGACTGCCTCATTAGGTGAAACGAGTGAAACGATGAAAAAAACCTGGAAAACGCTAACCTGTTTTTCTGCCTTGTGGGCGTCTTTAAGCGCGCAAACGCCGGCGCCGGGGGCAGTCAGTAAAACGGTGACAAGCGCGCCGTCCAGCCTTGGCGCTGGTCCTGTCAACGATTCCCGTTCTTTGTCGGCGGGGGCCAATTACGTGCTGGGACCGGATGACCAGATTGTGCTGCGCGCTTATGAGGCCGAAGAGATTTCGGATAAGCCGATCCCTGTCGGAGCGGACGGCTTTATCACGGTACCGATGATCGGGCGTGTTCATGCCGCCGGGTTAACGGTGGAACAACTGGAAACAGAACTGTCCAAGCGATTGACGAAGTATGTCACCAACGCTCAAGTAACCGTGCTGGTAAGTGATTTCCGTAGTCAGCCGGTGTCGGTGATGGGCGCGGTAAACACCACCGGCGTTCTGCAACTACGCGGTCGGAAAACTCTGATGGAAGTGATCTCGATGGCCGGCGGTCTTCGTACAGATGCCGGAGGGGTTGTGATTATTACGCGCGATCTGAGCCACGGAGCGCTTCCTTTGCCGAACGCCAAAACGGATGCAACGGGTCACATCAGCACGGCTTCGGTAAACCTGCGCGAGATTATGAACGGCAGGAAGGCGGAAGAAAACCTGGTGGTGGAGCCCAACGACGTTCTTACCGTTCCCAAAGCTCAGTTAATTTACGTGCTGGGCGAGGTGGGCAAACCGGGCGGCTTTGTTTTAGACGACCACGACACGCTTTCCTCGCTGCAATGTGTCGCGCTGGCGGGTGGTTTGATGCGCACGGCGGCGCCTAAAAAAGCCAGAATTCTAAGACTGGAGCCGGGCAGCCCGCAACGCAAAGAGATTGCTGCCGATCTCAGCAAAATCATGGATGGAAAATCACCCGACGTGAGCTTGCATGCCGACGACATTTTATTTATTCCGAACAACGTGTCGAAGAACGCTACCATCCGGGCGGCGGAAGCGGCGGTGAATATCGGAACCGGATTAGTGATCTGGCGCTTATAGGATCAACGGAGATTGTGAATGCAGAATAACCAACAACTTATTAAACGCGAAAATAAAGCAATTGAGCCTCCGCGATGGCTCGACAACGTCACCGCTGATATTCCGGGGTCAGGAGCATCCAGCGAACCACTGCGACTTTCCGTGCTTCTCCGGCGTTATCGTGTTCCGATCGCGATCCTGTTTTCCGGTTTTCTGGTTTTGTCTCTGTTATGGGCAAAACTGTCTCCGGTAACTTACCAATCCAAGGTGCTGTTGGAAGTGCTGGCCGTGAACGAGGAGTTCCTGAATAACAAGGCTCTCGATCCGAACACTGCCATGCAAAGCGCCGATACGTACCTCGAAACACAAACCAAGCTGTTGACCACGGACGAGGTGATCGATCGAACGGCCAAGATTGTGGGTCCCACCGTGCCGGCAGCCATTCTGAATCACCAGAGCGCTTTCAAGAAGCTGCTGCAAGAGGTTGGCTTGAAAGGCGATGCCGCGCCGTTGAGCGGAGAAGAAATTGTTCGCAATATAATTCGACAAGCCAAGGTGAAACCGGAAGGCCAGGCCAGTTTGATTTCCGTGACGCTGGAAGGACCCGATCCGAAGCTGACCGCCGATACGGCCAATACGTTGGCCGACCAGTACATCCAACAAGTCCAGGAAGCTCGTTGGAACGCCGCCGCGCGCACCGGGGAGTTTCTCACCGGCCAGCTTGGGGATATGAAACTGAAACTGCAGCGGTCGGAAGATGCGCTGCAAGCTTACGCGCATTCCACCGGTCTTATTTACACCGACGCTTCGCGGGAAAGCATTGCGGCGGAGCGTTTGCGTCAAGTGCAAGGCGACCTGGCGCGGGCCGAAGCTGATCTGGACGATAAGCAGTCTCAATTGGAGCTGGTGAAGAACAGCCCGATTGACGCGCTGCCGAAAGTGTCCGATGACGGCGCGCTGCGGGATTATAAAAGCCGCTTGGCGGATCTGAATCGTCAAAAAGCGGATCTGCAATCTTCTTTTACGCCGGAACACCCGAAGGTGCAGCATATCCAATCGCAGATCAATGAACTGCAAGCGGAAATGGAGCGGGAACGCGGCACCATTGTTCACCGGATTCAAAACGATTATGAAGCTTCCCGGCGCCGCGAGCAGTTGCTCGCTGGAACTTACCAGAAACAGTTAGGTACGGTGTCAAACCAATCCTTGGCGCAGGTACGTTATAACATGCTGCAGCGCGAGGTGGAAGCCAACCGCGAAGTGTATCAATCCATGCTGCAGCGCGTCAAAGAAGCCGGCGTAGTTTCCGCGCTGCGGGCCAGCAATATCCGGATTGCTAACGCCGCTAAACCTTCACCGGCTCCCTATAAGCCGAACTTAGGGCAGGATCTGGGAATCGGCATTCTGGCCGCGGCTATGAGTTCGCTTCTGCTGATCCTGTTGCGCGAACGTTCTAATCGCAGCATCCGGATGCCGGGCGAAAGCATCAAGCTGATCGCGGTGCCGGAATTGGGAGTGATTCCTTCCACCAAAGCGATCGCCCGTACTCCGCTGCTCACCACGCGCACGAAAACGCTGGCTCTGAGCCCGGTGAAACAGAATTCAGATTCCGTGCCGTTGGCAATCAGCAGTTGGCACGGCAATGAATCACTCGTGAAAGAATCGATTCGCTCGCTGGTGACTTCGCTCGTCATGTACGGCGAAAGCTTCTACCGGAACCGTATTATTCTGATGACCAGTCCGCATCCGCAAGCCGGAAAAACCACAGCGGTTTCCAATCTCGGTTTAGCTTTAGCCGAATCGGGGCGCAAGGTGCTTATTATTGACGGCGATCTGCGGCGGCCCCGTTTAAGCGCGCTCTTTGGAGTGCAGAATGAATTGGGGCTGGCTGATGCGCTCAGTTCTACCTGGGAAAGCAGTTCGCTTGATCCCGTTATTAAACAAACCGCTTACCCTAATCTGTTTATTCTGCCTAGCGGCGAAGCTGCCACCGATCTTCCCAAACTTTTGCATTCGACGCGACTGCCGGAAATTCTGGAAGAAGTGCGCATGAAGTTTGACTTCATTCTGCTCGACAGTCCGCCTATGATGGCTTTAACCGATGCTCGCCTCTTATCGCGGAATACGGATGGGGTGATTCTGGTGTGTCGGGCGGGGCGCACCACCGGCGAACAGTTGGCCTTTTCGCACCGGAGGCTTTCGGAAGACGGTATTGAAGTGATCGGAACCATTCTCAACGATTGGAATCCGAAAGCGGAAGATCCTTCTTACTTCAGCAGTTATGCGGAATACGCCAAATCCACTCGCTCCTGAGCGTTGAGAGTTGATTTGGGTCTGTCCCGATAGATTTCCATTCTTTGATTTTCTATAAAGTACTTTGCGTTATTAAGCGTAGTGCAACGGAGTTCAGCATGCTCGTACAAGATCGTCGTCGTCATCATATTTTGGAGCTCGCCCTGGGGCTTCTCGCGCTGGCGGCTGCGTTTCTGATCACCATCAATCTGCGGGTGGTTGTCAATCCTTCGGCTTGGCGCCATTTCACTCTTTGGCAGGCAGGGGCGACCGCGCCTCCGCTGGACATTATCTTGATGCTCTGGGCGGCAATTGTTGTTCGGTTGAAATTGCACCGGAGTTCGCAGCCGGTTCGATTCTGGAACAGTTTTTCGCGCGTGGTGGAATGCACGGTGGTGGTAGCTGTGGTCACTGTGCTTGTCACGTTTTTCACGCGCGAATTGGGCGGCGGAACGTCCCGGTCGTTTGTGATTTTATTGATCCCGGTCAGCTTTGTCATGCTGGCAGCGGCGCGTTGTTTGTCGCTTGCTATCGCCATCCGCTCGGAGCAGTATTGGCCGCCTCCGGTGCGGGTAGCTTTGATGGGTGACGAGAAAGCAGCGGTGCGAATGCTCGATAGCTTGGGAAATTTCCAGGCTAACCGATTCATACGCGGCTTGATTGTTCCTTCCGGACATCACAGAACCGAAGCCGGGCCTGTGCCGGTGCTCGGCACGACCAACGAACTTGCTGAGCTGATCAACCGCGAGCATCTGGACCAGGTGATTGTGCTGAACGGCTCGGTTACGGGTCGTGAACTGGAAACCTGCAATCATGTGTTGAAACGCATGGGCGTCACGGTCGGCTATGCGGTAAATTTCGCCAGCGAACCCGTTCGTCTTTCGCTTAGCACGCAGTATGGCTTGCCGATGGTCGAAATGGTTCCGGTTCGCTTTACGCGTACCCAGGAAGAAGTCAAACGGGCGTTTGATTTCACCGTTGCGGCATTTGCCTTGGTTCTGCTGATGCCGTTGTTGATTCTGATTGCGGCACTGGTGAAACTGACCTCCGATGGTCCTGTTCTCTACAATTCATTCCGCGTCGGAAAAGGCGGACGATATTTCAAATTCCTGAAGTTCCGCTCGATGTACATTAACGCCGACCGCGCCCGGCGCGACGTATCCAATGAGAAGGGCGGGCATATTTACAAAATGCGCAATGATCCGAGAGTAACGCCGCTAGGTCGCATCCTGCGCCGGTACAGTTTGGACGAGCTACCGCAACTGTTTAATGTTCTACGGGGGGAAATGAGCTTGGTCGGGCCGCGTCCGCTGCCTGCTGCCGATCTAGATCCCGATGGCATGAGCCGCCGTTTCACGGCTTGGGCTGAAGGCCGATCCGGCGTTCAGCCGGGCATCACCGGATTGTGGCAGGTGAGCGGAAGAAGCGATTTGTCGTTTGAGGACATGGTCCGGCTTGATTTGGAATACATTCGGAACTGGTCTTTGCTGCTGGACATCAAAATCATTCTGGAAACACCGTTTCTGGTTCTAAAAGGAATGGGCGCTTATTAGAGCGTTCCCATAAAAACAGCGCCGCAAAGGTCTGAAATGATTCGTTCCTCATGAATTTCAATCTGCGCAAACCAGCGTTCAGCAGAATTCTAGTCAATATCGTGACGCTTTATGGCGTGCAGGGCTGCACCTATCTGCTGCCGCTGATTACGTTTCCTTATTTGGCACGAACGCTTCATCCTTCCGGATGGGGCGCCGTGCTTTTTTCGCAAGCAATCGGTTCCATCATCGCCATCCTGGTGGAATACGGATTTGATTTGTCCGCGACTCGGGAAACAGCGCGATTTTCTCAGGACCGCGGAAAGCTGCAAGAACTGGTGGCTGGCGTGCTCGGCGCAAAAGTGCTGTTGTCGATTTTGGGCATTGCGGGCGCGATTGTCACTCGCCGCTTTAGTTTTCGCGTAGCTCCTTCGGAAGCGTTGTTTTGGGCAAGCACCTTGTGGGGCGTAGGGCAGGGAATCAACATGCTCTGGTACTTCCAGGGGCTACAGCGAATGCGTTGGGCGGGCGGTCTTGATATTGCCGGAAAAGTGATTGCCACCTTGAGCATTTTTGTGCTGGTTCATTCTCCTGCTGACGGCTGGAAAGTGATGGCTGCGCAGGCGATCGGGTGCGCTGTGTCTCATGCGATCACGGTCGTAGTTGCTTACCGTGAGGTCGGCTTTTGCTGGCCCCGGCTGCCGCTCATCGGGCAGGCGCTGCGGATTGGCTGGCCGATGTTCCTGTTTCGGGCTTCGCAAGGCCTGACGACTTCCGCCAATGGATTCATTCTGGGTGTTTTCGCTTCGCCCACTGCGGTTGGTTTATACGCGGGCGCCGATAAAATCCGGCAAATCGCCGGTCAATCTCTATGGCCGATCAGCCAGGCTTTGTTTCCTCATCAATCACAGCAGATCAGCGAAGATCGGCAGCAAAGCTTGAAAATCGTCCGCATGAGCCTGGCCATGCTCGGTGGATTAAGCGCGGTGTTCGGTTTGATGCTCACGCTCGGAGCGCCGCTGCTCGTGCGTACATTTCTAGGAGCGGCTTTTGTTCCTGCCATTCCTACTCTGCGCTTGTTTGGCCTGATGATTCCACTCATCACAGTGGGAAGCGTGGTGGTGTTTCAATGGCTACTGCCGCTTGGCCTGGACAAGGAATTTAATCTGATTGTGTTTACTTCGGGAATTCTGAACGTCGGCATCGGCATTCTGCTGGCTTCAAGGTTGTCTTTATTCGGCATGGCGCTGACGGCGGTGATTACGCAGATCTACTGTTTAGTGGCTTTCGAAATTGTTCTGCGCTATCGCGGTTTGAGCCCACTTTCGAAGAAAACAAGATTCTTAACTCCTGTTCCAGGCGGATCGACTTTGGAGCCCGAATTAATCGGTCAAAGCTAACGTGACCAAAACCATGTCTTCACTTGTTGTTGAACCGAAGCAAGCCGTTGCGCTTGAGCCGGTTGCGCTTTCGCCCTTGTCAGAGCGGCCGTTAGTTTCCATTCTGGTCGCCAATTACAACTACGCCGGCTACATCAGCCAAACGATTGAAAGCGCGTTGGCGCAGACCTACGATTATTTTGAACTGATTATCTGCGATGACGGCTCAACCGATTCCTCGATTGCGGTGATTGAGTCCTACGTCCGCAAAGATAAACGTATCCGTTTACTGCGCAAGCAGAACGGCGGGCATGGCTCGGCGCTCAATGCCGCTTATGCGGCGAGCCAAGGCGAAGTGATCTGCTTGCTCGATTCCGACGACTTGTTTCTGCCCGAAAAAGTGCAGCGGATGGTGGCCGCTTATCACGCCCATCCGGAATCCGGGTTTGCCGTTCATCGCGTGATTCGGATGAATAGCAAAGGAAAGCACCAAGGGGTGTGGCCTTTGTCAGATCAGCTTCCGGCAGGTTGGATAGGGCCGGAAACAATTCTTCGGCAAGGCGGCATGGTGGCCTACCTGCCGCCGACTTCCGGTTTGAGCCTGCGCCGCGAAATCGCAGAGTGGTTATTCCCGCTGCCGGACAAAAGGCCCTTAGGCATCTGCCCGGACCAGGTGATCATGCGTTTGGCCCCGCTGTTAAGTCCGATTGCCACGGTGGATGAGCCTTTGGCCGAATACCGGCTTCACAATGCGAACAGTTACGGAACAAAGCGAGTAACGGCTGCTTTTTTTGAAAGAGAAATCGCTATCTGCCGGCAGCTTTGGCAGTGCCAGCAAAGTTTTCTACAGAAAAAGAGTCCGGAATTAGCAGCGCAGCTCACCCCGGTAGAAGGAAGCACTTACCTGCTGTATCTCAACTATCTGGCTGCTCGTTTAAGGCGCGATCCGCTGATGCGGAAGCGGCACCGGGAATACATGTTGAACTTGCGCCAACAGCCGAAAGCCAGGTACGTCAGCTTCTGGCAGTATTCTGTTCATCTTCCCTTGTTCTTGTTTGACTATGCCATTAACCTGATGTCGCGGCAAAGCGCCATCAAGCAGCTTTTAGCACGTTTGAAAGGGCTTGTGTAGAAACCATTTCGCCGCTTGCGCCCTGTGATTGAAAACTGATTCGTCATCTTAAATTTATTTTCGTTGGAGATTTTCGCCCATTGACACCTAAAAACCCTCTTCTAAGCATCGGATTATTTGTTTATAACGGGGAACGCTTCATCCGCAAAGCGCTTGATTCATTATTGAGCCAGACTTTCACCGATTTCGAGCTGATTATTTCTGACAATGCTTCCACGGACCAGACTGCGGATATCTGCCAGGAATACGCCGCCCGCGATGAACGAATCCGGTTTTATCGCAGCGACACGAACCGGGGCGCAGGCTGGAATGTGCGACGCGTTTATTTTCTGGCAACCGGGAAGTACTTCAAATGGGCGGCTTGCGACGACATCTGCAAGCCGGAATTTCTGGAACGCTGCATTGAAGCTTTGGAAAGCGATCCTTCAATCGTGGTCGCGCATTCAAAAACAACGGTGATCGACGAAAACGGCAAATTCTTGGAAGATTATCACTGGCCTTTGACGACCGATTCCCCGGATCCGTTGGTCCGCTGGCGCGATCTGCTGTTGAACGATCATATGTGCTATCAGATTTTCGGCGTGATGCGGATGGATGCGCTGAAACAACTGCCGCCGCAGGGCAGCTATGTGAACAGCGACGGAGTGTTGCTGGCGCAGATGGGTTTGCTCGGAAAGTTTTATGAAGTTCCCGACTATCTTTTCATCAGCACGCGGCACAGCGGCCAGTCTTCGAAGTCCCTGCCGGTGCGCGTGAAAGTGAAAAAACGGCGCTTCCGTTTAACCAATCGCCACGGAACTCTGCCCAGCCCGGAATGGTGGGACCCGACGAAAGCAAAAACAATCTCGTTTCCGGAATGGAAACAGTTGCGCGAGTATTTTCTTTCGGTTTGGAAGGCCCCCCTGCCGTTGTCCCTGCGTTGCAAAGGACTCCTGCTGCTCGCGCCGTGGATTGCTAAACATTTCCGCCGCATGATGAAAGACCTTCTGATTGCGGCAGACCAGGTACTTTACAACATTCAGATGGCGAGAATGCCCGCCACCGAACTCACCCCAGCAGGAGGAAAATCAGCATGAAAGTGGCTATCTTAGCCGGCGGTCTCGGATCGCGTTTGGCGGAAGAAACAGAAGTAAAACCGAAGCCGATGGTGGAAATTGGCGGCAAGCCGATTCTCTGGCACATCATGATGTATTATTCGCAGTTCGGCTTCAATGATTTTGTGATCGCTTTGGGCTACAAGGGCGAAGTGATCAAGAAATACATGATGGATTATTGTTCGCTGAACCGAGATCTCACCGTGAACATGCGAACGGGTGAAGTGAAGCGCACCGGCGACAGCTTCGTTCCTGATTGGACGGTGCAGTTGGTGGACACCGGCAATCCTACCCAAACCGGCGGACGCATCAAACGCCTTCAGCCCTACATCGGCAATGAGCCGTTCATGCTGACCTGGGGCGACGGCTTGGCTAATGTGAATCTACACGAGCTGCTGGCATTTCATCGCGCGCACGGCAAGCTGGCGACGCTTACCGCTGTCCGGCCCACGGCTCGGTTCGGACATCTCGAAATGACCGGCGATAAGATCACGGAATTTTCGGAAAAGAACCAAACCAAAGAAGGCTGGATCAACGGCGCGTTTTTCGTGCTCGAACCGGAAGTGTTCAACTACATCGATCATGATTTGACGCATTTTGAAAAAGAGCCGCTTGAACGGCTGGCGCAGGAAGGGCAATTGATGGCTTACCGCCATTCTTCCTTCTGGCAGTGCATGGATACGATTCGCGAGAAGAAAATTTTAGAAACAATGTGGGAAAGCGGAAACGCACCCTGGAAAATCTGGGAGGATTTCAATGCGAGTATTAGTGACGGGGCACGAGGGGTACATCGGCACAGTGTTAGTGCCCATGCTGCACAAAGCCGGCCACGAATTAACGGGATTGGATAGCAATCTCTTCGAACGCTGCACGTTCGGAGAGGGATTGCAGGAAATTCCCACCATCCGCAAGGATGTGCGGGATGTGACCGCGGCAGACCTCGAAGGCTTCGATGCTGTGTTGCACCTAGCCGGTCTTTCGAATGATCCGCTGGGCGATCTTGATCCGGATCTCACCTACGACATCAACCATCTGGCTTCGGTTCGCCTGGCGAAACTAGCCAAACAAGCGGGCATTCAGCGCTTCATCTTTTCTTCTTCGTGCAGCAACTACGGAGCGGGCGGCGACGATCTGCTGGATGAAAGCTCGGCTTTTAATCCGGTAACGCCCTACGGCATCTCGAAAGTGCGGGTGGAACAGGATGTAGCTAAGCTGGCCGATTCCCGATTCAGCCCTACTTTTCTGCGCAACGCCACGGCCTACGGCGTTTCGCCCCGGCTGCGGTTTGATCTGGTGTTGAACAACCTGGTGGCTTGGGCTTACGCCACCGGCAAAGTGTTTATCAAAAGCGACGGCACCCCGTGGCGGCCGATTGTTCACATTGAGGATATTTCGCGCGCGTTTCTGGCTGTGCTCGAAGCGCCGCTCGATCTGGTTCACAACGAAGCGTTCAATGTGGGCCGGTCGGAAGACAATTATCGGATCCGCGAACTGGCCGACATTGTAAAAGAAACCGTCCCCGGCACAGAAATCGAGTACGCTGCCGATGCTGGTCCGGACAAGCGCTGCTACCGGGTAAATTGCAGCAAAATCCGGCGCGTTCTGCCCTCGTTTGTTCCCGCGTGGGATGCCCGCAAGGGTGCCGAAGAACTTTATTCCACTTACAAGAACATCGGCCTGAAAGTGGATGACTTTGAAGGCGTGAAATATAAGCGCATTGCCCACATCCGCCATCTGATCGCGGAAGGCGAACTGGATCAGAGTCTTCGCTGGACTGATAAGAAAAAATCAACCAGCGATTCGCAGCTTGAAACCGTAGGAGCGCGTTCATGAAAGATTATTCCCAGTTCCGCTGCCGTTCCTGCCAGCAAACCGGCGTGCAGCCGATTCTGGCGTTTGGCGACACTCCGCTTGCTGATGCGCTGCTCACCCGCGAGCAGTTGAATCAGCCGGAGATTTTCGCCTGGCTCGATCTGGTGTTCTGCCCACACTGCGCGCTGGTGCAGATCAGCGAAACCGTGCCGCCGGAAATCCTGTTCTGCCGCGATTATCCTTATTTTTCGTCGGTTTCGAAAAAACTGCTGGAGCATTTTGGTGCAAGCGCCCGCCGCCTAATCGAAACCAGAAAACTGGACAACAACAGTCTGGTGGTCGAAGCTGCTTCAAACGACGGCTACATGCTGCGCAATTTCGTGGAACAAGGCATTCCAGTGCTGGGCATTGATCCGGCTGAAGGCCCGGTGAAGAAAGCGCGGGAGCGCGGAGTGGAAAGCCTATGTACGTTTTTCGGGCGTGATCTGGCAGAGAAACTACGGGCTGAGGGTCGCCAAGCGGATGTGTTTCTGGCCAACAACGTTCTGGCGCACGTTGCTGACCTGAACGGTTTTGTGGACGGGCTCACCGCGCTGCTTAAACCAGAAGGCGCGGCGGTAATTGAGTGTCCGTATCTGGTGGATCTGATTGAGCATTGTGAGTTCGACACGATTTACCATCAGCACCTTTGCTATTTTTCCGTGATTGCGCTTGATCACTTGTTTCGCAGCCGCGGCTTGTTCTTGAACGACGTGCAGCGGACCAAGATCCATGGCGGTTCGCTGCGTTTGTTCGTCGAAAAGAAGGAAAATCGGCAGCCCGGCTTCTTGTCGCTGCTTGCCGAAGAAAAGAACGCCGGTGTGGATCGAATGGAATATTACCGGACATTTGCGGACCGCGTTCATGCTGTTCGCGATCAACTCACCACGCTGCTTCACGATCTGAAAAAGCAAGGCAAAACAATTGCAGGCTACGCCGCCGCAGCGAAAGCCACCACGATGCTCGCCTTCTGCGGAATCGATACTCAGTTGCTCGACTTCATCGTGGATCTCAATGAATTTAAGCAGGGGCGCTATATGCCGGGAAATCACATTCCGATTTACTCGCCCAAAAAACTGCTCGAAGCGAAACCCGATTATCTTTTGATTTTGGCCTGGAACTTTGCCACCGAAATCATGGAACAACAACAAGCTTTCAGCGAACAGGGCGGAAAATTCATTGTTCCGATTCCGTTCCCGGTAGTCGTAGAAAGCAGAACGGCTGAACTGGCCACCGTCAACGTGTAACACCGAAGGAGATTTTTGAGAATGAACAACAATACACTTTATGTGGATTCGAGCGTCAGCGACGAACAACGGCGCGAACTGCTTTACGACGGGCAGTTATTCGCTTTTTCGGCGCGGCCCAGTTCCAAAGCATTTACCGATTTTGCCGCGAGCATGATTGAAGAAGCTTTTGCCGGCCTCGATCCGGTCACCGCGCAGTATGAAATGTCGGTGGAAAAATTCGTCGAGATTTTTGGTCCTTTAAAGCCGAAATTCATTCATCATCCGGAATCAAAACGCCTGATCAAAGCTATGTTGGAAGACTTTGGCTGCGATCCGGAAACGACCTATCTGGACGTGCCGCGGCTGCGCGCCGTCACCTCCGACGGGTATCTTACTTCCGGCGTCGGCTATGCCCACCATCTGCACCGCGACACCTGGTACTCGGCTCCGATGTGCCAGATTAACTGGTGGCTGCCGATTTATGAGATTTCCTCGGCCAGCTCAATGGCGTTTCATCCGCGTTATTGGAGCGAACCGGTGAAAAACGGTTCCAAAGACTTCAATTATTACGAGTGGAACAGCACGGGCCGCGCCAGCGCGGCGCAGCATATTAAATCCGACACCCGGAAGCAACCTAAGCCGGAACAGCCGATGGAACTCGATCCGCAGATGCGCATTGTCACCGGGCCGGGCGGCATTGTGGCGTTTTCCGGAGCCCAAATGCATTCCACGGTGCCGAATAACTCCGGCAAAACTCGCTTCAGCATTGATTTCCGCACGGTGGATATCAATGATGTCAAGAACAAGATTGGCGCTCCCAATATTGATTCTGAATGCACCGGCACTTCGCTGCGCGACTTTATGAAAGGCACCGATCTGAGCCGCATGCCGGAGGATATTGCTGCCGCCTACGATCAGGAAGGCGTGAAAGAAGGAGTTCTGGTTTATCAACCGTAGTGCAGATATGTTTGCGGTAAGTTGCCCAACCAAGCAGGTTCGTCGGTGATCGGCAATCAATCGGCGCAAGGCGAAGCGAGTTCACCGCTTCGCCTTGCTTATCTTATTCTTGCCCATAAAAATCCGGAACAATTGATTCAATTGATGCGGCGGCTCGATGCTCACGGGCGAACATTTGTGGTGCATGTGGACCGCAGCAGTTCCGGTCCCGAATGGGAAGCGGCTTTCAAAAAGCTAGCTTCTTCCCGCGTGCATTGGGCGAAGCGAGTGGACTGCGTTTGGGGTGATTTCACGCTGGTGGAGGCAACTCTCAACTGCATTCACACCCTGGTTTCTCTCAAATCTCATTTCGATCATGTTGTTCTGTTAAGCGGTCAGGATTATCCGATCAAATCAAACCAGGCCATTGAAACCTATTTAAAGGAAAGGCGCGGAAAAAACCTGATGTATTTCTATCCCTTTCCGTATCCGGAGTGGGCTTGGAGCGGTTATGATCGGCTGCCGACCTGGAGATTGAATATTCTCGGACGTCCGCGCCGGATTGTGCCGGTGCGTTTTTCCCGGTTTTTGTACCCGACGATTCCCGGTGGACTGCATCCTTGCGGCGGTTCGCAGTGGTGGTGTCTGACCGGCGAAGCCGTCAACTATATTGATGAGTTTGTTCGCTTGCAGCCGAAATTTGTGGAATATTTCCGAAAGGTTTTTATTCCGGACGAACTTTTTTTCCATACTATTCTCGGAAACTCGCCTTTCCAGCCGGAAACAGGATCGAAAAGTCCGCATTTTATGCGTTGGAGCGGAGGGCCGAATCCGGAAACGCTAAGCGAACGGGATCTGCCGTTGTTGAGAGCTTCCGGCAAACTTTTCGCCCGAAAGTTTGACATCGAAGCAACTCCCGAAATTTTGCGGCGGATTGATGAAGAGCTTTCTTTGGAAGCCGTAGCTTAGTTCGGGAGCGATCACTGCTTTCTTTGTTTGAGCAATAGATTCAGTTTTCATCGCGGTTTTGATCTTTTCAATAGAAGAATCGAGCATGATTCTGTTGAGTTGGTCCGGCGCGATCAGAGGAGTTTTAACCTAATAATGCCATCTCAAAAAAACTGCCCGAATTGTTTGCAAGGCGACCTGGAAATCTTCTATGAAGTGCATCGGGTTCCTGTTCATAGCGTGCTGCTGATGCCCACGCGCCAAGTCGCGGTCAGCTATCCCAAAGGAGATATTGCGTTGGGGTTCTGCCGCCACTGCGGATTCATTACGAACACGTTGTTTGATGCGAGTGTTCATGAATACTCCACGGCTTACGAGGAAACACAGGGCTTTTCGCCCACTTTCCGCGCTTTTCATCAGCGGTTGGCGGAATCTCTGATTGAGAAGTACGATCTGCACGGCAAAAAAGTCGTCGAGATCGGCTGCGGCAAGGGAGAATTTCTGGCGTTGTTATGCGAACTGGGCAACAATCATGGAATCGGCTTCGATCCGGCTTTTGTGGCGGACCGCAATCCTGCCCGGAAAGATCTGGATATTGAATTTGTGGTTGATTTTTATTCAGAAAAATACGCGCACGTCAGCGCCGACTTTTTCTGCTGCAAGATGACGCTTGAGCACATCCCGGACACGGCGAATTTCATTCGCACCGTTCGGCGGGCAGTGGGAGATCGGCCGGAAAGCGTAGTTTTCTTTCAAGTTCCCGATGCGCATCGCGTGTTGCGGGATTTAGCTTTCTGGGACATCTACTACGAGCATTGTTCCTATTTCAACGCTGGTTCGCTGGCCCGAGTGTTTCGCGAAGCCGGGTTTGAAGTGCTGGAAACCTGGACCGATTACGACGATCAATATCTGATGATCAGCGCTCGGCCCACCACGGAAATCCAACTCGAATCGGAACTGGAGCGTCAAGCGCCGCAGTTAGCTAAGGAAGACATCGCATTTTTCGTCAAACAACAGGCCGCCTTGATTGATAACTGGAAGCGTGAAATCAAGCAGATGAAAACCAAGGGCCAGCGCGCAGTTGTGTGGGGCTCCGGGTCGAAAGGCGTGGCGTTTCTGAGTGCCCTTGGCGGCGGCGAAGATATCGAGTACGTGGTGGACATCAATCCATTTCGGCAAGGCAAATTCATGGCCGGCACCGGGCAGGAGATTGTGGGACCCGCATTTCTGGCCGAGTATAAGCCGGACGTGGCTATTGCCATGAATCCCATTTACCGGAGCGAAATTCAAGCTGATCTTCAAAAGATGGGTTTATCGACCGTGGTGCAGGCTGTTTAAGTTTCAAAGCAAAACTGCCGAAGAAATAAGGGAAGGGTTCGTTGCTTGCGCATTGCCGTTTTTGACTACAAAATCATTCCCAATAATCCCATCGGCAGTTGTCACCTCCGATTGTTGCGCGGGTTAGCTGAGGAACATGAGTTTACGGTGTTCGCGGTGGAATTTGAGAACCCGGACCCGAATCGCATTCAATGGGTCCGGGTTCCGGTTCCCACGCGTCCGCTGGCACTTTTGTTTGTGGCATATCATCTGCTGGCGCCGGTGCTTTATTTCCTCCACCGGATGCGGAGGAAAACGCGTTTTCACCTGATTCAAATGGTGGAAAGCAATCTCGCGTTTGGCGATGTTTCTTATTCTCACTTCTGCCACACGGCTTACTTAAAAGAGCATTGGCGGCAAACGGGAGGAAGCGGTCTTCGGCGGGTGCTGCGCTGGCTCGATCATCGGCTGCATGCGCTGTTGGAGCGGAGTACCTATCAGCGAGTCAAGGCAGTTCTGGTTCCCTCGCGTGGATTGGGACGCGAATTAGCTCATCAGTTTCCGTTTGCTTCGGCCAAGATTGATGTGCTGCCAAACGCAGTAGATGTTTCCCGGCTTGCTTCCCCCACCGACTTTGACCGGGACGTGTTTCGCCGGAACTTGGGGTTTGCCCCGGAAGATACAGTTTTTATGTTCTCCGCCTTAGGACAGTTCGAGCGCAAAGGCTTGCCGCTGCTGCTTGAAGCTTTAGCAGCGATTCAGAATCCGAAAGCGAAGCTGCTCGTAGTCGGCGGAGAAGTGGATCTGATCCGAACTTACCAGGATGAGGTTCGCCGATTGAACCTGCAGGAGAAAGTGGTTTTTACCGGTATGCAGTCCAAGGTTCAGCCTTATCTATGGGCGGCTGACGCATTTGCTTTTCCTTCCGCTTACGAAACGTTTTCGCTGGTCAGCTACGAAGCCGCTGCTGCCGGACTGCCGGTGCTCGCGCCGCGCTTAAACGGAATTGAAGATCTGATCCGCGATGGGGAAAATGGAATTTTGCTGACCCGTACTGCCGAAGGCGTGGCGGAAGGGCTGAAATATTTTCTGGATATGCTGCCAGCGCAGCGAACGGAAATGGGAAAACAAGCACGCCAAGCAGCGCGAAATTATGATGAAAGCCGTTTTCTCGAACGGTGGAAAGCTTTCTACCGGGAATGGAATTCCGAAGAAGTTGAATTGCAGACTTCTTCATTGTTAAAACCAGCATCCGGCATTTCTCAAGACCATCGATAGTTAAAAAAACACCGGCTGAAATTCTGGCCGGTGGTCGCTTGCCTTATTTGTATTCATTTTATTACGGCAGCCGCCTTCACTCGCGCTGCCGGCAAAAAGCAAACCCATGAACATTCTTGTGATTCACAACTCTTATCAGCAGCCGGGCGGCGAGGACCAGGTTTTTAAGCTTGAATGCAGTCTGCTGGAAAGCTACGGACATCGGGTAATCCGTTTTCATGAACACAATGATGGCGTGAAACAAAGAAATACGGTGGAATTAATCACCGATACGATTTGGAATCGCTGGACTTACCAGCAGTTGCGAAATCTGATCCGGGAAGCGCAGATCGACATCATGCACGTTCATAATACGTTTCCGCTGGTTTCCCCGGCCTGTTACCATGCGGCTGCTTCAGAAAACATTCCGGTGGTGCAAACACTTCACAATTACCGGCTTCTTTGCCCTTCCGCTACTTTTTATCGCAATGGCGGAGTTTGTGAAGACTGCCTGGGAAAGCGGCTGCCTTGGCCTTCAATTGTGCATTCCTGTTATCGCGGCAGCAGGTCGGCTACGGCAGCAACAGCAGCCATGTTGACTGCTCATCATACTTTAGGTACCTGGGAAAACAAGGTTTCGGCTTATATTGCCTTAACCAATTTCGCTCGCAATAAATTTATCGAGGGCGGCTTGCCGGCAGAGAAGATTTTCATTAAACCTAATTTTTTGGACATCGATCCGGGGATCGGCTCCGGAGATGGCGAGTTTGCCCTGTTTCTCGGTCGCTTGACGGAAGAAAAAGGCGTGCGGACGCTGCTGGAAGCCTGGAAATCGGATTCGCTGCTTCCGATTGAGATTATCGGCGATGGCCCGCTGGCGAATGAGGTGGAACAAGCGGCCAAAGAAAATGAAGCAATCCGCTGGCGAGGCTGGCAGTCCAGAGAACAAGTGTTTGAAAAAATGAAGCGGGCCAAAGTTTTAATTCTTCCATCCACTTGGTATGAATCTTTTCCCGTGACGCTGGTGGAAGCCTTTGCAATGGGCGTTCCAGTAATTGCCAGCAGGCTTGGCAGCTTGGCGTCGCTGGTGGAGCAGGGGCGAACTGGCCTGCATTTCGCCCCTGGCAACGGCAGTGAATTGGCGGAGCAGGTCCGATGGGCGCAGTCTCACCCTGAACAATTAGCAGCGATGCGGCAGCAGTCCCGCCTGGAGTTCACCCAGAAATACACAGGCCCGCAGAATTACTCTGAATTAATGGCTATTTATCAGCGCGTGTTAGGGAACAGCGCCGTCGCTGACATGTCTGTTCCCGAAACGGCGCAAACTGTGAATTCTGTTTGAGGAAACCATAGCAAACAGTTTCTCGGAATTTCCTTGACATCAACCAGCAACGCTTTCCCTGCATACTAAAAACTGATCCGAACCACACGAGATCAGGAGTGAGCGGCAGTTTTTAGATCTAGATTTTCGCTAAACAATCGATTCGAAACACATACAACACTGATTTGATTCTGGCTGCTTATGACTACCACATTGCTGCATCAAAAGGAAACCTACCAGAGCAGCGCGCGCCTCCCCCAGGCTGCTTCGCGATTAAAAAACAGGTCCTTAGTTTCGATAGTTATTCCCTGTTACAACCAGGCTCATTTTCTGCCGGAAGCGATTGAAACGGTTCTGCAGCAAACTTATACGCAGCATGAAATCATTGTGGTAGACGATGGCTCCACGGATAACACTGCGGAAACAGCGCAGAAATACCCGGTCCGTTATATTTATCAAAGTAATCAAGGCTTGCCGGCGGCGCGGAACACCGGCATACGATTGAGCCGTGGCGAATTCATCGTTCTGCTGGATTCCGACGATCGTTTATTCCCCCACGCTTTGGAATGCGGCTTACGAGTGCTCGAAGCTTACCCGAACTGCATGATGGCTTCCGGCGATTTTTCGTTTGTTTCCGCCAATGGAACCTGGATGCGTCCTTCCGGGCGGCAGATTGTTACCGAAAATCACTATCAGGCTTTGCTGCGGAGCAACTTCATCGAAATGACAGCCACTTGTTTATTTCGAAAAGAAATTTTCAATCAGGTGGGATTGTTCGATTCCTCGCTACGTGCTTCGGAGGATTATGAGCTTTACCTGCGTGTGGTGAGGAATGCGGAAGTGGTTTGTTATCCCACTGTGGTAGCGGAATACCGTTCGCATGGCAACAGCATGTCCAAGGACGGTGAACGCATGCTCAATGAGACCCTGCGTGTTGTTCAATTACAAAAAGAACATGTCGGCAGTCCGGCGGAACAGAAAGCCTACCGGCAGGGCATACGGTTCTGGCGAAAACTGTACGGACGCCATCTAGCAGCGCAACTGGCGCTCCAGGAAACAACACGCCAAGAAGGTTATGTCCGCAAGTTAAAACTGTTAGCACGGCACTATCCGCCGGGATTATTCATTCATCTGTTTCGCCGGCTGGTTCCGGGTTGGGTAAACCAGAAATTGAATGAACGTGAACTCAAAAGACTGGGATGGGTGCCGACCAGTCAGGTCAAGTTTGGAAACCTGCGCAGTGTAGTGCCGGTTGGACGAGTATTTGACCTTAACCGCGGTACATCCATTCATAATTATTATGCGCAGAAATCCCTTTCCGCGTACAAGAAGAGCATTCAGGGCCGAGTGCTATACCTGGGCGAACCGGCTGCTTTCGAACATTTCAAAGAAAGCGCGCGCGTTTGGCTGGAACCCGATGATTTTCGCGGACTGCAAACTCTGACGCTGGAACAATTTCAGGAAAAGGCTTGGAGCGCGTCGCAGTTCGATTGTGTTCTCGTGTCGGATTGTCTGGAATACCTGCCCAGCCCGGATCTGTTTTTAACCCAGGTAAAACGTCTTCTGAAACCGAATGGCGTAGTGCTGGCGCTGTTGCCCGGCCTGCAGAACGGCCATCGGCAGCGCGGCGCCAGAAACCTGCATTGGCATTTTACGTCGCACTCGGCCAGCAATCTATTTGAGCGTTATTTCGAGCGGGAAAGCATTGAGGTCACCGGCTGCGGCAATGTGTTAACGGCAGTAGCGGCACTGCACGGCTTAGTTGCCGAGGAGTTGGAGGCCAGCGAAATGGAGATGTACGATCCGGCTTACGAAGTTACGATTCTTGCCCGAGCAGTGAATGCTTAATTTGCGCGCACAACCAGGCACAATGATTCTGAGGTCGCTCAGAACAGCCAAGCGACAGGTCCGACGGCTGCGCACCCGTTTTCGACGAAAAGGATTGATTCTGGTTTACCACCGGATAGCTACCGTGGAATCCGATCCCTGGGGGCTTTGCGTCAGCGAAGATCATTTTGCCGAACAGATGAAGGTGCTTCAATCGTCTGCTGATCCGATTCCGCTTCAGGCAATGACGGCAGCGAAACAGGATCGAGACCTGCCGGATCGTCCGGTCAGCATCACTTTCGATGATGGCTATCTGGATAATCTCAAGGCAGCCGCTCCGATTCTGGAGCAGTTCGCCATGCCAAGCACGATGTTTCTTTCCACCGGCTTTTTTGCCGCTGATCGAGAACACTGGTGGGATGAGCTGGATCGTCTGGTGTTGGGACCAGGCACCCGGCCCGATCAGTTTACCTTGCAGATCGACGGCCGCATTCAGACTTGGAATCTTTCCGCTTTGTCCGGAACGGTAAAAACGGAAGCAATATCGCCCCGGAGTTGGAGAGCTTGGAAAGCTGCGCCCGGCCCGCGACAAGCGTTGTACCAGGCTCTTTACGAAGCTTTTGCAGTGCTTTCCGTCGAAAACCGGCAGTTGGCTTTTGAGCAGTTGGAAAAATGGTCCGGCGAACCGCTGCGCGTCCGTCCTGGATACCGCAGCGTTTCGGAAGCTGAAGCCCTTCAGCTTGCCCGCAGCCGATACATCGAAATCGGCGCGCACACGGTTTCACACCCGATACTCTCGCATCTGTCTCCTGAAGCGCAGAAACACGAAATTCTGTCGAGCAAATTAAAGCTGGAACAATTATCCGGACGCCCGGTGACCAGTTTTGCTTATCCTTTCGGTAAGCGGTTTCATTATTCCTCCATTACCAAGGATTTGCTGCAGGAATGCGGGTTCCACTGCGGATGTTCCAATTTTTGGGGCGTGGTAACAACGAAAACGGATCGTTATGAACTGCCGCGCATTCAGGTCCTGGATTGCCAGGGAAGCGAATTCACCAAAGAGGTTAACTTATGGTTTCGCGGTTGAACGCGTTCACAGCCGTTATGGAACAGGACGAAGAGCGGATTTCACTCGATAATTTCCGGCCTGTTTCGTTATCTGTTCTGAATGAGCATCCTTTTGTTTCAGTTCTGATTACTTGTTTCAACTATGGCCCTTATGTGGGCCAAGCCATTGAAAGCGCGCTGAACCAGACTCTGCCGCCTGATGAAATTATCGTGAGCGACGACGGTTCAACCGATCATTCCTGCGAAGTTGTTGAACAGTACGCTAAGCAATATCCCAGCGTGAAGCTGGTCCGCGGCGTTCATGGCGGCATGGCGCGCTGCTTGAACAATGCCTGGCAAGCCAGTTCCGGCGATGTGATTTGTTTGCTTGATGCCGATGATGTTTTTCTGCCGGGCAAAATTCAAGCCGTAGTTAGCGCATTCCGCAGCAATCCAGATGCCGGGTTCTGCGCTCATCGCGCGCTGCTGGTGGATCATAAACAAAAAAGGCGCGGCATTTTTCCTTTAGGGAACATGCCTTCCGGCGATTGCGCCGCCGAAACGTTTCAGAACGCAGGCATTCTAATCGGACTGCCCCCGACCACTAATTTGAGTCTGCGCCGGGAAGTAGCTTCCCGCATTTTTCCGGTGCCGGAAGAGTTCACCGGCTACGCGGAACAAGTCATTCATCGCTTAGCGCCTTTTTTGACTGAGCTTTGTCCGGTGGATCAGCCCTTAGCAGAATGGCGGCAGCACGACAAAAACGATCAAAAGGCAACTCACATTTCGGTAAAACGCCTTGACCGTGAGTTGGGCATCATGCGCATTCTCTGGGAAAAACAGAAGGATCATCTGCAATCGGTAAACGCTGTCGCTGCGGCTGCATTTCCTGGGCTGCACAATAGCTCGTTGTTTCGAAAAATGCAGTACACCCGAGCCAGGTTAATTAAAGCTCCTGAAGCAGACAAGTTGTATTCCGAACTTTTCCAAACCGGATTGGGCCGGAGTTATGAAGAAAAGTTCTGGAAATTCTCAAGATTTCTGCCGCGACCTGTTTTCAGCAAGGCGGTTGACTTGTTGATGACCCAAAGTGTTCTGAAGGAACTGCTGGCTAGGCTGCGGTCAACAAGCCGCTAGTGTTAACCTGAAAAAACGAATTGTTCTGCTTCGCATTGTGCGGATGTGGCGGAATTGGCAGACGCACTGGATTTAGGTTCCAGCGCTCGCAAGGGCGTGGAGGTTCAACCCCTCTCATCCGCACCAAAAAATTCAAATCATTAAGCCGCCTGGAGCGGCTTTCTGTGTTTTATAAATTGCGCATTGTTTAATAAATACTGATGGATTATTCCCTGCAGCGCGGTTGATGTTTACGCAAAGCAACAGTGGAGAATTTCTGTCCGCATTTCCGGCAAACCCGAAGTACGATCGGGCGTCCGCCGATAGTGCCTTGCGCCACTCGTTCTTCATACGAGCGACGCGATAGCTCTTTATAAAACACATCACGAGGAATGCTTTTCAGGTTCCAAGTTTCCGAGTAGTCCATTCCATTGAGCCTCAATCCATGCGACAATAACCGTGAGCGGGATGGCAGGCCCGAGACCTGCCATCCCGTATGCATTACTTCTTTCGCTTCCAGGAGATTTTAATCTCCAGGATGCCGAAAATCGTAATGACTTTCACGGTCAGTTGCATACAATCACCTCCCTGCGGAAAGCAGGAACAGAAAGGCCGGGTTGCCGCCCGGCCCTTTCGCTTTGCCGCTCTAGTGCAGCGCCGCTCAAACCGGTGGCACCCTTTCCATGATTTGTTTGCATAACTTATAATTCCATTTACTCTAAGTTAATGCAATGTGATTTAGCCGGTTATTTCAAATACTTGCGCCGAGTTTTTACGTTGACAGTATCTTCTGGAAAAAAGGCGCGGATCGTATTGAAATGGTTCCATGCTAATCAGTTCCACAGTCTTGAAACAGGTCGGCGTTAGGATAAAGAACAACATTGTAATCGGGAACAATCACCGAAGGCAAAAGGCAGCTAATCAGCGCGGAGGACCGATGCAGAGCGATGGTGGCACGGAAAAGGGAACGATAAACTTCCAAATCTCTGCGAATCCAGATCCTCATTAGTGCAATGGCATTCGGGATTAGTTTCTTGGGAGTGTGAGCAAGTCTTTCGAGAACCGCCGTTGCAAGATGTAAAGAAGCATACAAGGCTGGCTGCCCTTTTGGGTTCTATCGGCCGGGAAACTCTGCTGCACCTATTACCGCTTAAATCGGCATAGTTGCTATGAGTGAGTCGGTAAGCGGTGAGAGGATAAGTAAGTTGGGGTTCAGGAAGCTCTTCTTCAAACCTTGTCAGAAATAAATTCCGTGCTCAATCAGGCCAAGAACATGGAGCGGATTAAAATCTGAATCCGTCAAATCATCTATTGGTGATTTTCCGTTAAAGTCAGTGCTTCGCTGAGACAACCATTGCGTAGCCTTCAGCTTATCTCCGAACACATCTACTGTTCTTGCCACAACTTCACAGTAAACGCTATATTTCTGATCAACATCAGGCAGGATGTCCGGTCGTTTCGGTTCAAGATCTGTCAATCGGTTCGCTGCCATCCTTCAATTATGCCTCAATCTTGCGGCGGCCTGGAACCGTTATCTCCTGCATTGCATCAGACTGACCCGCCGCTACTTGCATGGATAAATGGCGCGATTATTGAGATAAGTTGTTTTGGTTTCGCCGCCGTGTTCTTCGCCGATCACTGGCGCGACCGCATTCCGATTCACATTGCAGGCTGAATTGCGATAAACCCTGGAATTTCGGGAGCCGCCGAAAATTCCAATCGCCAGTCCATACGGTCCGCGAACATCGTTATCATGAACAATGGCCGGCTGGCCTCCGATTTCCAAACCGATGCCAGGATGGATAGATGGCTTGCCGGGAGCGTCATAGTATTCCGAGCCGCGAATGATGTTGTTATTTACTTCAATGTTGGCGGTTTGCGCGTTTGCCCACGAGATGCCGAAGCTGTTCCAGAAATAATCATTCCAATCTGTGATCGTGTTGTACTCGATGTGAACGTTCTTTGTGTTCGGGTTGGTCACGTTCTGATGACCGCAGCCGCCCGCGTCCTGCACTTCAATGCCCATGCGGTGCATGCGCGTGAACTTATTGTGGCCGAAGTAAACATTATTCGCTTGTTCGGTTTGCAGTTGGCAGCCTTTGATGCCCTGATAAAGAAGGTCAAATTGATTGTGGTCCACGGAGGTTCTGTCGAACCCCATCACCGCTAAACCCGCTCGCGGCGTATCTCCGTCGGTATCAGGCGTGCCGTTCACCTGAGTCACGGTCTCGCCCGGCATTGCGCCGTGAAATCGATTATGAGTGATGTTTGCATTCCGCAAGCCTGTTCCTGCCCATAACAACGATCCATTCATATAATTCGAGGGACCATAATTATTCTGGAAGCTGCTGTTGCGCACCGTGACATTGACCGCGCCAATTCCTTCCGGTCCGTTCAAGCCGACCGGGCCGTTTTCGAATGTGAGCGTATCAATGGTCAGGTTCAGCGGAGAATCGTACGCCGTGTCCATCACCCAATCCTGTGGTTTGAACTGCCGCAAGATGGCGCGGGAGCTTTGCCCCATCAGAACCCGATTCGACGGCGCGCGCGGCGTTTTGGAAATCATGTAGATGCCGTCGGGAAAATAGAGAGTCTGTCCGGGCGCGCTTTTCTTGAAACAACGCTGAATGGCAAAACTGTCATCGTTTGCGCCATCGCCCCTGGCGCCGCAGTTCTTTCTTACATTTAAACTGCCGTTTGGCTGGTTGTGAGTCTCGCCGCTAGGACCGATTCCGCCGTCAGACTCCGGCAAGGGGTTCGGGCTGGACGGAGAAGCCTTTCTTTCTTGTGCTCCTGACAGAACAGAAGAGTGCAGAACAACAAAGCTCAGCAAGAAAATCAAAACTAGTTTTTGAGGATGGGCATGAAAATACGGCATGGCTTTCAGTTAACAGTCCAGTGCGGAATCAGAACCTCTCTTTGATTTGCAAGTACAGAATCAACCAATCGGGGCTCTGCCTGTACCCGAACAAGATTCAGGTTTTCATTGTAACGAGGATACTTGATTTTCCATAACCGGCTCATCCTCAGAACGAGGAACTCGGTTCCGTTTGTTCCGGTATTTTCACTTCGAGTTTTATCGTGGTTCCCTGGTTCAGCTTCGAAAGAACAATCAGAGTTGCGCCGATCAACTGCGCCCGCTCCTGCATACTAATGATGCCGAGACTGCCTTTGCCCCTGATAGCGGTCAGATCAAAGCCGGCTCCTTCGTCCTGGATTGTGAGCGACAATAATCCATTTTGGCCAGTCAGATTCACCGTAACCGGAACTGCACCGCAGTGCTTAGAAATGTTGTGTAACGCTTCCTGAGTAATACGATACAACGCTGTTCCAATTGGCGGCGGAATCTTTTCCGGAACTTCAGAACTGGTGAAAGTAACAGACTCCGAACGATTCGCCTGAAAATCCTGTAAAAGCGTTTCCAGCGCGAGTTGAAGCCCAAGATCATCCAGGACCGAAGGATGCAGCGTGTGCGACAATTTGCGGACATGCTCGGAAAGTTTGCCTACCGACTGCTCCAGCCTGTGAATCTCATGCCGTAGGCTTTCCAGCGTCAGATTCTTCTTTCTTCTGATCTGCACCAGTTCAATTTCCAAAACGCTTAAGCGCTGCAATAAATCATCATGCAGTTCGCGCGCGATGCGCCTTTGTTCCGCTTCCTGCGTCTTAAACAAGCTGGCAGCCAGCGCGCGCAGCTCATCCTTTGTGAGATCCAAAGCTTTGTCAGCCAAACCAAATTCCTGTAGCAACCTTTCCCGTTTCCGCTGGTGCAGAAATTCTCGCATTTTTACCTTTTAGTCCTGCCGAGGCATATTGATGTAGCACGACCAAAGTAGCTGTGCTCGCGCTTCGGGCTGGAAAAAGCACCCGAGCACTTTACTTTTCAGATCAACCGGCGTGATATTGTAATCCGTTATGCCTTCAACGAGCAGCCGAAATCTCTTCCCACCCCAAGAGATAATATTGACTGTAGGCGGGTTTACCTGTCAAGGATTGCGGGTGCGGGAAAGCACGTAAGCTGCCTGGAACAAGCGCCTACTGCGATTAGGTTATCGGTTGGACTGGCTTTGCAGCGTGCCGGTCGGGCCTTGGAAGCTGAACCGAATCAGATAAGTGCTAGGCACGCCGACTCCGTTTCGCCGTGCCGGTTCAAACCGCCACTGCTGCGCTGCGGTTACTGCCTGTGCCGCTAAGAGTGAACCTTTGGCGGCACCCGTTGGAATAGCTTTGGTCACCCGGCCTTCACTGTTGATCATGACTTCGACTTGAACTTTAAGATCATGCACGAGCACTGAAATGCCAAACATTTTTACATCCGGCATCACTTGTTTTACAGGATAGGGTAGTGAGTCGCTAGCGGCGCCGATCAGTTTCGGTTTGCGTCCGGAGACAACCGACTCCGGGGGAGGAGGACTGGTAAATAACTGCGTGTTTGTTGTCTGTTTAGCAGGGGAAATCCTGGGTTTATTTACGATTGCCGCCTGTTGTTCCGCAGAATGCGGCGGATCAGGGGGTTTTGGCAGATCGGAGGGCATTAGGTTGGCGTTCGCGAGGCTAGGAACCGCGTCGCTGCGAAGATTTTCTGATACCGGCGAAACAACAGGAGCAATCGCTGAAGCTATGTCGGCAAAGGCAGAATCCGAATTGGACGGAACCGTGTTGGACTTCACAGAAACACTGCGCGAAAGCTCCGGCGCAGGGTTTGTCTCATGCGAGGAAACTGCTTGCAGGGGTTGTTCGGCTTTATCTTTGATGATCTGAACGCTGCTGTTTTCTGCCGCATTTATTTGCGCGCCGGGCTGGGTGGTTTTAGGAATCGGGCTTTTTTCTTTTGGAGATGGCGGCAAAACTTTAACTTGATCTTTGGTCTCCTTCACTAAATCATCCAGCGCTTCTCGTCGCGATGCGTACGCGGCCGGCGACAACACCCGTACCGACTCTTCCAGTGACCGCCCTTCCAACAAAAACAATTCTAAACGGAAATCGGTATCGTCGCTCATCGGAAAGTAGGCCAGTGTTCCCGAGCGGAGTTGTCCGTCACTTAATTCCAGTTCCCGCGTCGAAGCTCCGTCGTGAATCGTCAACTTGGCTCCGATCGGGTTCCGGCGAACAATAAAATTCCGGCTCCAGTTCAAATCCAATTGCCCATCCGGTCGGCGGCTCACCTGTAAAGCAATCTCGCTCTTATTTGCATTGGGGTTGGCAGCCGGATTTGCTGAACGGGACCGTAGAAACCAAAACGCCGCAATGGAAACCGCTATTAACACCGCGAATCCGGCAGCCCACAAGGAGAACCGGTTTGTTGGCGGCACAGGGCCGAATGTTTCCGTAACGGCGGAAAAGACAGCTTGATAATCCGGTCGGTGAGGCGAGGCGGTTTGGGGCTTTCCCTTCGCAGAAGTGGAAACCAATTCGTTGAGGCTGCCGGTTGCTGTCCGCTTTTCCAGCGCCACTACCGATTCGCGCTCATAGCTTTCGAGCGGCAGCAAAGGAACTTCCAGCAGATTTCGCTCCGGAAATGCGTTTCCATCCTGCCGAAGGTAAAAATGCGCGACGCAGATTCCTGTTTCCTGCGGCTCAATAATCAGACACACAACGTCCGGCCCTGGCATGTGCTCGTTCAGGAAACGTTGGTCGCTTTCGAGCGGCAGGTAATTGCCTCGAACGCTGCTGCGAAAATAACCGACCGGCTCCAGATCTGCCCGAGGCCGGTTCAGCGCGGAGACGATTCGGTTCAGGTCGGCTTCGGTTGAGTTAAATAACTTATCACTGCCGTTAATGAATTCCGCTTGTTTGATAAGAAGGAGCTTGCCTTCCTCGGTTGAAAGAACACTGCCCCACAGAATGCCGCCAATCTCAGAAAGATCATTCAGTGAACGGAGAGTTCGCCCCGGTAAAGCGCGTAAAGGAATCGATTCCATGCAGATTTCGCCCTTTTCGAGCGGATGTTCCCATGCCACATACACGGAACGGTCTAAATCTGCGGTAAACATCTTCTTCTACTTAAGTAAACGTTGTAATTATGGAATTAGATGAAGGAATAAGCAAACTAGTTAATTCTCTAATTACTGTGGAAATAGTACTTTCTAGTCGATTACGCGCAATTTTTGTACTACTTAACAAAAACTCCGCAAGGAATATTTAGTACCTGCTTATGTGCCATACCTAAGCAGCTACGTTCTTCTCTTGTTTTCTGTTTTCATCTGGATCTAGTAGATTTTGATTACACAGCAGGAGTTGATTTCCCTTGTATAATCAAGCAGATCCGGGATGTTGTCACGTGTTGCTATTTTGTGGGGCATAGCCTCCTTTTTTGTTGCTGCTGGTTTGGGTGGCTGGCGTATGCACGCCTGGACGCGCCCTGCTGCTGCCGACGCTTCCAACCGCGAAGAACAATTAACGGCGGAACGGAACCTGGGCAAAGCCTTTTATGAGAACCCGACTACCCAGGCGGAAGCAGTTGAGGAGTTTAAGAAAGCTTTAGATCTGAACCCGGATTCCGTTCGGGAACAGTTGAATTATGGGTTGGCGCTGCTGCGGGCCGCCAAAACCAAAGAAGCAGTGGCTATCCTCGAAAAAGTTCAGAAGCAAGATTCCTCGCTTCCCTACACATGGTTTAATTTGGGCATCTACTATAAGCGCGAAGGACAGTTTGAGGTCGCTTTAGAGCAGTTGCTCCAAATGGCAAAGCTGGTTCCCTCCGAACCGATCACTCATTACAACCTGGGCACTATTTATAAGCTTCAAAATAAGCCCGATCTGGCGAAAAAAGAATTTGAGCTTTCCCGCGATCTGAACCCAAGCCTTGCCGCGCCGCATTTTCAACTCTTCAACCTGTACCGACAGGAAAACCGCGCCGAAGACGCGCAGCGCGAACTGAAACTGTTTCGGGAGCGCAAAGCCGCTCAGGAAAACGACGCCATTCCTAAAGAAGATGTGGAATGGTGCGAGTACGCCGAAATTTATGATCCGATTACGCCCGAACAGGACCGTTCGAAACAGCCGGTATCGTTCGCTTTTTCAGCCCGCGCTTTAGGAACTGTTGCGCCTGGGCAGAACGGCTTGGTGGTTCTTGACGCTTACGCAACAGGCGCTAGCGACTTGCTGGTTTATTCTTCCGCCGGGATTTCTCTTTACAAAAACGGCACGGAAAAAGTTGCTGATTCCGGTTTGGAAAATATCAAGGGTGTGACGGCAGTTGTGCCGGGTGATTTCAACAACGACGGCTTCGTGGACCTGTGTGTCCTTACCACGGACGGCGCAGTTCTTTACCAGAACCAGAAGCAGAAATTTGTAAAATCCTCGTTTGGTTTACCGGCTGGTCAGTTCAACAGCGCGGTTTGGGTTGATTTCGACCATGATTACGATCTTGATTTAATTCTGCTTGGCAAGAAATCTGTGCTGGCCCGCAACCAGGGAGAAGCCGGTTTTCAGGAACACCCATTTCCGTTTGTGGAAGGCGAAGCTGTTTCCGCTGTGCCGTTCCGTCTGGTTGCCGATAGCAAATCGAAGGACTTGGTCGTTAGTTACAAAGACAAACCGGCTGTTCTTTACCTGGACCAGCTTACGGCCGAGTACAAATCGCAGGTGTTGCCGCAGATACCGGCAGGGGCTACGGATCTGCAAACTTTCGATCTCGACAACGACAGCAACCTCGACCTGCTCTACACAGCCAACGGAAAAACTTATATTGCCCGCAACGAGCGTACCAGCTTCGGTCAGCCGCTTGCCATCAGCGAAGGCGCGGCTGCCTGGGCGGATTTTGCCAATCGCGGTTTTGCCGATGTGGCGGGCGCAACGATTCAGCAGAACGTCGGCAATTTGCGCTTCATTGCACCGGCTAACGTAACCGGTTTGCCGGTCAACGTTTCCCGTTGGGCGGCGGCGGACTTCAACGGCGACGGCCTGCTGGATCTTGCGGCCATCGGCAGTGATGGTTCTCTACAACTGGCAACCAACAAAATCACCACGCAAAACCGCTGGCTGCGCGTAAAAATCGACGGCGTGAAAAACCTGAAGCTTCCGGTTGCGGCGGAAGTCGAGGTAAAAGCGGGCAGCAGTTACCAAAAGCAGGTGTACGGCACGGTGCCGCTTCTGTTCGGAGTCGATAGCCGCGCTACCGTGGATACGGTTCGCATCACTTGGCCGAACGGCTTGCTGCAGAACGAGATGAAACAGGCTCCCGGCAAATCGTTGGACTTCAAAGAAGCGCAGCGATTGTCCGGTTCCTGCCCATTGATTTTCACCTGGAACGGCAAGGAATTTCAATATATTACTGATGTTCTGGGCGTGGCCCCCTTAGGCGCCATGTCGGGTGACGGCCAGTATTTTCCCACCGATCACACCGAATACATTCCTTTAGCCGGTAATTGGCTCCTTCCGCTGCCCGATGCGCGGGGGCATAAAGATTACGAAATTCATCTCACCGAAGAATTGAGCGAAGTGTCTTATTTCGATCAAGTGCAACTAATGGCCGTCGATCATCCAGCGGATTCGGAAATCTACTCGAACGAGAAATGGAAGTCGCCGCCGTTTCCGGATTTCCGATTGTATGGCCTACAACGCCGCGTGTATCCGGTAGCGGCCCTTTCCACTACCGGCGATGTGTTGAACCGGATCCTTCATCAGGATAAAAATTATGTGGATGACTTTGAGCATAATTACATCGGCGTAGCAAAGCTGCATTCGCTTGATCTTGATTTCGGAAAAGCCGCGCCGGATAACCGCGCTTTTCTGGTGCTGAACGGTTGGGTGGATTGGGCCGACGGCAGCACGTTCCTGCAACAGGCTCAAGCGAAAAACGATTTGACTCCGCCGTACCTGCAAGTGAAAAACAAAGAGGGCCGCTGGACCACGGTGATTTCCGATATGGGAATGCCTTCGGGAAAACCGAAAACCATTGCGGTGGACCTCACGGGCAAGTTTCTTTCGGATTCACGCGAAGTTCGCATTGTCACCAACATGTGCGTGTATTGGGATGAAATCTATTTGGGCGAGAACGCCGCCGCGCCACAGGTTCAGTTAACTTCTTTATCGCCGGAATCGAGCAGCGTTCATTTTCGCGGGTTTTCTCCTTCACATATTCATCCCGAACGCAAACAGCCGGAATATTTTGATTATCAAAACCCGACTACCACTTCTTATTGGAATCCGACTCCGGGCAAGTACACGCGCTATGGCGACACCACGGAACTCACCCGCGCTGTGGATGATCAGTTAGTGGTAATGGGTTCCGGCGATATGTTGTCGCTACGGTTTGATCCCAGCGTGTTGCCGCCGCTGCGCGCTGGATGGAAGCGCGATTACCTGTTGCGGGTGGAAGGTTGGGCTAAGGACCGGGACGCGAACACTGCCTTCTCGCAGAGCGTGCTGCCGCTTCCGTTCCATGCCATGTCCCGTTATCCTTATCCGGCGAATGAGCATTTTCCTGATGATCCAAAACACCGCCGTTATGTTGAAACGTATCTGACGCGTCCGGCTCTGCAATTAATTCGGCCTCTGGGTCCGCAGCCTGCCTCTGTGAACGGGACTTATTGAAGGATTGAACTATGTTTTCTCGCAGTAAAGTTTGGAAATTGCCGGCCGTTGCTGCGGCTGTTCTGGTTTTAAATGCCGCCTACATCTGGGCGTTTAAAACCGCCAGCTTGTTCTACATGGGCAACGTGCTTTTGCACGTGATTCTCGGCGTCGTGCTGCTGCCGTTTGCGGTTGGCTTTCTCCGGCGCGACCGGAAATCCGCGGCTGCCGCCAGTATTTTTCTGTTAAGCGGTGTCATTGGTATTTATCTGATCGCGCACGGAAATCTCAGGGTTGACCGTCCTGTTCTGCTCGCGCATATTGTTGTTTCCGTGCTGGCATCGGGTTCATTTGTCTGGTATGCCTACGGGCGTTCCGCAATGCTTTTCCGTTGGAGCGCGAGTCTGCTCGGCGTATTATTGATTGTTCCTGCTGTTGCAGCCTGGTACCGGCATTCGCATCCCGATCCGAACGCGCAGATTACCAATGAGCTTCCCGTGCCTACCTCGATGGAAGAAGAAGGCGGCGGTCCGCATTCCCCGTTCTGGCCTTCCGCCACGGTCACAAATGTGAAGAATTATATTCCTTCCAACTATTTTCTAGCGAGCGAGAAATGCGGGGAATGCCACAAGGAAATTTATCAGCAGTGGAAAAGCTCCGCTCATCACGTAGCCAGTTTCAACAATCAGTTTTACCGGAAATCGATTGAGTATATGCAGGATGTGCAGCATTCCACAAAACCGAGCCAGTGGTGCGCGGGCTGCCATGACCATGCGGTGCTGTTTTCCGGGAATTGGAAAACTCCGATTCGCGAGCAGATCGACACGCCGGAAGCTCAGGCCGGTTTAGGTTGTTTGTCCTGCCATGCCATTTCGCATGTAGGCGGAAGCGTCGGCAATGCGAATTACACCATGCAGTACAACGCGATTCACGACATGGCTGTCAGCGATAATCCGGTGATCCGCAAGCTCACAAAATTTCTCACCTACACCAATCCGGAGCCGCACCGCCGCACGTTTTTGAAGCCGTTCATGAAAACTTCGGAATACTGTTCCACCTGCCATAAAGTGCATTTAGATGTGCCGGTAAATAACTACCGTTGGGTGCGCGGTTTCAACGATTATGACAACTGGCAGGCCAGTGGCGTGTCCGGCCAGGGGGCGCGTTCTTTTTACTATCCTGCTAAACCGATGGGTTGCCCGGAATGCCACATGCCAATGGTGAAATCGCAAGACCCAAGCGCGAAAGGCGGCATGGTTCACGCGCATTATTTTGCGGCGGCTAATACGGCGGTGCCAACGGCCAATGAAGACACGGCGCAGCTTGATCGCGTGAAATCGTTTCTTTCTTCCGGCTTTATGCGGGTTGATATTTTTGCCGCCAGCCCGGTAGAAAAATCTTCGGCATTGGAAATGCGGCGCAGCGCGTCGGATACTCCGAAACTTGCTTCTACCTTTGCGGTGGGTGAAGAGTCCGATCAGCAAGGCCAGGTTTTCTTGCGGAAGGTAGATAATGTGGCTGCTCCGTTGAATCGCGGAGAACGCGCGTTTGAACCCGGCTCCACGGTTCGCGTGGATGTGGTGGTGCGCACGTTGAAGATCGGCCACTTCTTTCCGGGTGGTACGGTGGATGCCCAGGAAGTCTGGGTTGAGCTGGAAGGAACTGACGCAACCGGAAAACCAGTATTCTGGAGCGGCAAAACTGCTGAACCAGGAAAAGGGCCGGTGGAGCCGGGCGCTCACTTCTATCAGTCAGTTCAGTTGGATGGCGATGGCAACCCCATCAATAAGCGGAACGCGTTTCAAACGCGCGGACTCTTTTATGTGCGTTTGATTCCGCCCGGCGCGGCGGATGTGGCGCATTACCTCGTTCACATTCCGAAAGATGCCAAAGGGCCGATCACTTTAACGGCGAGGTTAAACTATCGTAAATTCACTTACTTCTATACGCAGTATGCGTATGCGGGCCAGCCGAAGCCCGGGCAGGACCCGGCGCTAGTGGATGTCAATCACGATAACCGTGAGTGGTCATTTGATGCGAAAAACATTCCGGCCAACGTTTCGGGAAACGTCAAAGGACGTATTCCCGATCTGCCGATTGTGACAATTGCCGCCTCATCGGCAAAACTGCCGCTGACTGATTCGGTGGGGAAAACCAACTGGACTCCGCTCACGAGCAAAGAAGATCGCGACCGCTGGAATGATTATGGAATCGGGTTGCTGCTGCAAGGCGATTTGAAAGGCTCTGAATATGCGTTTCAAAAAGTAATCGAATGCGACCGTTCTTATTCTGATGGTTATCTGAATGTGGCGAGAGCTTTGATTCAAGAAGGAGAAGTGGACCGCGCACAGCCCTATGTAGACAAAGCAATTGCTTTAAACGCGGGTGCCGGACGCAATTACTACTTCAAAGCGCTGATCGAGAAAACGCGCGGCGATTATCCGGCTGCGTTGAAGAGCTTGGAACATACGGCTTCCCTGTATCCGCGCGATCGCGTGGTGCTGAATCAAATGGCGCGTATTTACTTCCTCCAGCGCAACTACCAGCAGGCGGTGGAAACGCTTCATCGCGTGCTGGCGATTGATTCGGAAGACCTGCAGTGCCATTACAACCTGATGCTGTGCTTGCGCGCTCTGGGCCGCAGCGATGAAGCAGATAGGGAAGAGACACTGTTCCGCCGGTTCAAAGCCGACGAATCTTCCACGGTGCTTGCTAATCGGCAGATTACGATGAGCCCGGAAATGAACAACTCGCGCCAAGCTATTCACGACCACGTGAGCGTGCCGCTTGGGTTGGAAAAAGAAGGGATGCCGGTGACTCGCTTGAAGCACGCGCCTGCGCCGGGTATCAGGGAGGCGGGGTCTTAATGAAATCAGTATTTGCAATCGGCTGCTTACTGCTTTTTGCCGGAACGGCAATCATTAGCGCAAACAACCCTGCTGCAACCGGTGACGTTCGATTTGTGGATGTGACGCAGCAATCCGGCATTCGTTTTCATCACAATGCCGGAAAAGCCGGACATAAATTCCTGCCGGAAACAATGGGACCGGGATTGGCCGTGCTGGATTTTAACAACGACGGCAAGCCGGATCTGTTTTTTGTGAACGGCCGCGACTGGAATCCGCATGGCCGTAAAACTCCATGTGCCTTGTACCGCAATAATGGCAACGGCACGTTTACGGATGTCACCGCCGGCAGCGGACTTGATGTGGCGATGTACGGCATGGGCGCGTCGGTGGCGGATTATGACAACGACGGACGTTCAGACATTTACATTACGGCGCTCGACGGCGACCATTTGTTTCACAACGAAGGCAATGGCAAATTTCGAGATGTCACAAAACAAGCCGGTATCAACAATGCCGTGTTCGGCACCAGTTCCGCGTGGCTTGATTATGATCGCGACGGCAGGCCCGATCTGTTTGTGGCGAATTATGTGAAGTGGACTGAGAAAGGTGATCTGTGGTGTTCGCTGGACGGCTCCACTAAATCCTATTGCACGCCGGAAGCTTACCCCGGAACCGCTTGCAAGCTGTATCACAATCTCGGAAACGGAAAATTTGAAGATGTCAGCCCACGCGCCGGCATCAACGATCCCACCAGTAAATCGCTTGGCTTAACCATTCTCGATTACAACAACGATGGCTGGCCTGACATCTTTGTTGCTAACGACACGCAGCCCAATAAACTGTATCGCAACAATAAAAACGGCACGTTTACTGATGTGGCGTTGAGCGCGGGGGTTGCTTTCGGCGAAGATGGCGTGGCGCGCGGGTCGATGGGCGCGGATGCGATGGATTACGACCACTCCGGGCATCCCGCGCTGTTGGTCGGCAACTTTTCCAATCAAATGCTCGCGCTCTACCATAACGAGGGCAACGGTATTTTTGTGGATGAAGCGCCGCGATCGGAATTAGGCCGCTCTTCGCTGCTGAGTCTCACGTTCGGCGCATTCTTTTTCGATTACGATTTGGACGGCTTGCCGGATATCTTCTGCGCGAACGGGCATATCGATGAAGAAATTGGCCGGGTTCAGCCGAAGATTCAATACAAGCAGCCCGCGCTGTTATTTCACAACATCGGCAAGAACGGATTTACCAACGTCAGCCAGACGGTCGGGCCTGATCTGGAACGTCCTATTGTGGCTCGCGGCGCGGCGTATGCCGATTTTGATGGGGACGGCGATCTGGATGTTGCGATTGCCACTAATAACGGGCCGGCTTATCTGCTTCGCAACGAGGGCGGGAATCGGAATCACTGGATCACGATTAAAACCGTGGGAACCAAATCGAACCATGATGGATTAGGCGCTTTCGTGACTGTACACTCCTCGTCAGGCAATCAAACGTTGATGGTGCGCAGCGGCTCCAGCTACTGCTCACAATCGCAGCTTGCGCTCACGTTCGGATTAAAGCAGGACGCCAAAGTTGATTCCGTGGAAGTGAAATGGCCCAGTGGAATAGTGCAAAAGCTTGGGCCGCAGGCGATCAACAAAGTTCTCACCATCACCGAACAGTAAGTGAATAAATTTCAATGAATTGGAATTAATGGCTCCCCACGGAACACCGTGCGCATAAGGAACATCAAAAGACCAGGAAGCGAAAAAACCGCTTTCCATGGGTACTGAAAGGAGTTCCTTATGTTCAGGAAACTCGGACTTCTTGGCTTCGCTTTAGCTGCTTTAACGGTGTTTCATCCAGCTAAGGCATCTGCGCAAAACTACTATTATCCGAACGGTGGCTATGTGCAAGGCTATGACCATTCAGATGGCCGCTATGGGTATGACAATCACGAACGGCGCGAGTGGCGGGAGCATGAGCGCCGCGAAGAGCGTGAGTGGCGCGAACACGAGCGCAGAGAAGAACAACGGCGTTGGGATCGTTATCATAACGATTATTACCGTGGTGACTACCGCGCCCCCGGCTACTATGCACCTGGAGCAACGTTTGATTTCTCCTGGCGCGGACGCTAAATTCTTACCCTGAAAACGCCCTTCGCGATCTGGAAGGGCGTTTTCACTTTATGATGGTTGTAGTGGCTGAAACTCCATTTAAACGCGTATTTGTGCAAAGCTTCGGATGCCGCGCTTCCCAAGCCGATGGAGCCGGGCTGGAAACGGCTTTCGAACAGAACGGGCTTGCTTCCGTCCGCACTGCCGATCAAGCGGATCTGGTGGTGCTGAATACCTGCACGGTGACGGCTACGGCTGACAGCGATGCGCGTCATGCTGTTCGCAAACTACAGCGCGAAAATCCTGCCGCCAAGATTGTTGTCACCGGCTGTTATGCGCAGCGTGCGCCGGAAGAGTTGGCTGCTATTCCCGGTGTCACTTGGGTAGTGGGGAATTCACACAAAACGTTGATTCCCGATATTGTGCTGCGGGAACGCAATGCTGCGGAAGAGTATCACGGGCAGATTTTTGCCAGCGACATTGCCAACACGCGAGAGTTTCTCGCCGCTCCGGTACTGGATGCTTATAGTGATCGAAGCCGCCCTACTTTGAAAGTGCAGGATGGATGCAGCAACAAGTGTTCCTTCTGCATTATTCCTTCCGTGCGAGGCCGCAGCCGTAGCGCGAGCCTGCAAAGCGTGCTTGATCAGATTGATGAGCTTGCCCCGCGCTACCCTGAAGTGGTTTTGAGCGGAATTAATCTGGGTCGTTGGGGGCGCGATCTCGAAACTAATCTACGGTTTGTAGATTTGATCCGCGAGATTCTGAAGCAGACATCAGTCCGACGATTGCGCATCAGTTCGGTAGAGCCGATGGATTGGAGCACCGATCTGCTTGAACTAATGGCCGGAGAATCGCGCCTAGCGCAGCATGTTCATATTCCGCTGCAATCCGGCTCCGATGCGGTGTTGAAGCGCATGTTTCGTAAATACCGGACACGTCATTATGCTTCACGGCTGGAGCTTGCCTATCAGTTGATGCCTGATGCTGCTATCGGCGCTGATGTGATGACCGGTTTTCCAGGTGAAACCGAAGCTGAATTTGCGGAAACAAAGCGATTTATTGAGGAGCACCCGTTCACTTACCTGCATGTGTTCACGTATTCCGAGCGGCCCGGCACAACTGCCGCTGCGATGGAACAGCCAGTACCGGTAACGCTGCGCCGCGAACGGACTCGAATCTTACGCGAACTCTCTGATGTCAAGAACCTCGAATTTCGGCGCAAAATGCTAGGGCGCACTCTTTCGGCTGTGGTTTTACAAGGCACTAAAGCCTTAAGTAGCAATTTTCTTCCGATTGAATTAAGCGCCAGCCGGGATTGCGGTTCGCTGATCAACGTCAAAATAGGCGAAGCTCTGCCGAACGGTTTGCGGGAATGGGAGCCGTTCCGCGTACTGTCAAACTAAGCTGTTGTGGCTGCCGGCCCGATGTTGTTTTCAAAGGCGACAGGCGGATTGTACAGCAGAATACGCCCGCAGCTTTCGCAGTACATAACGTTGTTGCCTGTTTTCAGTTCCTGAAGGAACTGCGGCCGTTGTGTGATCATGCAAGCGTCGCAGCGGCCATCCACAATTTCAGCTACAACGGTGCCTTTGGTTTTGCGCCGGATGCGCTCATAATCGGCGTACAATTTCGGGCTCATCTGGTTTTTGATGGAAGCACGTTCTTCCAGAACTTCCGCTAAGGTTTTCTTGGTGGCGGCTGATTGGTCGCGAATCCGATTCTTTTCTTTTTCTACTGATTCAATCTCGTGTTTCAGTTCCTGTTCGGCGCGCTTCACATTTCTTTCAAGCGGTTCCGATTTTTCCATCAAGTCTAAAATCTGGTCTTCGCTTTTGCGGATCTCGTTTTCGCAGTAGGAAATTTCATTCTGAAAAGCGCGATACTGCTCGTTTGTTTTCGCGCCCTGCATCTGGTCTTTCAGCTTGGAAGCTTTCTGCTGTTGAATTTGAATGTCGCCTTCGAGCTTTTTGCGATCTTTCTGGTTTGCGGTGAGCGCAGCGCGGCCCATTTCGGCGCGGCGCTTGTGCGCTTCCAATGTTTTTTCCAACTCGGCAATCTGTTTGGGGAAGTTTGCGATCTCGTGTTCGAGACTCGCGTTCTTACGGTCCAGCGACTGCAGCCGAACGGCAAGCGCAAGTTCTTCGGTCATTTGATGTGGATTCTAGCATGGGCCGGAAGCCGTTTCCGCGCGGAACGGACAAACGAACCCAACAAGGAGCTAAACTCCTCGATTTGAAAGAGATACGAGCCTATCCCAAAACAAAGAATCCCGAACGGAACCAAGGCTGCCAGCGTGATCAGGTCGGCTTTCTTGGAGTGTTCTAAGTAGTTGGACAGGAACGAGGAAGCGAAGAAAACGGGAACAGCCATCACCAGGCAAGCGAGGCAGATGCTTCCAAGCCGGGAAAGCAGGTAAGAAACTTCCAAGCCGCCGAGACGGTGTTTCAAAACCATAAAGAGCAGTAGACAGCCGCCCAAAGCAACAAAAGAAGTGGACAAGGCTAATCCGGCAATGCCCATGTGGAACTGAGACAAAAGGATTTCAGCAATCACGGCGTTCGCGGCCACCGAGAATAAACTGATCCACATAGGCGTTTGGGTGTCAGCCAGAGCATAAAATGCCGGGTTGAGAATTTTGGTGGTGGCGTAGCCAGCTAATCCGACAGCGTAACAGGCCAGTGCCAAAGCAGTCTGCTCGGTGTCGTACGCTCCAAAGCGCCCGCCCTGATAAACAGCGCCAATGATGGGACGGCCCAAGAGAATTAAACCAACTGAGGAAGGAATGGTTAGGAGCAGAACCTTTGCCAGGGACCGCGACACAGTTTGGCGGCATTCTTCCAGGTTGCCTGCTGCTACGCTGCGGGAAACGCTGGGCAGAATCGCTGCGGCAAATGATACGCCGAACAAGCCGAGGGGAAGCTGCATAAAGCGAAACGCATAGGCCAACCAGCTTACCGGCCCGTCAGGACCACGCCAAGGGTCGGAAATGCGGGAAGCAAAGTTGGTGTTCACCATCACGTTCACCTGGACCGCCGCATTACCGATAATGGCTGGAATCATCAGCCGGAAGATTTGCCGCAGGCCAGGATGATTCCAATCAAATGCCAAACGGTAATTGAACCCAAGCTTGCGGAGGCTCGGCACTTGCCAAAGCACCTGCGCGATGCCGCCTAGCACCACGCCGTAAGCCATGCCTTCAATGGGCAGAATGCCGATGCGCGGTCCTAGTTGGAACCCGATCAGCAGTCCTAAGCCCACTGAGGAAAGATTGAACAGCGTGGAAGCAGTGGCGGGAACCCCGAAGCGATTGCAAGCATTGAGAACGCCCATAATCTGGGCGGCTAAAGCGATCAACAGCAGAAACGGAAACATGATGCGGGCCAGGTGAACCGCTAACGCGAACTTGCCGGGAATTTGGTTGAAGCCGGGAGCTAGTGTTGCCACCAACTGCGGAGCAAAAATCATGCCGAGTACGGCTACACTCCCGACCACCGCAACAATTAAAGTAGCGACCAAATGGAGGAGCCTGATCGCTTCCGCTCGGTTCTGCTTATCCAGATAAGCAGTGAAGGTGGGGACGAAAGCGGAAGATAAAGCTCCTTCGGCAAACAAATCGCGGGTCAGGTTGGGAATGCGAAAACCGAGCAGATAAGCATCGTAGGCAAAGCCTGCGCCGAATAGCTGCGCCATGACCATCTCGCGCAATAGGCCACTGATGCGGCTGGAAAAGATCGCAATCGAGACGATTCCGGCGGAACGGGCAACCTGAACAGATTGCGAATTTCTGTCTTCATTCGCCGGGGCGGGCATTGACCTCCGAAAATTTTTCAGGAGACCTGTCCATACTTTTCCAGAAAATGAGCAATTGTAATGATCCCGGTATAGTAGTTGCTGATCCGGTATTTTTCGTTCGGCGAGTGCAGCCCGTCGTCAGGCAGGCCGAAGCCCATCAGCACAGTGGGAATGCCCAGGTGTTCGGAAAATTCGCCCACAATGGGGATAGAACCGCCGCTGCGGATAAAAACGGTTTCGCGTCCCAGCATTTCGCTGAATGCTTCCGCCGCAATACGAATGGCGGGGCAATCGGGATTCACGCTAATGGCCGGGCCTGCGGCGCTCAACAAGCGCACAGTGGTTTGGATGCCGCGCGGCGTGTTTGCTTTTACCCACTGCTTGAAAGCGTTCAAAACCTTTTCAGGATTCTGCTTGGGAACCAATCGGATGGAAACTTTTGCAATGGCTTTGGCGGGGATCACGGTTTTTGCGCCGGCGCCGGTAAAGCCTCCCGCAATGCCGTGTACTTCAAAAGTGGGGCGCGCCCACACGCGAGCCAGTACGCTTTGTTCCGGCTCGCCAGTGAGTTCAGTAGAACCGACTTCGCTTTTCAGAAATTCTTCTTCGGAGAAGGGAAGGTGTTTCCAGCTTTCCACTTCTGCTTCTACCGGCACTTCCACATCGTCGTAAATGCCGGGAATCTGGATGTGGCCATGAGCGTCTTTTGCTTTCGCCAGCAGTTCAATCAAGCCGTAAACCGCGTTGGGAGCTGCGCCGCCGTACATGCCGGAATGCAGATCGCGGGCCGGACCTTGCGCTTCCACTTCCATGTACATCAATCCGCGCAAGCCGACGCAGAGAGTGGGAACGCCATCGGCAAACAATTCCGTATCGGAAACCAGAGCTACATCCGCTTTCAACTTTTCTTTGTGCTCAGGAACAAAGCGAGAAATGGATTCGCCGCCCACTTCTTCCTCGCCCTCGATCAGGAACTTCACATTGACCGGCAATTTGCCATGCACCGCAAACAAAGCCTCAATAGCTTTGATATGCATGTACATCTGCCCTTTGTCGTCGCAAGCGCCGCGAGCATACAGATTGCCGTTCCGTTCGGCAGGCTCAAACGGAGGTGTTTCCCAGAGTTCCAGCGGATCGGGCGGCTGCACGTCGTAGTGGCCGTAGCAGAGCACCGTCGGCTTGCCGGGCGCGTGCAACCAGTCGCCATAAACCAGGGGATGCTTGGCGGTTTGAATGACTTCCACGTTTAATAAACCGGCTGCGTTCATCTGGTCAGCCACAAACCGAGCGGCTTTCGCCACATCTTTGTTGTGCTCGGGTAGCGTGCTGATGCTGGGAATGCGAAGAAAGGTCTTCAATTCTTCCAGCAGTCGCACTTCGTTTTCACGCACATATTGTTCCGCAATGGGCATCCTGTTCTCCTTGAACCTCAATTATAGGAAGGACAAATTTTGCTTTACTGCGAAACGGCTTTCTTGGTTTCCTTGAGCGTGGAAGAAAGTGATTCCTGGGGCATCTTCTGCACGTAAGGGCCAACCGCCCAAGCTAAACCTGGTGGAATATCGCGAGACAAGGAAAGCGTTCGACTTTCGGCCAGGATGCCACCATTAAATTCTTCCAAGCTCCAGTAGGCATATAAACGCCAAAGATAGCCGTGGCCTTTGCCGACCGGGAACTTGCGGCCCCAGGTAAACAAGTTGGTATCCACTTCACTAATTTGTTTGGCGTAAGCGCGGCAGATCCATTTGCCGGGCGAAATTTGCTGATAGTGGGCATCCTGCTCGACGTTCAAGATGACCGGCACCATGCCTTTGCGCTGCAAGCGCCAGAAGCCGGTGACATCGTTCCCGTTCTGGCGAATGGTGCGCGAATCGGCCACTTCGGGGTAGATGTTTTTGTGGTTGTTGAAATCGCGCATCACTGACATAACCCGCTCCATCGTGGTATGCGGAATGTAAACCGTTCCCAGCCAGTCGTGAATTAAGCCATCAGTAACTTCGGTAGGCTGCCCAGCGGAAAGCTGTTTGATGAAGAGATCGCCCGCCAGTACTTTTTGCAGTTCAGCGGGATCATCTTGAATATAGAGGAAATTCTTTTTACCCTGCCAGCGTTCTGCTAGCTTAGATTCCACTCCCTGGGCGTAACGCTCGAACTCAGAAATCGTCTGCGGTTCCAGTTTAACGACGAGCTGCGCGCGCAGCGGCTGCCCAAAGCCAGCAAACAGAACCAACAAAGCAAAAACAGCCTGGAAAATAACATTCCAAGGCTGTGGGAAGCGGAAACGAACGAAACCAATCATGCTCTCTTTAGGAGATGATTCGGGGAAAGGAAATTATCCATTCGCTCCAAACACCTTGAACCGGTACTCGGGCTGGCCTTTCACGTCTGTTTCAATAGCAAACAGGTTACCGCCCAACCGTTCAAACGGATTTCCTTTGCCGTAAGCGGTGGTGACGTAAAGCGTAGTCAGGTCAGGACCGCCGAACGTGCAGTTGGTAATATTTTTAACCGGCATTTCAATTACCTGATCAACCTTGCCGCCAGGATCAACGCGCACAAGGCAGTGGCCGCCATATCGACAGTTCCATAAAAAGCCTTCAGCGTCCATCACGGAGCCGTCCGGGTTGCCGCGGGAATAATTCATGAAATAGGGCTGCTCGTTAGAAATAGCTCCGGTTTCGGTATCGTAATCGTAAACGTGAACTGCGTTGGCGGGCGAATCCGCAAAATAAAAATGCTTGTGGTCAGGGCTCCAGGTGACAGTATTAGAAATGCCGATGTCTTTCTTCCATTCGCTCACCGCGCCGTCAGGATCGACCCGGTAAAGAACGCCATTGTTGCCGCTTTCATCGGCATCGGAGCCGTCCGGGTTGACGTTATTGCTCATGGTTCCCAGCCAATATGAACCGCGCGGATCGGGGCGGGCATCATTTATTCTGGTTTTAGGCCAGGTTTTCAAGTGGAAGGTGCCGTCCTTCCGCGAGTCGGTTTCCGGTTCCCACAAGATGACGCGCGACCCGAGCGCCGCCACCAAGGTATTGTCACGGTCGGTTAAGCCGAGGCTCGTCACCGGTTCGTCAAAAAACCATGACCGCACCGAATTGTCCGACGCATCAAGACGGTGAATCAGAAAGCGATTGATATCGCACCAGTACAAGGCGTTTTCGGCTGCGTGCCAGACCAAACCCTCGCCGGTTTTATCGCCTGAGGGCACCAGGCACACAGGTTTACCAATTTTAGCCATACCTGCTATTCATAGCGGAGTGCGTCCACCGGGTCAAGCCTTGCCGCTTTACTAGCGGGCCAAATACCGAAGAAAAGGCCCACGGCGACTGACACGCTCACGCCCAAAACCGCCGCCCAGGCCGGAACAGCCGTGGGCAGCGAGGTAAAAACAAGCTTGCTTAACATCGCAATCATCCAGCCGAAACCGAGGCCAACCAAGCCGCCCAAACCGGTAAGCACGGCGGCTTCAAGCAAAAATTGAGTGATGATGTCGATGCGCCTGGCCCCGATGGCTTTACGGATGCCGATTTCCTTGGTGCGCTCGGTAACAGAAACCAGCATGATGTTCATCACGCCGATGCCGCCGACGAGCAGGCCAATGGACGAAAGCACCACCATCACCAGAAACGTCATGGAAGTGATCTGGCGGAATTGTTCCACCATCTGCTGCGCGGTGGAAAGCGCAAAATCGTCCGGCTTATTGCCCGGCACATGACGGTCAATGCGCAGAATGGTGCGGATTTCGTCCAAAGCCTGGGGCAGCATTCCGTCATGAGCCACTACCACAACGGCCAAGTCTTTCGCGTTCGGGTACATGCGGCGCATGGTGAAGTAGGGAACCAGCACGCGATTATCGGTGTTGCCGAAAAAGGAAGCGGTGGGGCGCAGCATGGTGCCGATGACTTCTACCTGGTGTCCATCGACCGTAATGGTTTTTCCAATCGCATCGGCTCCGGCAAACAACGCTTTTTCCGCATCGGCCCCGATCACAGCGACGGGACTGTGATGCCTGCTTTCAAAGTCGGAAATGAAGTGGCCGGTATGCATTTCAATCTGGCCGGTTTGGCCGTAATCTTCTTCCACGCCGCGCAGTTCACTCTGGTACACGGCATTTCCCTTGTAGCGGGTCACAATGGGCCGGTGATTGCTGGGCCACAACATGGGCGAAACAATGGCGCAGGCCGTGCATTTGTCGCGCAGGTTTAACACATTTTCGTATTTCAAATCCTTGCGGGCGCGTTCTTCCGGGGTGAGATCGCTGGTTTGAAACGCGGAAACTTTGAAAACAATCACTGAGTTCGGGCCAAAACTGCGCAGCACATTGGTGATGGCTCCATCGAAGCCGGTGAGAATGGATCCGACGCCGATAATGGTGCCGGTGCCGATGATGACGCCGAGCATGGTCAGAAGCGTGCGAAGCTTATGCGCCACGATTGTGTCCAGCGCCAGCATAGTGTTGTTGCGAAGCGAAACAAAAGTATTCAAGGTTGTCAAGCCTCCGCCCGCAGGGCCACAATCGGATCAAGCCGGGAAGCCTGCCGGGCCGGATAAATGCCAAAGAACAGCCCAACAATCATGGAAAGCCCAACGCCCAGGAAAATAGCGGACGCTGGCATCGCCATCGGCAGGGGAGTTGCCTGTTTCACCACAATTGTGAGAAGCCAGTAAAGAATCACGCCGATGAGTCCGCCGATGCCGGACAAGATAGCCGATTCCACCAGGAACTGATACATGATGTCTTTGCGCCGGGCGCCCAGGGATTTGCGAACGCCGATTTCGCGGGTGCGCTCCGTGACCACAGCCAGCATAATGTTCATGATGACTACGCCGCCCACCACCATAAACACGGAAACCACGCCGATAGCGGTAGCCGCAATCGCGCCGGTGAGGTTCTGCCAGGCATTCAGAAACGTGTCGGAAGCGAAGATGGAAAATGTATCGTCCTCGTTGGGCCGCTGATGGCGGTAAGCGCGCAGCAGCATTCGCACTTCATCCTGAGCGCGCGCAAGGTGTGCCTGGTCAATCGCTTTGTTGACCAGTTCCAAACCTCGGCGATTGGTGTAGGTTTTGAAAAACGACTGAATCGGCACCATGACGAACTTATCCTGCGAATCGCCGAACACGCTGCCGAGGGCTTTGGCGGTGCCGACCACCTGATACGGCACACCGTCAACCTGAATGGTTTTGCCGATCGGGTCGCGGTCAGGAAAGAATTTGGCGCGGATATCGTTCCCGATAAGCGCCACCGGGGCATGGCGGTCAATTTCCGTTGCGGAGATAGCGCGGCCGAATTCCACCTGTATGTTGTTAATAGCGGGTATGTTTTCGGTGATGCCTTCGAGATAAACGTCAGACATGCTTTCGCCGGTAAACGTCACTTTGACGTTCTGACCCGCTTCCATGCCGATGTCTTTCAGAAGCGTGGCATGAGACTTGATGAATTCATATTCAGCGGGTTTAATCTGCGGATTACGCCGTTGCATTTCCAGAAACTTTTTAGGGTCCCAGTTTCCGATAAAGGCCATGCGCACTACCCGGAAACCGTCCGAACCCATATTAGAAAGCTTGTCCGAAATGTAAAGGTTCATGCCGTTAATGAATGACGTGACGGCAATCAGGGTGGAAGTGGCCAGAATAATTCCCAACAGCGTAAGAAAGGAACGCAGTTTGTTCTTTTGCAACGAATCAAACGCAATTCGGGTGGCTTCCCAAAAGGAGGCGCTAGGGCGAAAGGTTCGGCTTCGTGGCATAACTGGTTTTTACAGAAGACGTTATGGAGCTGTGGTTTGTTCCGGCAAATTCAGTTTTGCTGAACTGGGTTGAGCAGCCAAGGGCTTCATCCAGTCCAGCACAACGCCATCCAGCCAGAAGCGGGGTTGGCGCCGGGAAATGAAACCGAGATGGCCGCCGTGGTCTACGGCCAGCAGTTGAAGATAGGGATTGGTTTGGAAAGCCGGGTGATGATAGGTTTCAAACGGAACAAGCGGATCGTCTTTGGCGATAATCACCAGCGCAGGCACCTGGATATCGGCCAGGAATCGCTGGGCGGATTGAGTTCGATAATAATTTTCGGCGTTGCCGAAACCAAACAGCGGACCGGTGTAGTGGTCGTCGAAATCCCAGATTCCCTTTACTGCGTCGAGGCCATCAGCGGAATAAATTTGAGGGGACACGCGCGCCTTAGAGCGAATCCGCTCTTTCAAACGGCTGAGAAAACGTTGAGCGTAGATCCGGTTGGAGGGTTTATCCAGGGTGCGCACGCAAGCCGCCAAATCAATCGGAGTAGAAACAGCGCAAACGCCATGAATGACGTTGGTGTTTCCGAGTTCGCCAGCTAATTTAAGAGCCACATTGCCGCCGAGCGAAAAGCCGACTACAAATAACGGACCCAAGTTGCGCTTTTGAAGTTGCTGCAGAATGAGCAGTGTGTCCGAAGTTAAGCCGGAATGATACATGGTGGTGGACAGCGATTCGGTGCCGCCGCAAGTGCGCATGTTACTGCGATGCACGCCGAAGCCCTGCAACAAAGCATCCTGAGCAAAGCTTTTAATGTAACCCGCTTCGCTGGAACCTTCCAAGCCATGCAGGAAAAGAATCTGCCCCAGGGGTTCGCCTTCGGGCTGCTGTTCCACCACTAGAATTTTGGTGTCGCGATCGATTTCATAGATCCGCCGTTCGGGAGGAAACCGTTTCAAATCGAGCGGCCGCGACCAGAAATTACCGGCCACCGTGAGCAGATGCGGATCTCGAACCAAAGGATGGAACGGGCGAAACACCTTTTCATTTTAGTAGCTGATGAGATTAGCCGTGATCTGAAACAATTGAAGCTAGAAAACCTAATCTCAGGAGAGAAGTTCTTGCAAAGCGGACGGATCATTATTTTTACATTAGCGTTACTGTTGACGAAGGGGCTTCACGCGCAATTGCCTCCTGCAGCGAAACCTGCTGCTCCGGCGGCTTCCGAACAAAGCGTCCAGTCCGATCCGCTGAACAGACTGACGCCGCGAGATTCCGTTTATCAGTTTTTGCAGGCATGTCAGACCGGAAATTATCTGCGCGCTTCGGATTACCTGAATTTAAGCCAGCTTCCGCCGAAAAACCGGAGGCGGCAAGGAATGGAGTTGGCCTTACAGCTTGATGATCTGTTAAATAAATACAGCGATTTTGACGTTAACCGATTGAGCGATTCGCCGGAAGGCAATCTTAAGGATGCCGCTAAAGCCGACCTTGAATTAGTGACTACGCTCGATGTAGCGGGCAAGAACGTCAGAATCGAGCTGCAACGAGTGGAGTTGTCTCCCGGCTTGCAGGGGTGGCTTTTCTCGCCTGCCACCGTGGCGGACATTCCCTCCATTCACGCCATTGTTGGTGAATCCGCAGTAGAAAAACGTTTGCCGGAACTGCTGGTGAAAACCACTTTCATGAGCACGGCGCTATGGCAGTGGATTGCGCTGCTGGCGCTGGTCCTGATTTTGTTGTTATCGGCTGGTTTGTTGTCGCGGATTGCAACAGCTATCAGCCGCCGCGTTTTCCGGAAAGCCGCTACCGAGATTCAGGATTACGGCGTACAACAACTGCTTGGCCCGGTAGAACTGTTGCTTGGCGTTGCCGTGTACGGGGCAGCCGTTGCCTTGATTGCTCCTTCGGCGCTGGTGCGGTTTTATCTTTCGCGCATTTTAACGCTGCTGGCCTTTATGGCAATTGCCTGGATTGTGATGCGGCTGCTGGACATTTTGTCGCGGCGGCTGCATTTTATGGCTGATCAGCGGCAGCAGGCGCTTTACTCGTCCGTGATGCCGCTCGGATTGCGGGTGGCGAAGATTGTGATTTTCTCTATTGCGCTGGTGACTACGATCAGCACTTGGGGCTACAACACAAGCACGATCTGGGCCACGCTCGGAGTAGGCAGCCTGGCTGTTGCGCTGGCCGCCCAGAAAACGCTGGAAAATTTCTTCGGTGGAGTGTCTGTTATTGGGGATCGCCCGGTGCTGGTAGGCGATTTCTGCCGCGTCGGCGCAATGGTGGGAACAGTGGAAGATATCGGCTTGCGGTCCACCCGGATTCGAACGCTTGACCGCACGGTTGTTACCGTTCCCAATTCTCAATTTTCCACCATGACGCTCGAAAACTTCGCCAAACGCGACCGGATGTGGTTTCACCCTACGCTCGGGCTGCGATTCGATGCCACGCCCGCGCAAATCAGAAACGTAATGGCTGCTTTTGAGGACATTCTGCGTAAACACCCCGACGTGGATGCAGGCACGATTCCCATTCGGTTCACCGGCATCAGCGATTATTCTTATAACATTGAAGTATTCGCTTATGTGCTGACCCCAAGCTTCGATCGCTTTTTGGAAGTGCAAACAGAATTGCTGCTTTCCATGCTCGACGCGATGGAACGGGCAGGCACAGGGTTAGCCGTACCGATGCGGGAACTGTTAAGCGCGGCTGCACCCGATGCTCCGGTGCAAATCAGCAACGGAGCCCGGGATGGACAACATAAACAATTAGCTTAATGCTTTTCCGGCTCAGGCATGGTTTTACGCGGGAACCGTTCGGAACTGTTGGCGATCTCGTAAACCACCGAAGCGATAATGGCGGAGGCTTGCATCAGGTCTTCGGGAACAGCGTGGCTGTAGGTGTCCATATTGGAATGGTGCGTGATGGTGCTGTAATCGAGCGGGTCCTGAATGAATTGGAATCCGGGCAGCCCTACGGCCTCGAACGACAGGTGATCGGTGCCGCCGGTATTTTTCAACGTGATCGTGGAAGCGCCCATATCGTGAAACGGCGATAGATACTGTTCAAACAAGGGCCGCGCCGCATCATTGCCTTGCAGGTAAACGCCGCGTATTTTGCCGCTGCCGTTATCGAGATTAAGATAAGCATCGAAGTTTTTGTATTCGTCAGTGGTGTTCATGGTTTTGGGGTCGGCCAAATGCTTCACCACATAAGCTTTCGAGCCGTAGATGCCTTGTTCTTCGCCGCTCCAAAGCCCGATGCGCACAGTGCGCTTCAACGGCAGATTACAGGCTTTCAGAATACGCATCACTTCAATCATGACCGCGCTGCCGGCTGCGTTGTCGGTTGCGCCGGTTCCACTATGCCAGGAATCGAAATGCGCGCCGATCATCACCACTTCAGCAGGTTTTTCGGTGCCGCGGATTTCGCCTAGAATGTTCTGGGCCATCTCATTCTGGTTTGATTCTTTGATCTTTAAATCGGCTCGAATCGTAACCGGCACTTTTTTGTCGATTAATCGCGTAAGGCGTGAGTATTGTTCGGCGGTCACCACAAAGGCGGGCGCTGCAACGGAGATGGAAGCTTTTTCAGAAGCAGCGGCTTCGGCAAAATCCAGCGCATTGTGGGCGCGGGAATCGGCTTGGATCGCGGCCAGCACGCCTTCCTCATGCAAAAACAGGCTCAGTTTATTTTGTTCGGCATCCAGCTTGTCGAACAGCTCGTCGATAGCTGATTCGGGCAGGGACGAAAAAAACTCATGCCGTTCGGCAGGATCTTCGGGCACTTCCAATGTTTGAAAATCTATTTTCTTTTCAGCGCGGGGCGAGGGGGCTTTGGCGATATCGGCCAGTTGAGCGTCGGTGTAACGCTCGAAGCGGGGTTCTGTTTCCGGCGAGTCTTTGGGCGGTTTGGAAATCAGAACAATTTTGTTGCGCAGCTTGCCTTTCCATTTTTTTTCGAACTCCTGGATATTTTCCGAAAATTTCTTGGGGTTGTATTCGTTCGTGGAGAGAAAAGTTTCGATCACTTCACCGGTTACCGGGCCATTGGTAGCGCCGCTCCAGGCCAGCGGAACAGCGGCCAAATGCGAATAGCGCGGCGCCATCATGTCCAACACAAAACTCTGAATGGACCAGGAACGTCCAAACGGACCCCAAGCTTCTTCGCGCACGTCTTGAACGCCGTAAGATTGCAGCCGCTTCATCGCCCACTGCGCTGCTTCGTTGAATTCGGGCGAGGCGGTGAGCCGAGGACCATAAACATCGGTCAGATAGGAAAGTGTTTCCATGACCTGCGAATGAGTGAACGCTTCTTTTTTGATTTGATTTACGATCAGTAAGGAGCGGGGATCCGTTTGCGCGCCGGCAAAAACGGCGCATACAATGAGGAGCAACAAAGAACGCATATCCTAAACTAAAACATTCGCGCAATGCCCAGCCTTCAAATCAGAATTTTTTATCGCTTGGCGATCATCGCAGGCATTCTGGTGTTGGCTACGCTTTTGTGTTTTCGGATCGCGCATGTGAATGCAACCACCGCCGGTTTTATTTATTTACTGGCAATCCTGGCCGTAGCGCCGCGTTGGGGCCTGGTGGAATCTACTTTTGCTTCGGTGGCGGCGGTGCTTCTGTTTAATTTTTTCTTTCTGCCGCCGGTGGGAACGCTCACTATTGTTGATCCGCAGAACTGGGTGGCGCTGGTGACGTTTTGGGGAACGTCGGTTACGGTAAGTCAGTTATTCGCCAAAGTACGGCAGCAAGCCATCCAGGCGATCGACCGCCAACGGGAAATGGAACAGCTTTACAGCCTAAGCCGAGCCATGCTGCTGCTGGATCCGGCCACCTCGATTCCACAGCAGATTGCCGCGCACGTAGCGCGGGTGATGGAAGCGGCCGCTGTCGCCTTATATGAAAAACAAAGCAATCGTTTGTTTCGTGCCGGGCCGCAGGATATCGATGGGGCGGAAGAACTGCTGCGTGAATCGGCGTCGCGCGGCACGCAGATGCGGAATCCTGACCGGCAGCTTACGGTAACGGCGATTCGTTTGGGAGGCGAGCCGATCGGCAGTTTAGCGATGTTGGTCAGTTCGTTGTCTGATAGCGCATTGCAAGGGGTTGCCAATTTAGCCGCGATCGGGATGGAACGGTCAAACGTATACGAACAGTCGAGCCGAGCGGAAGCTGCGCGGCAAAGCGACGAATTCAAATCGACGCTGCTCGATGCTATCGCGCACGAGTTCAAAACGCCGTTAACGGCGATCAAGGCGGCCAGCACCACTTTGCTCGATGAGGATACCGGGTTCAGTTCCGATAATTATCGTGAACTGTTGACGGTGGTGGATGAAGAAACTGACCGGCTGAGTGTTCTGGTAACAGAAGCAATTCAAATGGCGCGATTGGATGCCGGTTCCATCCGCTTGAATCGGAGCGATTGTGTTCCGGCTGATGTTGTGCAGGGAGCTTTGGAGCCGTTGAAACGAACTCTGGAAAGCCATAATTTAAGTATTGAAATTCCATCAAACCTGCCGCCGGTAAACGCTGATTGCGAACTGCTGCAATTAGCGTTTCGGCAATTGGTCAGCAATGCGGCCAAGTATTCACCGCCCGGCAGTTCGCTGCGAATCAGCGTTGAAAACAGTGAAACCGGGATGATATTTAAAGTGGAAGACCAGGGAACAGGCATTCCCCAGCAGGAGCAGGAAAAAATTTTTGAGCGCTTTTACCGCCTGGCGGCTACCCGGCAGAGCGTATCCGGCGCGGGGCTGGGTTTGGCGATTGCGAAAGACGTTGTGCAAGCGCACGGCGGGATCATTACCGTGCAAAGCAGCGGTTCAGGTGCCGGTTCAGTGTTCAGTATTTCGATTCCTTTGGCGGACGCCATCCTTTAAATATGAGCACAGGACGTATTTTGATTGTTGATGATGAAGCGCAGATTCGCCGAGTGCTGCGTGCGAGCCTGGTCAGCGCAGGCTATGAAACAGTAGACGCGCGCAGCGGCGAAGAAGCGGTGCTGCAACTGCGGGAAGAAACGTTCGATCTGGTGCTGCTGGATATGAACATGCACGGCATCGGCGGTTTGGCCACCTGCCGGGAAATTCGGAGCGCGTCCGCGGTTCCGATTATTATGCTGACGGTTCGGAACGAGGAAAAAGACAAAGTGCAGGCGCTTGATGCGGGGGCCGATGACTTTGTGACTAAACCTTTCGGAATGCCGGAACTGCTGGCCCGCATCCGGTCTAACCTGCGGCGTTCGTTGGTTTCCACCGGGGGCGGTGTTTCCGAATCGAGCTTTGGCGATGTGCACATTGATTTTAAGTCTCGTTGTTTAACTGTAAAAGGCGAGACGGTTCGCCTGACTCCCAAAGAATTCGATCTGCTGCGTTATCTGGTGACTCACCCGAACCAAGCTATTTCGCATCGTGAATTGTTGCAAGCGGTTTGGGGACCCGATTATGGCGAGCAGGTGGAGTACCTGCGCGTGTTCATCAAGCAGCTTCGGCGCAAAGTGGAAGCTGTTCCGGAGAAGCCTGATTTTATTTTGACGGAACCCTGGGTGGGATACCGGTTTCGGCCGCCCGAAGCTCCTGAATAACGAAAGCCCTTATAAAATCCTTATGACCTGCCTATAACTTCCTTATCGTTTTGCTGTTACTTTCATTAGTGCGGTATTGATTCTGATGCTCGATATTGTTTTTCTTCTGCTGGGAACGGTTCTTTTTCTGCTTTGCTGGGGACTGGTGAAAGCCTGCGAGAAATTGTGAAGTTATGGATTACTTTTTGTTTGCTCTACTCGGAGCGTCTTTGTTTGTTTATCTGATGTACGCGCTGTTGAAGCCGGAGCGCTTCTGATTAGGATTTCCTATGACTGCTGCAGGTATCGTTCAAATCGTTTTGTACTTCGTCATTATCGCTCTTCTCACAAAACCGGTAGGCTCCTTTCTGGCCAATCTGTATGAAGGCAAGCGCACGTTTTTGCATCCGGTTTTGCGCTGGCTGGAAGTGCTGGTGTATCGCTTCTGCGGCATTCAGGAACAGAATGAGCAGCGCTGGACGCATTATTCAGTTGCTTTACTTGCTTTCAGCTTCATCAGTTTTCTTTTTGTGTACCTGATTCAACGGCTACAAGGTTTGCTGCCCTGGAATCCCGCTCATTTCGGCGCGGCCAACGTCAGTCCTGATTTGGCCTTCAACACTGCGATCAGTTTTATATCCAATACCAATTGGCAGTCTTACAGCGGTGAGTCAACTTTAAGCTACTTCGTGCAGACGGCTGCGCTGACGGTGCAGAACTTCGCTTCGGCGGCGGTGGGCATTGCGGTAGCGCTGGTTTTGATCCGGGGATTTGCCCGGCAGGAATCGAAAACAGTAGGGAACTTCTGGGTTGATTTTACGCGGACCACGGTTTATGTGCTGCTGCCGGCCTCGTTTGTGATTGCGTTATGGCTGTGTTCGCAGGGCGTGATACAGAATCTGCATCCGGCGGCAACGGCGCAAACGCTAAGCGGCGCAACCCAAACCATTCCGCAAGGTCCAGTGGCTTCGCAGGAAGCAATTAAGATGCTCGGCACCAATGGCGGCGGCTTTTTCAACGCGAACTCATCGCACCCCTATGAGAATCCCACTCCAATCACAAACTTTGTAGAGATGCTGCTGATTTTCGTGATACCGGCCGGGTTGACTTATACCTTCGGCAAAATGGTGCGCGATCAGAAGCAAGGCTGGGCGCTGTTCGCGGCCATGAGCGTTTTATTTTTAGCCGGTGTTTGCTTTAGCTACGCCGCTGAACAAAAAGGAAATCCGGTGCTCCAGAAAATGGGCGTGCAAACCGAGGCTACCAGCACCCAATCCGGCGGCAACATGGAAGGCAAAGAAACACGGTTCGGCATTCCCGCTTCCGCGTTGTTTGCCACTGTCACTACTGATGCAAGCTGCGGAGCAATCAACGCCGCGCATGACACCCTGCTGCCGATCAGCGGTTTAGTTGTTTTGTTCAACATGATGACCGGCGAGGTCATTTTCGGAGGTGTAGGCGCAGGGCTTTATGGAATGCTGTTGTTCGCCATTCTCGCGGTGTTTATTGCCGGCCTGATGGTGGGAAGAACGCCGGAATACATCGGCAAGAAGATTGAACAGCGGGAAGTGAAAATGACCATGCTGGCGGTCATTGCCACAGCGCTCAGCATTCTGTTTTTTGCCGGCATCGGATCGGTGATTCCGTTTCAAGCTCACGGGTACTGGAATGCGCCCGGCGCGGCGATTGCAAATCTGAACAACGGTGGTCCGCACGGTTTTGGAGAATTGTTATACGCTTACACTTCCGCAGCCGCTAACAACGGCAGCGCTTTTGCGGGAATCAACACCAATACGCCCTGGTATAACAGCACGCTCGGCATCACCATGCTGGTGGGGCGATTCTTTTTTCTGCTGCCCTTGATTGCCGCCGCCGGCAGTTTGGCAGCCAAAAGAAGACTTCCCCAAACCAGCGGCACTCTGCCGACGCATGGGCCGTTATTTGTCGGCTTGTTAATCGGCACGGTAATGATTGTCGGCGCTCTTACCTATTTTCCGGCTCTTTCTTTAGGACCGATTGTGGAGCATTTTCTGATGGAACAACAGAAGCTTTTTTCGTTGTTCTTGCCATTGCTGTAATAAGTGGGCTCCGGAGTAAATAAATGTCTACTGTGATTGAGAAACCGCCAACTGCGGAAGGAAATTCCGGCGACGCTGCCGCATTAATTCCCAAGCGACTGGCAAAAGCCAGACCCTTATTTGAAAAAGAAATACTGTCGCGGGCAATTAAAGAATCCTTTCTGAAGCTGAACCCGGCGGTACTGGCGAAGAATCCGGTGATCTTTGTGGTGGAAGTCTGCGCCGCAGTGACTTCACTGCTGTTTGTGCGCGATGCGTTTCGCGGCGTCGGCGGTTTGGGATTTACCTTTCAGATTACTTTATGGCTGTGGTTTACGGTCCTGTTTGCCAATTTTGCCGAAGCTATGGCGGAAGCGCGCGGCAAAGCCCAAGCCGACACGCTGCGGAAAACCAAAACCGATACATCGGCGCGCAAAGTTTATCCCAAGGGAAGCGTTGAAATTGTTCCTGCTTCCAAGCTGCAATCGGGGGACATTGTTTTCTGCGAAGCGGGCGATATCATCCCGGGCGACGGCGAGGTGATTGAAGGCATTGCCACAGTTGATGAATCGGTCATTACCGGCGAAAGCGCGCCGGTCATTCGGGAATCGGGCGGCGATCGCAGCGCGGTAACAGGCGGTACTCGTGTTTTGTCTGATCACATCAAAATTAAGATCACTTCGAACCCGGGCGAAACATTTCTGGACCGCATGATTGCGCTGGTGGAAGGCGCGGAGCGCCAGAAAACGCCGAACGAGATTGCGCTGAACATACTGATTGCGGGACTCACGCTGATTTTTCTGCTGGCGGTGGTTTCGCTGCAGCCGTTCGCCGTGTACACCGTAAATGCAATCGGCGCGGGAATGGTGCCGGGCATTGCAATGCTGGTATCGCTGCTGGTTTGTTTGATTCCCACCACAATCGGCGGATTATTATCAGCCATCGGCATTGCGGGAATGGATCGCGTGATGCAGCATAATGTGCTGGCGATGAGCGGAAAAGCGGTGGAAGTGTCGGGCGATATTAATACCTTGCTGCTCGATAAAACCGGCACGATCACGCTAGGCAATCGGCAGGCGGTTGAATTTAAAACCGTCGCCGGAGCGAGCGAAGAGGAATTGGCCAATGCGGCGCAATTGGCAAGCTTGGCTGATGAAACGCCGGAAGGCCGGTCAGTGGTGGTGTTGGCGAAGGAAAAATATCATCTGCGCGGCCGCCAAGTGCTTGATCAGGGCGCTCAGTTCATTCCATTTTCCGCTTATACGCGCATGAGCGGGGTGGATTTTGACCATAAAAGTTTGCGCAAAGGCGCAACCGAAGCAATTGCAGGCTTTGTTCGGGAAAAGGGCGGAGAAGTTCCTCCCCAGTTGTTTGAAATTGCTGAACAGATATCCCGTTCCGGCGGCACGCCATTGGCTGTTGCGGAAGATCGTCGGGTGCTGGGCGTTATCTACCTGAAAGACATTGTGAAAGGCGGGATGAAAGAACGCCTGACGCATCTGCGCGCAATGGGCATTCGATCGGTGATGATTACCGGCGATAATCCGCTCACTGCGGCGGCGATTGCGAATGAAGCAGGCGTAGACGACTTTCTGGCGCAGGCAACGCCGAAAGACAAACTGGAATACATCCGGCGCGAACAAGCTGAAGGACGGCTGGTGGCGATGACCGGAGATGGAACCAATGATGCTCCAGCCTTAGCCCAGGCCGATGTCGGCCTGGCGATGAACACCGGCACGATGGCGGCGAAAGAAGCCGGCAATATGGTGGATTTAGATAGCAATCCAACCAAGCTGATTGAAGTGGTAGCCATCGGCAAGCAGTTGTTGATTACGCGCGGCGCATTAACCACGTTTTCCATTGCCAATGATGTGGCTAAGTATTTCGCTATCATTCCGGCCATGTTCATGACGACGTATCCGGCTTTGGGCGCGTTGAACATCATGCGCTTGCACACCCCGCAAAGTGCCATTCTGGCGGCGGTTATCTTCAATGCGCTGATTATTGTAGCGTTAGTGCCTTTGGCGTTGCGAGGAGTAAAGTATCGTCCGCAAAGCGCAGCCGGATTGTTGCGGCGCAATCTGCTGGTATATGGGCTCGGCGGCATTGTTGTTCCGTTTCCCGGCATTTGGCTGATTGATCAATTGTTGGTATTGCTGCATTTGGCCTAGGAGACTCACATGCTGAAACAAATTTTTACCGCCCTGCGAGTGGTTGTTTTATTAACGCTGCTGACCGGAATAGCTTATCCGCTGCTGGTGACGGCAATCTGCCAAGCAGCTTTTCCCCATCAAGCAAACGGAAGCCTGATTAGTATAAATGGAAAGATAGTTGGTTCGGAGCTGATCGGGCAGGAAGCAAACAATCCTCGTTATTTTCATTCACGCCCTTCGGCCGCCGGCAATGGATATGACGCAATGGCTTCGGGCGCTTCCAACTTCGGCCCAACCAGCCAGAAGCTGGCGGACCGGGTAAAGGATTCAATCAGCAAATTTCGCGCCGAAAATCCTAATTACAGCGGACCGGTTCCGGCTGATTTAGTGACGGCTTCAGCCAGCGGACTCGATCCTGAAATCAGTCCTGCTTCCGCTCGCGTGCAAGCGGCACGAATAGCTGCGCTACGCCGTCTGGACGCCAAAGAAGTAAACAATTTGATTGCCGCGCACGTGCAAGCGCCTAGTTTAGGCTTGATCGGGGAGCCGCGCGTAAATGTATTGAAGCTGAACATTGCCTTGGACCAGTTAAAAGCTCAATAATGAAGTTTGCTTACGATTATTCAGCAGGTATTGGCAAAGTAAGTTATGGCTACTCTTGGGCAGAGGCCTGATCCTGATGCGCTTTTAAGGCAAGTGGAAGCCGATGAAGGCGAAACAGGCCGCGGTCGTTTGAAAATTTTTCTGGGCTATGCCTCCGGCGTCGGCAAATCGCTGAAGATGCTGGATGAAGGACGGCGGCGGCGGGAGCGCGGCCAGGACGTGGTTGTGGGGGCAATACAGCCCTATGTGCCGGATGATTTGGGCCCGGTTCTGGAAAAGCTGCCGGTGGTGCCGCTTCGCTTTATCCAAGGCGTTCCCGTAATGAACATGGAAGCAATTCTGGAGCGCAAGCCGGAAGTCTGCCTGGTGGATGGCTTGGCTTTCGACAATCCCCCTGGCGCGCGCCATCCGAAGCGCTGGCAGGATGTGGAGGAGTTGCTGCAAGCAGGAATTTCCGTTATCAGTTCCCTGAACATTCAATTCATTGATGAACTACAAGCGCGAGTGGAGGGCATCACGAAGAAGCATGTCCGCGAATCGGTGCCGCAAAAATTCATCAGTTCAGCGGATGAAATTGTGGTGGTGGATGCTCCGCCGGAAATCTGTTCCAGTCGTTCTACCGAAACCGGACTCGACAGCAAGGTTGTTGAAAAGCGTTTATCGGAGCTGCGGGAATTAGCGCTGCTGCTGGCCGCTGACGTAGTGGATAGGCAATTAGAATCGTATCTGCATCGCAATGGACTGCAATCCATGTCCGGCGCACAGGAGCGTATCCTGATTTGTCTCAGCCCGGAGTTCGATGCCACCGAGATGGTAGGAAGCGGCAAACGCAATGCCGAGCGGTTTCACTGCGATCTGCTGGCGATCTACGTGCGGCACAAGCGATTAAATGCTGAAGAAGAAACTCAGTTGTCGAATAATATTCGATTAGCCCAGATTGTGGGCGCCCAGGTTCAGATTCTGAATGAGGATGATCCGATTGACGCCATTATCGAGTTTGCCCAGTCTAAAGGAGTGACTCAGATTTTTGTCGGTCATAATCCGCGTAAACGATGGTGGGATCGCTTGGGCGGCTCTTCTCTGGAACGGCTGATCCGCAATGCAAATGGGCTGGATGTGAAGGTTTTTCCGCATTGAAATGGCCGGTGCGGACGAACATGGAAAACTGAAGATCTTTCTGGGCTACGCCGCCGGTGTTGGCAAGACTTATCAGATGCTTGAAGAAGCGCAGCGCTTGCAGGCAGCGGGCCGCGACCTGGCCATCGGCTATTTTGAACCTCATGCCCGCCAGGACACGATTGCGTTGACCGAAGGCTTGGAATTTATTCCCCGGCAGCGGATGGAATACCGCGGCACTTTCTTCGAAGAAATGGACACGGAAGCCGTTCTCCGCCGCCACCCGGAAGTCTGCGTGGTGGATGAATTTCCGCATACCAACGTACCGGGATCAGCGCGGCCCAAACGTTGGGAAGATGTTCAAGTGCTATTACAAGCGGGCATTGATGTGCTGACAACCATGAACATTCAGCATCTGGAAAGCCTGAACGATCATGTCTGGCAGATTACCGGCATCAAAATGCAGGAAACCATTCCTGACTGGGTGGTACAGCAGGCTGATGAAGTGGTGATGGTGGATTTAACGCCTCGCGCTTTAATCAATCGCCTGGAACGCGGCGCGGTGTATCCGCAGGATAAAGTTCCGCGCGCGCTGCAGAATTTTTTTCGTGAATCTACCCTGGTTGCTCTTCGTGAACTGGCGCTGCGGCAAACGGCCTACGAAGTGGAAACCCGCCAATCCGACCTTTCAGAACCGATTGGGAACCGTTATCTGGAACCAGTTGTAACGGCGCAGGAAACCATTCCTTTTCCAACGCGCCACGAACGGATACTGATTCATGTCACGGCTGACCCGAATACCGCCATGCTGGTTCGGCGCGGCAAGCGGGTTGCTGATTATCTCCATACTGAGTGCTTCGCAGTGGCGGTGCATCACAGCCCGGAGTTGAATGATCTTTCTTCGAAAGAACGGGAAGCCATTGAACGTCATCTGAACTTCGCGCGGAATCTGCACATTGAAACGCGTTTGTTGGCGGGAACCGATGTGGCGGAAACCCTGATAAAGTTCGCCCGTTTAAACGCAATCACGCAGATATTTCTTAATCGGCCCGGTCAAAATACCCTTAAGCGTTTATCCGGCTGGAGCTTGGTAGAAGATATTGTGCGCCTGGCGAGCGACATGCGAATTACCATTGTGGCGGAGCGGAAACGCCCGGAATGAATGCGTTTTAAAACGCACTCACATATACATGCCGCCGTTTACGTCAAGCACATGCCCGGTGATGAAGCTGGACTCCTCGCTCACCAGAAACTTGATCGCATGAGCCACGTCCTGGGCAGTTCCCATGCGCTTCAACGGCGTGCGCTCGATCATCTTGTCTTTTAACTCCTGCGAAAGTCCATGTGTCATTTCCGTTTCGATATAGCCGGGAGCCACGGCGTTCACAGTGATGTTGCGGCTTCCCACTTCCTGGGCCAGCGATTTTGTTAAGCCGATCAGCCCGGCCTTGGACGCGCAATAATTGGCCTGACCGGCGTTGCCCGCTTCGCCTACCACGGAAGAAATGTTGACAATTCTGCCCCAGCGTTCGCGCATCATGCCGGGGAGCACCTGCTGAACGGCAAAAAAAGCGCCGGTCAGGTTAGTGGAAAGCACCTGGCTCCAATCCGCTGCTTTCATCCGCACGGCCAAGCCATCTTTAGTGATGCCAGCGTTGTTTACCAGAATTTCAATGCGGCCAAAATCTTTGGAAGCGGTTCCGACAGCAGCGGCAATGGATTCCTGCGAATTCATATCCATCTCCACCGGAAACGCTTCGCCGCCCGCCGCGCGAATTTCTTCAGCAATGGTTTGCAGGGTTGCTGTTGTGCGAGCCGCCAGCACAACTCGATAACCTGCCGCCGCCAGCAGTTGAGCGCACACTTTGCCGATGCCGCGGCTTGCGCCTGTAACTAATACATTTCTCATGATTCACTCTCATCATAATGGGTGTAACGATTTACATGCCTTTTGATGATCTCCGCAGTTTTCTCCGTTCGCTGGAGAAAAATAATGAATTAAAGCGAATTGCGTTTGAAGTGGACCCGTATCTGGAAGCCACTGAATTTGCCGACCGGGCCGTGAAGCAAGGCGCGCCTGCTCTTTTGTTCGAAAAACCGAAAAACTGCACCGTTCCCCTGGCTATTAATCTGTTTGCCAGCATGAAGCGAATGGAAATTGCCTTGGGCGTTGATGATGTGGATGAAATTGCGGAACGCATTAGCGGCTTTCTGCAGATGCAGAAGCCGGAAAGCCTGGTAGACAAACTGAAACTGCTGCCGAAGCTGAAAGAAATCAGTTCGGCTTTTCCGAAAAGCGTGAAAGATGGGCCCTGTAAAGAGGTAATCCGGCACAACAATTTTTCACTGGATGAGTTTCCCATTCTGCATTGCTGGCCAGCGGACGGCGGCCGCTTCATTACGCTGCCGATGGTGTTTTCACAGAATCCGCTCACAGGGCGGCGCAACTGCGGCATGTATCGGATGCAGGTGTTTGATGGCCAGACTACTGGTATGCATTGGCAGAAGCACAAGCAGGGCGCAGACCATTACCGCCGCCTGCAAGCGGAAGGAAAACAAACCCGAATGCCGGTCGCTGTGGCAATCGGCGCTGACCCGGTCACCATGTTTTCCGCGATTCTGCCGCTGCCGCCGGAAATTGACGAAATGTTGATGGCCGGGTTTCTGCGGGGTAGGTCGGTGGAAATGGTGAAATGCGAAACCTCAGAAATTGAAGTTCCGGCCAATGCGGAGATTGTGCTGGAAGGCCACCTGGAATTGGGTGAGCTACGACGCGAAGGACCGTTTGGCGATCATACCGGCTTTTATTCGCTGGATGATAACTATCCGGTTTTTCACATTACCTGCATCACGCAGCGCAAGCAGCCTGTGTACGCCGCCACGATTGTCGGTCCGCCGCCGATGGAAGATTATTACATGGGCAAAGCGATTGAGCGCATCTTTCTGCCCTTGATGAAAATGCAGTTGCCGGAAGTGCGGGATATTTGTATGCCGGCCGAAGGTGTTTTTCATAATTTGATTCTGGTGTCGATGCGCAAATCGTATCCGGGCCAAGCGCGTAAGATCATGCACGCGATCTGGGGTTTAGGCCAAGCCATGTTCAGCAAAGTGATCGTGGTGGTGGATGAAGATGTGGATGTGCAAAATGTAAGCGAAGTTGCCTGGAAAGCATTGAACAACATCGATCCGCAGCGGGATATTGAATTCGTGTTGGGGCCGGTGGATTCGCTCGATCATGCCAGCCGAATGCCGAACTACGGTTCAAAGATGGGCATCGATGCTACGAAGAAATGGCCGACCGAAGGCTTTGCGCGGCGCTGGCCGAACGTGATCAGGATGTCGCCTGATGTGCAGCAGCGTGTGGATCTGCTGTGGAAAAAAGCTGGATTCACAGAAAAATAATTTCATTGCATTCTTCGGGCCCGATGTTTCGTATTGTTCTGGCAGGAGGCTGTTTACCCTGGAACGGGAAACTGACGACGAACGCATCCTGGTTCTCGCCCGGGAGAACGATCAAGCCGCGTTTGCCGTTATTGTGCAAAGGTACCAGGCGATGGTCTTCAGCATCGGATATCATTTCCTGGGCAATGCGGCGTTAGCGGAAGAAATCGCCCAGGATGTGTTTCTGGATTTGTACCGAAACTTGCGCAAAATCGAATCAGCGAGCCACCTGCAAGCCTGGCTGCGACGCAGCGCGATTCACCGCTGCATTGACCAGAGCCGGTCTTCCGCCTATCGACAGGAAATTGCTCTCGATAGCATTTCGGAGCCGGGACAGGAAGAGCAACGGCGAGACACGATGGCCGATGAAAGCGTGCAGCGTCATTTAAGCAGGCTCTCGGAAACGCAGCGGGCCGTTCTGATTCTGCGCTATCAGGAAGACTTGGAACCTGCTGAGATCGCCAAACTACTCCAAATGCCCGTGAACACGGTGAAGAGCTATCTGCAGCGGGGTTTGAAACTGCTGCGGCAGAAGATGGAATGGAAACAGGAAGCAAGAACATGAGGAGCGAGTGGGAAGACAATCTGCGGGAATCGCTGAAAAGAACGGAACCGCCTGCCGGGTTTTCTGATCGCGTGATGGCGAAATTGCCGGTGCGCAGTTCCCGCCAGCCGCCAGTTTCAGTGTATGCCGTGCTGGCCGCCAGTTTGGTTGTGCTTCTGTTTGGAGCAAACGTATATCAACAGCACCAGCAACAAAGGCAAGCTGAGAAAGCCGGCCGCGAATTGATGTTCGCGCTCCGGTTTACTGCCGAAAAACTGGCTATTGTGCAAGCTCGTTTGGAGAGAACAGCTCCCGATGTAGTGATTCGAGAAAAGGAACGAAAACTATGAAAAAAACAATGCTGCTGGCGGGCTTTCTGGTTGCGCTTGGCGTTCAGGCGCAGTCCATTGATTTTTCCAGCTTGGATAAATTGGCGGCCAAAGCAAAAGAAGTAAACACAATCACGCTTGATCAAAACCAGCTTCGCGCCGCCCTGCAGATGCTTCCTTCTAACCAGGCCAATGCGCAGCAGATGCAACAGTTGAAGAAGTTAGCCGCCGGTTTAACCAGCGTGGCTGTGCGCAGTTTTGAATTTGAAAAACCAGGCCAGTTCTCGGAAGCCGACCTGCAGCCGATTCGATCACAGATTGCTAAACAGCAGGGCTGGTCAAAAATTGTCGATTCCAAAGACGAAGACGAACACTCGGAAATTTTTATGTTGACGCAAAACGATAAGCCTGCGGGTCTTGCCGTAATTGCTGCCGAAGAAGATGAACTAAGCGTTGTGATCGTGAAAGGCGCTCTCACGTTAAACGACCTGGGAAGTCTGGGTGGTTTGGCGGGTCTACCGAGTATGCGCTTAGGGCCGCAGCAAGCGACCACGAAAAAATAAGCCGTTCGATTTCTTATGATGGAGCGTGTCGGAACGGCTTCCTTTTATCGCCACAAACGCCGCCGCTGCCTACGATGGGTTGCGCTTGCCGGTCAGCATTCTGCTCGATAACGTGCGAAGCATGTACAACGTGGGCGCATTCTTCCGCACTGCCGACGGCGCAGGCGTGGAAAGATTGTTTCTGAGCGGCATTACCGCGCGCCCGCCCCAAAAGCAGATTGCCAAAACAGCTTTGGGCGCGGAAACGCGAGTGAACTGGTCCAGTAGCAGCAATCCTTTGAATACAGTTCAACAATTGCGCGAATCCGGTTATGAAATTGCCGCCATTGAAACCAGTGTTCATGCCGTCGATATTTTCGATTGGCAGCCACAATTTCCCGTGTGCGTTTTATTTGGGCATGAAGTGGATGGATTAGATCCGGCGCTGGCGGATTTATGCGACACTCATGTTCGCATTCCCATGCTGGGCTTAAAACATTCTTTAAATGTAGCCAGCGCGGGCGCGATTGTGATGTACGAATTACTGCGTAAATACAGAATAATGATTTGATTAAACAGCCTATTCCGCCAATAACTAGCGTTCGTCTTTTACCAGCGTCAATGAGATGCTTCCAATAGGAAATCCAAGGCGAACGCTGAATTGTACCGGCACGCGGGCGGTGTCATCGGTCATCCAAATCCAGAGCCGGCCTTTCCTTTGATACAACACATTGTCGAAAAGAAAAGCCTCGTATCGGATGCACGGGTAGCTTTTGCCGTTCGCTGACACGGTTTCCTTAGCCTGCGCTTCGATCCGCGCCACCACTGTTTTCTTACCATCAGTAATGGGAGTAGTGATGCTTTTCCCCGGCTCAACTCTAGCCATACGGAGCGCTCCTAAAGCGCCCAGAATCTCGTGAGTGCAGGGAGGAACGACTTCTTCTCTCGTTTTGGTGGTGTTCTTAACCAGATCGTGTTCCTGGAATTTCAGTTTGTGTTGCGTGTTATCGAAATTCAGGCTGGATGTTCGATGGCGCTTGCCTTCTTGCGCATCAAACGCCGTGTTGATTCCGCAGAACTGGTCAGTGGTTAAAGCTCGGTAGGTATCGTTCACCAGATACAACCTGCTGACCATGCCCGCGCTTTGCAGCTTCAGTTTGGTTTCCCAATTGGTGCCGGAAGGCGCAATATCGATCTGCGCTGTTCCGGCCGTAATCAAACGCCATTCAATGCGGTATTCCAGTTTTTCATGAAACGGAAAAGGTTTGGGCGCATTCTGCTGCGCCGGGGCAATGTTGGCCGAGCTGAACAGGAGCAGGCCGGCTAATGTAAGCTGAATAGGCGAAATCCAACTGGTTTTTAGCTGTTCAGGGATTTCAAACGTCCAGCGCTTCTTTCCAAAAGGCTTAAAAGTCAATTGAGGCCAGTATCTCCGAAGGTTTTTTCTGGAAAGCGCGGCAAAGTGAAAGCAGGCTTTCAATGCTGGGCAGGTTCGCTCCTCGTTCAATGGAGCTGATCTGCGAAACGCTGAGTCTGGTTGCTGCCGCTAAATCTTTCAAAGACCAGTCTCGTTCCACTCTTAACAGCTTAATGCGGTGGCCCAGGCGTTCCCGCAAACGATCCTGCGGCGTGCGTCCTAGCTTGAAAGCTTCCACCGCATTTTGCAGCGTTTGCCGCAACTGCGCCAAGGAGAATGGCTTTGGCAGGTAATCAAACACCCGCAGCTTGAAAGTGGCCCGCATGTCTTCGAGTGACGGATAGCCGGTCACAACAATGATGCACAACTCCGGCCACCGCAGCAGCAGTTGTTCCACCACTTTGTCCCCGGTCACTTCGCCCATTTTCATGTCGAGCAGCACAATATCGGGCAGTTGTTGTTCAGCGGCTTTAAATAATTCATCGGGGTGAGCGAAGGTGCGAACGGCATAAGGCCCTTCGTCCTTCAGAAAATCTTCGACGTAGTTGCGGAAATCGAGATCGTCGTCGAGAACAGCGATTTCGACTAAGCTGCCGGGAACTGAATTTTGTTCGCTCATGACAGGTTGGTCAGCGGTTTTATTAAGAACGCAAAGTAAACCGGCATTTGGTTGCGTAAATTCCTACGCCGCGCTCGGCAGCGTCACCTCCAGCGAGGCTCCTCCTTCCGGGCAGTTCATAGCTGAAATAGTTCCCCCATGCTGAGTTACAATTCCCTCCGCAACAGTTAAACCCAGGCCGGTTCCTTTCGCGTCCAGGCGGGTAGAAACAAAAGCTTCAAATAAGTTTGGCAGAACACTAGCGGGGATACCAGGTCCATTGTCGCGCACGGCGCAGCAGACCCAACACTGGCCGCCGCGACTGAACTTTTTTGAAGCAACGCGAATGCTGCCACTGGCCGGAACCGCGTTCAGCGCATTGCGAAGCAGATTCACAAACACTTGAATTAGGCGGTCAGCATTGCCAATTACTACATCTGTCTGCTGCACGGCGTTTTCAAAATGAACCAGGGAAGCCTTTTCATCAATGGCTACCAGGCTCCAGCTTTCATCAATCAGGGAACGAAGTTCGACCGGCTCCAGCGTTTCCTTGCGCTGCCGCGCAAAATCAAGCAGGCTTTCACTAATTTTTTTTAATCGCTGGGCCACGCGGCGCATGCGCTCTAAACGCTCCCGCGTCGGCCCTTGGGGGTGAGTTTCGATCAGTTTTTCGATCGAGCCGATTAGCACCGCCAAAGGCGTATTTAATTCATGCGCCACGCTGGTCGATAATAGCCCTAGGCTGACCAGCCGGTCTTGTTCTTCAATCTGGCGGAGCGCGCTCGCTAAGTGATCTTCCTGCTGCCGAAGCTGGGCCACAGTTTCGTTGCGCGAGGCCATAATCTGGCCGATTTCGTCGTCGGAGATACGCTCCGGATCAATCATTTCATTCACGCGATCGCCGCGCAGCGTGGCGGCATCCGCATCCAGCATCAGCCGCAAGGGAAGATAAACATACTGCGGCATGATGAAAAACTCCATAATGCCAATCGACAGGATATAAATAGAACCGAGAACCGCAAATAACAAGGTACGGGCTCGCTTCACCGCATCCTCGTAAAAACCCGGGGATAATTGTATGCGGCGGTACTCGCCTAGAAGTCGGCCTGTCCGGAACAGCGTGTTTGCGTCTTGCTGCCAAACCAAGTCCGGGTGCTCGGTCAGAAAATTCTGACCCGCATAAGATAATTCCAGGTCCCGTGCTAAACCTTCTCTGTAGTTATACCCAGGTAAACCGCCTACACTTTTGCTGGTCGCGGACGGAATATCGGCTTGAAAAAGTTCGGTGATCATCGCCAGCTCACGCTGCTTGGCAGCGGCGATTTTATCTTCAAATACTGGAATTACTGAGAAGTAGACAGAGGCAGCGAGTACTAGAAAGAATACGTTGTGGAGTAGAACCAGCTTCGGGCGGACGCGCAAATCTCCAAAAGCTTTCCGGATGGATCTAATTTGTTTTGTCTCATTCAGTAGTGGATTTACGGCTGAGCCCATAAAATTTCTCTCCATGCCAGAAAAAATGTAGCTATGATAGATTTTCGTACTCCGAATAAGAAGAATTGCATATTGCGAGGTAGGCTGGTTTCCAATCCAGTGAAACCACAGTGTAAGCGGGGACGAGTCATAGAAGTTCGGACCACGAGGTTAATGTTCTGAAATGGCAGCTTTCTTTCCGAAGACAGTTGACAAATATGTCCGGTTGGGTGGCATCTTGTTGTCAGTCGGCGCAGTAGTCGGTATTGCGCTTTATTCTTACCTAACTTATCCGACGGTGGTGAAAACAGGCTATACGCCCGTGCAACCGGTTCCGTACAGCCATAAACTGCACGCCGGCAACATGGGCATGGATTGTTACTACTGCCACTACACCGTTTATAAAGCAGCGTATGCGGCCATTCCGCCTACCCAGACTTGTATGAACTGCCATACGCGGGTAAAATCCGAAAGTCCGCTGCTTGAAAAAGTGCGCGACAGCTATGTGACCGGCCAACCGGTGCAGTGGGTGCGGGTGCATAAATTAGCTGAATACGTTTTTTTCAACCACAGCTCACATATTAATTCCGGCGTCAGTTGCGTCAGTTGCCACGGTCGCATTGACCAGATGGTGGAAGTGCAGCAGGTAAAACCGCTGAACATGGGCTGGTGCCTGGATTGCCATCGCAATCCGGCTCCGAATCTGCGCCCGGTTCAGTTTGTGACTAAACTCGATTGGACGCCGCCGAACGGCGAGGATCCAGCCGAGATCGGGCGACGCATTATCGCCGAAAAACATATTAATCCGCCGGTGAACTGCTCCGGCTGTCATCGCTAGGGAGCAAACCGATGAATCAAGATCCCCAAGTTCCCTTATCAATGAGTAATCAGCTTGTTCAAATTTCTACGCCGTTGAAAGACAAGGCGGGAAAGCAGTATTGGCGCAGTTTGGATGAACTGGCCGATACCAAAGAATTTCGCGAGTGGGTGTCCCAGGAATTTCCCGGCGGAGTGGAAACGTTTGAAGGCGCTTCCCGGCGAAATATTCTGAAGATCATGGCGGCTTCGTTTGGTTTGGCGGGGCTGGCCGCCTGCCGCCGACCGATGGAGAACGTTCTTCCAGCTTCCAAAGGAATTGAAGATTGGATTCCGGGCCAGGCGTATTCCTATGCTACCGTGATGCAACATGCCGGGGAAGCAATGGGCTTGGCGGTGCAAACACACGACGGCCGCCCCACCAAGATTGAAGGCAATCCCGAGCATCCGTATAGCTTGGGGGCTTGCTCGGTTCACGGACAGGCCGCGATTCTCAGCTTGTACGATCCGGATCGCGCCCAAAAGGTGACGAGAGACGGCAGTGAATCCGGCTGGGAAGAATACACCAGTTTCATTCAATCTGACTTTAAGCCTCAAATGGGCCAGGGCGCGGGCCTGCGCTTTCTCAGCGGCAAAATCATCTCGCCTTCTTACCGGGCTTTGAAAACTGCCACGCTGAAAGCTTATCCGCAGGCAAAATGGATTGAATACGATGCGTTTGCGCCGGAAAATGTGCTGGAAGGCTCAACCATTGCTTTCGGCCAGCCATTAACTCCGCATTACGCTTTTGATAAAGCCAATGTGACGCTGGCGCTCGATGATGACTTTCTGAGCGCAAATTCCGGTTCGGTGCGGCCTTCGAAACTTTGGACAAAACGCCGCCATCCGGGTGAAAAATCGTCCGACATGACCCGGCTGTACGCAGTGGAAAGCCGTCATTCTTTGACCGGCATGAACGCCGATCATCGTTTGCGCCTCCGTTCAGTGGAGATTCCGGCGTTTGCTTCCGATTTGGCGGCGGCTTTGAACGGCCAGACTCCGGCAGGAAACGATAAACGCGCTAAATGGATCACTGCGGTAGCAAAAGACCTGAAAGCCAACGACGGAAAATCGCTGGTGATAGCTGGGGCCAACCAGCCGCCGGCGGTTCATGCGCTGGTGTTTGCCATCAATCAAACGCTTGGCAACATCGGCCAAACCGTGACCTTCACCAAGCCGGTTTACGATACCGAAAATTCCGGGTTGAATGCCCTGAAAACTCTGGCAGCCGATTTGAATGGCGGCCAGGTGAAGCAGTTGGTGATTCTGGGCGGCAACCCTGTTTTCACCGCGCCATATGACCTGCATTTAGGCGATGCGATCAAGAAAGCGCCTGTTAGCGTGTTTGTGGGCGCTGAACTGAACGAAACCTGGCAGTTGGCGAAATGGGCCGTGCCGGAAGCGCATTTCCTGGAATCCTGGGGTGATGCGGCTTCGTCCGACGGAACAGCAGCCATCCAGCAGCCGATGGTTATGCCGCTTTATGGCGGCAAATCGCAGCCGGAAATCGTGGCGGAAATTGTCGGCTATCAGGACAAATCCGGTTACGACATTGTTGCCAATTATTGGAACAAGCAGTTCGGTGCCAATGCGGCAAAATCCTGGGAATCCGCGCTGCACACCGGCGTGATTGCCAACACGGCTCAACCGGCGGTAAAAGTAAGCGCGAACGTGGCCCAGGCGAAAGCCGCAGCCGCCGCCCTGCCTAAAGCCGGTTCGGGTTTGGAAGTGGTTTTTTATCCGGATGACTGGATGTATGACGGCACCCATGCCAATAACGGCTGGCTTCAGGAATTGCCCCGCCCGGTAACGAAATTGGTGTGGGACAATGCCGCGCTGATGAGCTACCAGACCATGAACAAATTAGGGTTGGTAGACGGGCAAGTGGTGAATCTAAAACGCGGCAATTTCATTGTGGAAATGCCTGTAATGGTTCAGCCAGGCCATGCTGATGAATCGGTGACGGTTCTGCTGGGCTATGGCCGTGAACACTGCGGACGCGTCGGCAAGGGCGTGGGCTATAACGGCTACCCGCTGCGAACTTCCACCGCTTACAACATTGCGACTGATCTGACGCTCGAAAAAACCGACCGCCACGAGTTGCTGGTTTCCACTCAAACGCATGATTCGATGGAAGGGCGGCGTCCGATTGTGGAAGTGTCGCTCGAAGAAATCACGAAAAATCCTAAATACGTCGAAGAACAGGTGGAAACGCCCACTCCGATGAGCTTGTATCCGCAGATGACCTGGAACACCGGATACCAGTGGGGCATGGCGATTGATTTGGCTTCTTGTATCGGCTGCCAAGCTTGTACCATCGCCTGCCAGGCTGAAAACAACATTCCGATTGTTGGAAAAGACCAAGTGCATCGCGGCCGCCATATGTACTGGATTCGCGTGGATCGCTACTACACCGGCAGCATTGAAGAAGCGGAAGTTGTGAATCAACCGCTGCCTTGTATGCAGTGCGAAAATGCGCCCTGCGAAAACGTCTGCCCGGTGGACGCCACCGTTCACAGCCCGGAAGGCTTGAACGACATGACCTACAATCGCTGCGTCGGCACGCGCTATTGCATGAATAACTGCCCGTATAAGGTTCGCCGGTTTAACTTCTTCAACTGGCACCGTAATATTACGGAAGTAGAAAAGATGGTGTTTAATCCGGACGTGACTGTGCGCATGCGCGGCGTTATGGAAAAATGCAATTACTGCGTGCAGCGCATTCAGGAAACCAAAATCCGCGCCAAATACGAAGGCCACCGGCAAAACAAGCCGCCTGTTCCGATCAAGGACGGCGAAATCCAAACTGCCTGCCAGCAGACCTGCCCGGCGGACGCTATTATCTTTGGCGATGTAAACGATCCGAATACACTTGTATCTAAGTTGAAGAATCATGAGCGTAATTACCTTTTGCTGGCCGAACTGAACACCCGGCCGCGCACAAGCTATATGGCGAAGATTCGCAATACCAATCCGGAGCTGGCATAAATGGCTGAACTGGCGAAGGCTGACCTAGCAAACATTATTCGTGAAGAATGTAACCCTCCCATGCTGACAGGGAACATGAACTATCACGACATCACGGAACAAATCAGCAGCATTACGGAATGGAAGAAAACGCCTACCGCCTGGTGGGTGATGATTTCCATCACCGGCACTTTGCTGCTGCTGCTGCTGAGTATGTTGACTTACCTGGTGTCGCGGGGCATCGGCGTTTGGGGCAACAACAGTCCCTCCGGCTGGGCCTGGGACATCACCAACTTCGTGTGGTGGATCGGTATCGGCCACGCCGGTACGCTGATTTCCGCGATTTTGTTTCTGCTCCGGCAGAAATGGAGAACCGCTATTAACCGCGCTGCTGAAGCCATGACGATTTTCGCGGTGGCCTGCGCCGCTATCTTCCCGTTGTTCCATACCGGTCGCCCGTGGCGCGCGATTTACTGGCTGTTCCCGATTCCCAACACGTATCTGCACATGTGGCAGAACTACCGCAGTCCGCTGGAATGGGACGTGTTCGCGGTCAGCACCTACGGAACGGTGTCGGTTTTGTTCTGGTACACGGGATTAATTCCTGATTTGGCCGTGCTGCGGGACCGCTCCAAAGCGGGACTTCGCAAAGTGATCTACGGCATTCTTTCGCTAGGCTGGCGCGGAGCTTCGGCGCACTGGAAACATTATGAGAAGGCGTACATGATTCTGGCCGGTATTTCGACCCCGCTGGTGCTTTCGGTGCACACCATCGTCAGCTTCGATTTCGCGGTTTCGGTGATTCCTGGCTGGCACACCACCATTTTCCCGCCTTATTTTGTTGGCGGTGCGGTGTTTTCCGGTTTCGCGATGGTGATGACGCTGCTGCTGATCACGCGGTACATTCTGCATCTCGAAAACATTATTACGATGCGGCATCTGGAACTGATGAACAAGGTGATTCTGGCGACAGGCACCCTGGTCGGTTATTCCTACGCCACAGAATTTTATATCGCTTGGTATAGCGGCGACCCGTACGAACAGTTCGGATTCCTGAACCGCATCGTGGGTCCGTACTGGTGGGCCTGGTGGACCATGTTCATCTGCAACTGCATTATTCCGCAGTTCTTCTGGGTGAAGAAGATGCGCCGCAATATTGCGGTGATGTTTATCATCTCGATTACCACCAATATCGGTATGTGGTTTGAACGGTTTGTGATTATCGTGCTTTCATTGCACCGCGACTTTTTACCTTCTTCCTGGGGTTATTTCAAGCCGACTTGGGTAGATATCTGCACCTATATCGGAACGTTCGGGTTGTTCTTAACTTTGTATCTGCTGTTTGTGAAGTTCTGCCCGATTATCGCGATTGCGGAAGTGAAAGGAACGCTTTCCAGCCAAAAGCACGTGGATCACGTTTATGACCATTACCTGGAAACTCATGAAGTAAGCGCGCAGGAGTCTCATGGCATCGTCTAATAACAAAGCAAGCTACAAGGGCCTTTACGGGGCGGTGGGCGAATTCCAGGACGAAAACGTTCTGCTGAAAGCTATTGAGGAAATCCGACATAAAGGTTACTCGAAGCTGGAAGCTTACACGCCGTTTCCGGTTCACGGCATTGATGAAACGCTAGGCAACAAGCCGTCGAAACTCGGCTGGTTTGTGATCTGCTGCGGCGCAGCAGGCGTTACGGCGGCGGCTAGTTTTATTTGGTGGGCCAGCGCAGTGGATTACCCCATTATTGTGGGCGGCAAGCCGCTGTTTGCCTTTACTTTTTCAATTCCGATTATGTTCGAGCTGATGATTTTATGTTCGGCTTTTGGATCGCTTTTCGGAATGCTGGGCGTCAACCGGCTGCCGCAGTTTTATCATCCGATTTTCAATTACACGCAAGCCGATCGCATCAACGACGATGGTTTTGTGCTGGCGATTGAAGCGTCGGACCCGCAGTTTGATGCGCAGGAATGTGTGAAAGTGCTCGAAGGAGCCGGAGCCACATCCGTGGAGGTAGTAGGAAAGTGAGTTTCGAAGAAAAAGTGGCTAACGCTAAAATTATCGCCGCTTTTGTGTTTTCGACAGCGGCGCTGCTCAGTTCGTGCGCCGGCAGCACGTCGCGCAAACCAGCCATTGAAATCTTTAACGACATGCGCCAGCAGCCGCGGTATTACCCGCAAGGCACCAGCGCGTTTTCCGGTTTTGATGATGGCCGCGCTGAGCGTCGTCCGGTTCCCGGCACCCTGACGATGCAAGAGGGAGTCAAAACGCAAAATGAGGCCTTCTACACGGGGCAAGTCAATGGAATGTATGTCGCGCAGAACCAATTGCCGATTACGCCGGAACTCCTGCAACTAGGCCAAGCGCGGTTCAATACTTATTGTGTGCCGTGCCACGGACGGGCAGGGAACGGTAAGGGAATCGTCGGCGCGCGCAGTAACTGGATTGCTTCCAGCATGGTGGATGACCGCGTAAAGGGCTTCGCCGACGGCGATTTTTTTGACGTGATTACACATGGCCGCCGCAGCATGCCCGCTTACCGGTACCAGATTGTGGAACACGACCGCTGGGCAATTATCGCCTACGTCAGAGCATTGCAAAGAACCACCAGCGGAACAATCAAAGACGTGCCTGCTGACCTGCAAGCGGAGCTGCGCTAAGGACATAATTATGGAACACGGGATCGCAAAACAGGACAGCTACGAACTGCCTTCCGAGCTTTGGAGCCGCGCGCGCAATCTGATTGTTATTATCGGCGCGGTCGCCTGGCTGCTGACTCTGATTGGCGCTTTCAGCAATCCTAAACAATTTTACTTTTCTTATCTAGCCGGTTTCTGGTACTGCACGGTGATTACAATCGGCGGTATCTTCTGGATGTTTATTCAATACATTACCGGTGCCGCCGCCAGCGTCACAGTACGGCGCATGATGGAGAATATCGCGAGCGGCATTCCTTACGCCGCGTTGTTATTTGTTCCCGTCGCCCTCGGCGTTTATCAGCTTTACACCTGGGCTGATCCGGTTGTGGCCAGCCATGACCCGGTGCTGCTGGAGCGCGGAGCTTATTTTCACCCTGCGGTTTGGGTGATTCGCGCGTTTGTGTTGATGGCGATTTTGTCGATTTTCGCGTTGAAAGTGTATCAGCACGCTATCCGCATGGATTCCGTAGGCAAACAATCCATTGTGGCTGGTTTGGCGGAATCGAAGCAGGCGGAACGGTGGGCTGCTCCTGGGCTGGTGGTTTTATTTATCATTGCCACTTTGTTTGCTTGGGAATGGATTATGTCGCTCGATGCGCGAGCCTTTTCTACCATTTTCGGCGCTTACGCGATGGCCGACGGCGGTTTGGCCTGTATCGGCGTGATTACGCTGGTCGGGTTGTATCTGCGCAACAACGGAGTGCTGGAACACACTATTACCCGCGAGCATTATCATGATCTCGGCAAATGGATGTTTGCTGTTACTGTGTTCTGGGCTTATACGGCTTTTGCTCAGTACATGCTGATCTGGTACGCAAACCTGCCCGAAGAAACGCAGTATTTCTTCCATCGCTACCAGGGCAGTTGGTACAACGTGAGCCTGTTCCTGATTTTCGGGCATTTCCTGTTTCCGTTTCTGTTTTTGATCGGGCGCTGGTCCAAGCGCGGCTTCGCTACCCTGGCCTTCGCCGCTTTTTATGTGCTGATCGTTTGCTATATCGACGTGTATTGGATGGTTCTGCCCATGCTGCACCGCACCGGCGTACAAATTCACTGGCTGGATTTAACTTCGGTGATTGCTGTTGCCAGCGTTTACGGTTATGCGTTCTGGAACAAAATGCGGCGGCATTCATTAATTCCGGTCGGCGACATCCGGCTTGTGCAAAGCCTGGCATTTAAGAATCAATAAAGGACAAACTGATGGAAGAAACAAAAACACCCCCATCTCTACCCGGTCCTGGAACTACGCAGGAAATCAAGGCTGAAACTGATTTTGATCGAGGCGAGCCGCGCGCGCTGCTGATTACCGGCTTGGGCGCAGCCACCTTTATTGGCTTGATTGTAGTGATCTTAGGCATCCAAGCCTACTTTGATCACATCAGAGAAGTAGCCACCTATCAGAAGGTTTTAGTGCCGGTTTCCGAGGATCTGCAAAACCTGCGCACGCAGGAAAATGAGCTGCTGAACGGCTACAAATACATTGACCGTAACAACGGCGTGATTCAGATTCCGATTGACCGCGCGATGCAGTTGGTGGCCCAGGAAGCAGCCGCAAACAAGCTGCAGTATTTTCAGAAACCAACTCCGGTGAAACCAGTTGCGGGAGGTGCCGGAGCTGGGCAGGATGGCGGAACAGGCGGAGTAAACCCGGCCATGAATCAGGGAGCGCAGGGACCCGCCGGAACCGTAGGATCGAGTTTAAAAGGAAGTGTTCCAGGAAGCGCAGGAAACAAATAAAAGAGGTAAACTGGTAATTGTGAAGTGGTTCACTCTCATGATGTTCCTGAGTGTAAGCTTTACCTTAACAGGCCAGACGACCAATAGTGTGCCGTTGCCTTTGCGAGGCGTCGGAATTGAGGAGCAGGTCGGCAAAACTGTTGATCTTGCTCTGGAATTTACGAATGAAAAAGGCTACCAGGAACCGTTAAAAGATTTTTTTCAGCCGGGCCGTCCAGTTCTCTTGAACTTTGTGTATTACAACTGCCCGATGCTGTGCAACCTGCTCTTAAATGGGCAAGTGGATGTGCTGCGAAAGATATCGTGGACGCCTGGGGACCAGTATGAGATTGTGACGGTGACAATTAATCCGTCCGAGACTTTTGATCTGGCCCGGAAGAAGAAGCAGACTTATTTAGCCGGGTTGGAAAAGCCCGAAGCTGCGGCCCACTGGCATTTTCTGACTGATTACGCCGGAAACTCGAAGAGACTGGCAGACCAGTTGGGGTTCCATTACAAGTGGGATCCACGACAACAAAATTATGCCCATACGGCGGCCATTATGTTCTTGTCGCCGTCGGGAATGGTGAGCCGATACTTGTATGGAATCCGGTTTAAACCCTTGGATGTCCGGCTGGCGTTAACCGAAGCCAGCCAGAACAAGTGGAAGCTGAGCGTCGATCAGGTTTTGTTGTTTTGTTATCACTATGATCCGAAAGCGGGTTCGTACACGGCGTTTGCCGCGAATGTGATGACGGGCAGCGGTGTGCTGGTGCTGCTCCTGATGGGTTGGGGCGGCTGGCGCTTGCTACGGGCTGAACGGAAGCGACGAGTGACAGAGCAAGAATTAGCGGTTGCGAAAGAGCATTAATACTATGGATTGGTTACGTTCCCTTGTTTTACCGCCTCAGGGGTCAGTTTACGCCGGTGAGCTGGACACCTTTTACATGTTTCTCATCGGGTTGAGCGTGTTTTTCTTCCTGATTGTGGCCGGCGTTGCAGTGTATTCGGTGATCAAGTTCAAGCACGTACCGGGTACGGTGACGCCGAACTGGACACATAACAATTGGCTGGAATTTACCTGGACTGTTGTTCCTTTAATCCTGGTGATTATTATCTTCTTCTGGGGCGTGCGGGGCTATTTGCAGGCCAGAGTGGCTCCAGGCGATGCCCAGGAGATTCAGGTTACGGCTAAGAAATGGGTTTGGCAGTTTCAGTATCAGGACGGCGCTCGGGCTATTAACGAAGTTCATGTGCCGCTCGGCAAGCCGGTGAAATTTGTGGCTTCCTCTGAAGACGTGATTCACGATTTCTTTATTCCTGATATGCGGGTGAAGCACGACGTGCTGCCGGATCGCTATGTGGAAGTTTGGTTTACTCCCACTGTAGCGGGGCAGCATCATATAGAGTGCGCTGAATACTGCGGGCGCGGTCACTCCGATATGGCAGCTACTCTCTACGTAGATGACGATGCGGCTTACCAGAAATGGCTGGAAACCGGCGGTATCGATCCAAACATGCCGCTCGATCAGTTAGGAGCGCAGCTTTACAACAGCAAAGGCTGTTCTACCTGCCACTCAATTGATGGTTCCGCCGGCCAGGGGCCATCCTGGAAAGGCGTTTTCGGGCATCCGCAGCCGCTGGCGAATGGACAGACTGTGATGGCTGATGAAAATTATATCCGCGAATCGATTTTGATACCCGGCGCAAAGATTGTTAAAGGGTACGATAATATTATGCCCGTGTTTCAGGGTGTGTTGCGTCCGCGTGAAGTCGATGGACTGGTTGCATACATCAAATCTTTAGGTAACAAGTAGGTTTTAGGAGTAGAAAGGTTTAAGTTATGGCAGATGTCATATCCGCTCCTTTTCAAACCGGCACCCGGCCGGCAGAGCGTCCCAATTATTTAACGAGTCCGAAGGGCATCAAAAGCTGGCTCACCACCATCGATCACAAACGCATCGGCATTATGTACTTGTGTTCGGTAATTACCGCGTTCCTGATCGGCGGCATTTTTGCGCTGCTGGTGCGCTTAACGCTTTTATCCCCGCAACATACTGTATTCGGCCATAAACTGATGGATGCCGATACTTACAACCGCGTCTTCACGCTGCATGGCGTGGTGATGGTGTTTTTGTTCATCATTCCGTCGATTCCGGCTTCGCTCGGCAACTTCGTCTTGCCCCTGATGCTCGGCGCAAAGGACGTAGCGTTTCCCCGGCTGAACTTGGCGAGTCTGTATATTTACTGGATCGGCGCCTCAATGGCGTTGATTGCTATTATCAGCGGCGGTGTGGATACCGGTTGGACCTTTTACACGCCCTACAGCACTTCTACCAACACCGCTGTTTCGATGATGGCGATGGGTGCTTTTGTGGTTGGTTTCTCGTCCATTTTCACAGGCATCAACTTTATCGCCACCATTCACAAACTGCGAGCACCGGGCATGGGCTTTTTTGACCTGCCGCTGTTCTGCTGGGGTATGTACGCTACTGCCTTGATGCAGGTAATGGCGACTCCCGTTCTGGCGATCACGCTTTTGTTGATGGTGATTGAGCGCACGTTCCGCATTGGTATTTTCGATGCCAGCTTGGGCGGCGATCCGGTTCTGTTCCAGCACTTCTTCTGGTTTTACTCGCATCCGGCGGTGTACATCATGATCGTGCCGGGTTTTGCCTGTGTCAGCGAAATCGTTCCGGTGTTCTCGCGAAAAACCATGTTCGGCTACCGCATGGTGGCGTTTTCCAGCGTCGCCATCGCTTTAATCGGGTTCATTGTTTGGGGTCATCACATGTTCGTGTCCGGGCAGTCTGAAACGGCAGATGTGGTGTTCTCCTTCCTGACTTTCCTGGTTGCCATTCCTTCCGCCATCAAAGTGTGGAATTGGCTGGCCACCATGTACAAAGGTTCCATCTCGCTTGAAACGCCGATGATCTACGCTATCTCCTTCATCCTGCTGTTTACGATTGGCGGTTTGACTGGCGTGTTCCTTGGTGCGCTCTCAATTGACGTTCACTTAACCGATACTTACTTCGTGGTGGCTCACTTTCACTACGTGATGATGGGCGGAACGGTAATTGCCTTCCTGGGCGCTTTGCATTACTGGTGGCCGAAGATGACGGGCCGCATGTACAACGAGCGGTTAGGGCAGATTGCCGCCGTGATCGTGTTTATCGGTTTCAATGCGACCTTCTTCCCGCAGTTCGTAATGGGCGGCCAGGGAATGCCTCGACGCTATTACAACTACCTGCCCCAGTTCCAGCCGATGCACGCATTTTCCACCATCGGTTCCTGGATTCTGGCAACGGGCTTGTTCATGACAGCGGCTTACTTGCTGGCTTCGCTCCGCAAGCCTTACGACGCTCCCAATAATCCCTGGGGCGGTAAGACAATGGAATGGCTGACTCAATCGCCTCCGATTACCGAGAATTTTGAAGGTCAGCCGGTCGCCACTCACGGACCTTATGACTTCTTCCCGACCGGTACCCATTAAACTAGAACGAGAAGAAACTAGATGAGTTCAATCACCACCACAACGGTTGTAGGGCATGACGCTCATGGGGCGGTTCATGCCGAGCACGATGCTCACCTTCAACATCACTTTGCGACGCAGGAACAGCAGTTCGATACCACGAAGATCGGTATGTGGCTGTTCCTCGCCACCGAAATCATGATGTTCGGCGGGCTGTTCGCGGGTTTCGCGTACATGCAGTCCAAGTTCCCCGAAGCGTTTTACGAGGGGCATAAACATCTGCAGCAATCGCTCGGCGCTTTAAATACGGTGGTGCTGCTGATCAGCAGTTTCACAATGGTGATGGCTGTTCACAAAGCAGCCACCAATAAACAGAAGCAGCTTTGCACCTATCTGGTCATCACCATTCTCTGCGCTTGTATCTTTTTAACAGTGAAATACTTCGAGTATTCTCACAAATTTCATGATGGCCTGCTGCCTGGGCGTTTCTTCTCGAATGCGGAAGACCCGACCGGCCACCAATTCATCTTCTTTAGTTTTTATTTCATGATGACCGGGCTGCACGGAATTCACATTCTGATCGGCATCGGCGTTCTGACTTGGCTGCTGATTAAAGCCCGACGCGGCGAGTTTTCCAGTGCATATTACACTCCGGTGGATTTGGTCGGTTTGTACTGGCACTTGGTGGACGTGATCTGGATTTACCTTTTCCCGCTTCTTTATTTAATCCGGTAAACACTCATGAGCGAACATACACTGGAACCGACCCACAATCTTGATTCGCACGAGCCGCATAAAGCAGTTCGGACGTACCTCATTACGTTATCTACTCTTCTGCTGTTGACAATCATCACAGTGGGAGTTGCTCAATTCGACTTCGGCGAAGCGAACGTTATTGTGGCGATCGGCATTGCTACAATCAAAGCCGCTGTTGTCTGCTTATTTTTTATGCACCTGTTGCATGACAAAGCGATCAACTCGATTATTTTGGGCACAGCTTTAATCATGCTTGCCATTTTCCTGATGTTCAGTTTCATGGACAAGGGAACGCGCGGAAATTTGGTCACTCAAGGTGGACAAGCGCCGGCAGGTCGAGATTATGAGCGTCCGGCAAAGCTGGGTGTTCCTTATTTGGGTGAAAAGAGAGTTACCAACCCGGCGAAGGTTCCGCTGGATACTCCCCGTTAACTAACTGTGTTTAAATTAGAAGAGGCCAGACAAAACGTCCGGCCTTTTTTTATTTATCCGTTAGAGCCGCTACTCCCGGCAGTTCTGTTCCGCCCAAAAATTCCAACGAAGCACCGCCCCCTGTTGAAACGTGAGTGATCCTGTCAGAAAGACCAGCCGATTTGATGGCTTTTTCCGAGTCTCCGCCACCCACCACCGAAACTGCGCCGGAATAAGCGACAGCCTTCGCTAAGTCGACTGTTCCCTTATCAAACGGCGGCATTTCAAAAATACCCATCGGCCCGTTCCAAATGATCGTTTTCGCACTTTTAATGACATGCGCGTATTTTTCAATAGTTTTAGGTCCGATATCTACCGCGATTTGGTCATCACCAATGGTTTCAACAGTCTCGTGCGCTGCGCCGGGTTTGATTTCGCGGACAATCACATGGTCATCCGGCAACAGCAGTTTACCTTTTGCTTCTTCCAATAACCGTTTGGCAAGCTCAACTTTATCGGCTTCCACCAGGGATTTACCGGTCGGCAGATTCTGCGCCTGCAAAAACGTGTAGGCCATTGCGCCGCCGATCAGCAGCGTATCCACCACTTTCATCAGGTTCTGGATCACTTCGATCTTGTCGGATACTTTCGCGCCCCCTAACAGAGCTACGCAGGGCCGATCAGGATTCTTAGTGGCCTTTGTGAGCCATTCCAATTCCTTGTGCATCAACAAGCCAGCCGCCGCGCTCGGCAGATAAGCAACCATGCCTACCGTGGAAGCATGGGCGCGATGGGCGCTACCGAAAGCGTCATTCACATAGACATCAGCTAAGGAAGCAAGCTGCTTTGAGAACTCAGGATCATTTTCTTCTTCTTCGGCGTGAAAACGAAGATTTTCCAACAACAATATTTCACCCTGTTTCGGTTTCAGCGCGATTACATCTTTGCCGATACTTTCTGGAGCCATTTTTACCGGTGCGTGCAACAGTTCCGATAAACGAGCAGCTACTGGAGCCAAACTCATTTCCGGATGCGGTTTTCCTTTCGGGCGGCCCAGATGACTGGCCAAAATCACGCCGGCTCCTGCTTTCAAAGCGTATTCAATCGTGGGAATCGACGAGCGGATCCGCTTATCACTGGTGATTTCCTGGCCGCCCGGCGCGAGCGGCACATTGAAGTCGACGCGGATAAAAACCGTTTTGCCCTGCAGATCAAGATCGCGAATGGACAATTTAGACATACACTCCTATCTTAGGCAACGCGCTGTGCTATTCTCCCGCTGTGAACTTTCGTTTGCTCGTTTTGCTGATGGCATTAGCTTTGAGCACAGCGCAGATTTCCCGGAGCGACCATCGTAATTGGAACAATCCCGTGCCGCCGTTCCGCATTGCCGGAAATATCTATTACGTGGGCGCTTCGGACCTGACTTCGTATCTGATCACTACGCCGCAGGGCCATATTCTAATTGACGGTGGCTTGCCCGAAACCGCGCCGCAGATTGAACGCAATGTGACTGCATTAGGGTTCAAACTACAGGACGTGAAATATCTGGTGAACAGCCATGCTCATTATGACCACGCCGGGGGATTAGCCGAACTGAAGCGCATGACCGGGGCGCGAATGATTGCCAGCCAAGCGGATAAAACCGCCCTGGAAACGGGAGACCGGGACGATTTTACCTGGGGCAACACCGTCCAGTTTCCGCCGGTAACGGTGGACCAAGTAATTGGAGATAACGGAACTGTAAGCTTGGGCGGCACTGTTCTGATGGCGCACCTAACCCCTGGTCACACCAAAGGATGCACTACCTGGACCATGACGGTTCAAGACCGCAATAAAGCAGAGAACGTCGTATTTGTTTGCAGCACTTCCACGCCGGGCTATAAGTTAGTGAACAATCCAAAGTATCCTAACATTGCGGCTGATTACCAGCACACGTTTCAGGTTCTACGAGCACTGCCTTGTGATATCTTTCTTGCCGCGCACGGCGAAATTTATGATCTGGCAGGCAAACGCGCCGCGCTGAAGACAGAACAAACGAACCCATTCATAGCACCTGCGGATTACCGAGCTTACCTTAACCAAAGCGAAAGCAGTTTTCACGCTGAACTGGCGAAACAAAGCCGATCCATCAGATAAAAGTTTATTTTTCTGATTCCGGTAATCCGATCAGAACCGATGAATTACCGGCCATTCGCAAAGCGTGCAGCAATGCGCCTGCGGCAGGACTCAATAAGGGGGCTTGCGGCATTAATTTCAGGTTTTCACCAAGGCTGTTTATAAACAGATCACGAAACAACCTGCTGCGAAAAACTCCGCCGATATAGGCAATTATCGGGCGCACGTAGATAGTAAATAACTGTCCGTGAACGCCTTCCACGTATTGGCTTAGTTTACGCACTGATTCTTGAACAATCTCAACTGCTACTTGATCTCCGTTTTCCGCCGCTTCGGTGACGAGCCGCGCAAAATAGGCAATCCGCGCGCGGCTGAAATCCGGCGTGTAAAAACGATGAAGCAAAGTGTTGGCATTAGCAGAATCTGTTGCGGCAAGCAGTTGATCGCGAAGCGATGTCGCCGGCCCCCAGCCCTCCTCGAAGCGCAGCGCGGCTCGCAAAGCTTGGCGCGTCAAGTCAAATCCGCCGCCTTCATCGCCGAACATATAGCCCCAACCGCCAGCACGCGCAAAATGCCCATTCGCATTACGCCCAAATGCCATTGATCCGGTTCCGGCAATGATGATGATTCCGGGTTCGCCCGCCGTTGCGCCCATCAAAGCGATTTCAGCATCATGCGTTACGTAAAACTGTTCGCTGCGGATCAGTTCACGAGAGTAAACTTCTTTATCGGACGCGCCGCCGCTGAAGCCCAGGCAGGCGGCAGTGAAAGATATTGTTTCAGGATTAAGCTGTGCTTGCCGGCAAGCCGCTTGCAGACATCCTGAAACAGCATGGAAGAATTTTAAGCGGCCTTCTTCGCCGCTGGCATGATTACAAGGCCCGCCCTGGCCATAACCAATGACCCGGCCCGCTTCATCAGCAATAAACGCGGTGGTGCTCGATTGGCCTCCGTCGATGCCAAGAAAATAGCTGCTCAATGTTCTGATTTTACTAAGGGAATCAGGACCAAACCAGTTAAATGGTCTGGTGCGCTGTCCGGCTTGCCAGTTTCCAGTGAGGCCGGACGTAATGGCACGTGTAGCCGTTGGGGTAGTGTTCCAAATAGTCCTGGTGCTCAGGTTCAGCTTCCCAGAAGGGACCGGCAGAAGCAACCTCAGTCACCACCTTGCCCGGCCAAAGTCCGGAAGCTTCGACATCCGCGATGGTTTCTTTGGCAGTCTGTTTTTGCTCATCGCTTGTGTAGAAAATGGCGGAGCGATAACTGGTTCCCCGGTCGTTGCCTTGCCGATTTACCGTGGTCGGGTCATGAATTTGGAAGAAGAACTCCAGAAGATTCCGGTAGCTGAGCTGTTGCGGATCAAAGATGATTTCGATAGCCTCGGCATGAGTGCCGTGATTCCGGTAAGTTGCGTTCGGCACATCGCCCCCGGAATAGCCTACTCGCGTGGAAATCACGCCCGGGTAGCGGCGTATTAAATCCTGCATACCCCAAAAACAACCGCCCGCTAAAATAGCCTTTTCGGTAGATGCTGTCATTTCGTTACTCCTTTTTCTTGTTCCTGGAACAATGCGCGGTAGCTGCCGTATCCTTCGCTTTCAAGCTGCTCCAACGGAATAAAGCGCATAGAAGCGGAGTTGATGCAATAGCGCAAACCGCCTGCTTCGCGTGGCCCATCTGGAAACACATGGCCCAAGTGGCTGTTGCCGTCACGCGAGCGAACTTCAGTGCGGATCATGCCGTGGCTCGTGTCACGATTTTCGATGACGTGTTCCGGCTCAAGCGGCTTGAAGAAACTTGGCCAACCGCAGCCGCTCTCGAATTTGTGCAACGAGGCAAACAAAGGCTCGCCTGACACAATATCAACGTACAGCCCCGGCTCTTCATGGTCCCAATAGGAATTTTGAAAAGGCCGCTCGGTTCCGTTCTGTTGTGTGACGCGGTACTGCTCGGGGGAAAGCCGCGCCACTACTTCCGGATCTTTGGAGTATTTCGACATAACTCTTGCTTTTAATTGGATGCCTGTCGGGGAAGTTGGTTGCAGACGGTTCCTAACTTCGAAAATGTTCCTTTACAGACATTTTTGCTCAGTACACTGGTTTAGTGGAAATAGAGTCTGCTTTGCTAAGTCCGTGGGCAACGCCGCACTCGCCTGATGCCCTTGCAAAAGAACTGAAGTTCGAAGTGGCAGCAGATCACCCGCTTTTCTCGAAATCAGTGAAGGCCGTTGCAATTAGAGTAGATCGAGACGATGTTTTGTTCGAGGTTGTTGATGGTGCGAAGCTGAGATACGCCCTTGTACATCTCACATGGATCGGCAAAGTTGAAAGAAACGTAAACTTTCCATTAACGCAGTTCTTTGATTCGCTGGCTCAATGGCTCGAACGGATGAAGGCCGATCACGAAGAATATAATGATGACAACGAGAGTTCCGGGCTATAAGCAGGATTACCCGAAACTAGCGAAAATTTCAGAGATGTTTAACCTAAATATTCTGACCATCTTCGCCAGTAGATCCCAGTAGTTTACTCCTCTCTCTGATACAAACAAATATCAGGTGAGCTGAACTTATGTTCAAAAAAGTACTAGTAGCCAACCGTGGTGAAATAGCCGTTCGCATTATTCGAGCCTTGCAAGAAATGAATATTCGGAGCGTCGCCGTTTATTCCGACGCTGACCGCAAGGCGCTCCACGTAATGCTCGCCGACGAAGCAGTCCATATCGGTCCTTCTCCCTCCCGAGACAGCTACTTATCACAGGAAAAAATACTTTCGGCAGCGCGGGAAACCGGTGCCGAAGCCATTCACCCCGGCTACGGATTCTTAAGCGAGAATGCCGAATTCGCTCGTGCTTGCGCCGACAGCGGCATCAAGTTCATCGGGCCATCCTGGAAATCCATTGAACTGATGGGATCGAAAACAGCCGCCCGTCGATTGGCGATGTCTGTGGGTGCTCCCGTAGTGCCCGGAACGAAGCAGGGAATTAGTGATCCGGCAACAGGGAAGCAAATTGCCGGTGAAATCGGCTATCCCGTTCTGTTGAAAGCCGCGGCGGGCGGCGGCGGTAAAGGAATGCGTGTTGTCCACAACGAACCGGAATTGGAACCGGCCATGCGCGCAGCGGCAAGCGAAGCCGAACGCGCTTTCGGCTCCGGCGAAGTGTATCTGGAAAAGCTGATTGAACAGCCGCGCCATATTGAAGTACAGGTTCTCGGCGACGAGCACGGCCATCTTATCCACTTGGGCGAGCGTGAATGTTCCATTCAGCGCCGCCATCAAAAAGTGGTGGAAGAATCGCCTTCGCCCCTGGTGCTGGAGCGTCCCGAACTTCGTGAACAGTTGGGCGAAGCTGCTTTGAAAATCGCCCGCGCTGCCGGTTACTGTAATGCAGGCACGCTTGAATTTCTCGCTGATCAGAAAGGCCGTTTCTATTTTCTGGAAATGAACACCCGCCTGCAAGTGGAGCATCCGGTCACGGAACTGGTGACGGGCCTCGACCTTGTACACTGGCAGCTACGCATTGCAGCAGGTGAACATTTGCCGTTTCAACAACAAGACATCATCTGGCGCGGATCTGCCTTGGAATGCCGAGTCTACGCCGAAGACCCGAATAATAATTTCTTCCCCAGCCCGGGCCGCATCGCGCAATACGTAGAGCCGGGCGGCCCCGGCGTTCGGATTGACGGCGGTGTTTATCCGAATTGGACAGTGCCGGTCGATTATGATCCGCTGCTCGCTAAATTAGTCGTCTGGGCCGATAACCGGGAAACCGCGATCAAGCGAATGCGCCGCGCCGTTTCCGAATACCATGTATCCGGCATCACCACCAATTTATCTTTATTCGCGTCCATCATGAACGACGAAGATTTCAAAAAGGGCAGACTGCACACCGGATATCTGGATCGTTTTGCTGCGCCAACGCCGGCGCACTTCCCTGCCGAAGCCGATCTGCTGGCCGTGATGCTGGCCGCTGTCGTAAGCCATTCAACAACAAACGGAAACGGACAAAGCAACGCAAAGCTTCCCGCCCGATCCGCTTGGCAGGCGCAAGGAAGAGGATCCTGCCGATGAAGCTGCGCGTGGAACTGAATGGCTTCGATTACCTTCTCGATTTACGGCAGAGCAATGAGATCACCCAATACAGAATAACGGGTGCAACGGAAGCTGAAGGCACCGCCTCGGTGGAACAAGTTGCACCCGGCGTGTTCTCTATTCTGCACGAGAAGCGCAGCTTTGTCGTGCGATTATCGGAAACGGTGAACGGACTGGAAGCCTTCGTCGGCCATCAGCGATTTCTACCTGTTGTGGCCGATCCTCGTGATTGGTCGAAAACTGCTAAACAAGCTTCTGCCGACGGTCCCCAGGAGGTCCGGGCTTTGATGCCGGGCAAGATTATTAAAATATTGGCGGCGCTTCATGGTGAAGTAGAGATAGGAGCGGGCGTGATTGTAGTGGAAGCCATGAAGATGCAGAATGAAATGAAAGCGCCGAAAACAGGAAAAATCGTGAAAATTCATGTGGCCGAAGGCGCCGCCGTCGCGCCCGGCGAACCCTTGTTAACCATTGAATAGCGTGTTGTATGCCGATTGATGATTGCCCCAAATGCGGCGGAACCGGCTGGATCAGCAGCGACCGCGACGATCTGGCGATAGCCGAGCGGTGTTCCTGCGTCGAAGAAGAACGGATTACCAATCTTTCCGAGCGCGCGCAGATTCCGCCCAACTTTGCCCGCGCTTCATTCGACACGTTCATTCTGCCTGCTCGGGAAGATAATCCGACCGCCAATCGCGGTTTAGCTGATGTGATGCTGGCAGTTAGCGCGTACGCCCGTAATTATCCCAACAATCCCAAGCCGGGTTTATTGTTTGTCGGCTCGCCCGGAACCGGTAAAACCCATCTGGCGGTGGCAGCTCTCCGATTGCTGCTGGAGCGCGGACACGAAGGCATGTTTTTCGATTACCAGAACCTATTAGAAAAAATCCGCGCCGGTTACAACGAAACTCTGGGCGCGAGCAATCGTGAAGCGTATCAATCCGCGCTGGAAACCGAAATTCTGCTGCTCGACGACTTGGGAGCGCACCGTGTTACCGATTGGGTAGAGGATACGGTGACATCCATTGTCACGCAGCGCTACAACCAGCGAAAGCCTTTGCTAGCCACTACGAATCTATCTGATCCTGAAGTGGGCGGCTCGGTGGTGGATAAATCACGCGGCAACGCACCGGCTTATAAAACAACGCTTGAAGAGCGCATTGGCGAGCGCGCCCGTTCCCGTTTATTTGAGATGTGCAAGGTAATCAGAATGCCGAGCGTGGAAGATTACCGCATTCGGCGCAGCAAAGAAGTAGCGGGACTACGCTAGGCTGCAAAGTGTGGGAACAATACCTATGTCCGATGTCGAAATCGCGCTCCTGCCGACCAAATTCAAGATTTCGACCCTGCGCGGCACCTTTCGCGCGCTGTTGTTGTTTGATGTTGCGGAAGAAATTGATCTTGCCCAGCTTCATTCCATTCTAGGCACCAGCCCAAGCAAGCGCGAACCATCTTTTCTGCATGTGACGCCGGAGTATGTGCGTTATGAAAGGCCGCCGGTGGTGCATCAGATTTCTTCCTGCCAAACCAGCGCCGGCGAAACATTGGCGGCAAGAATTCGCTATTTCGATTACGGCGTCGCTTGCATTGAATTGCAATCTGCGGTGGAAGGCACCTGGACCGAAATTATTCACTTCGCCAACAGTTGGTTTGAATCACCGGAACTGGAAGAACTGGCCCATTCCGCATTGAGTTCTCATTTGGAAAAAACCCGCTCTGCTTTGCGGAAGCCGTATCGTGATTGGACATCGGAAGAATACTACATTGTGCAAATTGACCCGATTCCAGGGCCGAACGGTGTTGTCACTGCTGAAGAGTTGGTGAAAGAATACGGCCATTATCTGGCGCAGTTGGTTCGCGGCGAAGAATCCACCTTAGCCCCTACCGAACGGCAGGAAGTACTGCAAGGATCCATGTCGTATTATCCGACTGATCTATTGGTTGTGGGATGGGTAGCCGCTGTGGTTTACGACACCCGCGCCGGTGCCAGAGCAACAGTCGATCTGCTCGAATACGCCAACACGCAGTTGCTGGAATTTCGTTATTACGATGAAGTGTTAACTCGCGTTCTGGCTGATGTGTATAAAACATTAGAGCGCAAGCGAGGCTTTTTTTCCCGTTGGCATTTAGCGAAAGAAGCACAGCACTTGAATTCCATCCGCGTGGAAATCCGCGAACTTTCCGAACGCACCGACAATGCCATCAAGTTCCTGAGCGATATGTTTTACGCTCGGGCTTATCGGCTGGCCGCCACTCGCATCGGTGTGGAAGACTACCACAGTCTAGTGAACGAAAAATTATCAACGGCGCGGGAACTCTACGATTCAATGGTGAATGAGTTTCATCAGGGCCGCGCTTTTATTCTCGAACTGTTGGTAGTGATTATTTTGGTAGTGGAACTGGCGTTTCTATTGCGCGGCATGAAATAAGGGAGAGTGCTTATGAAATCGTCAAATGTCTGGCTACTCGTATTTGCTCTGGGAATGGTTTTTCCCGCCTGCTTTGCCCAGCAGAACCCGCCTAGTCAGGGCCGGGAAATCACCAAAGTCTACGCCGATTACTGCGCCGGTTGTCACGGAGCGGATTTGTCCGGCGGATCGGCCCCAAGTTTAATTAACATTACTTGGCGTCACGGGAGCGATGATAACAGCATTGCGCGTAGCATTCGCGAAGGGCATTCAAGTTTGAATATGCCTGCTATCGTTCCTGCCTTGAACGATGCCGAAATTCGCGCGCTGGTGATCTACATTCACGAAAAAAGCGCGGCGTTCGAGCGTGCTCGCACCAAGTACAACGCGCCCACGCCCGGCGCAATCGTGCAGAGCGAAAAAGAATCGTTTAAATTGGAACCGGTGCTGGAAACCGGGCTGGCCGAGCCTTGGGCTATTGCCTTTCTGCCGGATGGCCGCCTGTTAGTCACCGAGCGTCCGGGCCGTTTGCGCATTATCGAGAAAGGCCGCTTGTTGCCGGAGCCCGTATCCGGCATACCTGCTGTATATGGTGGTGAAGGAGGGCTGCTGGATGTGGCGATTCACCCGCAGTACTCACGCCGTGGCAACGATTGGATTTATCTTTCCTACGGCGACAAGAGTTCAGACGGCATGGGATTAAGCGCCGTTGTTCGAGGCCGCTTACGCGATGGCGCGTTTGTGGATCAGCAGCAAATTTTTAAAGCGGATCCTTCCTGCTACCGGCCCGGCGGACAGCGCTTCGGCTCGCGCCTCCTGTTTGACGACCAGGGACATCTGTTCTTTTCCATCGGTGACCGCGCCCATCCTGGCGATGAACAGGATTTATCGCGCCCGAATGGAAAGGTGCATCGCGTCAACGACGACGGCAGCATCCCCAAAGACAATCCGTTTGTTCATCAGCCCGGCGCGATGCCGAGCATCTGGACCTATGGTCATCGCAATCCGCAAGGCTTGGTTTTTAGTCCCGTGACGGGCGAACTGTGGGAATCAGAACACGGGCCGCGCGGCGGCGATGAATTGAACATCCTCCATCCCGGCCACAATTACGGTTGGCCGGTAATTACTTACGGCATGAACTACGACGGCACCCCGATCACGGCTCATACTGCACAAGCAGGTATGGACCAACCGATTACCTATTGGGTTCCTTCCATCGCCGCCAGCCCTATCACTTTCTATACCGGCGATCGCTTTCCGCAGTGGAAAAACAATCTCTTTGTTGGTTCGTTAGCTGCCCAGGAACTACGGCGTTTGGTGATCGACGGCCACACAGTCACGGAGCAGGAAATTCTCTTTAAGGGAATTGGCCGGGTGCGTGATGTCGTAAACGCGCCGGACGGCTCCTTGTACATCATCCTGAACCAGCCTGACCGCATCGAGCGTCTTGTTCCCGGCAGCCGGTAAACAACAAACCGGCACGGAAGCGTTCCCTCAAACGCATGGCCTCATGCTGTGTTTTGCGAGGGCAGCGGCCTGGCCCCTGGTTCAATACTGCAACTGGAAGGGGAACTGTACTAATCAATTCCGCCAGTATAGAAATACCGACACAACCAGATCAGCAGCTCAAAGCGACTGATGAAAATCTAGCGGAAGTTCTCCACCAGCGCAATTTCATACGCCTGATGATCCACTTGGCTATAAAGAAGCGTGCGTCCATCGGGCGAAAGCGCCAAGCC
>CAXTWH010000015.1:0-106949 GCA_964247975.1 uncultured Bryobacteraceae bacterium | reverse complement strand
CACAAGCGCCATCAACCCTGGATTCGGCTGATGAAACGACGAAAGGGCCATAAACGGCCAAAGGACACCAAACAGGAATTCTGCCGCAATCATCACCTTCGCCATCGCAGTTCGCAGGGGTGAGCGTCGCGAGTAATACCACGACACCAAGGCCATTGCGACGAACCAGGCCATCCACAATCCTGCAAAAATCAGCGGACCGTAAACGCCTCGAACGGAACGCGTTGACCATCCGTTCGGCTGGCCATTGATGCCCCAATGAACCGGATAACGCATAGGAATCTCCGCCCAATGCAGATGCAGGTACAATGCCGTGCCAACCAGAATCGCTGGCGGAATCATTGCCAACCAGAAAAACCTGGGCAATCGGTCGGGTTCCGTTGTCAGTTCCACGTCAGTTGCCGTGGGTGGGCTGATTTGGTATTTGCAAAGCGCGCGATAGTTCCAAATGCCGGATAAGACTGAAACAATGCTCAACAGTAATGGCGGGAATACCGCCGCGCCGAACTGACCCGGCCAGAACAGAATCCAGACCACACCAAGAACAGAGGCGATTCCAATCATTATACGGTGGCGGCGCAAAGCTTGTTGGGCCGGTTCCGTGGAGCGGAACCCGGGAGGAACACGGACGCCGAAAAAGAACTGCTTCGGACTTAATAGCGGGGCAAATATCAGCATTCCGGCAGTTGTCAGAAATAGAACGATCAAAACAATACTGGCATTCATGCAGTAAGCTCCTTTGCAAGTTTTTGCAGTTCACGGGCGATTTCAACCTTCGATAAGCCTTCAGCCACCATCTGAGCTGTGAGTTGCTTCAAGCGCGAGCGCCACGTTTTGAGCGCCGCTTTATCAGGCGCAGGCGCACAGCGATCAACTACTCGTGCGGCCTTGCCGTGCTTCAGGTCCAGCCAACCTTCAGCCCCAAGCAAACGGTATGCTTCAGCAACGGTATTGAAGTGAACACCCAGTTCAATAGCCAAGCGACGAACGGAAGGCAATTCAGCACCCGCCAGCAAAGTGCCTTCCACCAGCAGAATGCGCAGATTGTCTACAATCTGTCGTGTGGCTGGAACCGGCGAAGCCAGATCAATATGAAGCCGGACAGACATTTCACTGTATAGTGTATACCAACAGTGTACAGTGGAACAACTTGGCGTTGTGTCTCACTCCAACACGAATTCTTAGTTCTTATTAGGGGTAGCAATAAGGATCGCTTTCAAAAGCCCACGAATGGCTTGAAACCGCCGTTGCAGAGTGCTGCTGCCAATCGAGGTTCTTACGCAACACAGTTCCGCAACACGGAAATCGAGAAAATGGACATCCCCCAACTTATGACGCAAAAGCTCATTTGTGCAAGTGCGCTGGACTGTAACGCGCGTCATCACCGATGCGGGAGAATACTGTAGATTTCAATGCGCACACACCACTTGCTATCAACCTTCTTAACTATTGTGTTGCTCTCTATCAGCACAGCCCTGGGAACGGAACAATCCAATGATTTGTTCCACTCCGAAATGGTTGAGCAGATGCGAGCTGTGAATGTCCGTTCTATAAACGATCCAATTGCATTCTCAGTATTGAAACAACTGACTAATGAAATTGGCCCTCGTCTCACCGGGTCCATGCAAGAGCAGAAAGCTGGGCAATGGGCACTTAACGAAATGCACCAAATCGGCTTGAGTAATACACATGCCGAGGCATGGCAACTCCCAAAAGCATGGACGAGAGGTTACGCTCGCGGCCAAATTCTTAGCCCTTTCCCGCTTGAACTCACTTTAACCTCGTTGGGTTGGGCGGGTTCGACGCTGCCAGGTGGAATCGAATCCGATGTCGTTCAAGTCGATGCTGGGGCCATTGAGGAGGAATGCCGGAATCATGCTGCGCAGTGGGCTCACAAAATTTTGCTGGTTGTTCCTAAAGACCCGAAACATGCCGATCTTTTCAAAAGCATGTCCAAGTTCCCAATTTTATTGTCCGCGGCCGCCAAACGCCACGTGCTTGCCATTATTGAGGCCGATTGGCGGCCTGGGATTGTGCTGCCGCACACAGGGCCAGTCGCCTTTGCAGGATCCGCGTCGGACATCCCTATTGTTTTCTTAGCAAATGAGCAACAACAGCTCATCAGCAACATAATTAACTCCGGCCATCCCGTCCGGATCAAACTCGATATCCAGAACACGTTCAGCACAGATCCCGTTCCGTCGCACAACATCGTGGGCGAGATTCGAGGATCACAGAATCCTGAGCAGATCGTTATCGTGAGTGCCCATTTGGATTCATGGGATTTAGCTACAGGCGCTATCGATGATGGCTTCGGCGTCGCTGCAGTGCTCGGAGTGGCTCATTCAATCATTTCTTCCGGAGTACAGCCGAAGCGCACCATTCGCTTTGTCCTGTTTAGCGGAGAAGAGCAAGGCTTGTTGGGTTCCAAAGCGTATCTCCAGGCTCATGCGGGGGAATTGCACAACGTGATTTGTGCTTTCGCATTAGATTGGGGTAATGGTCCGATCACCAAAATACCACTGGCCGGCCATGAGGAACTGCGTACTCCCCTGGAAAACTTGTTCCGATCCATGGCGGATCTCGCCTCGATAAAGGTCGTTTCCGGATTTCTCACGTACACGGATGCATACGCGTTTACCCTGGCGGGCATTCCTGGTATCGCCCCGTTTCAGGACTCACCGAATTACAGCATGATTGGCCACTCGGCGGCCGACACTCTTGATAAGGTCGATCCTCAGGTTCTGACACGAGATTCCGCAACCTTGGCTCTACTGGCGCTCTGGCTTGCCGATCAACCACAGCGGCCCGGATCAATTTGGCCTGCAGACGAGATAGACCGGAAACTATCGGAAAATGGGCTGACGAAGTGATCGGAACAGAGGAATGGTTTTTGGGAAAGAACCCTTACCATTACTGTTCAGGAGTGATCTTCTGCTGAGCTGACATTAATTGACAGCTACTCCGAACCCCGGCTTGCTGATTGCCACTTCTTCCTTCCGCGGCGCAAACGAAGCGATCTGCGCGCGAATCCGCGCCGCATCGCCCACCAAAACAAAGGTCAGATCTTTGGTTTGAAAATATCTTTTAATGGCAGCGTTTGCTTGTTCCACGCTAACCGCATCAATACGCTGAAACAGACTGTTGATTTCGTCGTCGTGCTGGCCCAGCACATCCAGCCGGATCAGCATTCGCGCCAATTGATCGCTGGTTTCCAGTGTTTCCCTTGGGATCGTGCCTTTCAGGTAAGCCTTTGCCGAATCGAGCTGTTCAGCAGTGATGCCTTTCGTTCGTAGTTCCTCCAAGGTGGATAGGGAAAGCTGAAGGGCGCGCCCGGTGGAGTCTGTTTTGGTGAAGGTGGAAATGGCATTCATTCCCGAAAGCCGGTTCGTGTCAATGAAACTACGCGCGCCGTAAGTGAGGCCGGTTTTTACCCGCAGCTCCTCGTTCAACATGGAAGTAAACCGCCCGCCAAACAAAGTGTTGACCAGGCGCAGAGTAACGCGGTCCGCATTTAAAGCATTGATGCCGGGCTGAGCGATGTAAAAATAGGTTTGCGTTGCGCCGGGTTTATCCACCAGCAGCAACCGATTCTGAACCGGGCTTAACGATGGCGCAGCGGCTCGTATCCAAACATAGGAGCTGCCTGCCGCTATCACAGCAGAACCGAACACAGTTTCCGCTGTTCGGCTGACTGCGGCAGTATTTACATCTCCTACCACAACAATCATCAGGTTTTTGCCGGAATAAATCCGATGGTAATAATTGATGATCTCGGCACCACGCAGCTTATCTAAAGACTGCTCATTCACAATCCGGCCATACGGATGGCTGCTGCCGTAGAAGAACGCATGAGCATAAGGGGAAATCGCAGTTTCCGGATTATCTTTCAGCGATTTAATATCATCCCGGCGCTGCGCCAATAGTTTTGCCACTTCGCTTTCGGGAAATGTAGGATGAAGCACGGCTTCTCCTAATAAAGCCATTCCCGGTTCCACGTCTTTCGCCAGAAACTCCGATTCAAACAGAGTGGATTGCTCATCAGCGCGGCTGCGGAACGTTCCGCCTAAAGAATCGAGCGCCACCGAAAACTGTTCCGATGTGTAGCCCGTTGTGCCTTTCCTTAACAGATCGGCGGTGATGGCCGCGATTCCAGCCTGATCTGCCGGCTCAGACTCCTTGCCGCCCCGGATAGCCACGTCGATATTGACCAGCGGCACGCCTTTGCGCTGCATCACAATCAGCGTTGCTCCATTAGTTAACTGCGTTTTTGAATAAGCAGGCAGTTTCAATTGCGCAAAAGCCGGAATGTGCAGCCCACCGAACACGAGCAGGATAGTGAAGATTCTCATTACGGCTTGGCTCCTTCAACGGGTTTAGAGATGGGTTCCAAAATGCCGACGGTCCGGTTCTCGGCACGAAACAAATTCTGCGCGGCCTTCTGTATGTCAGCCGGTTGCAGCTTCTCAATATCGTCCGGCTCGGTGTAGAGTTTTCGGTAATCGCCGTAGAAGATTTCGTAGGTGCCCAACTGATTCGCCCGCCCTGAAACGGTTTTCATTTCCCGGTAATGCATCGCGAGCCACTGGTTTTTCGCTTTGCGCAGTTCCGCTTCCGGCACCGGGGCCGAAGCCAATTTATTCAATTCATCCAGCGCCAGCGTTCGCAGCCGCGCCACATCCACTCCGGCTCGCGGCTGCACCAGAATCTCCAGCAGGTAAGGATCAAGCGACGGCTCATCGAAGCTCTGCGCGTTCAACGCCGCTTGTTCTTGGTCCACCAACCGCGCATATAGACGCGAACTGTTGCCGCTCGAAAGCAGGGTTTCGAGCAGTTGAACGGTGGAATAATCCGCGCTTCGCGAAGAAGGCATATGATAAGCCAGCATCAACAAAGGCAACTCCGATTCTTTTTGCACCCGCACCACGCGCTCACCCTGCTGCAGCGGCTCCTTAGTCCTGGGTTCTGGAAACGTCTCATGTGCGGGAATTTTGTCGAAAGAAGCCTTCGCTAATTTGAACACCTGAGTGGCGGTAACGTCGCCTACCGCCACCATCACGCAATTGTTGGGCGCATAGCCTTGTTTGTAGTAATCGTTTAAGTCTTCTTTGGTCCAGGCTTCAATGTCGGCAGGCCAGCCGATCACCGGCCAATGGTAAGGGTGTGCGGTAATGGCCGAAGCCGTCACTTGTTCGGACAATGCACCTGTATTGTCGTTGTCGACGCGCAGCCTGCGCTCGGAATACACTACCTCACGCTCGGAAGCTACCGATTTGGGGTCCAGCGTCAAATGCGCCATGCGATCCGCTTCCATATCCATCATCAGCGGCAGAAGGGAAGGCGGAAACCAATCGGTGTAAACCGTTGTGTCTTTGGTAGTGTAAGCATTATTATTGCCGCCGCTCTTTTCCATTTGCCGATCGAACTCGCCGGGACCATATTTCTGCGAACCGTTGAACATCATATGTTCAAAGAAATGGGAAATGCCGGTAATTCCTGGCCGCTCATCGCGTGAGCCGACTCGAAAAAACAGGTACAGCGCCACTGTGGGCACGCTATGGTCTTCCTGCACCAGGATCTTCATTCCGTTGTCGAGTTTGGCGGTTTTCACCTGTCCCGATTCGTCGGCACCCAGAAACGAGAAACTCAGGATAAATAAACCCAAAAGCCGTGCTGTTCGCATGACGGCAGGGTAGCAAACCGGTTTCAGCCAACCCGGAAACCAAACGAAGGGGCGAATGTGATACTTTGATGTCGAAGATCTCACCCGCTAGGGGGAGATTCCAAAAGGGAAACATATGCCGACCCTTAAAATTATTTCGCTGGCTGTTCTCAGTCTTGGATTTATGCTGCCTCCCACTGATGCCAAGTCTCATGCCACTGCTTCTTCGGGTAGTTTTTTATTAGTCGCCAATAAAGGAGAGCACACGCTAGGGATTATCGATACCCAATCCAACCAGCAGATTGCCACAGTGCCGGAGGAAGGGGTGACCGGACACGAAGTGATTGCTTCGCCGGACGGACGCATGGCTTATGTTCCCGTTTATGGAAATTCCGGCGTGGGCAAGCCGGGAACCGACGGCACCAAAATGGCGGTGATTGACGTAAAAGAGCACAAGCTGGTAAAAACAGTGGATTTCGGCCACGGCGTAAGGCCCCACTGCCCCCAGTTTGGGCCAAAAGACGGACTGCTCTACGTCACCACGGAACTGGACCAGACTATTAGCATTATTGATCCCCATACGCTGAAAATTGTCGGCACAATTCCGACCGGCCAGCCGGAATCGCACATGCTGGCGATTTCGCATAATGGCAAGCGCGGCTACACAGCCAATGTCGGACCCGGCACGGTTTCCGTGCTCGACATGGAAGCGCGAAAAACGCTGACTGTTATTCCAATTTCCAAAGAAACGCAGCGCATTTCGATTTCGCCGGACGACACGATGATCTTTACGGCTGACCAGACCAAACCGCAGTTAGCGGTAATCGACGCAGCTACTAATAAAGTGACGCACTGGGTTCCTCTTCCGGCAGCCGGTTATGGAACGGCCCCCACCAGTGATGGCCGCTGGCTCGTCGTGGCGGTTCCCGGTGCAAACAAAGTAGCAGTAGTGGATTTGAAATCAATGGAAGTCGCCCATACAATCGATGTTCCCAGTTCGCCGCAGGAAGTGTTGATCGGGCCGGGCGACCAGATTGCTTATGTGTCCTGCACGAACGTCAACAAAATTGCGGCCATCAGCACATCCGATTGGACCGTTAAGAATTTAATTGATACTGGCAAAGGAACTGACGGACTAGCTTGGGCCGGCACTCGATAGAACAAGAAAAAGGCGGTCCCGCAGGACCGCCTCAGAGTTGGACAAACGATTAACTACTGGCTATTAATCTATTCGGCTTTTTCAGCTCCGGACTTTAGTTTTTCCCGTTGTTCTTTCAGCACAGCTTTCCGGCTCAGTTTAATCTTATTGCCTTCGAGCGCGAGAACCTTCACCAGAATCTGATCGCCTTCCTTTAATTCATCGCGAACGTTCTTGATTCGGCTTTCGGAAATTTCGCTGATGTGAAGTAAGCCGTCAGTTCCGGGGAAAATTTCGACGAATGCGCCGAAATCCGCAATCCTGACGACTTTCCCCAAGTAAGTTTTGTTCATTTCAGCTACGGCTGCAATATCAGCCACCATCTGCATGGCGCGATTCGCGGAATCCCCATTGGAAGCATAAATGTTCACGGTGCCGTCGTCATCCACATCAATTTTTACGCCAGTCTGGTCAATGATGCCCTTGATCACTTTACCTCCCGGTCCGATCAGTTCCCGGATCTTATCGGTCGGGATCCTGGTAGTGTAAATCCGGGGAGCGTACTTGCTCAGTTCGCCGCGTGGATTTTCGATCGTGGAGAACATAGATTCCAGAATCTGCAAGCGCGCTTTTTTAGCCTGCGCCAGCGCTTCCCGCATGATCTGGGTAGTGACGGTTGGAATTTTGATGTCCATCTGAAGCCCGGTAATCCCGGTCTTCGTGCCAGCCACTTTGAAGTCCATGTCGCCGTAATGGTCTTCCGCGCCCGCAATATCGGTCAGAATGGCGTAATCTTTGCCTTCCATCACCAAACCCATCGCGATGCCGGCTACCGGCGCGATGATCGGAACACCGGCATCCATTAGAGCCAAGGTGCCGCCGCAAACGCTAGCCATCGAACTGGAACCGTTTGATTCCAGAATGTCGCTCACCACGCGCAGCGTATAAGGAAATTTCTTTTCATCCGGAATCACCGGCGCAAGCGACCGCTCGGCGAGCGCGCCGTGGCCGATTTCGCGGCGTCCGGGACCGCGCATAAACCCAACTTCGCCGACGCTAAACGGCGGGAAATTGTAGTGGAGCATGAAACGTTTGGAAGTTTCCATCGGGTCGAAAAGCTCGATCCGCTGTTCATCTTCCTTTGTTCCTAATGTGGTTGTCACCAATGCCTGTGTCTCGCCGCGGGTGAAAATCGCTGAACCATGCGTGCGGGGCAGAACGCCCACTTCGCACCAGATAGAGCGGATTTCGTCAAACTGGCGGCCATCAGGCCGGCGACGTTTTTTCAGCATCTCATCGCGGAAGATGCGCTCCCGCAACAACTCAAATAATTTGCTTGCTTCTGCTTGTTCTTCTTCCGGGAACGACGCGATGGCTTTCTTTTTCGCTTCGTGTACGCGATGGTAGCTTTCCAGCTTTTCGTATTTCTGGGTGTTCAGCGCATCGCTTAGTTCTTCGCGAACTTGAGTAGCCAGCTTTTGCGCAATGTCTTCATTCAACTTCTTCGGCTCGTAAGCCCATTTCTGCTTACCAACTTTGGCCATCAGATTTCGCACTGCAACAATAATTTGTTTGCAGCAGCCGTGGCCGAATTCGATTGCTTCCACCACTTGGTCTTCGGAAACCTGGTTGGCGCCCGCTTCCACCATCACGATGCCTTCCTCGGTTCCGGCCACCATAATGCTTAAGCCACCGTCACGGGTCTGGTCGTAGCTGGGGTTGGCCATGAACTTGCCATCCACCAAGCCCACCCGAACACCGCTTAACACGTGGTGAAACGGGATGTCGGAGATGGCCAATGCCGCGCCGGCGCCTAAAATAGCCAGCGGCCCCGGATCATGCTGAGGATCAGCGGAAAGCACAAACGCTATCACCTGCGTTTCATTGCTGAATCCTTCCGGGAAAAGCGGACGGATGGGGCGGTCAATCAACCGGCTGGTTAAAATTTCTTTTTCAGAAGAGCGCCCTTCGCGTTTAATGAAGCCGCCCGGAAACTTACCGGCAGCGTACATGTATTCGCGGTAATCAACCGTCAGCGGGAAAAAGCTTGCTCCCGGCTTGGGCTCCTCGTTAGCACAAGCTGTGACCAGCACAACCGTATCGCCGGAGCGGACCACAACCGATCCGTTAGCCTGTTTGGCGATTTTTCCCGTTTCCACGGTGATCTTCTTTCCTTGAAGATCAATTTCTACTGTGTGAACCATTAGTCATCCTTGTTGAGCGACCCAACTAGCGGGCTAACACTCAGATCCAAGGGATTAAGTGGGGACTTAGAGCTTGCGCTCCGGGCTTTTGGGAAAGTCCAGAAAGGAAGGAACCGTTCACCGGAACGGCGTTACGCAGGAACATCCCGCGCCTACCTGAGAACCGTTTCTTAATGGCGAATGCCGAGACTTTGAATCAAAGTTTGATAGCGTTGAGGACTACGATCCTTCAAATACTTCAGCAACTTCCGACGCCGGGCCACCATTGTGAGCAAACCGCGCCGCGAATGGTGATCCTGCTTATTAACTTTGAAATGTTCGGTTAACTGCAAAATACGCTGGCTTAACAGCGCGACTTGCACCTCTGGCGAGCCCGAATCAGTTTTGTGGATTCGATACTTCGCAATCATCTCGGATTTTTGTTCTACCGCCAGGGCCATGCTGAAAACGATACTCCTCGTCTTACCTTAATCTCTCGTTTTTATACGTTTACTAGGGTAACACAAACGAAAGAAAAGTTTGGTATGTCCAAAAAATACAGGGTAGCTGAACTAGGTAACGGAGAGCCTACTCTGCTCCCAAAGCAATCTAGAGCGATGCTTGTGACGCTAAATTGAGTGCGTCATGAGTATTCGAACCACTGTTACGCTTGATGAGGATATTCTGCAACGGGTGAAACAGGAATATCGTTCCGGGAAACATTGAATGACCTGTTGCGGATTCCCTCTTTTCTCGTTTCGCTTCTTTGTAGACTTGTGACAACATCTCATCAAGCGGCCCGATCCAGTTGCCAATACCCTTAAACGCGACGCGAGGAGGTGGAGTGGGAAAAAGATATGCCAGCATTCTTATAAGTGACTTCTACGGTTTCGCCAGCTAGTGCTTGTTCGTAATCTTTGAAAAGATTCTTCCTGAACTCGCAAATTGCCACTTTCAGGCATGCATTGTACGGCAAAAGCAACTCACTTGTACAATAGCCAACTTCAAGCTTGATCCTGTAAAAACTACACAGCAAGCAAGAATTATTTTCCGAAAACCCTAATGCTTTCCTTGCAATCCGACGATGGTGAGCATAGAAAGGAGAAGATGTTATGACTGCCACGCTACACCACACACCACCACGGTTAGTAACGGCAGCGCATTATTCCACTTCTTTCTTTCTATGCTCGGCTTATGTCCACCCACACCACAGCCCTGCTGTTTATTCGAAATGCACTACCACGTCCGAGCCGTATTTCTTGTACCCGGAAAATGCCATCACATTCCACTCATGGCGGCCCGATTCGTTGTATGACACGCTGTATATGCCTTTGGTTGGCAACCGAAACGATTTGCCTTCCATCTGGCGTGTTCCGAAACTGACGCTCCAGTTTACGCCGGAAATGCCGGTCTGGAACGGCGCTTCTTCAGCGATTCGGTCAATCTGTAAAATGTCGCCCGTGGTTGGGGATGCCCACACCTGTCCACGGAAAGGAAGATTATATTGATGGCCTAAAATATCGATTTCCCAAGGGCTGTCTTCTGCCGCATAGTTAAAGGTATAAACGGCTGCCGGAACACCATCGAGGGAAGCATAAGAGTTGAAGCGTACTGGCCGGGATTGTAAGGCTTTAATAGTTTCCCCGAGCAGCGTGCCATATTCGCCTTCCGACCATGCGCCGGAAATTCCGCGAATCTGGCTTAAAGGCTTGTTGTTCTGATAAATTTCCGAGTAGTGTTCCTTGTTGTTGTCGTAAGAAACAACTGATGTGATGAAGTCTACTCGTTGACCCGCCGGTTTGCGGGTATTTCCCCGGAAACGCGCGATTTCTTCCCGGCAAACGAAGTTGGTCAGATCAGAATAAGCCCCCTTAGCTGACTGCAATATCCGCTCCAGGAGAGTATTAGGAGAGTCCGACGGTATTGAGAGATCAGAATGAACCTGGAGTTGCTGCGAATTTGCAGCAAGATGAGTATCTGGCGAAGTTTCGCCTGCGGCTTCTTTGGAAGATAATGTCAGCGAAAAAACGCCAAGCAGAGTTGTGGAGGTGAATGCATAAGCGACACCCCGCAGAAAAGATTTATTGTTCATTGGTAAACGCCCCAATGTGGGTGCCCATACATCCGTTTTTGCCCATTTGACAGCCCCTTTAGGAGGAACTAAAGAACCGGTCCACCAACCTGTCCTTTAGCTCCTCAGCTTTCACCACCCACAAATACGCTATCGACCTGCATTCCAAAACCTTTAGAGTTCCAGCATTAATTTTTAGAACTTCGGTGAACCCTTTTTGTCAGGCATCGGCATCCTAAACCTATATCCAATTGTTTCTAGCCTTGGCTGCTAGCAAAAATAGTGATTACGGACAACGGAAGAAAAGCCTGCTTAGAAAGCAGAAATTCTGTTTATGGAGAGATTCTCAGTAGCATGGAATGGATAGAACGTTCTCGCCAGCATCAGATTGCGCGAAGTGTAAAACAGGACACGCAGGAAGAATTACAGGCAGCTATCAACGCCGCAGTGTCCTGCTTGGAAAGCAAACAGGATGCCCAAGGCTATTGGTGCGGAGAACTGACTGCGGATACCACGCTGGAATCAGACTACATTTTTCTGCAACTCTGGCTTACTCCTCCCGAGCAGGGCGTTTGGAAACCTGCCAAAGAAGAACAAATTGCAAAAGCCTGCCGCTCTATTCTGGAGCGCCAACTGCCCGACGGCGGTTGGAATATTTATCCCGGCGGTCCGAGCGAAGTGAATGCGAGCGTCCGGGCGTACAGTGCTTTAAAGTTGGGCGGTATTCCGACGAGTTTGCTTCAGATGGCTAAAGCGCGGGACCGGATTCTGGCCTTGGGTGGATTGCAAGCCTGCAACAGCTACACCAAAATCAACTTCAGCTTGTTCGGGCTTTACCCGCGAAAATACGCGCCCAGCATTCCACCGGAGATTGTTCTGCTTCCGCTTGATGTTTTGTACCAGATGTCTTCCTGGACCCGGGCGATCTTGGTTCCCTTATCTATCGTGCAGGCAGTAGGCAGAGAGCGGCCCGTTCCTGCCGGTTTTCACTTGAACGAACTGCTGCATCCAAAACGCAAGTTGGGCCTTCCGAAACGATCCACGCTGTCTTTTGTTTTTCACCATCTGGATCGGGCAGCAAAAGTTTGGGAGCGCCGCGCTTTAAAAGATGTGCGCGCTGCTGCGGTGCGGGAAGCGGAACACTGGATACTCGACCGGACCCGTTACAGCGAAGGCTTAGGCGCTATTTATCCTTCCATGATGTATTTCATCATGGCTTTAGAATGCCTGGGATATCCCGACGATCATCCGGATTTGACCGAAGCCATTGATCAGTTTGAGCGTTTAATCCTGCAATCGGAAAATCGCTTCCAGTTTCAGCCCTGCGTTTCTCCGGTCTGGGATACGGCTTATGCTTTGTTTGCTCTAGGCGAAGCCAATTCGTTTGACGACAATGTCAAAACCAGGGCCGCTGACTGGCTGGTTTCAAAAGAAGTGCGGCGGAAAGGCGATTGGTCCGTGAAGCGGCCTAATCTTGAGCCTTCCGGATGGGCTTTTGAATTTGCCAATGAATTCTACCCTGATATTGACGACACCGCGATGGTGCTGCTCGCTTTACAACACGCCCGCACCACCGATCCGGTGAGACAGCAGCGCGCAACCCGGCGCGCCTTAAACTGGCTGATCGGCATGCAGGGCAGCGACGGCGGCTGGGCCGCTTTCGATGTGGATAACGACTGGAAAATTCTCAATCAGGTTCCTTTTGCGGATCACAACGCTATGCTCGATCCGTCCTGCCCTGATATCACAGGCCGAGTTCTGGAGTGTTTGAGTTCTTATGGTCACCGTCCAGGCCACCCGGCCATTGATGCGGGTGTGCGTTTTCTTTTAATGAATCAGGAAGAAGACGGCAGTTGGTATGGTCGATGGGGCGTCAACTATGTGTATGGAACGTTTCTGGCAATCCGGGGACTGCGCGCTACTAATGAGATACGCGCTTCGGTAGCGATTACCCGGGGAGCAGCGTTTCTGCGCCAATCTCAAAATCCTGACGGCGGCTGGGGAGAAAGCTGCGCCAGCTACACCGTAAATAAGTTCGTCCGCGCCGAAAGCACGGCTTCCCAAACAGCCTGGGCATTGCTAGGACTAGCGGCTTCCGGCGATTTCAGCTCTGCTTCTGTGCAGCGCGGAATTCAATATTTATTGGAAGCTCAGCAGCCTGATGGTTCTTGGAGCGAGAATCTCGCCACCGGTACCGGATTTCCTAATGTATTTTATCTTACTTATAATTTGTATCGGCAATATTTTCCTTTGTTGGCACTCAGCACGTTCGGTGTTCTGCAAAAAACAACTATCGCTTAACTGTTTTTGCTCTTGGGAAAACGTCTGCTTCCGAGTATTGTGAGGGTATGGACAGGCGCGAGGCTCTTTCAACATTAGCGGCGTTAAGCATGGCCGCGGCGGCTTATGGAGATTCTTCTCCTATGCTCTATCGTTCTTTCGGCAAAACCGGCGAGAAGGTCTCGGCGATAGGTCTGGGCGGCCACCACATTGGGCGTCCGAAAGACCCGGAAGTGGGAATTCACATTATCCGCACCGCGCTCGATAATGGAATGAATTTTCTCGATAATTGCTGGGACTACAACGATGGCGAAAGCGAAGTCCGAATGGGCAAGGCTCTCCGTGACGGCTATCGGCAGAAGGCTTTCCTGATGACCAAGTTTGATGGGCGCACTAAAGCGGCTGCTTCCGAGCAGATCAATGAATCTTTGCAGCGCCTGCAAACTGATCACATTGACTTGATTCAATTTCACGAAAACATTCGGCTTGAAGATCCTGATCGTTTTTTTGCTTCCGGCGGGGCCGGCGAAGCGGTGATGGAAGCCAAACAAGCCGGAAAAGTTCGATTTATCGGATTTACTGGACACAAGGACCCTTTGGTGCACCTGCGAATGCTGGAAGAAGCCGACCGGCACGGTTTTCACTTCGATTCCTGCCAGATGCCTTTAAATCCTTTTGACGCTCATTTCCGTAGCTTCGGGCAAAAAGTAGTGCCGGTGCTGCGGCAAAAAGGAATTGCGGTACTGGGAATGAAGCCGATGGGCGACGGATTGTTATTAAAAAGTGGAGTGGTGACGCCGGTGGAATGCCTCCGGTACGCTTTGAGCCTTCCGACCACTACGGTCATTACCGGCTGCGAAAGCCTGGAAATCCTGAATCAAGCTTTCCGCACTGTACGCACCTTTCAACCGATGAGCCAGGCAGAAATCTCCACCCTCCTCGCCAAAACCAGAGAACCGGCCCTCACTGGCACGTACGAAGCATTTAAAACAACCAATCACTTCGACGGAACTGCTCAAAATCCGAAATGGCTTGGTTAAACCAGCCAATTAGCCGCTTATTCTCCCTAGGATTTTCCCTAGATATTTTGGTAATACGGTAATTTCTCTGGAAATCTGGGCGGCAGCCGCCTATAATTAATCTGAGATTAATCTGGGTGAGGAAGGCAACAAAGCATTAATGGATGTTTGGCAGTTTACGTTGCTGCTCCTAAGCGCATTGTTACTTGTGACTTTGGGATTATTCGCGGCGGCCTTTGTTGGCGCTTGGCGATTTATTACAAAACGAAGCGTTGATCCGCCTACGCGAGAATGGCTAGACGAGTTTGATTTTACCCGTTATGCCGCGCTTCCTAAATTGTTTAGCCCTCAAGATTACGATTTTCTGCGGAGCCAGCCGGGCTGTACGCCGGAACTGATTTCCCGGTTAAAAGCAGATCGGCTGGAAATTGCGGAAAGCTATCTGCAGGATTTAGAAACTGATGTGCGGCTGCTTCTGAATGCAGCCAATCAAGCCACCGGCATAGCGGCCAACGAAGCTGAAGATATCTCAGCTTTCCTGCTGCGCCAGGAATGCCGCTTCGCTTGTTCCATTCTTTATCTGCGTTTTCAACTGACCCTGATGAAACTTGGTTTGGTTCAGAGAATACAGTTTGAAAGCCTGTTAAACAATATCAATCTTTTAGTGCAACATAGTTTGGCGTTGCCGACCACCTGAAAGATCAATGAGTTGGTCTAGGAACGACGCAGTCGTCCGACCAGCTCATTGACGCTCATCAATTGTTCCCTTAGTTTTTCCCGTTCGCCAGCAGACAGTTTCGTTCCTCCCGCAGTCACTTCTGTTTTAGCACCTTCAAGCGTGAGGGTGAATGTCAAGAACAGAAGACATCCGATTCCCACAAGCATCGCAATCACATTACCCACTGCACTAAAGTGTGTTCCCAAATCCACTGTCACAAGAGCCTGCAATGCTCGCGTGGCAAAGTACACGGCATAAGCGGAATTATATACAACGGTATTTCTTGGTAATTGCAGACGATAATGCACCATCAAAAACAATAAAGCAATGATTAATATGAGCATAATAATCATTACCGACCGTTCCAGCACAAGGTAAAGTTGCAGAATGTGGTTGCCGGTTCCGAAGCTGAGCAGGGTGGGAATAGCTGTTCCTAAAGCAACCGAGACGGCAATGAGAACTGCTCCCGTGAGAAGTAGTTTACCCGCCGAACGAATTCCAGGAAAGTTGGTAAACGTAAGCTCAAAAAGTTCTAATAACACTAGGCACGACAATACCCAGAAAAAAGGTTCAGAAACAAAGAAAAACTGCGCATAAAAATCGCCGCGCAAAGTGAATCCCAAAACCAACGGCATTATGTCCTGCAAAAGCCAAAGCAGAAGATAAGCGGTAAACGCCTTATAAAGTAATAATAATCGTTGCGCGGTTAATCTTGTTAACATCAAAATGATGGATGCCGGCTCCAAGTACCTGAGTAACTGCTCGCTACTTTGTGTCAGGTCTACCATACTCTACCCAACTTTGAGCTAGGCCCTGTCAGAGCCGGCAATCCAACGCAAGGAACTGTTTTCGCTTAATTATTTCTTCCACACGGATAGCAGTGGGGAAAAGGCGCTCCGGCTTTAGCAGTTGGTGTGGTTGCCAAAAGGCTCAACGCAATAATAGCAGCAGCAACAATCTTTTTAATCATGAAATTAGCCCCTTTGTGAAACTTTTTGGAAATCTTATTCGGCGAACACGGAGTAACACCGTTTCGCGCTGGCCTAATTGCTTAAGCAATCACCCAAGCTCAATTTAGCCACTAAATTAATTAATTATCTACTAAATTAAATTAATTAACTTAAAAAATAATTTAATTATTGTAAGTTAGGTACTAATACTGTTAAGTAATAGATGGCGGTGGGAAATCTCCGGCGATCAGGGAGATCGAGCAAACTTTGCGCAGCGCCAGGATTATGAAAATCTTGTTTCGTTTACCCTAGCGCTGCGATATTGTGATGGGCAAAAATCAGGGTTCTAAACGGCTGCGAATTCACGGAATGGTGATGGTGGATTGTTTTTTTCTGCCGTGTTGCGACCAGCGATTTCCGCGCCTGTCGAATTAAATTTAACCGACACCAGCCGGCTTACGCCAGGCTCTTGCATGGTCACTCCGTACAAAGCTTGCGCGGCCTCCATGGTGCGTTTGGAATGCGTAATCACAATAAACTGCGTTTGCTCAGCCATTGTATGCAGCAGCCTGGTTAATCGCTGAATATTCGGTTCATCCAGTGGAGCGTCCACCTCATCCAGAATGCAAAACGGACTGGGCGTGTATTGAAACACTGCCATCAGCAAAGCCATTGCCGTTAAAGCCTTTTCACCGCCCGAAAGCAGCAGCACGCTTTGTAGGCGTTTGCCGGGCGGCGAGGCCACAATATCGATGCCCGATTCGGAAACATTTTCCTCGTCGGTGAGCCGCATTTCGGCAATTCCACCACCAAAAAGCGTTTTAAATATTTCCTTGAAATTCTCGTTAATCAAGTGAAATGCTTCCGTAAAACGCTTTCTCGATTCGCGGTCGAGATCCTGGATAGCTTTTTCTGTATCCCGAATCGAATCAATTAGATCCTGGCGCTGCACATTCAGAAAATTCTGCCGGTGCTCCGCTTCTTCAAATTCCTCCAAAGCTTGCGGATTTATTGGCCCTAAACCTTCAATTTTACGGCGCAATTCTTGATATTTATTATCTAATTCCGCTAATTCATTTTCTTCAGAAATTAATCTTAATTCAGCCGCAATTTCCCGCACCGGCTGTTGTAGTTCATTCCGGCTATTTTCGTCCAAGTGCTGCAAGTCGCTTTCCAGCCGGGCTAGCGTCACCTGCAGCGCAGAACGTGTTTCCTGCCATTCGTGAACGGCATGGCGCAGCAGTTTCAATCCTTCTTCCTTGCGGCTGATCTGCGTCCGCTGTTCCACTTCTCGTGTAGAAAGCTGCTGAACAGTGTTCCGGCTCACGCCGACGTTTTCTTCCAATTGGGTGCCTTTGCCCATCAGTTCGGCGTTATCAATTCGAAGCTGATCGCGCTCTGCCGATAACCGTTGCTTGTCCTGCGCCAGATTGTTGCGGCGATGTTCCAGTTCTTTGGAGCGAGTTTGCAGGCGAACTTCCAGAGATAAAAGCGAACGGTGGCGCTCTTCGAAGCTGGCTAGTTTGGCTCGCAGAGCAGAGTGTTCTTCAGTGATCCGGGCTAGGTCCAATTGCAGATTCCCCCATTGTTCGCGGGCGTCCTCTAAAGCTTCCTCCTTTTCCGCCTTGGCCAATTCCCTCTTTTCCAATTCGCTGCGGGTAGAAGCGAGCAGTTCCTCCAGTTTGCCGTGTTCCCGGCTCACACGGTTCATTTCCAGTCGCGCGGAAGAAAGGCGTGCGCCGACGCGTTGGTGTTCCTCGGCTAACTTGCGGGTTTCGTGGTCGAAGGCCAACACTTCCTTTTCCTGCTGCTGTTGCTGCTGCCGCAGTCCTTCTAGATGATTCATTAAAGAGGAAATATTGTGTTCCACCTCCGCTGCCTGTTGTTCAGTGGAAACCAGATCCTGCTGCCGAGCCTTTTCCAATTGCGAAATCTCGCGCAGTTCCCGTTTTAAAGCCAACGGGCCAACTCCTGTTTTCTTTCCCCCGCTGATGGAGAACCCGTGATAGCTGACGCCATCCGGGGCCAGAAACCAGCAGTCGGGAAATTGCGCGGTTAACTGTTGCGCGGCTTCTCGGGAGGAGACCAGAAAACATTTCGCTACCCGCGGCAAAAGACTGAGCGAAGCGCGGCTTAAGTGATTGAATCGCAGCGCGTCTATCAGGCGGCACACCACGCCTTCTGCTTTGGCTGTTGAAGAAAAACTTGCTTCTGCCGCTTCAGAAACATCCGGCTTTTGCACCAGAAACGTGGCGCGTCCCTCCAGTCCGTTTCGCAGCAACGCAATGCCCTGTTCGGCATCAGCCCAATCGCGAACCACGACGTACTCCAGTTCTTCATGAAGAAACTCCTCCGCCGCCCGTTCATGCTGCGGATCCGCTTCCAGAAAATCCGCTAACACTCCCAGGGGAATAAGTCCGTCATGCCCTTTTGCATTGCCTGTAAACAGGCGTTTCACTGTTTCGGTCGTGTAACTGCGATGGGAAATGATGTCCTGAAGCGAATCCTTTCGCGCTTTCACGCGCGAAAATTCAGCGCGCAGCCGGTCGAGATTTTGCCGGAGTGCTTGCAGAGCTGTGCGTTCTTCGCTCAAAGATTGTTCTGCCTGCTGACGCTGTTTTACGGTGGAAACAAGATCGATTTGTTTGGTTGAAAGCTGCGCGGCAAGTTCTTCCTTCGCCCTTCCGATACGCTCAAGATCGTTCAATGATTGTTGTTCATCAGTCTGAGCGCGGTTCTTCTCGCGAGCCAGCCCTGCCGACTGTGTTTCAGCCTGTGATAAACGGCTTCTTAAGCTTGACAGCTCGCTGAGCAGACGCAACACTTGCTGCCGAAACGCTTCCAAACCTCGCTCGCGTTCGGCTAAAAAGGATTGCGCTTCCTGACGCTCAGCAGATTTTTCATCTAGGATCTGCCGGGCTGCTGTTCTTTCTTCTCCCAGGCTGCTCAGTTGAATACCATGCTGGTCCAGTTCCGCCGCCGTTTCGGCGGCTTGGTGCAGAACCGAAGCAGATTCCTGATCGGCCAGAGTCAGTCGATGTTCAATCTGCTGAATCTGTTTATTCTGAAATTCCAGTCGGCTTCGTCCGCGTTCGGCTTCCAATTGCAGATCAGCTAAATGCTTGCGCGCTTCCGTCAACTGTCGTTCCACTGCATAAGAAGCCTGCACAACTGCAATCTGTTGTTCCTCTTCCGCAGCTACTGTTTTCTGCAGTTTTTCCAGTTCAGATTTGGCTAGGTTCAATTCAGAAGTTGTTTTTGCTGTTTCCCGCTCTACCAGTTGGAACCGTCCGACCAGCACCTGCTTCAGATAGCCAATGGCCTCGGTTCGCAGTTCCCCATAGCGTTTTGTTTTAGCGGCTTGGCGCTTCAAGGAATTCACCTGCCGGTTAACTTCTTCCAGAATGTCGAAAACACGAGCCAAGTTTTGCTTTGCGCCTTCGAGCTTCGCTTCCGCTAAACGCTTCCGCATTTTGAATTTGGTGATTCCGGCTGCTTCTTCGATTACGGCGCGGCGGTCCTGCGGCTTATTGCTTAGAATCTGCCCAATGCGGCCTTGTTCAATAATGGCGTAGCTTTCCGGTCCCAAGCCGGTGCCGAGGAACAGGTCCTGAATGTCCCGCAAACGGGCGATCTTGCCATTAATCAGATACTCGCTTTCGCCGGAACGGTAAAGCCGTCGAGTGATGGTAATTTCGCCGCTGCGCTCAGCAGCTTTCTCCGCTTCTGCTTTAGTCGGATGAGCGGACGCAGGCTCATCGGAAGCAACGAGCGGCTGGTGGGTATCTTCAGAGGACTGTTCTGGAGCATCCTGCACCGGCTCAGATATTGCCGGAACGGCTGCCGCGTGGACCGGCTCCCGCAGGCGAGAATGATCAGCTACCAGCGTCATCGTCACCGTTGCCATGCCCAGGGCTTTCCGTTCGCGCGTGCCGGCAAAGATTACATCTTCCATGCGGGCACCGCGCAGAGTTTTAGCCGATTGTTCTCCGAGCACCCAGTTAATCGCATCGCTCAGGTTGGACTTGCCGCAGCCATTCGGCCCGACCACGGCAGCGATGCCCTGGCCGCTGAACTTCATTTCCGTTCGATCGTAAAACGATTTGAAGCCGTGAATCTCGACCCGCTTAAGCTTCAGCAAATGAACCTCTTTCCCCTTATTGACAAAGCACTTACAGAATAAGTGTGTCTATCTTCAAAGTAAAGCATACCCGCTGCTGGGTTTAGGGGTAGATAAGCCCCACACCCCAACATCTTGTGGCGCATGGTCCTAGCTGAGCAGAATTATTTCCAAAGTTCGCGGCCCATGCACACCCTTGATGCGGGTCATCTCAATGTCGGAAGTAGCGGAAGGCCCGGAAACGGTGGTGATCGGCATTCCGCCGAAGCCTGCCGTCAGGGCTACAGCTTCCGGCACGGTTTCCACAATCTGATGTTCGTAAACCACGCACAAATGGTAATCCGGAATCAAGGTCAACGCCCGGCGACCTTCTTCCTGCGAATGCCGCAGCACCAGCGATCCTGTTAAAGCAATCGCCAGCGCGCAGCCGGTGAGGACGCCTTCGCTGGCGTCAATTTCAGCATAAGAAAGATTTTGATCGCGGGTAAACGAAAAGTTTTCGGGCAGCCAATTATTGGGAATAACAGGCGGAACGAGAAGGCTACGCTTACAGTGCAATTGCAGTGCTTCCGCAACAACAGTTGCGATGGCTTCTTCGCTGGACCGGTAAACAACTGCCCCATAATCGTGCAGGCGATCTATGAAAAGTTCAACTCGGCTCGAAGCACTAAGCGTTCCTTCCCGCCGATAGTCTGTCTTTAACTGTGCGCGTTTATCCAGAACTGGAATTGAATTTCCATTCAGCGCCGTTCTGATCCGGCTAAGAATCTGTTCCTTAGCCGCGCTCACGATCGCGCATCCTTGGATCGTTCTGCCCACCATTGCCGGAAAGACTGTTTCGGAATTGGCGCCAGATCGCGAATCGCTGTCCAGTTTCCTAACAACCCGGGCAGATTTTTAATTGTTCCATTGCGTTCAAATGGTCGTTGTGCGATACGCCCGAGAGCCTGCATAGCTCCCAAATGGCTGGAATTATCCAGCGCAAAAGCAGCTACCTTCATGGCAAGCCGTTCCGAAAGCGGAGCATCTCCGTTTTCGACCACCTTGTTACGAAGATGAACCAGAATTTCCGGGATGTTGATTTTTACGGGGCACACTTCATAGCAAGCTCCGCACAGCGAAGAAGCATAAGGCAGCGATTGCGAATGCTTCATGTTTTGCAGTTGGGGCGTGAGAATTGCGCCGATAGGTCCGCCGTAAACCGAACCATACGCATGGCCGCCCGTTTGACGATATACCGGGCAGGCGTTCAAGCAAGCGCCGCAGCGGATGCAATCGAGCGTGTCGCGTCCTTCTTCGTCGCGCAGAACTTCGGTTCTGCCGTTATCTAGCAGAACCACATGAAATTCGCGCGGCCCATCACCGGCAGCAACACCGGTCCAGATGGAATTATATGGGTTCATGCGTTCGCCCGTAGCCGAGCGCGGAAGGGTTTGCAGAAACACTTCCAAATCCTGAAACGTAGGGATAATTTTTTCAATGCCGACTAGACTAATGAGAACTTTGGGCAAGGACACGCACATGCGCCCGTTGCCTTCCGATTCCACCACGCAAACCGAACCTGTTTCCGCAATCGCGAAGTTCGCTCCGCTAATGCTGATGGGAACGCGCAGGAATTTTTCGCGCAGGTACAAGCGCGCGGCATTGGCTAAATCTTCCGGTTGATCGCCCAGCTCCGACAAGCCCATCTTTTGGAGAAAGAGTTGGCGAACTTCCATTTTGTTGCGATGAAGAGCAGGAACTACGATGTGGGAAGGTTTATCGTTTCCCAACTGCACAATCAGATCAGCCAGGTCAGTTTCATAAGGCGTAATGCCTGCCGCTTCCAACGCAACGTTTAACCGCGTTTCATCGGAAGTCATCGTTTTCACCTTGATGACTTCTTTCTCCTGATGCGATTGAATGATCCCGACGATAATCCGGTTTGCTTCATCGGCATCCCGCGCCCAATGTACGGTTCCGCCAGCTCGCGTGCAGTTTTCTTCGAATTGCAGCAGATACTGGTCGAGATGTTCCAGGGTATGCTGTTTAATCTGGTGGCCGGCTTCGCGCAACTGTTCCCAATCCGACATTTCTTCCACGACTTTGGCCCGCTTTTTGCGAATCACATCGGTAGCATGGCGGACGTTATGGCGCAATTGGGCATTGCCCATCAGCTTCTGCGCCGCTATCGGAAAGGCAGGAGCTTCGGCTGCGTCCCCTACCCGCACGCTCATAGATTGTTTCCTTCAGTGGAAGCTAGGATCTCAGCCAGATGAACGCACCGCACACCAGCTTGTTCGCGGCCTAATGCGCCGTCAATCTGCATTAAACAGGAGTTATCTCCTGCGGTGCAGATTTCCGCTTCTGTATCGAGCACAGCGCGGATCTTATCAGACAACATCGCGGCTGACACTGCCGCGTTTTTCACCGCAAATGTGCCGCCGAAGCCGCAGCACTGGTCGTTATCGGGCAGGTCCACAAGTTGGAGGCCGCGAACCTGTTGCAATAATCGCTTCGGTTTGTCGCCGACATGCAGCGAACGAAGCGAATGACAGGAGGTATGCAAAGTAACCGTGTGCGGATAAGCCGCGCCGACATCGGTAACGCCCAGCTTATCCACCAACAGTTCGGAAAATTCAAAAACGCGTGGAATCAGATCATTCACTTCTTTGATTAGACTCGCATTATTGGTTTTGTGGGCCATCTTCGGATACTGATCCCTGATCGTAGCAACGCACGAGGCCGAGGGAATGCAGATCACTTCCGCGTCTCGAAACACCTGAAGAAAGCCGCGCATTAGGGGAAGCGCTTCTTTATGGTAGCCGGTGTTGTAGTGCATCTGCCCGCAGCAGGTCTGCGCCGAGCGAAATTCCACAGTGTGGCCCAAACGTTCCAGCACGGCTACAACAGCCTTGCCGGTTTCCGGGAAAAGCGTATCGTTGTAGCACGTGATGAAAAGCGAAATGAGCAGATAAACCTCACTACATTTTAGGACTGAACGGGCTTATCGGGCGAAGCAGGAGTCCAGGTATGCGCGCTTGTTCCATGCCCAATGGTTGGAAACAAGGAAATACGAAGCCGGGCGGCAGCCATCGGAATGAGCGTTACGGTTTCCACCGGCTCAGAACTTTTTGCCGGGCTTTGCTGGAGCACGCCCACCACATTTTCTGAATCCTGCTGCCAACCGGGAATCTTACGCGCTTTTGCTTTGATTGTGGACGGAACCGTATCGGGAGTCCAGGGATTGGGGGAAAGCTCGCCGCTTTTTTGCTGCCATTCAAAAGAGCGTTCAGAACGCTTCTGGTTTAGAACCAGTCCGTAGTTCCAGGCCGACGCGGGAAACACTTCGTATTCAGGCCATTCCGCCGTTCCGCCGCTTTTCTTCCAGTTTTCCTGAATCCGCAAAGCGTACACCAACGGCCCGTGGCTGACCGAAACGGAATTGTGATTTTTGGCCCAAGTCTGGACGGCTGTTTTCATGGGAAAACGCAGTTGAACTACATCGCCGCTTTTCCAAACGCGCTCAAACACCAGATAAGGAAAGAGCGCGGCGGTAATGTCCACTGCTTTGCCGTTCAACTCCATCTGGGGCTGCCCGCTCCAGCGCGGCACCCGGAAATATAGCGGAAACGAAATTTCTTTCGGTGTGTCAATTCTGATGCGTATCGTTTCCTCGAAAGGGTAGTTTGTTTCTTCCACAATTCGCACCGGCGTTCCGTCGCCCACTTTTGCTTTCACTTCACAAGCCGAATACAAGGACGCGCACAAGCCTTTATCCGGGGTAGCCAGCCATAATTCTTCCGCGTAAAAGGGCCAGCCCATGCCGTAGTTATGAGGACAGCAGCGGTAGTTGTGAATGCCGATCATATAAGCGCCCATTGCGAACTTATTGTCAAACTGATGCTGCCTCTTAGCGCCGTTATCAAGTTGAATGCTGTTGGCGCAGGTGACGTAATGCGTTCCTTTTTGTTCGGGATCGAAGGCTGCCGGCATGGAATTGAAAGCAAGTTCTTCGCAGCGATCGGCCCACACCGGATCGCCCGTCATGCGGGTGAGCATTTCAAACGAATGCATGAACTCCACAATTCCGCAGGTTTCAAATCCCTGGCGGGGGTCGCTGTAGCCGGGACGGCAGTTCTCGTCACCGGCAAATCCGCCGCCCGGAAATTGCCCATACTGGGCCATCACGGTTTCGTAGTTGCGATAAGTGGCGGCTTGAAATTTCGGGTCTTTCGCCAGCACGCCATACTGAGCGGGTTCACGAAAGCCTTGAGCCAAGTTGACGTTATGCCAGTTCGGAATGCCGCTGGTGTAATCCGCCGAATTTTCGTGCATTTTCCGCACCAGATCCAGCAGCCACGGGTCGCCGGTCCGGTTGTACAGCCAGTAAACGCTGTCGATGTTATCGCCCCAGCGCCACTGGCCCCAGCCGCGCTTGAAAACTCCGGCAGGCTGCTGATTTTGAAATTGAAAATACTTGGTGAGAAACGGCACGATACGATCGTCGCCGGTGTACTCTTGAAACGAGCGAAACGTATCCAGCAAAGGCATACCCGGCCAGAAATCCGGCCCGCCTTCGAGCGAAGTCCGTATTTTAGTTGGCCCGAAAAAACCGTCCGACTGCTGCGTTTTCAGAATGCCATCAATCCATTTTCGGGTGGTTGTCAGAACGCGATCATCCCCGGTGACATAACCCAGATCGCCAAACCCGCGCAGCCAATACGGCAGTTCTTCCCAAGCCGGTTTATCGGGACTTATCCAACCGCAGTTTTCAAACTGAAGATAATCGGAGATTTCCATCATCCGGCCGTTCAGCCCATTCAATTGCAAAGCCAGTTGTTCGCGCAGCCAGCCTTTGGCTTGTATGCTGCCAGGAGGAAGCTTTTGAAATGCTTCTGGTTGCAGCGGACGACGATTACTTTGATACAGGCCGCCTTCTTCGGTTCGGCTGGGCCGTGGAGCAGAACGAACCACGATCGAATCATCCGATGCCGCTTTGCCCAAACCGGCCGACATCATGCTGCCTCCAGCTACCGATAAGCTTGTTTTCAGAAATTCACGGCGCTCCACTTAGTCCGCTCCCTTCCGGCATGGCGCTTTTGCTTTACGTGCAGGCGCCAATCTGCACTATACCGTGGTCCGAAACACAAACTAATGTGAAGCACTAATCTTATGAAAAGGGATAGCGTCTTCCACATGGATGCGGATGCTGTAAACAGAAGCAGGACCGCGATCCTTGTTGTAGCCGGGATTGGTGATGCGCTGGTAATCCATCGCGACGTAGATGCCTCGAAACAAATGAGCAGTGTAATAGATTTCGGCTATCTTTTCCAGCCCGTAATTCAAAGTGCCGTCACCCAGCAGAAAGCCTAAACCGCCCAAAGCCAGATAACGCCGGTGGTCGCCGGAAATGGCATTAGCCACGAAAGCCGCGCCCACTTTATCGGTAGCGCGATGCCAAGGCTTGCCGGTGAAATCCGAGCCCAACGAGGCAGTACGGTCCACTTCGGTATAAGCAAAAGACTCGTTCGCGCCTTCATTCCAGCCGAGTCGTCCAAATCCGCGCCACAGTGGAGTGAGCTGTTGTTCCACGTTCAAGCCGAAGCCGTACTTTACCCGGCCCTGCTTACGATATTTAACAACGTCGGGAACGGGATCTTTGCCGGAAAGATAGCCATTGATCGCTTCCCGATAGCTGCCCATATTGGCATGGTTAATAAAGAACAACGGTCGCAGCGTAGTCGGGTGTTTGGCAATCCAATCCCGATGAAGCTCCAATTCGAAGTTCTCGCCTCGCGCGCGGGCCAGATCCCAATCGAGCGTAATGCCGTTTGCTACTGTCGGCATCAGCATTTCACCGAACCGGAAAGCGCCCCAGCGGTCGTCGTATTCAAGCACCAGACCATAGGTATAGCCGCGCGTATCCGCCGCATAGTCGTAGGCGCCATTGTTCACAGCGGTCCAGTTCAAGAATTGCAGATGGCTGTCGCTGCCGATAGCGTTCACGTCAAAAAAATCAGCCGTGCTCATCTTTCCCAGACGAATCTCCAGCCTGCGAACAGGCACAACCGGAGCCAGCGACAAGGGGCTGCGTGTTTCTTCAGTGGTTTCTCCGCCCAACGGCAGCAAGTAATGCAGCATCACGCGGGAAACGTAAGGAGCCGAACCAAGCGTCGGGTTGCGAACCACATCCACGTTCGTAAAACCAGCGATGCCAAGCGCATTGCTTAAGCCGTAGCCGCCCGCGCTTTCCACATCGGCTAAAATCTCCAGCTTCGGCGTGATGCGAAATCCCGTGTACAGCGTCAATACGCGCGAAGTGGCATGTTCAGCCGGAGCGGCAAAGCTATTGGGTCCGCTATAAAGCGAAGGAAAATCGCCATGCTGCTGGCGAATGAAATTAGCCTGCCCTGACACCCAGAGCCGGTCCCAGAAGGTGTTTATTTCTGTATCCTTACTTGCGTTGTTATCGGCTGGAGCACCGATCTCCTGCGCGCAGGAGCGAACTGGAAAACAAACACAAAACCAGCAGAAAAGGATGAGGACCAAAACCGGCAATCTTTTATCGTGAAGCCGTGTTCCCGTCAAGTCAACCAGAAGAAAAGGCGTTTAGCAAAATTGTTCAGTTTGTAACTTTTCTGTTATTTTCCTGCTTCGCTGCAAAGTAATCTTTTTACCGCTTTTGGTAAAAAGTGACTCCATTTATAAGACAGCGTTCAAATGCGCTGCTCAAATTCAGCGTTGTTTCTGCCGCTCCCAGCAGAAGATAACCATTCGGAACCAGGGTCTTTGCAATCTGCGCCAGGATTTTCTTTTTGGTTTCCACATCAAAATAAATCAGCACGTTGCGGCACAGAATGACGTCAAATGGCTCGTTAAAATCCAGCGGCTGACGCAGATCGAATTGTTGAAAGCGCGTCATGCGGCGCACTTCATTCTTCAACTGCCATTCGGCTCCCTGTGGATCAAAATGTTTCGCTAACTGCGCAGCCGATAATCCACGGTTTATTTCTGTCTGAGTGTATCGTCCGGATCGCGCTTTCTCCACCATCTTCAGCGAAAGATCCGTACCAAAGATTTCAATATTCCAATCTTCCAGATTTGCTTCACGCATCATCATCGCCAAGCTGTAGGCTTCCTGGCCGGAGGACGATGCGGCGGACCAGAACCTTAACCGGCGTACTTTCTTGCGTTGTTCAATCAAAACAGGAAGCAGCTTTTCACGGAAGACTTCAAAAGGCAGCGCATCGCGGAAGAATAAAGTCTCGTTGGTAGTCATTGCTTCCGCAATTTCCTCAGTAATCCGGCTGCGATGGGTAGCTTTCAGCAAAGCGCACAAATCATTAATCGTCCGCAGATTTTCTCTTTGCACAATGGGCATGAGCCGAGCTTCCAGCAAGTACCGTTTACTCTCGTCCAATACGATTCCGGAAAGCCGGTAGATGTGTTGCTGCAGAAATGCGTAGTTTTCAGGGGAGATTTGTTTCCCGTCCTGGATGGATAAACTCATAAGAGCCCCGTTTCTAAATATGTTTTTCTATTTCCGGCACGATCGCTTTCAGGTCAACAACAGCATCGGCCAACCCCGCCTGCGCCACCGCGCCCGGCATACCCCAAACTACGCTGGATTTCGCATCCTGCGCGATCACGTAAGCGCCTGCCGTACGCAACCGCTCTGCGCCCCGTTTTCCGTCCTGCCCCATGCCGGTGAGGACCACCGCCACCACCGCGCCGCCATAGGATTCCGCAGCGGACCGAAACAGAACATCAATTGCCGGACGACAGGAATTCTCCGGCTCAGCTTGATCCAGAGTGAGAATTTCCTGTGTTCCCTTTTTAACGATGCGCATATGGTAATCGCCCGGCGCGACATAAATAGTTCCATTTTCAACTGGCATGTTATGCGTAGCTTCCCTGGCCCGCAGCTTGGTTAAGCTTTGCAATCTGTCTGCCAGCAAACGGGTAAACACCGGCGGCATGTGTTGAACAATAAAGATCGGCTGCCGGAACGTTGGAGGAATCCTAGGCACAATCTCGGCTAAAGCGTTTGGGCCTCCGGTGGAACTGCCGATGACCACTGCCTTATAGCCTCCTATCCTGCGACGGGGACTTTGCACGCAGGAGTTCGACGGATTTTGCGGCTGTATTTGAAAGGCTTTTCCCGCTTGAACAGGTTCATCTTCAAAAACGAAAAACTGCTTCAGCTTGGGAATCAGTTCATCCTGCAGGCGGGACATGGATTTATCGAGCGATCCGACGTTGGCGGCTTTCGTGACGTAATCGTTTGCGCCAAGCTGCAAAGCTTCCAGCGTGATCGCCGCGCCGCGTTCGGATAGAGTGCTGAACATAATCACAATCAGCTTCGGGTAGAGCCGCCGGATTTCACGCAGCGTTTGCAGCCCATCCATTTCCGGCATCTCAATATCCAGCGTCACCACGTCCGGTTTTGTTATCGGAACCGAGCGGAGCGCCAGAACGCCATTGGCCGCGCTGCCCGCGACGCTGATTTGGGGATCTTGTTCCAGGGCATGAGTCACCAGGCGCCTGATCACCACCGAATCATCCACGACGAGAACGCGTATTTTTTCACCTTTTTCAAGCTTTTTTTTCCCGTGTACGATCAAGCCGAGTCTCCCGTGAGATTCAGAAACTGAGATTTTTCTGGATTGTGTTTCCCATCTCAAACACGAAATTGGGCCATCAGAGATTGCAGGAATCCCGCCATTTCGTTGAGCGCCACCGCCGCTTTCTGCGTGTCGATCACGCCTTTGGTTGTGTTCTGAGCAGCCGAAGCAACACCCGTAATATTGTGGGCAATTTCACTGGCGCCTTTGGCAGCGTCCTTCACATTACGGCCAATTTCATTGGTGGTTGCGGTTTGTTCTTCCACTGCTGACGCGATTGTGTTTGAAACATCGTTAATTTGATTAATGATGCTGCTGATTTCACCAATCGCAATCACGGCCGCTTTACTGTCGTTTTGAATGGCCTCAATTTTCTGGCCTATTTCTTCCGTCGCTTTCGCTGTTTCCTTGGCTAGTTCCTTCACTTCGTTGGCAACCACTGCGAACCCCTTGCCTGCTTCGCCGGCCCGAGCCGCTTCAATCGTGGCATTCAGCGCCAGCAGATTGGTTTGTTGAGCGATGGAAGTGATTACCTTGATCACTTTGCCGATTTCAACGCTGGAATCACCCAATTTGGCGATAGTTTTGTTCGTTGTTTCCGCCACGCCGACCGCATTCTGGGCAATTCGCGCTGCTTCATTTGAGCTTTTAGAAATTTCGCGAATGGAAATCAGCATTTCTTCGCTGCTGGCGGCAACAATGCCCACGCTATTAGAAACTTCTTCGCTGGCCGTACTGACTACGGTAGCCTGGGTCGCGGTTTCCTCGGCATTGCCCGCCATTTGGTGGCTGATTGCATTTAACTCTTCAGAAGCAGTTTCAAGCGACTGGGTGCTCTGCGAAATCTTTATCAAACTAGCGCGAAGATTTTTGAAAAATTCATCCAAACCTTCGTTAATCTGCCCAACCGCATCATCGCCTTTCACCGGCATCTCCTGCAGAAGATCGCCTTGTGTGGCTTTGCGCACCACTTCCAAGGTGGCGGCCACTTTGCGGTCTACATCGGCTGCCTTTATTTTATTCGTGATGTCGGTGGCGAATTTAACTACTTTGAACGGTTTTCCGTTCAGGTCCAGGATTGGGTTGTAGGAGGCTTGAATCCAGATTTCTTTTCCGTTCTTGCCATAGCGCTTGTATTCGCGTGCTTCGTACTCGCCGCGCCGCAGCTTGGCCCAGAACTCGCGGTAGTCGTCGCTGGCGCGATAGGCATCGTCCACAAACATGCTGTGGTGCCGGCCTTTGATTTCTTCCAGCGTGTAGCCGACCGTTTTCAGAAAGTTCTCGTTGGCCATGATGATGGTGCCGTCAATCTGAAACTCAATCACCGCCTGCGATTTGCTGATCGCCTGCACCATTGCTTCGTGTTCTGCCGTGATGAGTCGCGCTTGGCTTTTCGACACTCGCAATCCCACTGCGGACGGAGTTTCCCGGAGTGATGCGCTCCTGTTTCTACCGGACCCGTTTGGCCTTTTTCCGGCAGTTCTTACCTTTGCCGAACCACTGTTATCGCTGCGATTAACTGCTCGCCCCGCGACACCTGCTGAAGATTTGCCGACCGACTTTCTTGCTGACATAATTTGTTCCCTCGTTCATTTCTTCTAAGAACTTACGTAAACTGCTCAGTTCCGGGGCGCGGCGGTCCCGCGTGATCGCGCATTGACATCTCAATCACCTGCGCCAAGCTCAATGATTCTTTTAGAAGCGGATCTGAAATAACTTCGCCGACAAACTGCCGCGCTTACCTTCAACAGCTTCTAAACATCCAGAACCCGCTCAATATCCAGAATCAGCAACAAGCGGGAATCCAGCTTATAAAGTCCTTCAATCAGATTTTGTTGTTCGCTAGGCAGGCTCGGCGGCGGCGGCTCAAAAAGATCCTTGTTCACTGAAAGCACATCGCTGATTTCATCCACGAGCAGACTCACAATTCCCTTGTCGGAGCGAACCACTACATTCATGGGCATTTGGTTTTCCATTCGGGGTTTAAGATTCATCCGTTCCCGAATATCAAGCGCGGTGACAATCTGCCCCCGCAGGTTAATGAGCCCCTGAACAACGCCGGGCGACAAAGGCACTCTGGTCATCTGCTGATATCGCAGCACTTCCTGAACCTTAAGCACATCGATGCCGAAAAAAATGCCCGCTACATAAAAGGTTGAATACTGGATAGCAGCTTCGGCGTGGTTAATTTCTTTTTCCAGCATTATGCCTTCCGCCCTCGTAATCTGCTGCCGCTTCTGCGCCGACTCCCACAGCCGTTAATAGCTTTTCCAGCGATTGGGATACCGAATCACTGTCAAAAATCGATTGGCAATCATCAAACACTTCACTGCTTTCGAAATTCTGGAAGTCGCTTGTTCTTAAACCAAGCGTGGGAATGTGCATCAGATTTGAATTCTGTCTGATGCGTCGAACCACTTCAGAAAATTTAACTGAAACAGCGATGATATCCACTGTTCCTTCAGTCAATTTTTCCATCGCAGCTTGAACTGTGCAAGCCTGAACAACCGAGTAGCCTTGCATTTCCAGCGAACTTTTCAACAACGCGCAGACAAATTCTGATTCCTCAACAATCAACACGGTTGCGTTCGAACTAACCGTGTTGGGCATGTCAAACCAGCTCTCGCCCGAGGAAGCAATAAGCTGCCGCAGATCGAGAAAATCAGTCAGCTTACGGCCCACCACTGCTGAACCAAGCAGCCCATTTATCTGGGCGGGCTGGCGCAAGGTGATAGGTTCCTCCACAATGTCGAGAATGGAATCAACTACCAAGCCGATTGATTTACTTCCGTTTCTAAACACCACAACTTGAATCTTTTGTTGGGTGGGCAATTCGTCACCCGACCATCGAGCTTCCGGCGAAGCCAGTGAAACGAGCGGCAGAACTTGGCTACGGTATTGCAGAACCATTTTTCCGGCTGCATATTCAATCTGCTGGACCGGTATTTCTTCCAAGCGGGCCACGAGATCGAGCGGCACCGCGAGCCGCTGAAACTGCCCGGCGCGAAACAGAAGCAGGCTCTGTTTTCTGTTCCCGGACCGTTCCGGCTGGTCGCGTTTTTCGGCCAGTGCCAACTCGTTTTGCTCGCTCAACACACGGGAACGTTTAGCAATTCCCGGCACATCCAGAATGAGAACGACCTTGCCGTCACCCATAATAGTCGCGCCGGAATAAACTGTTAATTCTTTTAGCGGCTTTCCCAGCGGCTTAACCACAATTTCCTGAGTGTCGTTGATTGCATCAACCACCAGGCCGAATTTGCGGTCTTCAGCCTGCAGCACAACGATGTTCAACGCTTGATCGCCGGCCTCGGCGCGAGAAAGCTGTAGAACTTCGTTCAAAAACGCTAACGGCAGCAGATGACCGCGACGGCGATAAACGGGAGTGTTATAAATTCGTTCAATCTGGCGGCGGCCGTTTTCACCATCTAATCTGATCAGCTCCACCAGATTCATCTGCGGAATTACGAACCGCTCTCCGCCGCTCGTCACCACCAAACCCGGAATAATCGCCAGTGTCAGCGGAATTTTAATTTTTACCGTTGTGCCGGGGCCGTTTCCGCTGATTAAATCCACCACGCCGCCGATTTTTTCGATGTTGGTTTTCACAACATCCATGCCGACGCCGCGCCCGGATATGTTTGACACTTGTTCGGCAGTCGAAAACCCAGGCAGAAAAATGGCCTGAATGGCTTCGCGATCACTCATGCGTGCAGCTTGGTCCGGCGAAATCAAATTTTTCTGAACCGCTTTGGTTTTGATTTTTTCCGGATTCAGTCCCGCCCCATCATCGGCGATTTCGATGTTGACATAGCCGCCCTCATGAAAAGATCGCAGGGCGAGCTTTCCGCCAGCGGTTTTGCCTTTTCTGAGTCGGTCTTCAGGCCGCTCAATGCCGTGATCACAGGAATTTCGGACAATGTGGGTAAGCGGATCTTTGATTGCCTCGATAATGGTTTTATCGAGTTCGGTTTCTGCGCCGTCCATGGTCAGGGTGATCTGTTTGCCGAAGCTCGAAGCAAGATCGCGCACCACTCGCGGAAATTTGTTCCAAACAATGCCGATCGGCTGCATTCGCGTCTTCATCACGCTTTCCTGCAGTTCGCTGGTGATTAGATTTAATCGCTGCGATGTAGAAGTAAAGCTGCTATTTGCCATGCTTCCGCTGTGCTGCAGAATCTGGTTCCGGGTCAGCACCAGTTCGCCCACCAGATTCATCAGCTTATCGAGCAGCGCGACATCAACCCGAATGGTTGAATCACTTACGGCCGTATTTGATGGTTTCTCCGGCGTCGGCTCGGTCGCGTTGAAGGCAGGCATTTCAACACCGGAACCAGAACCTGGAACTTCTGCCGGTATGTTCATTTTTGGGGACTCAACGGGCGGCTTAGGCTGAACAACTGCCGTTTCTGCTTCAGCATTCGCGCTGAGTTCCGCAAACAACTGCAATCGCGCGGTGAGGTCAGAATACCGGTTTTCTCCTTCATGCCCGGTATCTTCAATAGTTTGGAGAATCTGCTTAATCGCATCCACTGCTTGCAGAATCACATCAATTAATTGACTGCTCGCGCGGCGCTTCTTATCGCGCACCTGGCTGAGAATGCTTTCCGCAGCGTGGGAGATTTCGGCCAGGACATCAAAACCGAGAAATCCGCAAGTACCTTTAATTGTGTGGATTGTGCGAAAAATGCTGGCGATCAGTTCCCCGTTTTGGGGATGGCTTTCCAGTTCCACAATTTCTTGATCCAGACGAGTCAAGTTTTCATTGCTTTCAATCAGGAACTCTTTAATTGTGTCAAGATCATCAATCATGTTGGATTGCGCGAAACCAGTCTTTTCTGGATCGTTTTATTTATTGCTGTGTAAAGTTAATTGCGGCTCTAACAGGAAACCGGAATTAACTGCCTGCGCGGGCTTTGCGTTAGAAAAGTGTTGTCTGGTTCCGGAAGGTCTCACGAGATTATTCTTAGCCTAAAACCCGGTGATCACTTCCCGGGTTTTATAGCGCAACACGCCTGAGATGCGCGTGCAGTTCTAGCAGAGAAAATCTTATGCCTGCACTGGAGCGCTGATGCGAAATCCCAGTTTATTGCCGGTTTTTACGATGTGGCCCAGAAACTTGGTTTGTCCATTAAGAACCAGATCCATTTCCTTGTTCAAGGCATGGTCGAATGCCAACACATAACCAGGCTCAAGCTGCAGCAAATTATCCAGACATAATTTCGGCCCTGCCAGCCTCACTTCCGCTTCAACGTTGGCCGGCGGAATCAATCTCATGATTCGAGAATGATCGTTTTGGCTGGATTCCCGCTTCTTTGCAGTTGTATTTTGATTTGTTTTGCCGCGTAGGGAGCGGATCAGCATGGCCGGAAACGCCAAGTGCATCAGGCCGCTATACTCCGCGATGCGGAGCTCCATGCTGACCACCACCACCGCATCGTCTTGCGGCAGAGCTTGCGTGAACTGCGGCTCTGACATGTAGCTTTGCACAGAAAACTCAAGCGTGGCTATGGTCTGCCAAGCCAGGCGGAGATCATTCAATATGATTCGGAGCACGCTATCAAACACGCCGCGCTCAATCTCGGTGGCGTCCCTATTAACTTTGCGGTTTTTGCCGTTACCGCCTAAAAGCAGCTCCAGAACAATAAAAACAAGCGATCGATCCAATTGCATCAGGACGTTGTCTTCCAAACGCTGCACATTCAAAGACAGGAGGCAACTCGGCATGGGCAAGGATCGCACGAACTCGGCAAACGACAACTGCTCAACCGAGATAAAGGTTGCTGTCACGTGGCGGCGCAGGAAAGCAGAAATACTAGAGCCAAGCGAACGGGCAAAGTTGTCGTGCGCTAGATGAATAAATTGAAGTTGATCCTTCGCAATGCGAACTGGGCGCCGAAAATCATAATTCACCACCTTTTTGGCGGGGTCTTCGTCAACGTCGCGCACGGTGCGAAACACATTGTCGATCTCATCTTGCGAGAGGACATAGTCAGACATTCGTTTTAACCAATACTTTCTTTGACAGAATATTCAGCCTAACGCTCACAACCAACTTGTCCGATAAGAAATCAGCAGAGTAAGGAGACAAAATTAAATTTATGGCGTTAAATGTTTTGATTGTAGATGATTCAACAGCTATTCGAAAGATATTACAGCGTGTTTTACGGCAAACTAATATCCCAATCGGACAAATCCTAGAGGCTGGTGATGGTCGAGAGGCGATTCAAGTTCTCGAAACAACACAAGTCGGACTTGTCCTATCCGATATCAACATGCCCAACATGGACGGTTTGCAGATGCTCACTGAGATCAAAGCAAACCCTGAACACAAGAAACTGCCAGTAGTCATGATTACCACCGAAGGAAGTCACGACAAAGTTCTGGAAGCTGTAAACCTGGGAGCAGCAGGATATGTGCGCAAACCTTTTACAGCGGAACAAATCACAGCAAAGATATCGAGTCTCGTTCAATAAGTCTGGAGCCTGACATGGACGCCAGAGCAGAGTCAAAATTCAGTGAAGTTGCCGTCCTGCTTGAAAACATTACGCAGGAAGTATTTTCAACCATGCTGGGCTTGGAAGTGGAGCAGCAGGGCATTGAGGTTGGCAGGACCTCAACGACATCAGAAGCCGGAGTTATATCGATGATCGGAATTGCCGGCGCGGTCAGCGGCAATGTTTGTATTCATATCAGCAATTCCTTATCGTGCGAGTTGGCTTCCAAATTTCTGATGACGGATTTTCAGGAAGTGGACGCCGACGTTCTGGACGCAGTGGCCGAACTGACCAACATGATTGTGGGCGGTCTCAAAACAAACCTGGAGGAAAAGTTCGGCAGCATGGGATTGAGTCTACCAACCGTAATTTCCGCTGAGCGGTATCTGACTAGAAATTCAGTTTCCGAAAACCGGCATGTCGTCACTTTTCAGTGTCCACACAAAGATGCTTTCGAGTTGTTCAAAATGCATGTATGTCTGCTTGAAACTGAATCGAAAAATGACTACCTGAGAGAACTGGCTAACCTGCATAGCTTGATTCCATAGGATACAGGACAGCGGCAGTGAGCGAATTCTGTTTACTGATCCGTTAAGCGTATTTCGGTTCGACCCACGCTTTGTAACAGCATGGAACACTGCTAAATCAACAATCCTCATGACTAAAACTGGAGGATTCTTGGTTCCTGATTTTGCCGCACGAACGCAAAATACTGCTCGCCCGATCGCTAATTTTAGCTCATCACTGATCGGAAACAGCTAGGCCGATCAGTTTCGACTATTTGTGCCCACAACCCAGTCTCCTTCAAATGTTGTGCCCGAGCAGCGCGGGTTTCAGTGTCTTTCTTCACCTCGTGTAGCGTCCAGACTGGCTGGGCTGTTAAGCCCAGCATCTCGGACATGTTGGTAAGCGGCATCGCTACACAGTTATACGGAAAGGTCCGCGTCCACCTGTGTTTCCGATCCAGCTCAAACCACTAATGTGACAATGGGCCGGGAAGTCCGGATCGCCGATGTCCTGCACAAACAGGATGGTGTGAGATTGCTTGGCTGGCCAATGTGGTATGGGTCATACCCGGTTCGCTCAGCAAACCATAAACTGCCTTTTGATGCCAAGAAACCAGTACCATGCGACAGGTTTGCTTCTGGATAATCAGCTAAAGCGGAACCCAGTTGTACAACACGGCGAGCGTAGCCACATATCTTCCAACCTATTCAGGTTGCTGGGTTTCCGTCTTGCGAATCTTCTTTACGATGTAGCCGACAGTCCGATCGCGAGCAAATCCACTCCGATCGTCTACTGCCTGAATGCTGATAACTGTGTTTTTATTGACGAGACCTCTGGAACTGTTCTACCTAATTCAACTCCAATCCGCCACTCCAGGCTGGATCTCAATGCTGGATCTCATCCCAGTCTTAGAGCCTGTGATTCACGTAGCGCTCGCCTTATGTTGATTAAATTCGGCTAAATCCGAGTAAACACCCGTTGATTCCCCAATTTCAAAACCAGGAGCTTGCGGCAGGTTCAATCAGTCACTTACACGAATTTATTTAGGGCGCGAAATGGTTAGAACTCGAACTATAATCGTAAACGTGCAAACAGATGATGAGAATGCAAAGATTCCAGGTTGCTTGATTCGTCGCAAATTTCGGTATTATCGCGGAACACCAGCGCCAAACTTTCCAAAGAACAATGCTTATAAAAGTATTTAAGCGTTGACTGTGGCTTCTTGCCGGCCTTTGATTTTCGCGTTCGCTTTGGAAGCGTTTCGCCGCACTAAAAGGCTGGTATCAGTCAGAAGCGGTTTTAAACAATCGGCGAAACTTGCATCTCCTGTTTCGCCTATCACCCAGGCAGCGGTGGCCCGGAATTTTTCGCGTGGATCTGACGCCATTTCCCTAACCAAGGGAATACAACCCATATCCTGTAAACGATAAAGTCCAATTAGAGCATTGCCGGCAACACGATTATTGGCATCCTTGGCGCAGGACCAGAACCACACTTTCAGTTGTTCCGGCGGGCATACCAATTCTAGAGCTTCAAGAGCATTCGCGCGGACACGAGGGTTTTCATCGTAGCGCATCTGTTCTACCCAGCGGGATAACTGGTTCAGCTTGGAAATGTGCATCGTTGCTTTTGAACGTATGCGTTCATTAGGGTGGCGCAACAATCGTCCCACCAGGGAAGCAACAAGCGCGCTGCCCCGTTCCGGATCAAGAATCTCGATAAAACGCACTCCATGCCCAACTTTGGATTGACTGCTGCCGCTTTCGCCGTCAGCGCCAAAGACTTCACGAAACAAAGTAACATCAAACGAGGGATCGAGTTTACGCGCCCTTTCAGCTAAAGATTTTGATTCCTCAATGGTAAGCAGATCGGGATCGCAGATGAATTGGCCTATCAATCTGTTACCGATCATAAATGACAGTAAAAATTCTGAAGCTTTGCTTTCTTCTGGATTGCGCAGAAAGGGAATCGCCAGTTTGGTGAAGTTAGCGGGATCGGCCAAAGCCGATTCCCGAACCATTTTGGCGGCAGTTGTCGGATTCAGATCGAAATCAGCAAGGATTTTGGCAAGGCCAATCATAAGTTTCTCATCGGCACGAGACTGCCATTTCTATAGGCTTGGCCAAAAGCACAGTAGAATCCACATGGCTCTGCTGCGAATATGTCAATGTAGATTGATTGAAATTGCAGAACCTGTATGCCTGAATTCAGCAGAAGCGAGTTGCCGCAGAACGCTGACTGGAAGTTTACAGTGTTTTCGAACTGAGTAGTCGTCAGATGAATTTGCCGGAAGTTTATCAAGACGAAATGTTATCCAGAGGAGTAAACCGCTTGTGGTAACAAACGGCGACTGTTCCAGTGTTAGCGGTTGCTAGAACCTGGTTTCTCCTCCGGGTAACGTGCTGTAGTTGGAACAAGTGCTTACTCTGAAATTGAAAGAACAACCTCTTTGAATTCATTGTTCTTATCGGCATCAAACCTATGCGGCAATGGGTATTCCGGCAGATTTTTTCTGTAAGGTTTATCTTGAAAGAACGTGAATTCTTTTAAGTTCATTCATGCTGCCGATGTTCATCTGGACAGCCCGCTGCAAGGCCTTTCCCGGTACGACGGGGTTCCGGTTCGCCAGGTGCGCAGCGCCACACGCGAAGCTTTACAGAACTTAGTGGAAGCCGCTCTCCGCGAACAGGTTGCTTTCGTCGTTATTGCCGGCGACTTATACGACGGTGATTGGGGCGATTTTTCGACCGGATTATATTTTTGTGCTGCGATGGGCCGCCTGGAACGGGCCGGCATCCGCGTAGTGCTGTTGTTCGGCAATCACGATGCCGAGTCCGTGATCACCAGGAAACTGCCCTTACCCGCTAATGTTTCAGTTTTCGATGCCCGAAAATCGCATACAATTTTAGTGGAAGATGTGCAAACGGCGCTGCATGGGCGAAGCTTCAAGGACCGCCAAACCACCGAAAACCTGGCAGTCACGTATCCTCTGCCTAAAGCGAACTGGTTCAACATCGGTGTTCTGCACACAGCCTTGGCAGGCGAGGACGGCCATGAAACGTATGCTCCCTGTTCGCTTGATGAGCTTACCGCTAAAAATTATGATTACTGGGCGTTAGGCCATGTTCATACGCATAAAATCCTGGCCAGGGATCCGTTTATCGTTTTTTCCGGCAACCTTCAAGGACGTAATATCCGGGAAACCGGTCCCAAAGGAGCGGTGCTGGTTACTGTGCGTAACGGTTCAGTAATTGCTGCGGAGCATTTAGCGCTTGATGTCGTGCGCTGGTGTTTGCTGGAAATTTCGGCGGCGGACTTAAACAGCGTTGACGACCTGCACCGTTGTGCGCGTGAAGAATTTATTCGGGCTTTGCAGAACGAAGCGGACGGGCGACCAATTCTGGTTCGAATATTGGTGCGGGGCGCGACCAGTCTACATGCGCAACTGCTGCATCATGAACCAGCCTTGCGGGCCGAAATGCTGGGCATCGCAGCGGCTTTGTCAAATGAGATCTGGATTGAAAAGATTTCGGTATTGACTCAAGCTGTAAGCGCCGCATCAACCGCGAAGGATGCCGTTCTAGCCGCAGATCTGCAACAACTGCTGCTGGCGGGTATGCAAGATGGGGGCATCGCAGCGGAAGTTAAAACGCATCTGGATGAATTTATCCATAAACTGCCGCCCGGACTAGGCGAAGCAGGCAGTTCCCTTGACCAGATTCGCCGGGGAAACATGAACGAATTTCTCCAAAGCTCAATGGCAGCTTTACTGGCTCGTTTAGCTGATGAGGCAGCCTAATGCGCTTTGCTCGATTAGACCTTATCAAATACGGACGCTTCGATGGTTGTCAGTTGGAGTTTCGGACCGGCAAGCCTGATCTGCATATTATTTTCGGCCCGAACGAAGCAGGAAAAACAACCACGATGGCTGCCGTATCGGATCTGTTGTTCGGCTTCGGCAACAAAACATTTTATGACTTTCAGCATGATAAATCACTGCTGCGAATTGGAGCAACGATTGAGCACCAGAAACAAAGAATGGTTCTGCGCCGTAAAAAGGGCAACAAGAACACGCTTTTAGACGAGGCGGAACGCCCGGTGGAGGAAAGCGTTCTTGCCGCGATGCTCGCCGGACAAACCGACGCTACCTATCAAAGGATGTTCAGTTTGAACCATCACCGGCTGCGAGAAGGCGGGAAAACTATTCTCGACGCCGCCGACAATGTCGGCCAAGCCTTGTTTGCCGCCGGCTCTGGACTGGTTGGACTAAAGCGGGTTTTAGACGCGCTTGAGGGGGAAGCAGATTCCATCTGGGCTAAAAGAGCAAATCGCCGCAGTTTTCACGCGGTGCGCAACCTTTACGATACAGCGCGGGATAACCTGCGCAACGCCATCGTGAAACCGGCAGCATGGACGGAAGCAAAACAGTGTCTGGATGAGTTGGAATCAGTTCTCAGCTCTTTGCGGGATCAGCTCGTGGCAGCCAATCGGGACCGTTCCGATGTTGAGCGTGTGCGACGGATTCTGGTGCCGTGCGCACAACTACGGCAGTCACAGGAAGAGTTGCACGGCATGGGCAATCTTCCATTCCTTCCCGACGATGCCGCGCAAGTGCTTCGCGAATCGGAGCGAATCATTCTTCTGGCGGAAGAAAATATCAGGCAGGACGAACAGAACCTTGCGGATACCAGTGTAAAGCTCAACTCAATCTCCTACAATCCGCTACTGCTTGAAAATCAGGAAGAAATTCGGCGGCTTTTGACGCAGAAGGGAGAATTTGCCGCTAATCAACACGACTTGCCAAATCGTTATCGTGATTTGTCCTATGTGGAGGAACAGATAGCCGCGCTCCAGAACGAAATGGGCTGGCCGGGATGGAGCATAGAACAAACAACGACGCGGCTTCCGGGGAAGATTCGGATCAATGAACTCCGCTTCCTGCTCGAAGAACTGAACGGAATTGAAGTTGCGAAAACTGCTGCGACGAAACAAGCGGCAGATCGCCGGCATGATCTTTCTCAACTTGAAGAACAATTAAAAGCACTGCCGCGCCCCGTTGCCGCTGAGCCGCTCGCTCTAGCATTGAAGCAGGTTCAAGCTGCAGGCGATTCCGAACTGCGCTTAACTCCGGCACGCGCCGAAACTGAAAAACTAGCTGAAAACGTCGCCAACGCATTAGCCTCCCTTATTCCCTGGCAGGGTTCCCTTACGGACTTATCGTTCCTTCCCGTTCCTTCGGAAGAATTTCTGAGCAACGCTGCGGAAGAACTACGCCAAGCGAAACGGGAAACCGAACAAGCGCAAGATGCTTATCAGCGGCTTCGCGCGGAAAAGGAGCGATTGACGTTGTTCCGCGAGCAGATCGTCCGCGACAATCAGGCCGTGCCGCCAGAACAATTGCAAGCAGCGCGCGATCGACGGGCCACCTTGTGGCAGACACTGCGATCATCTCCGGACACCCTGGTTTCGCAAGCTGAACTATTCGAAGCAGCCATGCAACGGGCTGATGAATTGGCTGATCGCCGTTTTCTCGCGGCGGAATCTTCCGCGCAATTAGCGCAACTGAACCGAAATCTAGAACAAAAGGAACTTGAACTCCAGCAGGCCAAAGGAGCTTTGGGCCAAGCGCAAGCTCGCGAACAAGCCTCCGTTCATAACTGGAACGAGTACCTGCAATCTGCCGGACTGCCCCGGCTGTCTTTGGAAGCACTGCGGGATTGGCTACGGCGACGGGAAACAACTCTCCTCAGCGCACAACAATGGGAAGTATCGAAAAACGAAATAGCCGAACTGGAGCGCAAGATTGAGGAAGCCAAAACGATTCTGCTGTTTAACGGAAACGATGGAGATAGAGCATTACCGCTGAAATTTCTGATCGCAGCGGCTGAACGAACTTACGAAACAAGCTTAAAACTTGCGCAAGAGCATACAATACTGAACACCAAAATTGCGGAAACGCAAGCCTCGTTGCAGCGAAGCGAACAGGAGCTGGAAGCAAAGCTGAAAGACGAGCAGCGCTGGGCCGAACGATGGACTGCTGCGGTTTCAAGCTCCGGTTTAGATGTTGCGGCTTCGTCGATAGTTATCAAAGCTCGGCTGAATACTGCGGAAGAAATGCGATCGCAGCTTGAAAAAATGCATGATCTCCATCACCGCATTGAAAGCATGGAAGCAAACAACCGGACGTTTTCGGAACAGGTAAATCAGTTAGCCGATAAATGCTCTTTTGCTTGTGATGGCACGACAGCCGAGCGCGTTGACCAGCTTGCGGGTGCGGTGAAAAATGCTTTGCAGCAAGCTGAACGCAAAACTGGATGGGAGCAGCAGCAAAAGGAAACTCAAAAGCGTTTGCAGGAATGGCGCGAAAAACAGCGCAAAGCGGAGCGGATGCTTCGTCCCTTGCTGCTGGCAGCAAACGCAGCAAACACCGCAGAACTTGGCGCAGCAATCCACACACAACAAACCGCAGAAGCAAAACGGAAGCGCATTGCTGAACTGCAAACGGAAATTCTGAACAATGGCGATGGTCGTTCTCTGGCCGATCTTCTCGTTGCCGCAGAAACAGCCCATCCAGGCGAACTAGCGGAACAGAGCGCTGAATTACAGAACCGCATCACGGAAATCACAACGCAGATTGAAACGAAATCCGCGGAGAAAGCTACCGCCGCCGCCCATCTTGCTACAATTTCAGGCGGCAATGCCGATGCTGCGCTGGCCGCCGCCGAACTGGAAGAAGCTCGCGCAACGATGGAACTGGAGGCGGAAGCTTACCTGCGCAAGCGCGCGCAAGCAGTTATGCTCAGGCTGGCAATTCAAAAATACCAGGAGGAAAGGCAGGGACCGCTACTGAAACGAGCTTCCGAGTTGTTCGCGGTTCTCACCTTGGGCCGCTACGAGCGGCTTTGCGCCGATTACGACGACAGCAACACGCCGCATCTATTGGGGCAGCTTACCAATGGCTCTACCACGCCGATACAGGCCATGTCGGAAGGCACTTTAGATCAAGTGTATCTGGCGTTGAGATTAGCGGCAATGGAGGAAATGGTCGAAAACGGCGCGCAACTTCCTTTTTTAGCTGACGATTTGTTTATTAACTTCGATGATGAACGCGCAGGAGCCGGGTTGCGTGTCCTCCAAAAATTGGCTTGCCGCACTCAGGTGCTTTTTTTCACTCACCACCGGCATCTGCTGGAAGTTGCCGAACGCGAACTGACGCCAAGTCCGATTTCAGTTTGCCGATTGACGCGGTGATGTAGCAGGAGCAAGCTGCTGGCGCAGCCATCTGACCATTTCGCGCTTATAACCCGAAGCATGATTGGCTGATTCCCACCAGCGAATGCCGTGGCCGCCCCCCTGCACCGGATAAAGTTCACACGCAGCGCCCACAGCTTTCATGCGGTCACACATCAAGCGTGATTGTTCAAAAGGAACCAGGTGATCGGCTGTGCCGTGGATCAACAGAAAAGGCGGCATATCGCGGCGCACATTGTTTATGGGCGATAACTGCGCCACCATACCCATCACTAAACCTTCCCAGGGAGTACCGAGCACCGAATTGCGAATGGATGCTGAAACATACGTCGAGTTCTTCAGGAGAGAAACCAGATCGGTTGGCGTGTAGATAGCGACAACAGCTTTCACCGCCGTGTCGGAACCGCCGCGCAAGGTAGCAATAGCCGCCAACTGGCCTCCGGCGGATTCGCCAACTAGCGCAATGCGGTCAGGATCAATCCGGTACTCCGCCGCATGTGCTTTCACATAACGGATCGCCGATTGCACGTCGCTGATCGCCAAGCCGAACTGTGAAACGTCGGTCAGCAAACGGTAGTCGATCGAGAACCAGGCAAATCCGGCTTCCGAAAGCGGCTGAAACAAAGGCTGAACATTGGTTCTGCGGTCGCCCGCTACCCAGCCGCCGCCATGAACAATGATGGCTGCTGGAAAAGGCCCTGAGCCTTCCGGAACGGAAGCGTCTAAACGCAAGCTGACGCTATCGACTCGCGCATATTCCACATCACGGCGCAGTTCTGCGCCCCTCAAGGTTGACTGCCAAATCATAAATAGAAGAAATAAGGGAAAAGCCCAACGTCGGGCAAACATCTGTTAATTTGGATGTGTGATGCGTGAACTGGGTTGCAGTTCACGCTGTTTTGAGAGTGCTCGAAATCGCTGAACGGTTAACTATCACCACGGCTATCCAGCCTGCGACAATGACATATGAAGAGCTTTTGCCTCTTCCATTTTTTTAGCCCATGCTGCAACTCACTGAAGCCGGTAAAAGGTTCGGTCCCAAACTACTTTTTGAAAACCTGAATTGGCTGATTACGCCTCGGGAACGCGCCGGTATTGTGGGCGGCAACGGCACCGGTAAAACCACGCTGCTTAAAGTGATTGCCGGCATGGACTCGCTCGATTACGGCTCCATTACTGCGATGAAAGGATTGGCCATCGGCTATCTTCCGCAGGACGGTCTGCATGTGGCCGGAAGAACTGTTTTTGAGGAATGCCTGAGCGTGTTTGCTTCCCTGAAACAGATAGAACAAGAGCTGGAATCTCTCACCGGCAAAATGAGCGAGTTGGACCCGGCTTCCCCGGAATATCAGCAGGTGACGGATCGCTTTGTTCAGCTCGATCACGAGTTCCGTACTCAGGACGGCTATATGCTGGAAGCGCACGTCGGCTCGGTTCTCACCGGCTTAGGCTTTCCAAAATCTGATTGGACGCGCCCCACCGGAGAATTTTCCGGCGGCTGGCAGATGCGCATTGCGCTTGCGAAGCTGCTGTTGCAGCGGCCCGGACTGCTGCTGCTCGATGAGCCCACCAACCATCTCGACCTGGAAGCCCGCAACTGGCTGGAAGAATATTTAAAAACTTATGAAAACGCTATTATCCTGATTTCGCACGACCGCTATTTTCTGGATGTCACTGTCAGCAAAATTGTGGAAGTCTGGAACAAGGGCGTTCATTTCTACAACGGCAACTACGAAAAATATCTGCTGCAAAAAGCCGACCGCCGCGCCCAATTGGAAGCGGCCTACCGCAATCAGCGCGACAAAATTGAGCAATTAGAAGCGTTCATCAACCGCTTCCGCGCTCAAGCCACCAAGGCCAAGCAGGTGCAGAGCCGCATCAAGGAACTCGAAAAAATTGAACGCATCGAGCTTCCACCCGAAGAAAAAACCATTCACTTCACCTTTCCGCAGCCGAAGCCGAGCGGACGCATCGTAGCTGAATTCAAGAATGTTTCGAAGCGGTACGGTTCAAAACTCATCTTCGACAATGTGAATTTTGTAGTGGAGCGCGGCGACCGCATTGCCTTGGTCGGTGTAAATGGAGCCGGTAAGTCCACGCTCATCAAACTGCTCTCACAAGCGGAACCGCTCACCACCGGCGACTACACGCTTGGGCACAACGTTGACGTGGATTACTTTGCCCAGGACCAATACAAAGCTTTGGACACGAACGCCCGTATTCTAGATGATTTGGGCGATGCCTCGCCACGCACGCCGCAAACAGAACTGCGCAATCTATTAGGATGTTTTCTTTTCAGCGAAGACGATGTTTTCAAGAAAATCGGCGTTCTTTCCGGCGGCGAACGGAACCGCTACGCGCTGGCCCGTATGCTGCTACGCCCTGCCAACTTCCTGCTGTTGGACGAACCGACGAACCACCTGGATATGCGCGCTAAGGACGTTCTGCTGGAGTCACTGAAAGAATTCAGCGGCACAGTGGTGTTCGTTTCGCACGACCGTTATTTTCTGGATAACCTTGCCACTCGCGTTTTTGAGATCGGCGGCGGCGAGGTGCGGGTGTTTCCGGGCAACTACGAAGATTACATGTGGCGCAAGCAGGGCGGTGCTGAATCTACTCCGACGCTTGATGATGTTCTGATCGGCGTGCCTCCTGCTGAACCTATTCCGATGCCTATTCCGGTGGACTCGGGAACGCAAAAGCGCGTAAACCCGATGAGATTAAAACAAATGCAGGAGCGCGCCCGTACCCTGGAAGAGCGTATCGCTTCGCTGGAAGGAGGAATTCAGAAAACCGAGCAATCCCTTTCCGATTTCCGCAGCGCCGAAGAATCTCAGCGACTTGCCTCCCAACTCGATCAACAACGTGCAGATTTAGAAGCAGCCATGTCCGAATGGGAAAACATCAGCATGGAAATTGAAGCAATCGCTTAGCACTGCTGTTTATTCGTTGTCGCGTCGCGCTTCTTCCAACCCAAAAGCCGGTAAACAAATCGCTACGTACTCAGCGCCTTCAGCAGGAGTGCTGTAGCGAACCCACTCGCCCGGTTCAACAACAATCGCTTGGCCGCCTTTCACATCGAGTACACCGTTCTGATGTTCCACTCGCAGCGCGCCTTGCAGCACAATCGTAATCTCCTGAAAAGTGGGCTGCTGGCCCGGTTCGCTCCAACCTGCCGGGCTTTTCATATGAGCCACGCTGATTTCTGAAGACTGCGTATTTACGCGGCCCACATATTCATGAATCTGCTTATCTCCGGGAACCGGAATCCGGGTTGGAGCGGGAATCAGTTTAGGCATTACAGTTCGGCTTCCACTTCGATTTCAATCAGCATTCGCGGATCAATTAAGGCGCGCACTTCCACCATCGTGGCACAAGGCCGAATCTGGCCGAAAAACTCCTGGTGAGCGCGTCCGTATTCTGTCCAGCGGCTGATATCGGTAACAAACATCCGTGTGCGGACCACGTTCGCTAAAGCTGCTCCGGCTTGCTGCAAGGCAGCTTCAATATTGCGCAAACACTGAATTGCCTGCGCATATCCATCGTTCACGCCGATAATTTCACCGTTTGCATCAGTGGCGGTAGTTCCTGAAAGGGAAAGATGATTGCCGACTCGCACACTCCGGCTATAACCGACGATTTCTTCCCATTTCGCGCTGGAAGAAAAATTCTGGCGATCTGGAAGCATTCAATCTCAAGCTTCCGCAAACACTTCTGCCAGTGAGATTTCAATGGGTCCACACTGAAGAATGCTGTTTGTTTCCGCTTCATGCAGTCCTTGTGAACTCTTCACATACGCTCGTTTCCGATAAGGATCAAAAATCCACACCGCTGGAACACCCATGTTCAGGTAATCCTCGCATCGCTCCACAATCTCGCGCATGGAATCGTCAGGCGACAAAATCTCAACGCAAAGCAGAGGGGGAATATTGACCACCGGCGAGCGATCGTAATCGTCAGACACCACCAGCAGATCGGGAATTCGATAGCACTTGGCGCTCACCCGCAAACGCTGTCCGGGAAGCGCAATGATTTTCCAGTTCTTTTCATTAAAAAACAAAAGTGCTGTCAAAAATCCCTGTAAACGTGCATGATCAAACTGCCCCAAATTCCGCTCCCGCAACTCGCCGTCAATCCAATCGCAGTCAGGCCGATAGGTTGTTCGCAGATATTCTTCCAGTGAAACCGCTTGCGATACGCTCATCATTGCCCTCCCCTAAATCAATTTCTGCTTGCGGATCGGCAGTTCGCGGATGCGCTTGCCCGTAGCCGCAAAGATCGCATTGCAGATTGCCGGAGCTATCGGCGGCACCCCAGGCTCGCCCACGCCGCTAGGCGGGTTTTCATCCAAACCAATCAGGTGAATATGCGTTTCAACAGGAGACTCATTGATTCGCGCTACCGGATAATTATGGAAGTTGCTTTGTTGAACGCGGCCATCGGCTGCGGTGATTTCGCCCAGCATGGCGATGCTGGTTCCAAATACGGCAGCGCCTTCAAATTGCGCAATCACCCGATCCGGATTGATAATGCGGCCCGCATCCACCGCCAAATCTACGCGCGGAATCCGCAATCGGCCTTTCGCGTCTACACCCACTTCCACTACAGCCGCTACATAACTGTAGAAGCTACGATGAGCCGCAAAGCCTAACGCCCGTCCATTGCCCGACTTTTTATTAGCCCAACCGGATTTCTCAGCGGCGACTTCGGCCACTCGACGCAAGCGGTTCAGGTCGAATTTGCTGTCCTTTTCCGGTTTCACTCCGCTTAACTGTCGCGCCGGTCCCAGAACCTGAAGCCAATACTCCACCGGGTCGCGGCCCGCTTCATGCGCCAGTTCATCGATAAACGACTGCACTGCGTAAGCATGATAAACATTCGCTACCGAGCGCAACCAGCCAATGCGCACATGCGCTTCTGCCGGTCCATTTTCCGCCCGATGATTGGGAATATCGAACGGCACGTTCGACCAGCCCATTTCCAGTTCGCCTTCATCGGCATATTTCTCACCATCTTTGAACGTCGAGCCGATCGGCGGAAATACGGAACGCTGTAGCCAAGCTACCGGCTTACCGGATGGGTCGAGCGCCGCTTTCATGTACATAGCCGCAGTGGAATGGTAATAATCGAAGCCGATATCCTCTTCCCTGCTCCAAACGACTTTCACCGGCTTTCCGACCTTCTTGGAAAGCAGCGCGGCTTCCGCTACGTAATCCGGCTTCGATTTGCGCCCGAATCCGCCGCCTAACAAAGTCACATGCGCCGTGACATTCTTCTTATCAATGCCAAGCGCCGCCGCTACTGTTTCCCGCACTCCTTCCGGATTCTGCGTCGGAGACCAGGTTTCGACCTTTCCATCCTTGAACTCCGCGATTGCAACCGGCGGCTCCATAGACGCATGAGCCAGCAGCGGAGTGTAATACTGCGCCTCAATTACCTTGTTAGATTGAGCGAATGCTGCGTCCACATCGCCAACATTGCGGATGACCTTCTGCGGCTTCTGCGAAGTAGCAATCAGTTCACGCTTGTACGTCTCGGACTGGTAGATGGCGTTAGTACCGAACTCCCATTCCACTTTTAATTTTTTGCGGCCCTGCATCGCCGCCCAGGTATTGTCGGCTAGTACCGCCACGCCGCCCAACGCCTGAAAGCCGACTGGCGGCTTATAGCCTTCAATCACCATAGTCTGTTGAACGCCATGCACGCCCCTTGCTTCTTTATCGTCAAAGGATTTCATGGTGCCGCCCAGTACCGGCGGTCGCGCAATGGAGGCATATACCATGCCGGGCCGAGTGGCATCCATTCCGAACATGCCGTGCCCGGTCACAACAGCATCAAGGTCCACCGAAGGAACACCTTTGCCGATGTAGCGAAATTGTGAAACGTCCTTCAGTTTTAATTCTTCTTTTTTTGGTGTAGTCTGGCGCGCTGCAAGCGAAGCCAGTTCGCCGAATCCAGCCTTTTTGCCGCTTCCGGAATGGACCACCTCATGCATCTGTGCTTTGCATTCGCTGGCTGGAACATTCCACTTTTCCGCCGCCGCCCGTTCCAGCATTAATCGTGCTGAAGCGCCCATTTCACGCATGATTGGGTAGAACTCGCGAATCGAAGCCGATCCATCTGTATCCTGGGATCCGTAAAGCGATTCGTCCCCAATTGCCTGTTGAACGCGAACGTGGTTCCAGTCCGCTTCCATTTCATCTGCCAGCACCATTGGTAGTGAAGTTTTGATGCCCGTTCCCATTTCGGACCGGTGCGCAATCAAAATGACCGAACCGTCCGGGTTCAAGCCGACAAACACATTCGGCTTCCACGTGGCCGATTCCTGTGTTGCTTCCTGCGCGCTGGCAAGCGACGGAACAACCCGCGATCCTAGAATTAATGCGCCTGAAGCGAAAACACTGCCCAGAAAACCGCGGCGGCTTACCAGACGAACATTATTGCTGCTCATGCCGTCACCCCCGCTGCTTGTTTGATGGCCTTACGAATACGTTGATAAGTTCCGCAGCGGCAGATATTGCCTTGCATGCCGGATTCAATATCATCATCGGTCGGATGAGGTTTGTCCTTTAACAAAGCTACAGCCTGCATAATTTGTCCTGACTGGCAGTAGCCGCATTGGGGAACATTATTTTCTTTCCAGGCGATCTGTACCGGGTGGCTGCCATTAGCGCTCAATCCTTCAATGGTTGTCACTTCCTTGCCCGTTAATCCCTTCATCGGGGTCGCGCAGCTCCTGGCGGCAGCGCCATTAACATGCACTGTGCAAGCGCCGCAAAGTCCTACGCCGCAGCCGAACTTTGCGCCTGTTAACTGCAATGAATCACGCAGATACCACAACAAAGGCATCTCCGGATCGCCATTAAACTCCCGGACAGCTCCATTTATTTTTAAACGAATCATCAAGTTGCTCCCGATTTTTTGGTGCGGGCATTCTCAACGCCGGAAAACCAGCGTCCGAAAATCCGATCTGCTTGGATAATTGCATTGTAAAGGATTTCCGAACCGCGTAGCGTAATCAGAGTGGTTCGCGCCATTGTACACTTACTCGTCGTTCCGCTTGGAAAGCAATTCCTACAGTTTTCCTGTTGTTCTCCCGATAGCTGATTATGAGATCTGCGCCCGGGATGTGACCACGATGTGTGGCGAAGCAAAACATTTGAAAATTGCTCAGGTCGAGATTGGCATTCCGCCAGCGCGGAAGTTTTCCTTATTGGCTGCTCTTACGGCGTTCGCGTTGATGGCCGCTTGTTCATCCCGCGCTCGCATCAATAACTCAGTTCTGACTGTAGCGGAAACAAAAACGCTTACTACCCGACATAACTTGCCAACAACGATTAGATTTCGAGGCGTCGTTACTTTGGTGAACATAGCTTCTGGGTTTGTAACCGTCCAGGACCAAACCGGAGCAATCCGGGTAGAACTGGCCCAGGAAGCGGATGATAAATGGTTGGGCCACCAGGTCGAAATTGCCGGCACAGTCGGCGCTTCCGTGAATCTCAATCAGGTCACGAAAGCCAGTGTTCAGGATTTAAGCGCCGCATCGCTTCCCAAACCGCTTCGTGTTTCTCTTAACCGGCTTCTCACTGGAAATTTTGACAATGTTTTGGTAGCTATTAATGGAGTTGCGCGAATGGGACAAGTCGATGTTTCCGGCAATCTACTCATTCCTTTGCAAGTCGAAGGCGGTGGAGTACTGAATGTTCAGGTGATAGATGATCGCTCTGAAACGCTCAACCAAATTACAGACGCTGAGATCAGCGTAACTGGAGTTGTCACTACCGGTTCAGACGTAAATGGCAAGGTAACAGAATTGCAATTTTCTACGCCCAGCCGGAAGTACATAAAAACAATCCGGCCAGCATCTGATCCTGAAAAATTACCGTTAAAAACAGTGGCGGAAATTCGCGCTTTGCCGCTTCCTTCACCAATCCATCGGATTCGGCTGCGCGGACGCGCAAAACAACTGAAAAACAACATTGGTAACGTTCTGGAGGACGCCACCGGCTCTATCCCCGTGATGGACGGGAACGGCTTGGACTTCTCAGGAAAAACTGAACAGGACATTGTTGCTTTTGTTGTTCATGAAAACGGGGTGCTTGCGTTGAAAGATGCTACCCTTGTCAATCTAAAATCCGCTGTATCATCCAACCATCAAATTGAACTGCGCAGATCGAAAGATGTGCGCGCGCTGACCGTATCCGAAGCCTTGCTGGGCTGGCCAGTTCGCTTGCATGCAGTTGTTACTTATTATGATCCAGACTGGCAAATGTTGTTCGTTCAGGATGCTTATGGCGGGGTCTATGTGTCAACTAATGGCGTTGCTTTGATTAAAGAACTCAAAGCGGGTGACCGTGTTATTGTTTCCGGCGTTTCCGGTCCTGGCGATTTTATGCCTTTAGTGCAGCAGCCGAAAATTCAGATAATAGGGCATTCATCGCTACCCGCGCCGTTTCATGTAGATCTTGAAAGCCTTTTTCAAGGCAGCAGTGACAGCCAATGGGTGGAAATGGAGGGTGTCATTCAGCGCATCCGCACGGAAGATAAACGGTTTATCGCGACGCTGAATAAAGGATCGCATCAGTTTGAAGTGCAATTACCGGCATTAGAACAGATTCCTTCCGATTGGATCAATGCCGTAGTGCGAGTTCAAGGCGCTTGTGCCACTCTATTCAATTCAAAAAGGCAGATTCTAGGCGTCCGGCTGTTCACGCCAAACTTGAAACAGTTTAAAATAATCAAATCTTCCGCAACCAGTGAACAAATTCAAAAAATAAAACAAATTAAGCAGTTGCTGCAGTTTTCGCCTCATGAAGAACCTGATCGGCGCGTGCACGTGAGAGGGCAAGTTGAAAGCACCCAAAGTGCTGGCCCCACTTGGATTCGTGACAATTCCGGCACGGTGATGATTCGTGATCACAATAAGATCAATCTGTCGTTAGGAGACATTGTTGACGTGGTTGGTTTTGCGGTGCCTGGAGATTATTCCGCTGAACTTCAGCACGCCTCTATCACTCGCCTGTCATCCGGCCTACCCCTTCAGCCGATTACTGTTACTGCTGATACCGCGCTGGCCGCCGCTGTTCATGGCCAATTAGTACACATTGAAGGCAAGCTGCTGAATCAACTGATTAGTAGTTATGAAGAGACTCTGCTGCTACGGTCCGGCAAATTCAACTTCACAGTCCACGGCGCTAGCGGATTACCAATTTTTCAAACCGGATCGACTCTTTCGATTACAGGTATTTTGCTTGTGAAAGCAAAACTGTTCCATTCCCATCTGGTGCCGTATGCTTTTGACATCCTGATCGATTCGCCTTCTGCCTGCAAGGTAGTAACACCTGCGCCGTGGTTTACGCAAACGCGCGCCTTGATTTCCTTGTGCTTCACTCTTTTTGCCATTGTCGCTGTTTTGATGTGGGTCATGGTTCTGCGCCGCCGCGTGGAAGCGCAAACCAGGGTCATCGGGCAAAAGCTGACTGAAGTGGAGCTGTTGAGGGAAAAAGCCGAAGCCGCTTGTGATGCAAAAAGTCAGTTTCTGGCTAACATGAGCCATGAATTGCGTACGCCCTTGAACGGCATACTAGGTATGGCGGAACTGGCGCTCCATGCCAGTTCTCCGGCGGAACAACGCGAATCGATTGAGGTTATTCGCTCTTCCGGCGATTCTCTGCTGGCCATTCTGAACGATCTGCTGGATTTATCCAAAATTGAAGCCGGCAAACTTGAGCTTTATCTCGCTCCTTTCTCTTTGCGCCAGCTTATCACTGAAACAGCCCAGACTTTCGCCTTTCGCATGCAGGAAAAAGAACTGCGCTTCACTACTGAATTTGCGGAAAACTTGCCGGATTCCTTTGTGGGTGATGTGCTGCGATTGCGCCAAATTCTCTTGAACTTGGTCGGCAATGCCATCAAGTTCACCGCTGCCGGGTTCATCACTGTGTGCGCGCGAAGCGAACAGCAGGATGCTGACACAGTTACACTCTGGCTTTCGGTGCAGGATTCGGGTATTGGCATCGCCAAAGATAAACAGAAGCGCATTTTCGAGTCGTTCCGACAAGCGGATAACTCCATTGCGCGCACATTTGGCGGCACCGGCCTGGGGCTTTCCATTTGCCATAAACTTACATCTTTGATGCACGGCACGATCTCAGTGGAAAGCGAGCCCGGCATAGGCAGCACCTTCACTATCCGTGTTCCGCTCAAATTGGCGGCGGAACCGGTAATCACTGCCGCTCCGCCAAGCCAGACATCCCAGCAGGGGCTGCTCACCGGACCGCTTCGCATTCTGCTGGCCGAAGACAATCATGTAAACCAAACTCTGGCTGTCCGTTTATTAAGCAAACAAGGCCATAATGTCACCGTAGCCGACAACGGAAAACTTGCAGTGGATGCTTTTAAAAACAGCGACTATGACCTTATCCTGATGGACGTGCAGATGCCGGAAATGGACGGCATTGAAGCAACCGCTGCCATCCGCAGTTTGGAACTGGCGTTGAATGCTCATATCCCCATTGTGGCGATGACCGCGCAAACCATGCAGGGAGATCGCGAAAAATGCCTAGCTGTGGGCATGGATGCTTTTGTTTCCAAGCCGATCCGCTGGCCGGAGCTTTATTCCACCATCGAATCGCTGTGCTGCCCAGCAGCGAAAAGCTGAACCGGCATTTTAAACCGGCGTTATTTCGTTCCGTACTGCTCGGAATGCTTGTTTCGCGGATTGTATACTTCAAAGCTGCCGTCCTCGTGCGCCGTGAGCTTCAGATAAAAGCCTGTGTCCGCTTCATCAACATTGGCAATAAAGGAATCCGGCGCGTTATGCTCTTTTCCGCCTTCCTCGGCGAAATGCAATTGCCAGATTGCCTGTAATCCTGAAGCGGCTTTTAACAGATCGTAGGTAGAAGGTGATCCGCCCTTTTTCGCTCCGTTATCCATAATCGCCACCTTGGGCGCAATCGCATCCACTAACGCCGGACTGTTGCTCCAGTTCAATCCGTGATGCGACACGATGAACACATCCACTTTGCCCAACCGGTTTACCGGGCACATCAACCCTTTTTCCTTGTTCCAGGTCAAATCCCCTAGGTCTGCCATACGAAACTGGCCGAACTGCCAGAATGTGCCCAGGGAGCGCGCGTTCTCGGTCGGATCTTGTTCTTTATCCGGCGTAGCGGCGCAATAACTGTTCTGGTCGCCCGCGCCCGGCAAAGCGGTTGAAAGCGCATTGCCGTCTGCGGTAACTACCGTGACATCCAATCCTTTTACCGGGATTTTGTTTCCCGGCTTCACCACCAGATGCTGCGCGCCGGAAACTGCCTGCTCATAATCAGACACCATTCTTTGTTGCGCCCGTTTGTCGAACTGTTCCCGATTGGGGCCGTGATCAACAAACGTTCCTACCGGCAGCTTTTGCACTAATTGCCGCACTCCGCCCACGTGGTCATCGTGGTAGTGAGTCAGAATAAAATAATCAATCTTCTTGATTTTTGCCAGCTTAGCCGCTGCCGCGATCCGGTTGGCATCGCGGAAATTGTTGTCCCCCCATCCGGAATCCACCAGCACCGATTGGCCGGAAGGGGCCACCATCAGTGTCGCCTGCCCGCCTTCCACATCAACGAAATACACTTCCAAGTCTTTGGCGCGCGCCGACAAGAACAGCGGCAAACAGAAAAACATTAACCAAGTGAACGAAATACGCATCCGGGCAATGATGTTATCAGATTCAACTTTTCGTTCCTGAAGCTTTGCGCCATTAACCTTTTTCGCCGGGAACATTCAACAACGGCAAAACGTACTTATGATAGGAAAAGGTCGAGAATTCATTGCCATACTGCACTAATTGCGGAGTTGCCGTTACGCCTCAAGCTGTTTTCTGCTCTAACTGCGGAACACGACAAGCGCAACGGCTGGAATACGCCGACCCGCTAGCCGGACTCAGCAATCGCACCGCTTCGGTGCTTTGCTACATTCCCGTCTTCGGAGTCATTCCTTCCATTGTTTTTCTAGCCATTCAACGTTACCGGACCAATATCAAAGTCCGTTTCAACGCTTTTCAGTCCGTTTACCTTTTTGTTGTTTTTCTGCTGATCTCCTCTGTTCTCCGGCCTTTCTTTTGGATCAGTTTCAACGACAGTTGGCTTGGGCACGGCTTTGTCGATTTGTTAAAAAGTGCGGTTGTATTTACTTGGATTTATTTGCTGATCGCGGCTGCCCAGGAACGATCCGTTCATCTTCCCTTAATTGGCGATCTAGCTGCCCGTTCCGCTGCGGAACAGTTATAAATAGTATAATTATTCATAGCTTTGAATAATTACTCAAATCCTGCCCCGGTGGGTATTGTCGGATTTCGTGGGTACAGTGGCGCGGAACTGCTTTCCATTCTGAAAAAGCACCCCGGCGTGGATCCATTTCTGCTGGAACACCGGTCTGAATCCGCATCTATTACCCAGCCGCTCGGCAAAACTCCCGATAAAGCCATTCCCGCCACTGCCGAAGCAGTGAAACGAGAAGAACTGGCAGTGGTTTTTCTTGCGACCCCGCCGGAAATTTCGATGGAGCTTGCGCCTTTGTTTCTCCAGGCAGGGACCAAAGTAGTTGATCTCAGCGGAGCGTTTCGACTTCATGATGCCGAAACCTATCAACGCTGGTATCAATCGCCCCACACCGCACCCGAACTGCTGGCGGAAGCCGCTTATGGTTTGCCTGAGTTTTATCGCGAACAGATTAAGAATGTGGCGCTTGTGGCCAATCCTGGTTGTTATCCGACCGCCGCGAATCTGGCGCTTCGTCCCTTGATTGAGGCCGATGTTCTTGACCGGAATCGCGGAGTGATCTGCGATGCGAAATCAGGCATCAGCGGAGCAGGACGGAAACCAACGTTAAAAACACATTTCTGTGAAGCGGCTGATAATTTTTCCGCTTACAGCATCATGGACCACCGGCATATTGCCGAAGTGCTGCAAAATTCAAAACTGGTGGAGCGCGAATTTGTTTTCACCGCGCAACTGCTTCCCCTTGTTCGCGGCATCCTGGAAACCATCTACATTCGCCTTCAGCGGATCGAACAGGCCGTTAATCTTCTTAACATCTATGAAGAATATTATGCTAATGAGCCTTTTATACGGCTTTATGCTCCCGGTAAAGTGCCTGATCTTCATGCCGTGCAGCACACGAATTTCTGTGACATCGGATTTGTTTTCGATCGTGAAAACAAGCAAGTGGTGATTGTTTCGGCCATTGACAACCTGGTAAAGGGCGCTGCCGGCCAAGCCGTGCAGAACATGAATCTTCTTTTGGGTTTTCCAGAAACGCAAGGCTTACTGTGAAGATTTTAATCAAGTTAGGCGGAACACTGCTTGAAAGCGTGGAATCGCGTTCCCGGCTGGCCGCGCAATTAGTTGAGATCAGCCGTAGTCATGCTCTGGTCATTGTGCATGGCGGCGGCAAGCAGGTCACTCAATTCCTGGAACAACGAGGCATTGAATCCCGTTTTGTCAATGGCCTGCGCGTAAGCAGTGAAGCAGTGATCGATGCAGTTACCAAAGTAATCTGCGGCAGCATCAATCAACAACTGGTTTCCAGTTTGATCGCCGCCGGAATGCATGCAGTCGGGCTTTCCGGGGTGGACGGACCGCTCACCATTGCTGAACAACTCGATCCCGAACTGGGCTTTGTGGGCAAACCCATTAAGACCGATGCCCGGCTACTCAATCTGTTGTCGCAGGCCGGCTATGTTCCCACTATGGCCTGTGTAGCCGGTGATACCGAAGGCAATATCTACAACGTGAACGCCGATCAAATGGCTGTTTCCTGCGCTGCCGCCTGGCAAGCGGCCAAGCTGATCTTTCTAACTGATGTTTCCGGTGTCAAAGACCTTAATGGGAAGCTACTACCCCGGCTCACTGTGGCTCAATGCCGTGAACTGATCGAAAACGGAGTTGCTCACGGCGGCATGCAGGCCAAACTGGATTCGGCTCAAACTGCTATTCGGCTCGGCGCAGGTGAAGTGGTGATTGCTTCCGGGCGGGAACCGAATATTTGTTTGCGCTTGCTGGCCGGTGAAATGATAGGCACCACTATTGAAAACGGCGGAGATAACTAAAATGATTGCTGCTGCTGTTAAAGTTCGCAAAGCTGCCATTCGGGATATTCATCCGATTCTGGAATTGATCAATTCTTATGCCGCAAAAGGAGATATGCTCCCGCGCACGGAATTCGAAATGTCGGAAAATATCAGAGATTTTTCCGTGGCTTATGACGGGAAAGTATTGTTAGGTTGCGGTGCGCTCCATTTTTACACCCCAACAACAGCCGAAGTTCGTTCTTTAGCAGTACGCCCGGAAATCAAACAGAATGGGATTGGCCGCGCCATTGTGGAAAGCCTGGAGCAGGAAGCGCAGGAAAATGACTTGGAAGCCATCTTTGCTTTCACGTATGCCCCTGGTTTTTTTTTCAAGCTCGGCTTCTCCGAAGTGGAGCGAGGTGAGCTGCCGCTCAAAGTTTGGAAGGACTGTTTGCGCTGTTCCAAGTTCCAGAACTGCGATGAAGTCCCTGTTCTAAAAAGGCTTAAGCCCAGTACCGGCAAAACTTTTCTCCTACCGGCCAACCCTCAGCCAAGCGCAATGGTGCAGATCGCGCCCGCTATTCTGCCCCGTGTCGCTGCACGAACTCCGATAAAAAGCTAAATTATCCGGTTCTTTTAGAAATAGTCGTATCCAAAATTTACACAGTAAAAAGCTAATTTTGTAATTTTTTCCTAAAATAGTTTTTTTTCCTATTGAAATTATTAAAAAGTTTGTATAATCGAACCAACCAGTGAGAAAGTACTAGGGGAAAAGTTCTATTATGCGAGCATTAACCATCGACGTAAAAGAATCCGCCGGCAGAATTCTCTGCTGCACAATTTTCCGACCGGGCGGGCGAAAGCTGCTTGCCAAAGGACATGTTCTTAGCGACGAAGACGTGCGTTTGCTCGAAACTGAGGGCATGAACCAGGTCTGGGTCACTGAATTGGAAGATGGGGAAATCGGCGAAGATGATGCGGTGATGACGGTGGCAGGCGCTATGTGCTGCGGCTCCGTTGAAATCCGATTGGCTGCGGGCGGGCGTGCCAATCTCATCGCTACGGAAGACTGCTGTGCGCTGGTGGATGACGAACTTCTGAAGCAGATTAACTGCACCAGCAGCGTTGTTATTGCGACAGTATCAAACTTTAATTACGTGCGGGCTGGCGAACGGCTGGCCACAATCAAGAGTTCTCCTTTTGCTGTTGCCCAGGCGCAGCTTGAAGCGGTTCTCTCCATCCTGAACGAACGCGGCCCAATTCTGCAGGCTCGTCCGGTTCGTGACGGCGGCGTAGCAGTGCTTTATTCTGATCCGGTTCATGGCGACCGCGCCCGCACTTTATTTGAAAATATTCTTCGCACCCGCCTGGAACGGTTTAATGCTACTGTTCGCTATGCCCTAACCGCAGTGGAAGAAGAAGAACAAGTCACTCGCGCCCTGGGACATTTATTAAAAGCTCGTCCTTCGGTGGTGATGGTGGCTTCCACAACCGCGCCTGCCGGTCCGGAAGATGTTATCGGACGCGCAATGGGCCGGGTCGGCGCGCATATTGAACGCTTTCTGGCTCCAGTGGAGCCCGGCAATTTACTGCTAATGGGCTATAAAAACGAAATTCCTATTGTTTCAGCTCCTTGCTGCTATCGTTCTGCCAAACCGAATGTTCTCGATCTGTTGCTGCCTCCAGTTCTCGCGAAGTATCGAGTTTCCGGTTGGGAAGTGGCCTGCCTCGGACACGGCGGACTGCTCGGCTAGCAGGCGAGTCTTTTTCAAAAGCTCCTCCATACCCCTATCTGCCTCCTTCAGTTCGGATAGAGGGTTATCTCCTAGGCCGGATGCGAACCTCGCATCCGGCATTTTTCTGCCCGCTTCAGCTTTTCAAAAGCTCCAGTCGCTATCATGAAGTTTTTTGAACAGGAAATTCATAGATGCCGCCTGAGCTTGATCCCGATCCTATTACAGCCCGAGTAATCCGAACAATTGCTAATACTCAGAAAATTCCGGCGGAATCTGTCACCGCTGACAAAACTTTTCGCGAATTAAAAATTGATTCTCTGGATGGAATAAACATTATTTTCGGCTTGGAAAGCGAATTCGGCGTCAGCATTCCGGATGAAGGCGTGGAAAACATGAAAAGCGTGCGTGATGCTATTGACGGAATTCGCCGGTTGGTGGAACAGAAATCGAGCAGTTCCTAAAACATGAATCGTGTTGCGATTACGGGAATGGGCGTTGTATGCGCTTTGGGTCAATCCATCGCGGAATTCTGGAGCGGTTTAGCGGAAGGCAGAAGCGGAATTACTCCGTTGATTGATGCTGGCGATCCGCCTTACCGCTTTCAAAAAGGCGCGCTTGCTTTTGATTTTGTTCCGTCAGCGCATTTCTCGGAAAAAGAGCTTACTTTCTTGGACCGATTCAGCCAGTTTGCGGCGGTAGCGGCGCGTCAAGCAGTGCAACAAAGCGGATTACAGTTCCGTTCCGAACTCAGCGAACGAACAGCGGTGATAACAGGATCAAGTGTCGGCGGACAGTTGGCGATCGAAGAAGGTTATCAAAATCTCTATCTGCGCAATTATCCTCGCGTGGCTCCCCTCACTATTCCCCGCACAATGTCTAATGGCGGAGCAAGCCGCGTTTCATTTGAGCATGGCATTCAAGGCCCCGTTTACAGCATTTCTACTGCCTGTTCTTCCAGCAATCATGCCATCGGTCAGGCTTTCTGGCTCGTGCGAAGCGGCGCGGTAACGGCAGCTTTGGCCGGGGGCAGCGAATCTGTATTTGTTGATGGACTCCTGCGCGCCTGGGAAGCCTTGCGGGTGGTTTCACCCGACACTTGCCGCCCTTTTGCCAAATCAAGAAGCGGGTTGATTCTTGGCGAAGGCGGAGGAATGCTGGTGTTGGAAAATTGGGATCATGCCCATGCCCGAGGCGCTGCTATTTTAGGAGAAATTTGCGGCTTCGGCATGAGCTCGGATGCTTACCACATTACCCAGCCCTCGGTAGAAGGACCAGTCAAAGCAATACGCTGGGCTTTGACTGATGCGGGGTTATTGCCGGAACAAGTGCAATACATCAATGCTCATGGCACCGGCACTGTCACGAATGATGTGATGGAAGCCGCCGCGATTCGCCAGGTTTTTGGTAAACATGCCTACCAATTACTGGTGAGTTCCACAAAATCCATGCATGGTCATACGCTCGGAGCGGCCGGCGCGATTGAAGCCGTCGCCACGATTCTTGCGCTTCACAACCAGCGGGTTCCTCCTACTATTAATTTCAACGAACCCGACCCGGCTTGCGATCTCGACATCGTGCCCAATCAATCCCGCGCCGCTGAACTCAGGTACGCTCTCTCGAACTCTTTCGCCTTTGGCGGATTGAATGCCGCAATCGCACTGAAATCCGTTCACCCGGAATAGAACAAACTGTATACTCGACAGATAAAGCTAAAAGCGATTTAGCCGACTTAAATAATTAAAGGAAGTTCATGAAATTCAATAAAATCTGCGCGTTGTGCGTTCTTACGCTCGGAATGGCCTCTTTCAGTTATGGCCAGAAAGACGACATGAAGGATGCTGCCGATTCCACTGGCAAAGCCGCCAAGAAAACTGGGAAAAAGATCAAAAAGGGCAGCAAAAAAGCTGTCAATAAGAGCGCCGAAAAGACTGCTGACGGTGCCGACAAGTTGAAAAACAAAACCGAATAAAATTAAAGCGATAGATGCGAAGAAGGGATGCGCCTTTTACACTAAAAAGCAATGCCTTCTTCACACCGTTATGCGCTGATTATGGCGGGCGGACGCGGAACGCGCTTCTGGCCGCGCAGCCGTAAACGAAATGCAAAACAGGTTCTCCGCTTTTTTGGGGAAAGGTCTTTAATTCAGCAGACGGTGGACCGTCTGCAGGCCGTTGTGCCTCCCGAAAACGTTTGGGTGATTACCAACGAATACCTGCAAAAAGAAATCCGTTCGCAGCTTCCGGAAGTGCCGAAAACGCAGATTATTGCGGAACCGGCGCAGCGCAACACCGCACCTTGTATCGGGCTTGCGGCGAAAATTCTGGCTGAGGTTGACCCGGAAGCGGTTCTCGGCGTGTTTCCCGCCGATCATCTTATTTTTAAAGAAGGCCGGTTCCGCAACTTTGTGAAAGCAGCGTACAAAGCTGCTGCTCACCATGATGTTGTTGTGCTTGGCATTCAGCCGCAATGGGCCGAAACAGGATACGGCTATATCGAATTTCCGCAGAACGTGCAGCCCGGCGCGCTCGAAGCGCAGACCGTTCATAGTTTTCGCGAAAAGCCGGATACCGGTACTGCCAATCAGTTTTTGGCAGCCGGAAACTTTTTTTGGAATGCAGGCATGTTTTTCTGGAAAGCGGGTGCGGTGCTGGACCTGATGCGCCGTCATCTGCCCAAAACAGCCACCCTGCTCGCTGGGCTGCCACCCTTGAAAAACCGCGTGTTCGGAACCAAGCTGGCTGAAATCTACCCGCTTTGCGAAAACATCTCCATTGATTACGGAATCATGGAAAAAGCCGCCAACGTCGCTGGACTGGCAATTGACGATATTGGCTGGAGCGATGTGGGCAGTTGGGAAGCGGTTTATGCTTTGGCCGCCAAAGACAAGGACCAGAATGCTTCGCGCGGTGATCTGGTAGTGGAAAACAGCCGGGGCAACTATGTGGACGCGGCTAAAACTGTTGCTTTAGTCGGCGTAGAAGATCTGATTGTGGTGGACACGCCGGACGCTTTGCTGGTAGCGCATCGCAGCCAGTCACAGGCTGTAAGCAAGCTGGTAAAAACGCTGGAAAAGAAGAACCGCGAAGAACTTTTGTGATTCGGGTGATATAACTCGAAGTGGCATGGAAACCGCGACAAGCAAGCGCCCTTACTTTGGCTGGTTGATTGTTGCCGCCAGCGTCATCACGTTCGGCATCGCGGTCGGCATTCCGTATTACAGCCTGCCGTTTTTCTACGATTATTTCCAAAAAGCATTCGGCTGGCGGCTGGACCAGATTACGCTCGGTTTCCCGCTCGCAGCGCTGCTTACCATCTGGGTCGGCCCGGTTCTGATTCCGCGTTTCAGCCCACGCAAGCTGATTCTGGCCGGCACGGCGCTGACTGCTGTTGCCTTGTGCGGCATGGGCCTGATGCTCGGGTCCGTTTACCTTTATTACGCACTTTACTTTGTTTACACCGTGGGCTACCTGTTTTCCGGCCCGATTCCGCATCAGATTCTGGTGTCGTACTGGTTTCAAAAGAAGCGCGGCATGGCGATGGGACTTGTATATGTAGGCGTAGGATTGATTGGCGCGCTCAGCGCAAAATTTGTGAAGCCGCTTACCGAAGCATACGGATTCCACGCTGCGTTAATTATTTTGGGCGCGCTGATGTTCGTAGCCTGGCCCTTTGCTTATCTGGTGATGCGCGATAAGCCTTCTGAAAAAGGCTTGTTCCCCGATGGAGCCGCCGAACCGCCGGCGGACTTGAAGCGCAAACCGCTTCCGTTTTCGGCTCTGCTTGGAAACTGGTCGTTCTGGCTGTTACTGATCGGCAGCATCGCTTCCATTGGTTCCATTGGAGCAATTAACTTTCACATGAAGTTCGTATTCCGTGATGCCGGATTCAACAATCAACAAACCTTGAACTCGATTTGGAGCACGGCCCAGTTTTGGATTCTGATTTCCAGCATCGCAGGACGGCTCAGCATCGGATTTGTGGCTGATCTCCTGCCGAAGAAATGGGTGATGACGGCGACTTACTTCATTGTGAGCGCCACAATTCCGCTGCTCTTGATGGTCAAGCCGCCCGATAATCCGATTGCCTTCGCCGTTATTTTCGGGTTCGCGATGGGCGCGGACTATATGCTGATTCCCTTGATGGCCGCCGAGCAGTTTGGCGTCAATTCACTGGCGCGCGCGATGGCCATTATTCTGCCTGCGAACACGATTGGGCAGACCTGGTTTCCGCAGCTTGTTTCGGTTCTGCGCGAACATCATGGCAGCTACGAAACGCCAATGATGTATGTGTTCAGCTTGTCGATTTTAGGCGCTATCGCCATTGCCATTCTGCCGCGTGACAAACCGTATCGATCGGTCCCGGTTGATGTTCCTGAAGCGGAAAGAAGCCCTGCTTAGCCCAGAATCTGCGCAGCGGATTTGGCAAAGTATGTGAGAATGAAATCCGCTCCCGCGCGGCGAATGCTGGTGAGCGTTTCAAACATGGTGCGCTCCAGGTCGAGCCAGCCTTTTTCGGCAGCCGCCCGGATCATGCTGAACTCGCCGCTCACCTGGTAAGCCCCTAAAGGAACTTCGAACCGGTCACGAGCCTGGCGAATAATATCAAGATAAGCCAGCGCGGGTTTCACCATAATCATATCCGCGCCTTCTTCCAGGTCCAGTTCAATTTCGCGCATGGCTTCGCGCCTGTTGGCCGGATCCATCTGATAACTGCGCCGGTCACCGAACTGCGGCGCTGATTCAGCCGCTTCACGAAAAGGGCCGTAAAACACGGACGCATATTTGGCGGCATAAGACAGAATCGGAGTTTTCACAAAACCGGAAGCGTCCAAAGCGGTTCGCATAGCGCGAACCCGGCCATCCATCATGTCGCTTGGAGCAACGATATCGGCCCCGGCGCGGGCATGCGACACAGCAGTTTTCGCCAGCCATTCAAGCGTTGTGTCATTCTCCACATCATTCTCCTGCACAAAGCCGCAGTGGCCGTGGCTGGTGTATTCGCAGTTGCAAACATCGGTGATGACCAATAATTGAGGAACAGTGCGTTTAATGGCGCGAACCGCTTCTTGCGTGATGCCGTTATCGGCGTAAGCGCCGGAAGCAAGCTCGTCTTTTTCAGCAGGAATGCCGAATAAAATGACGCCGCCCAAACCAAGCGAAGCGCAACCTTCGCATTCACGAACCAGTTGGTCGACGGATAACTGGAACTGATCGGGCATGGAACTGATCGGCTTGCGGATGCCTTCGCCCGGACAAACAAAAAGCGGCAGAATGAACTGGGACGGGGCAAGCTGCGTTTCGCGGACCAGAGTACGAATAGCTGCTGAAGAACGAAGGCGGCGGGGCCGGTGAATAGGAAATGCCATGATAAGGGGCCGAGTGCGGCCTTCTTCTAGTGTGGCAAAGTCCGGCTGCTTTTTTACTAATGGAAGAATAGGAGCTAGTGGCGGCGCAGCAAGCAAAGAAATGGTTCATCTCGGGGAGGGTGCAAGGAGTCGGGTTCCGTTATTTTGTGCAGAAGCGGGCCGCCGAACTGAAGCTGGACGGCTGGACTCGCAATCTGGAAGACGGGCGGGTAGAAGTGTATGCGGTAGGCAGTTCGCGCCAACTGTCGGAATTGGCTGCTTCGCTGCATAAGGGTCCGTCATTTTCGGACGTGCGCGGCGTAGAAGAAAGTGAACAGCCGGTAGAACCGCTGAACGGGTTCCGCATTAAGTAGAAGAAATCAATCTCTGCTGCTTGGCAGTACCGCAGTAAAGCTGCTTAACATTAATTTGAAATTGTTGCTCGCTGAAATGTTGACGGATGCATTCGCGCCCCGTGCTAGCTAAGGTTTCAGCTTTGTTTGGATTGGTAAGAATAGACAACAAAGCTGACGCTAACCGGTCAGGCGATTTGGGCGGCACCAGCAAACCGGTCTGTTCATCAGTGATGATTTCGCCGATGCCGCCGACCTCAGTTGCCACTGTTGGTTTAGCGTGCATCATCGCTTCCAATATCACCAGCGGCAAACCTTCGGCGTGAGTAGATAGCACGAAAATATCGATTGCGGCGAAGAAGCGAGACATCTGCGCTTCAAACCCGGAAAACACAAAGGAATGATGGAGGCCGGTTTCCCGCAACAGCGTTTTTAACTGGGCGTAATAATCACGATGGATTGGATTTATCTGATAATCGCCTGCAATTAAGAATCGACACTGCGGGATTGCTTGAACGATGGTTTTGGCGGCGCTGATGAGGCTTTCAAAATCTTTGCCGGGATGAACGCGCGAAGCCATGCCGATTACGGGTGCATCCACCGGAAGGCCGTAAGCAATTCTTGCTTCCACGCACGACCACTCATTCACGGCAATTTCAGGTAGGCCATCGTACAGCACTTGTCCTTTTGCGGGAGGAACTTTCATGCCGAAAACGTTCCAAGTGTCGCGGGACACAAACACAAACTTCTGCACCGGAAAAAGGAATGTCTTGTCGCGGCGAGTAATCATCGAATGCTGACAGCGCACCTGGCTCAACACGAAAGCGCCCGCTAAACGTCCCGCTAAAGCGGCGTAGTGAGCGGCTAAAATATCGGCGCAGTGAACAATTCGGATATGCTGGCGGCGCAGTTCACCGGCTAAGGCGCGAGCGGCTTTCAGGTACGGCAAAGGACGATGATAGCTTGGCTCCACCTGCCGGTAGCTGGCGGTAGGGAAGCCGTGCTGATGATAGAAATGGCGAAGATCATTAGCCTGATCCGGACAAAACAGAAGGTTTTCGAATCCGCAGCGCGAAGCGGCTTCGGCCAAGCGCAGGGTGGCCTGTTCGGTTCCTCCGATGTTGGCAAACGGAAGAATATGCGCGATTCGTACCGGGTTCACCTGATAATTTGTTTTCTCCAGCATAGCGAATGGAACGTTTCCTGCGCCGGGAACTTGCCAAACTGATTCAGTCGTGTTTATACTTTTAAGTTCATGACTCACGTTCGCGCCAATTATTACTGGTTTCGATTTTGGTTTTATCCCAATTCGTTCCGGGTGGCGTCTGCGCAGGTCTAAACCAAACAACTGGTTAGAGTTTCCAAGGCCCACCCGCCAAGGTGGGCCTTTTTTATTTCGAGTAGGCCCTAAATGATTATTTCAATAAAACGACATGCAACCAAAGCGGAGATTGAGGCAGTTTGCAATCGCGTCCGCGATTTCGGCTACAAAGTTCATTCCATTGAGGGGGAGGAGCGCGTTGTGATTGGAGTGGTGGGAGTAGGAGATGTGACGCCTTGCCTGGAATCGCTCGAAGCGATGCCGCAAGTGGAAACAGCCGTGCGGATCTCCGCTCCCTACAAATTCGTGAGCCGGGAATTTCGGGCCAGTAAATCGGTAATTCGCGCCAATGGAACGGATATTGGCGGCGATGAATTTGTGGTGATGGCCGGGCCGTGTTCGGTGGAAAGTGAAAGACAGATTCTGGAAACAGCGGAGTACGTGGCGCAGGCGGGCGCAAAGTTTCTGCGAGGCGGCGCATTCAAGCCGCGTACATCGCCTTACGACTTTCAAGGGCTTGAGGAAGAAGGTTTAAAACTGCTGCGGAAAGCGAAAGCCGAAACAGGGCTGGGCATTATCACCGAAGTGATGAGCGACCGCGATGTGCCGATGGTGGCGGAGTACGCCGACATTCTTCAGATTGGCGCGCGCAACATGCAGAACTTCGCATTGCTGAAAACGCTTGGCAAAGCAGGACGCCCGGTGATGTTGAAGCGCGGCCTCAGTTCCACCATTAAAGAACTGCTGATGTCGGCAGAATACATCGTGGCGCATGGCAATCCGAATGTGATTCTGTGCGAGCGCGGCATCCGCACCTTCGAAACCGCGATGCGCAATACCTGCGATATTGCGGGAATCGCATTGTTAAACGAACTTTCGCATCTACCGGTTGTTCTCGACCCGAGCCATGCAACCGGAAAACGCAGCCTAGTGCCGCCGGTTTCACGGGCCGGAGTCGCGGTAGGAGCCGATGGCTTGATTGTGGAAACACACCCTTGCCCGGAAAAAGCAATGAGCGACGGAGCGCAGTCCTTATCCGCGCCACAGTTTGCGGAACTGATGCGGGACCTGCAGCCATACATCGGGTTGTGGAAACAGTCGCGAGTGAGCGAAGCGGCAATAGCTTAACTGGAGCATGTTGATGTTTTACTCACTGCGCAGCGCGGTTAAGGGGTTCAAGCGGGCGGCTCGATAAGCCGGCACAAAAGCGGCCAGCAGCGCGGATACACTAACAACGATTAAAGCCACCGAATACAAAATGGGATCGGTAGCGGAAACGCCAAATAACCAGGCGCGTAGAAATCGAGTTAACGCAATCGAGATCAGCAACCCCGCCGCAAGCGCGATGACCAATAATCGAATCTGCTCAGAAAGCATAAGTTTAAGAATGCTCTTGGGGCTAGCACCTAATGCCATGCGAATTCCAAATTCTGGAGTTCGTCGAGCAGCAGAATAAGCGGACAATCCGTAAACGCCGACGGCGGATAGAAAAAGTCCGATCAGTCCAAACGATACGGAGAGTGCTGTCAATAGCCGTTCGTACAAAAGATTAGAGTCGATCAGTGAATCGAAAGTGCCGAAATCGGCAGTAGCTTGCGGAGCAAGACCATTTATGAGTTCTCCAATCGGCTTTTGAAAATAGTTTGCAGATGAGTTGGTCCAAACTTCCAGGTTCAGCGTCAGAACAAAGGGAAATGAAGACGGAAGTTGAGCAATTGGGCGGTAAAACGTAGGTGGAGCGTCTTCGCGCAACGAACGATAACGCGTATCACTCACAACGCCGACGATTGTGATGAGACCCTGTTTTCCCTTTTCATGGACTTGCTGGCCGATTGGATTGGATGAGCCGAACGCGCGCTTTGCGAAGGTCTGATTTACTAAAGCTACGTAAGCAGTTTCAGATAAATCACGATCATTGAAATTTCGACCTAGCAGTAAAGATGTTCCCAGAGTTTCGAAGTATCCCGGCGTCACCCAGTTCTCAAAGCTGTGGTAAAGGCGAGTATCGCGCTTGTTTCGGCCAAGTATTTCGTAATCCTGCTGCCACGTTTGTCCGCTTAACGGCACAACCGCAGATGCCGCCGCGGAACGAACGCCGGGAATTATGCGGACCTGTTCAAGAAGGCGATCAAAGAACCGTGCTACCTCCGTGTTCTTGTGTATGGTTTGGCTTGTATCGATATCGGCAACAAGCAGATGATCACGACGAAAACCCGGATTAAAGGTGCGCAGATCAAACAAGCTTCGCGACAACAGCGTTGCTCCTAACAACAGCACTAGCGATAAGCTGGTCTGGACCGCAATAACCAGTTTGCCAAATGATGGTTTAGCGGCAAGCCTCTGGCTGCTCTCACTTAATGCTGTATTCAAGTCTGAGTGCATGGCTTGCCATGCGGGAACAAAGCCGAACAGAAGCACAGTTAAAAAGAGCAGCGCAATCATCCCTGCTACAAAGCGCCAATCGAGGCCAGTGTCGAGAAAAATGTTTGGATCGGAGCCCGACTGGAGAAACGCAGTAAGTCCCATTGTGCAAGCAAAGTAGATGGGAATGCCCACACACCCGCCCAGCACGGCAATCAGCGTACTTTCCGTCAATAATTGCCGCAGAATGCGTCCTCGATGCGCGCCTACGGAGAGCCGGATCGTTATTTCGCGAGAACGCACAACGGAGCGGGCTAGCAGGAGATTTGCCACGTTTGCGCACGCGATCATCAAAATAAACCCAGTCATGGTCAGCAAAACATATAACGGCTTTGCAAACCTTTCGCGAACAACGGAAATGCCGGTTGCCGCCGATTGCGCGTACAATCTGCCCGGCTTGGCAGCTTCGGTTGCGGATGATTCGAACTGTTTTTGAAGCGAAGGATAAGCTGTGTTGAGATTCGCGGTAAGCAATTTAACCGCCTTATAAGATGGCGCACGCGCCATGATGTTCAGCCATGTCCAACCGCTGCTTTCCAGAATCGGTTGAGCAGGATTGGTCGCCGCATAAGCAGTGACCGGCAGAATGAGATCTGAATAAGCACCGACGTAAAATCCGAAAAAGCTTGGCGGTGCTACGCCAACAATGGTGAAAGATTGTGCGCCGATAAAGAGATGCTTTCCCAACGCAGCCGGATTGCCTTGAAATTGAGATTGCCACAACCGGTAGCTCAGCACGCAATTTGCGCCTTGCGGCAGACCGCTTGCATCGTCGTCCCGCGTGAGCAAGCGTCCCAAGTGAGCCTTCAGTTGTAGAATTTGGAACGCATCGCCGGAAACGATCAGCGCAGGAGTTTTCCTCATGCCAGTTCCATAATTCACCTGCACATAATCACCACCTACGGCGAACAAAGAAATTTTACTTCTGTTTGCCTTTTGCAGAGCGTTGAACAGGGGGTATGAGAAACGATTGTTTTTTGCTTCGGGTGTACGGTGTTCTAATTGCCATAGCTGTTCCGGTTGAGGAATCGGTAAAGCCTTAAAAAGGAGTGCGTTCATCAGGGCAAAGATGCCAAGCGTTGCTCCCAGCCCAACGGCCAATGAAAGACACGCGGTTACTGTGAAACCAGGACTCCGCAGCAGAAGGCGAGCGCCGTAGGCGATATCGCGAGCAAGCGATTCCAGCCAACTCCATCCCCATGCCTCCTTGCTGATTTCCTGCCAACGCGTGATGTTGCCCAGTCGCTGCTTGGCGAAGACCGGATCGGTTTCTTCAGCGAGCATGGCTAAATGGGTTTCCATCTCCTCGCGAAGATCGTTTTCCAAGCGGCGCTTCCCCGTAAGGTAATGAATTCGACGGATCAGTTCTTGAATGAAGCGAAGCATAATTTCCTACGAGGCAGCAGCCGCGATAACACGCCTAATAGCTTGAGAAACGCGGCGGTATCTACTAAATTCAATGTCTAGCTGCTTTCGTCCCAAAGCAGTCAACGAGTACATCCGGGCGCGCCGCTTATTTTTAGTTTCCTGCCATTCTGCCGTGATCCAGCCTTTCAGGAGCATGCGCTGTAGAGCTGGATACAGTGATCCTTCCTCCACCCGAAACACTTCGCGCGATGAACTCTCCACAAACTGAGCAATGCCGTAGCCGTGATTAGGACCGAGCACGAGAATTTTAAGAATCAGCAGGTGAAGGATTCCCGGCGGTATCTCGTTTCGAAGCGGCTCTACCATAGACGAACTTACTCAGATAGACTACCTGAGTTTATTTTCCTTGTCAAACTAATTGGTGTCTTAATTTCGTGGATTGCCGTTCGAGAAATTTGTTTAGCGGAATACGACGTATTTCTAGCTGCCCTGAGATTGCATGACAACCTTCAATCGATCTCGAACAAACAAAGCCAAACCAGATCAAGTCATTGTTATTAATTTATTGCCAACAGGCGCAAAGGCCGATTTCGTTAGCTGCTTTCACCGTTTCAAAATCTAGCATCACCGCCAGAGCGAATGAAAGTGATAATTTCTAATTATTTGAAAACAAAGGACTAAATTCACAAAAATTTCCGTGACTGGTTTAGGAGGCCGTTTTAGACCGATGCGGATGTGGGTTCGATCCCATCTATTTGCCGCCCATCCGGGCCGAAAAGCCTGACGCTGACCAGTTGGTTGGAAAGTTGCAACCGGAGCGCGTCCAGGGCTTGCTGGAAAGCAGATAGAATCTGTTTTTCGTTTTCTGTTTCGTTTTCTGGATAAAGGATAAAAGGAACGACCTCACGCGGAGGCGATGATTGGAGGTCGAGTTCCCCTCCCGGTTTGGGTCCGGTCGCGTAGCCGGGTAGTTTTTCTTTCAGAGCAGCGATGAAATAAGCCAATTGATCGCTGGAAAGATTGACGCATTCAACAGAATAGGATTGCGGCGAAGACGATGCCATTAGCTTGCATCATAGCCCAAAGTTTACCGATTGGATGGCAGGGATTCCGTCTAAATGTAGTGGCTCGGAAATTCCCTATTTGCAGATTTACGAGTAGATTGCGATGCTGGTAATCTGCTGTGCGAGTTGCCGGACTTATTATTTTATTTTCAATTCTCGCGTATGGGCAGCAGCCCAGTCCAGAACTTCTGCTAATTCAAGCAAAGCAGATTTTGGAGCAACCAGGCAGGAGAAACGACGCTATTTCGCTGCTGCGGCAAGCAAACAACCAGTGGCGCATCAGCGGAAGCAAAAGCAGCGAGTACGCAGAATCGCTCGACATACTGGCCATGCTGCTGAATTCAAATTCAGTTGGTGACCGCGCAGAAGTCCAATCATTTGCCAAACCAGCGCTCGAAATCCGGCAATCAGAAGCCGACTCAGCTTCCGAAGGATTGGCCATTGCCCTGGAAGTGGAGGCCGATGTACTCGGACGTTCGGAAGCCGAAGCCCAAGCGGATTGGACACGCGCCAGCGCCATACGAGCTAAACGCGTTGCGGCTACGCAGAGGTCGTCAAGCACGCAAGATGACGTGTTCAGACAAATTTTCAAAATAGGCAATGGGGTTTCACCACCCATGCTCATAAAGAAATCTGAGCCAGAATACACAAAATCCGCCATCTACCGAAAGCTCGTTGGAACGGTTGTGCTGTTTATCGTGATTGATGCAAGCGGGAAACCCGGAAATTTTCAGCTACTTCGAGGTCTCGGCTATGGTTTGGACGAGGAGGCAGCGGCAGCGGTTAGCAGATGGCAATTTCGACCTGCGCAAAAGGATGGCCGCCCGGTTGCCGTCCAGGCCACAATCGAAGTTAACTTTCGCTTGCTTGCTGGAGCACCGGGCTCCTAACTAGCTGATCTTAAGACCAGTCGTCTTCCTGAACCACTACGCCGCGCAGCAGCGCAAGCACATCTTCAGCTGCGGCAGAGCCTTGCTTGGGACGTGAATCCAGCACCGCGGTTAAAGCCGCAGAATGTTCGGTAGGACGACCGGCAAAAGCCATAGACCATTCCGGGAAGTCGCGTGCTTCGGTGTGCTCGCTTTGAAGGATAACAACATCGCTGTGCCGGGGATCACGCTGAATTTTCTCGAAAATGCGTTCTACCGCTTCCGCAGGGCCTTCCAACACTTGAGCGAAAACATCGGCGCTGAATAACAGCGCGCCGGTGACGCCGACCTTCGCGTTGTTGGATCGAGCGCAGGCCAGAATGCTTTGAATTTCAGCGACGGTTTGTTCGGGAGTCTCCTCGATCGTATTCCGGCTGCAATAAACAAGTTTGTAAATATCAGTATCCATTAGATATAACCTTTCAGTTAAGAGACATGTTCCAAAGAGGGCGAAATGAGCGCGCCCAACAGCTTTTCGAGGTCTTTGGCGGGAACCGCTTCGCTTGACAAACAGCCCTGCACAAGAGAGCATCCATCGCTGTGCAATTGAGCAAGTTGTTCCACTGTTTCAACGCCCTCCGCAACAGTGGAAACTCCGAGAGTTGCGCCAAGCGCGGCAATGGCGCGAACAATAGCCCGATCACGGCCTTGAGAGTTATCTTGCAGGATAGACCGGTCAATCCGGATGCGATCAAACGGAAAGTTGGCGAGTTGGCTGAGCGAAGCGTAGCCGGTGCCGAAATTATCCATCGCAATGCGAACGCCCAGAGCGTGTAGTTGATGCATGTTGGCCAAAACTGCTTTTTCGTTTCGAAGCAGCAGGTCTTCGGTAATTTCGACTTCCAGCTTGCTTCCGTCCAGAGAAGCAGCGGCAAGAGCTTTGCCGATCGATTCGGCTAGACGACCGCTTTCCAGTTGGGTCCGGGACAGCCGAACCGTAAAAACAATGCCATCGGGCCAACGGGCAGCTTCTTTACAAATTCCGCGAATCATCCAATCGCCTACTGGTCCCAGCACCCCAATTTCTTCGGCCAAGGAAGCAAATTCCTCCAAAGGTAGTAAGCCTTTTTCCGGGTGACGCCAATGAAGCAGAGCTTCAAAGCCGGTTAGCGTTTTGCTGGCAACGTCCATCTGCGGCTGGTACTGGATTTCAAATTGTCGAAGCGGCAGAGCTTTACGCAGGCTCAGTTCCATGCTGCGCCGTTCCTGAGCTTTGGTCTCCATCGTGATCTCAAAAAAATGAAATGTGCCGCGACCGGCTGCCTTAGATTGGTATAAAGCCAAATCCGCATTTCTCAGCAGTTTATTCTGATCGGTTGCGTCCTCCGGCGCATTGGCGATGCCGAGGCTGGCTCCAATATTGACGACCTGGCCGCCAATCAGATAGGTTCGTTCAAGCAGATTAATAATTCTTTTTGCCAGCTCAGTTAATTCCGTAGTCGGCATAGCCGGTTCAGCCAGGATGGCAAATTCATCGCCGCCCAATCGCGCGATGGAGCAGTGGGCAGGCACTACCGATTGCAGCCGCTGGCCAACTAAACGCAGCACTTCATCGCCAACAGCATGGCCCAATGTATCGTTAACAGCTTTAAACCGATCCAGATCAATAAAGATGACAGTAACGGACAGTTGGGAGTTCCGAGCGAAAGCAGCGGTTAAGTCTTGCTCGAACTTTCGCCGGTTTCCCAAACCGGTCAACGCATCATGCAGCGCAATTTGCATGGCGTTTTTTTCCGCTTCACGATGAGCCGTGATATCTTCGAAAATTGCAGCGCAGAATTCCGCATCAATGCGCCCGATTTTCACCGTTAACGTTTGAGAATCGTTATGCACATCCAGAACAGCAGAAACGTCAATGGTTTCGTAGCTTTCCAGAACCTTCGAGCATAAATCGCGCACGCCGGCCAGCAGTTGCGCATCAAGCGCACTGCTTGAAGCCAAAAGCGACAGCAGTTCCGAACCCTTTATTGGGAGATGTTCGGGCAATCGCAACATTTGCCCAACGTTGGCTGTGGCGTCGACAACCTGCAGGTCGGGTCCGAACACAATTAAACTGATTTTGGCGCTGTTTAAGGCCGCAGCTAACAGCGGCGATACTTCCTGACAAGCTTTCGCTCCCTGCGCTTCTTCAGAAAAGGCTTGTTTCGAGAAGCTGGCCTGTTGCCCTACCGAAAGTTCCATAAGTTTTTGTTTCCCGTTTTGACCGGAGGCACAAATTAAAGACACAGTTCTTACTGCTTGTGCTCACAGTCACTTCTAAGGGTTTATCGGATCTTTGGGCAGGGTTAATCAGGCTGAATGTATCTAAGAAAAGTCTTAGGAAGCTTAAAAATAAAAACTACCAGAGTCGGAGCAAAGTTTAGACGGATAGCACGGTTTTCACCGCAGCCGACATCGTCATTGTAGGGCGACCGATCAAGACGCTTAAATCATGCGAGGAACTGTCCAGTTCACCCCTGCTTGCGCCGTCATCAGCATCCGCTAACATTTTTGCTAAAGCGGGAGGCAAGCCGAAGCCGATCAGGGCAGTTTCGTACTCCGGCAGCGGCAAGTTATGGTAAGCAACAGATTTGGCAGATTGCCGGGCGACTTCCGCCGCCAGTTCACTCAGGCTGAAGGATTGATCACCGGCCAGTTCGTATACCTTCTGCTCGTGACCGGAGCCGGTCAGAACGGCAACTGCCGCAGCGGCATAATCCGTTCGCGAAGCCGAAGCGAAGCGCCCGTCTTTAGCCGCACCTAGAATCGTGCCATGCTGGAGCGCGGGTCCTAGCGCTTCGGTGTGGTTTTCGAGATACCAGCCGTTACGCAGAAAAACGAACGGCAGGTTGGAGGATCGGATATATTCTTCTGTAAGCTTATGATCAGACGCTAAAGCAAGAGTGGAGGTATCGGCCCGTAGAATGCTTGTGTACGCAAGCAGCCTCACTCCTGCCTGGCGGGCGGCATCCACAGCCGCTTTGTGTTGTGGTATGCGCTGTTCCACATTGTTGGATGAGATAAGTAGCAGCTTCTCGGCTCCGGCGAAAGCAGAAACGAGCGTTTCCGGTTTTGCGTAATCCGCTTCTCGAATCTGTATGCCGCGCACGGCGAATTCTTTTGCTTTGGCAGGCGTACGTACCGCGGCAATAATCTGATTGGCCGGCGCCTTCTCAAGAAGATTATTTATGACAATCTGCCCGAGTTTGCCGGTGGCGCCCGTTACTACAATCATGCGTGTTGCTCCTTTTCGTTTTAAAACAGACCGGAGTAAAAACATCCGCTCAACCAAATCATAACCGATAAGCTTACTGACAGTAAGTACGTACTTTGAGGTAAGCTACTAACATGAAAGCAGCATCAAAGAGCAGAGTTCCTAAAAAGAAAGCAATGCAGGGTAATCTTTACCTAGCTGCCTGCCCTTCGCGCATCGTGCTGGATCATGTAACCTCCCGCTGGGGATCGCTAGTGCTGATTCTGTTGTTTGAGCGAACACATCGATTCAATGAGCTTGCGCGTAGAATCGGCGGGGTGAGCGAAAAAATGCTGGCTCAATCGCTGCAGATATTGGAAGCCGACGGTTTTGTGCTTCGCACGGTATACCCCACCAAACCGCCTAAAGTAGAGTACAGCCTAACCGCGTTGGGCCGAGAACTTGCCATTCCTATGCAGGCGCTTACGGATTGGGTGGAGAAAAATGCCGCCGTGGTGCTGCAACATCGTGCTAAATCATTACGATTGTCTGTTTGAATCGCTGCAACGGAGGCGATTCGGGAAGGGGCGATCACGCTCATCCGCGTGTCTGACCACATTCAAACCGGGCAACAATCTTGATCGGTCCATGAATGTTTCGATTGAATTCTTCTAATTCTTCGGCAGGTATCCAATACTCCTGATGAATTGATGATCCAACTGTTTGAATTTCATACCGGTTTAAAAATGCTGTGGCGACCTGGAACTGCAATACATATCCGCAGTACCCGGAAGCAGGATCTTTGGTGTTCCATTCCTGCGCGATTTGAATTGCATACTGCTCGTTCAGGACAGGATAAAAGAACGGCTGCTGCGGCAAGCGCGGCGGAAACGCAGTAAAGTCCGAAGCGGAAATTAAGTTTAATTCCTTTTGACCTACAGGACGATAAAGAACAGTAAGCATTCAGATTGGCAGTGGTACTCCGCTCGGAAAAAATCTTTAAAGCTGCATCGATTTCGCACACATAGGGCTGTTGTCCACATCTTTAAAGGCCAATCCAGAAATTCCTATAAACTGATAGGATAAAATACAAAATAACTGCGTTGCGATGTTGATTCGGATTGCGGTTTTCAAAGCGGCAAGTGCCAGCCGCACCAATAAAGCTTAAAATACAAAGTCAGCCTCAAACAAATTGAGGCATAATGCTAGTTTCTCAGGATTCTGATGCTGGAGAATAAAAATTCATATAATGCAGATCCTTCTTGTGGAAGATAATGCAGCCGATGTGTATTTGGTGCAGCAAGCACTTATGGAGCATGGCCTCGACCACGAACTTACCGTGACGCGGGACGGCGACGAGGCTTTACAATTGATAGAACGCGCTGAGCATAGCGATGCTCTCCCCTGTCCGCAAGTAATTTTGCTTGATCTCAATTTGCCTCGGCAGGACGGCTTGGCGGTATTGAAACGAGTGCGGGAAAGTTCGCGTTGTACGGATACTTCGGTTGTGGTTTTAACTTCTTCCGACGCTAACAAAGACCGCGAACAGGCAACCGGCTTAGGCGCCATTTATTTCCGCAAGCCTTTTGAACTGGAAGATTTCATGAGCTTGGGTTCCCTGGTAAAAGATATACTAGCAGAACAAAACACAAAACAGATAACTTTATGAGATAATTGCCTTCATTTCTCACTATACACCCTTAGGTATATAGTTTTAAAGCCACTTGGGATGTTCCACCGCTTCCCCACTTTACGAAAACAGTCCGGCATGGAGCGGCTCCTGAATTGTAAAGAAAGCAAGCTGCGCGTTTCCTTTTTTGTTTGCCTCGGCGCAGCAATTGCGCTGAGTTGTTTATACCGTTTCACCCACCAACCTTTCCGTGATGTTCGTATTGCTGTTGACCACGCGCCGCCTTACCAAATGTTCGGCAAGGACGGAAAAGCGCAGGGCATTTCAGTTGATGTTATTGGGGAAGCAGCGCGGCGGATCGGGATTCATGTGACGTGGGCGCCTACGGACCTGCAACCGAGCCGGTCCTTGTTGGAAGGAGTAGCCAATATCTGGCCGGCTTTGGCCCGCACCGAAAAACGCGACCGGTTGTTCCACTTCACCGAGCCGTGGCTTCGCAATGATTACTGTTTAATTACCCTACAAAAGGATAATAATAACGAACCATCGCCGCCGGTGCTGCCCAGCACGGTGCCGATTGCGCATCTTCGTAATACGGTTCATGCCGCCTTGGTAGCGCGCCACTTCCCCCTTAATGCTCTGCTGGAAAAACCAAGCCGGGCGGAAGTTCTACAGGCGGTTTGCCGAGGTGAAGCCGGAGCCGGATTCACGGAAACGCGATTTCTGGATTCTGCGCTGTTGAATCGTCCAGCAGGATGTGAATCGGCGGCCCTGCAAGTAACAAAGATACCGGGCGTGCAGCGTGATTTAGCCCTGATGTCCACCAAGGATTTCGCACGCGAGGCAGATGCGATCCGGGCGGAGATGAACCGCTTGGCGGAAGAGGGAGGAATAGCCCAAAGCCTGGACCGGTGGGCTTTGTTTTCTTCCGCGGAAACACAATCCATCTTTGCGCTGGAACAATCGAAGCGGCTGGGCCGCAGCCTGGAATACGGAGTTGTTGCATTGATCACTTTACTGGGCGTGATGTTTTGGCAAACCGCCCGGAAAACTGTGGCGGAGCGGCGATACCAGGAACTGTTTGAATTGAATCCCTATCCTTCCTGGATTTATGACCAAGATACGCTGCGCTTCGTGGATGTAAACGAAATTGCCGTTCAGCATTACGGTTATAGCCGGGAACAGTTTTTGTCGATGAAAATTACGGATATCCGCCCGGCTGAAGATGTTCCGCTGCTGGAAGCAAACTTATTGCAAGTTAAAACCGGTCGGCAATCCGGCATGTGGCGGCATCAGAAAAGCGATGGCACCCTGATCTGGGTGGAAATTACCAGCCGTGATGTCACCTCAACCGAAGGGCAAACACGGCTGGTGATTGCTTCCGACATCACCGAACAGAAGCGCCAACGGGAAGAACTGGAACAGGCCAAAGAAGCGGCGGAAAGCGCGACCAGAACCAAAAGCGCGTTTCTGGCTAACATGAGCCATGAGATACGAACGCCGATGAATGGCGTCATCGGCATGACCTCGCTGCTGCTTGAAACTTCGCTGACTCCGGAACAATGCCAGTTTGTGGAAACCATTCGTTCCAGCGGCGAATCGCTGTTGGAAATCATCAGCGATGTTCTCGATTTTTCAAAAATCGAGGCTGGCAAGCTTCATCTCGAACAGATTGAATTCGACCTGTACGATATCTGCGAAGAATGCCTGGAACTGGTTTCAATCACGGCCAGAAGAAAAGGCATTGCGATTGAAACGGCATTGGCCGATAACCTGCCGGACAGCTTGGTAGGCGATCCGGTGCGCATTCGGCAAGTTTTGTTGAACCTGTTATCGAATGCCGTTAAATTTACCGAAGCCGGGTGGGTAGCGCTGCAAGTCACGGCGGAAATGAAGGACGATCAGTGCCAGGTGCGATGTGTAGTGGAAGACACGGGAATCGGTATTTCCCCAGAAGCGAATCAGCGCTTATTTCAAAGCTTTACGCAGGCCGATTCATCCACTACGCGGCAGTTCGGCGGCACCGGGCTAGGGCTGACCATTTCCAAGCGATTGATGGAAGTGATGGGCGGCGAAATTAATTTTGAAAGCCAAATCGGGGCAGGCTCGAAGTTCTGGTTCAGCTTGACGCTTCCAATAGGGAAACAGCGCAAATTCGCGCAGATGGAAGCGGTTCTGGCAGGGAAAAGAGTGCTGGTGGTGGATGATTCTTCCGTGCATCGGGTGCTGGTCAGAAACTATCTTTCACTAGCGGGCGTAATCGTGGATGAAGCGGAATCAGGCTGGGAAGCCATCGAGCAGCTACGCCGGGAAACTAAAAACGGCGCGGATTACGCGCTGGCGATTATAGACCTGCGAATGCCCGGCATGGATGGCTTGAGTTTGGCGCGAACGATTCGTTCGACTCCCAATACCGCTCACCTGCGGATTCTGATTGTGGGTTCCTATCGGGACACGGAATCAGCCGAAGAAGCAAGGCGTTTAAGCATTGCGGGCTTTCTGGTGAAGCCGATACGGCGGGCGCATTTCCTACAGTCCGTGACGCGCGCGATTACCGATGGGCCGTACCACCCGCATCCGTTTCACAGGGAGCAAACGGAAACACTGACCCAGAATTTCGCAAAAAGGGTGCTGCTGGTGGAAGATAACCCGGCGAACCAGCAACTGGCTCTACTTCTTTTATCACGCTTCGGCTGCAAAACGGAACTGGTGCAGAATGGACGTGAAGCGATTGAAGCCTGGACCCGGAACCAGTACGACTTGATTCTGATGGATTGCCAGATGCCGGAAATGGACGGTTTTACAGCCACGCGCGAAATCAGAAAACAGGAAGGCGCGGCCAATCACATTCCCATCATTGCGCTGACGGCCAATGCGCTCGAAGAAGAACGCCAGAAATGTTTTCAGGCCGGCATGGACGACCATCTTCCAAAACCGTTCCGGAAGAAAGACCTGGAAGTCATGCTGGAAAAGTGGTCTCCGGAAGAAACGGAGTGAAGCAGTATTCTTTTCCGCGGCGTCATCAACAACAGGAATCTTACCTCTTATTATGAAAAACCCTTGGCTTGGCGTAGTCCTGATCGGCGATGGATTGCTTGGTTTGGCGTGGCCGCGACGATATCTGCGATTGTTGAAAATTGGCCCACAGTCCTTGAAAGAAGTGTTAGAGTCGCTCGCAGAACAACCGCAGTTGACGCGAGCGCTGTGCCTGGGCGAAATAGCGCTTGGAATCTGGTTTATGACGGCCAGTGACGCAAACAGCGAACAGATGTTGAAGAAGTTCAAGGAGTTGGGAGCATCTATCTAGCCGGTGATTCCTTTGCCTTCCACGATGCCGATAATTCTGTTCAGTGGAGGGTTGTTGAAGGTTTCTACCTGCCCGGTCGGCCAGCGTACTTCCAGGCTGCATTCTTTCGCTTCACCAAGGCCGAAGTGGAGGCGCAGGTCGCTTTGGGAAATGTAAGAGCCGCCGCTGCGAACTTCCTGCATTTGGTTGTGGTTCGCGGTTCGGCAGCACACGCGCGTTCCGATGGCGGAGCGGTTTGACTTAGTGCCGATCAGCTTCACTTTAATCCAGTTGTTTTTAAGCGTTGAATCACAGCGCAGCAGTTGCGGCACATCGTTGACGCAGTTTACCAGCACGTCAATATCGCCGTCATTATCGAAGTCTCCGAAAGCGCAACCGCGCCCAGCCACCTGTTCAGTAATGCCTGGGCCGAGATCCAGGGAAACATCCTGAAACTTGCGGTTGCTCAAGTTCCGGTAAACCACTTTGCGTTCACGATAGCCGGATTCCAGGGCGGTTTCGCGCACTTCCGGATACACGTGCCCGTTGCAGATAAAAATGTCGGGCCAGCCGTCATTGTCGAAATCAAAGAAACCAGCGCCCCAACCAAGAAACCGGGTGTTTTTGCCGAGTCCCGCTTCAAACGTCTGGTCATCAAAGGTGTTTTTCCCGGCGTTGCGGTACAAGCTGGCCGTGTCGCCCGCGAAATTGGTTTTGATGATGTCGAACAGGCCATCGCCATCGTAATCGGCGGCATCTACGCCCATGCCGGCCTGCGATTTGCCATCGGCGCTGTAGGCCGCTCCGGATTCAATGCCGATATCGGTGAACGTGCCGTCCTGATTATTTTTGTAAAGCGCAGAAGAACTGGAATCATCGGCTACGTAGATGTCGGGCCAGCCGTCATTATCGAAGTCGCAGACGAGAACACCCAGACCGTAAGTGCTCTGCGTTTTCAGGATGCCGGATTTTTCAGAAACATCGGTAAACGTGCCGTTGCCGTTATTATGGAACAGAATATTCTTTGCGCCTTCCAATCCCGGAGGACCACAAGCCACCACCATACCTTTGTAGAGACATGGCCCGGATTCGGGCAGCGGCGCGGTTTTCGGATCGAAGTTGATGTAGTTCGCGACAAACAAATCAAGCAGGCCGTCACGGTCATAATCCACAAAAGAGCAGCCGGTGTTCCAGCGCTTCAGTTTCGGGGTACGGGTGGTAACGCCGGCCTGTGGCGCAACATCGGTGAATGTGCCATTGCCGTTGTTGCGCCACAAAGCGCAGTCACCCCAATAGGTGACAAAAAGATCGTCCCAACCGTCATTGTTGTAATCGCCTACGCAACAGCCCTGGCCCCAGCCGGTACGCGCCAAGCCGGATTTCAAAGTGATATCGGTGAACGTGCCGTCCCGATTATTTTTGTAAAGACGGGACACAGGGGCTTGACCAGCGGGATATTTATCTTCAAAGCGGGTGCCGTTTACCAGAAAAATGTCGAGCCAGCCATCATGATCGAAATCAAAAAAAGCCGCGCCGCAGCCGGTGGTTTCGAGCAGATAAGTGTTGCGTTTTTCCCCACCGAATACAGTTTTGGCGCGGAGTCCGGCTTTCTGAGCGATGTTGAGGAATTGAACCGGCAAAGGAGCAGCTAAAGCACTGCCAATTTGCTGGAAAGAAAAGACGGCGGCGGTACGGCTGAGAGAGCGGACAAACTCGCGGCGGGACTTCAATTACATATTGTACGGGAGAAAGCATGGGAGTCGGAAAACCCAAAACACAAACTAGATTTGTAGTTAATGTCTAGTTAGCGGCTCAACCAGCAGTCAGTTCCTTATCTAATCGGCTGCGGACCAAGGCTCTTGCCCGATAAAGCCGCGACTTCTGAGCAGCCAAAGATAATCCGAGCCGGTCCGCCACTTCCTGCCCGCTCAACCCGCGCAAATCACGAAGCTCATAAATTTCGTAATAAAGAGGCGGCAGACTTTCCACCGCGTTTCTGATTATTTTTTTCGTTTCTTCCACAACCAGCTTAATGTCCACCGGCAAATCGCCGGAACGAAGTTGCATACCGTTTGCCTCTAGATTCGAAAGCTGAAGCAGAGGCCGCAAATTTTCCTGTTCTCTCACCTGCAAACAGATCCGCCTTGCGATTTGAACAAGCCAAGCGCGAAAGTTGAGATTGTTATGAAGCTGGTCTAAGTTCTCATACGCTCTCAGCAAAGCCTCCGCAAGCACGTCTTCAGCATCTTCGCGATTGCCGCAGGTACGAATCATCTGGCGGTAAACAGCATCCTTGTGCTCAACAACTAGCGCCTCGAAATCTGTCATAAAATGATGCTCATTCAAAGGCGACCGCGAAGCATTCCGTTCCAATACATCGTCGGAAGACCATAAGCTTTCAGCAGAAACATACTGTACCGTTCTTTAGCCTGGTTGAAGGGAAATGTTTCGCGCGGTTTTTTCTCATAATCAAACTCAGCCAGAATAAGACGATCGTACCCTGTTACCACAGGACAGGAAGTGTAGCCGTCGTAAACAGAACCTAAAGCTTGGTCCCTTGTTTGGGCCAGCAGATTAGCTGTCAGCACAGGTGCTTGCTTACGAATAGCTGCTCCCGTTTTGGATGTGGGCAGATTGGTAACATCACCAATGCCGAAAACATTCGGGTAACGCTTATGCTGCAACGTGGCCTTGTCAACGTCAACCCATCCGGCTGCGTCGGCCAGCGGACTTTGTTTAATAAAATCCGGCGCGCTCATCGGCGGAGTCACATGCAGTAGATCGTACTGAATGGTGGATTCTTCACCTGTCTGCGCATGGCGAAAAACGGCTTCCCGCTGAGCAGGACGAACCTCAATCAAATCGTGCAAGAACCGAGTTTGGATATTCTTGCGCTGAACTACTTTCTGAAGAACTTCCGCGTATTTAGGAACCGCAAAAATAGAAGGCGTTCCGGAAGCAAAAATAATCCGGGTTTGATTGCGAACGCCTGAACGCCGGAAGTGCTCCTCGGCCAGATAACATATTTTCTGGGGAGCGCCGCCGCATTTGATTGCCGAGGAAGGTTGAGTGAAGAGCGCAACGCCGCCTTTAAAAGATTGCAACATATTCCAAGTGGAAGATACTGTTTCGTAGCTATAGTTGCTGCAGATCCCGTCACGCCCGATGGCTCCGGTAAGACCTTTAATTTTTTGCCAGTCTAATTGCATACCGGAAGCTACCACCAGGAAATCGTAGTTAAGCATCTTTCCTGTTGTGGTTTGTACAATTTGTTGATCCGGCAGAAACGCTTGGGCCGAGTCTTGTAGCCAGTTGGCCCCAGGCGGTATCAAACTCGCTTCCGCCCGCATACTTTTCTCTTTGGGAAAAATGCCTGCGCCAACCAGAGTCCAGAGAGGTTGATAAAAATGGCGCGCGGAAGGCTCAATGATCGTTATCTCCAGTGAACGATCTGCGTTCATTAAACGCGCCGCAACCGATATTCCGCCCGATCCGCCGCCCACAATCACAACATGTTTTCGCCCGGTCACACCATCACCTCTTCGCTTATTGTTGCTTTCAACAAGGGCAAGCCAATCTTCTTGTAATCAGTTAATCCGTTTTTTAAGCTGGAAACATCGCTCCAGCCCAACTGTTTCAATAGACTCACGGCAATGATTGAGCGAGTTCCGCTTTGGCATTGGAGAACAACCGGAAGAGCAGGATCAGAAGTTTTCGCAATTTTTCGGAGTTTCTGCAAAGGCCAATTGGCCGCGCCTGCCATATGTTCGGCTTGGAACTCCGTCGGATCTCGAACATCAACTACTCGCCAATTTTGCTCGAGCAATTTTTCGGGCGCTATTTCCTGAATGAACTCGATACCCAGTTGGGCGAAGGTTCGATTTTTTACCTGCTGGGCATCCACCCAGCCGATTACAGGCCCGAGTCCAATTAATGAAAACTGCCGAGCCATTTGCTCGGCTTGCTTTCGTGATGCCGCGATAAAGAGAAGTGGCGTTTCGCTTTCAATCACGGAACCTGCCCAAACTACAGTTTGCGCACCAACGGGCAGGTGAATAGAACAGCTCAAGTGGTCTTTCACAAATTCAGCGGTAGGGCGTAAGTCAATCAATAAAGCGCCGTCTGCCAGAATCTGCTTTAACTCGTTTAGAGTGATGATCTGTGTCAGTGATTCCTGTTTCGCCGGCAATAAAAAGGAACTTTTATTGAGTTGCTTCATTCTGGAAAAGTAAGCTGGCGGCTCCGGCTGGTTTTTTAGTACCTGACGAGCAAACTCTTCTTCTTTCTCGATTTGCAGAGCCCAATTGGTAAGACGCTCATACCCGAGTGAGGAAACCGGAACGGCATCCAGCGATTTTCCGCAAGCTGATCCAGCGCCATGCCCTGGCCAAATCAGAAGATGAGCCGGCCAGTCGTTCGTATTTTTGATGGCGGCGAAAAGATCTCGCGCTGCGCTTTGGGCAGTTCCGATTTGTTCAGCCGCTTTCTCCAGCAAGTCAGGACGGCCCACGTCGCCTGCAAACAAGAAGTCTCCGCTGAAGACGCACACTGGTCGATTAGAACGAGTTCCGTCGGTAAGCTGAAATGCCAGATGCTCCGGCGTATGTCCAGGAGTATGTACTGCCTCCAAACGCAAATCACCAATCTGGAACTGATCGCGGTCCTTGAGCAACTGCGTCCTTACGTCGGATTGCAAAGCGTCCAACCAGCACGATCCTTCACCTGAACGGTACAGAACAGCGTTGGTTTGTTTTGCTAAGGCATAAGCGCCGGACAAAAAATCGGCGTGAATATGGGTTTCCGCTACGGCAGTGATGCGCAGCAGCCGCGATTGTGCAAATTTCAGATACTGCTCGCTATCCAGGGTAGGATCAATTACGAGCGCTTCCCGACTTTGCGGACAAGCCACAAGATAGCTGGCCTGCGCCAAAGATTGATTGTAAAATCTTTCCAGAATCATACGCCGAAACCTTGGTTTTGCAGTTTTGCGGAAAACACTGGCGAAGAACGGTTCCAAGGCATTCTCAGTAACAGAGATCCCATTAGGCATAAGCCGCTCAGCCCGGCAAATGCGAGCCCCGCGCCGACAAAAATGCTGAGGTAAACCCAACGAGGATTGACGATCAGCGCCAGAACGCCTCCAAACAGAACCAGCAATCCGGCTATCAAACGAATCTGCCGTTCCAAGCTCCAAGCGGTTCGCGTTGTTCTCACAATAGGTTGGTTCTGTTCAATCCAAGCAGCGGTTCCACCTTCCAGAATCAGCACCTGATTGAACTTGGATTGCAATGCTTCAGCCGCCATCCTTGCCCGTTTTCCGCTTTGGCAAACCATTATCAGAGGCGGTTCTGCGTGCAAGTCGTTAACTCGATTGCTTACCTGTTCCAGAGGAATGTTAACCGCACCGGGGATATGCCCGGAAGCAAACTCACCGGCGGACCGCACGTCGATGATTTGTAAAGATTTTCGGTTCGCAAAACGGCTGCAGAACTCTTTTAGTGAGATAGTTTGTATCATTCCGGCCTTCTTTAACCAAGAGGGAAGATGAAGCCGGAAAGATTCACGCCAGGAACAGTTTTAGCGTGAAAGTTCCTGAACAAGCATTCCTGCCCCGACCGCAAGCACAAGCCAGCCGAAAATTGCTTTCAGATGCTTAGCCGGAGTTTTTCTACTTATCCAGAGACCCGCCACCATGCCGCCCAGAGCGAGCGCGGTGATTTTCTCAAGCAGAAGCCAATCAATTTCATTCTGAACTTGAAGAACCCCGAGGAACCCGAAAAATGACTGCGCCGCAATGATCGCCAGCGACGTTCCAATGGCTACCGGCATTGACAAACCCGCAAAGAAAACCAGTGCGGGAACGATCAGAAAGCCGCCCCCGGCACCAAGCAAACCGGCCAGGAACCCGACCAATAGACCTTGGGTAACGAGTTTTTGGGGAGAAGCATGAAGTGGTACAGTTCGCGCGGGAGCCGATTGAGGGCGAATCATTGCCACGGCAGCAACAATCATAATGAACGCGAACAAAAGCATCAGGAGCCAATCAACGCTTAAAGCAACGGCGAACGGCAGCACAATGGAATGCGGAAACTTCGGCAGCAGATATCTGCGTACGACATAAACCATAAGCAAGGACGGAATCGCAAACCACGCGGCGGCGCGAAGCACAACCTGCTTACGAATCCAATACACAACGCTTCCCGCTAAACTGGTGACACCTACCACAAACAGCGAATATCCGGTTGCCCGCCCTGGTCCTACGCCGAACAGGTACACCAGAATCGGAACTGTCAGGATGGAACCGCCGCCACCTACTAAGCCGAGAACAAGCCCGGCAAACAAGACGGCCATGAAACCTAATGTGGAATGCAGCGCTTTCCCCTTCTTCGTTCTTATCAGCGAAGAGAGGAAATGAACCAGAAAGGATTCGCCCCAAAGCTGGGCGGCAATTTCACGACGAATGAAAATGCTTACTTTTTAACCCGATGGACCAGGCACCCAATGAAATTTTCTGGTCGTAGCGGGCATTTAAAGCAAAAGCGAAGCCAGCAAAAATCACCAGCAGCTTCAGCGCCAGTTCGAAAAAGCTGAACCGATGCCCTTGGAAAAATCCCTGAATCAGTTCAATGCCAATGGCGGAAATGATCGCTAACAAGACACCCCGGCCCAATGAATTGAAACGCCAGAAGGAAAGCGGCGTCAGATAGCCCAAAGCAAAAAACAAAACGCCTTTTAAACATTTGTACGAGTAAAAAAGCGGCGGATAAATGAGCGGAGGAAGAGGTTCGACTTCCAGAAAAATGGTGACGGCGAGCAGGCTGCACCAAGCAAGTTTGGGAGTAATATTGAATGCCGATAAAACCATAGCGGCCGCCGAACTGTTTCGGCTTCTATGATACCTGAATTTTCATTAACCAGCGAGGAGCAGAAAACTTCCGTTTAGACCAGAACAACCTGAATGCCGCGAGCTTTTAACTGTTCCACAATCTGCGGCGAAGCGGCTGCGTCGGAAATCACCCGGTGAATTTTGTCGAGGCTGGTAATTGCCGCCAAACTGCGCATGCCGAATTTAGACGAGTCGGCGATTACCGTTACTTCGCGGGCCGCCCGGACCATTCGGGAATTCAACTGCGCTTCCAGAATGTCGATTGTGCTAGGACCGATCTCCGCATCAAACCCGACCGCACTTAAAAACAGGTGATCGGCATGAAGAGTGTCCATCATGGCTTCCGCCTGCGGACCCACAAAAGCGTTCGAAACCATACGCAGAATGCCGCCGATCATAATCAACGAAAGATTCGGAGCGTCGGCCAACTTGTGGGCAATATTCAGGGCGTAAGTAATAACCGCCACATTTTCCACGGTAGCGCGGCGAAGCTGATTGGCTACTTCCACGGAAGTGGAACCGGTGCAAAGGATTACCGTTTGGGACGGGCGTATGAGTTCCACCGCCGCTTTGGCAATACGGAGTTTTTCTTCGCGGTGAATGTTTTCACGCACCTTCAGCGGATAATCAGGACCGTTATCCAAAGGCCGTATGCCGCCGCCGTGCGATCGGATCAGCAGGCCGTTCGCGGAAAGCGCGTCTAAATCTCCGCGCGCGGTAACTGCGGAGATGCCGAATTTGCGGCGGACTTCATCAACGGTAATGCGCCCGTTTTCTTCCAGTAATGCGGCCACCTGCCGGCGTCGTTCTTCCGTGAGCAGACGAGGCTCTTTGCTCACAATCGTTTCCATGAGTCGGGTTAATTCTCCTGAGCGAGCATTAGTTTATTGTTGCGCAACAAGCCAAATGAACAAGCATGTTCTATTTTAAATAGTCATTGTCGCTTCCACCAGCGGCGTTACATAGCCGCCTACTTCAATACCATCTCTGCCATGATGGCCATGAATCTGGATGTGCAGAAGGCTGCGGCGGCCCATCTTGGTGCCCTGCTCGCTTTGAAAACGCGCGCCGTCGACAGCGGAAGCTAAATTGTGCTTCATCATAAAAGCAGCTAATGGACCCGTAGCGCTGCCGGTGGCAGGGTCCTCCACTACGCCCAGCTCCGGGGCAAACATGCGTGAGTAAGCTCCTTCGGCAGTGGGCGCGAAAACAAAAACGCAAGTAGGCTCAGTTCGCTCGCCGCAGATCAATTTTGCCCCGGCCATATCCAGCCAAACCCGATCCACAGACTGCTTATCTTTTAAAGGAATATAAATGTTCGGATTGCCCGCGCTGAGCAGTTGCGGCGGAATGTCGAGCAGTTCGTCCAATTTTAATCCCAGGGCTTGGGCGCACAAGGCGCGATCGTATTTTTCACCTTCGGCAATAGGCGGAGTAGTCAGCCAAATCAAAGGCCGATCGCCTTTTTCCACGCGAATCGGAACCGGGCCAACTTTTTCATCAAGCAGGAAAGATTCCGTGTCGCGCGGAACGAGATTCTCATTGAGCAGAACAAAACTGCCGCCGACGGTGGGGTGGCCCGCAAATACCATTTCTCTAGCCGGAGTGAAAATCCGAAGCCGCCAGGCGCACTGGGCGCGAGTGGAAGGAAGAACAAACACGGTTTCCGATAAGTTCAGTTCCTTGGCGATGCGCTGCATGGTGAGGTCGTCAATTCCAACCGCATCGGGAAAAACGGCCAGCGGATTTCCTTCCAGGGCTTGTTGCGTAAACACATCCACAACACGATAACGGTAAGAATTTTGGCTAGGCATGACTTATGCCAGTGTAAACGCTGCACAATAAAAACAAGCCTTATAGCCGGTTCATTGGCGAATCACATAGAAAAGAGTATTCGGCAACAGGCTCAGAAAACCAGGCAAAGCAGTTTTAATTGGCAGAAACCGGCTGCGCGGATCGTTCCTTGCCTTGCATCGCGCTGATGCTTTGCGTGCGAAACTCATACTGCTGAATTTGCAAAGCCAGGCTACCGGCATCCTGGCGGGTGATGCGTCCGCGGGCAACCAGGTTCAGGAGGCACTTTTCATTCAATTGAGCGGGCCAACTGATGGAAACTTCGAGGCGCGTACCGATGGGCAGTTCATGGTCAGCGGTGAACAATACGCCGGAACTGCTGATGTTCAACGTTTTTCCCGCTCCTTGCACTACTTCGGTCCGCTGGCTTAACGTCTTATACCGCACTTCCCGTTCAATGGGAAACCGGCTCGACCGCCGTCTTTCGACGTTGTTGTCGCTACGCAAAGGTTCAGCCAAAATTGTCGATCTCCAGTATATAGCTTACACAATTTTTCAACATTCCTTTAGCTTTCAGCAATCCCCTCAGAGGAATCCTTAGTTGATTGCTTTAATTCCGCCGATTTTTTCTGATTTTTCAGCCATTGGAGGCGTTCCGACGCGGTTCTCTCCCAACCCCGATCGGTCGGCTGGTAAAAAGATTGTTCCTGCATCGAAGCGGGAAGACAGTTCATGCCGGTAACGGCATTCTGCTTTTGGTGAGCATGTTCGTAGCCTTCACCATAACCCAGGTCTTTCATCAACCGCGTGGGAGCATTCCGCAGATGCAAAGGCACTGGCTCGGCACGGTGGGACTCAATAAAAGCGTTGGCTGCGTTTAACGCCTGATAACCGGCATCCGATTTGGGAGCAAGGGTCAAATAGATAGTCAGTTGAGCCAGCGCTTGATCTCCTTCCGGGACTCCTAAAAAATGTATAACCTGCATGCAGGCCATTGCTTGCTCCACGGCGCGAGGGTCGGCTAAACCGATGTCTTCCACCGCCATGCGCGCCAAACGCCGCGTCAGGTACAACCGGTCTTCACCGGCCTGCATCATGCGGGCCAGCCAGTATAAAGCGGCGTCCGGATCGCTGGAGCGCACCGACTTATGCAGCGCTGAGATCAGATTATAGTGTTCTTCGCCATTTTTGTCGTACAGCAGAATTTTGCGCTGCAAAGCATCAGCTACGGTTTCCGCCGTGATGCGTTCATCTTGGGCGGAAGCAGCGGCCAGTTCCAGCGTGTTCAGGGCGGAACGGGCATCGCCACTGGAGGCTTCCGCTATTTCCCCGAGGAGTTCTTCGCTTATGTGCAGATGAAGATGACCCAGACCGCGGCCAGGCAGAACCAGCGCGCGTTGCAGCAGGGACACAATTTCTGTTGTTTCCAAAGCGCGCAGCGGGTACACTTTAGTTCGGGAAAGCAGGGCGGACACCACTTCAAAAGAAGGGTTTTCCGTAGTCGCACCGATTAAGATAACGTTTCCCCGCTCCACATAAGGCAGAAAAGCGTCCTGCTGGGCTTTATTGAAGCGATGAATTTCATCGATAAACAGAACGGTTTTCCGGCCCAGCCGCTGCGTTTTTTCGGCTTCCGCCATCACCGCTTTAATTTCCTTGATGCCGCTTAAAACAGCGCTAAAAGGAACAAAATCGGAACGGCTTCCCTGCGCCATCAAAGAAGCCAGAGTGGTTTTGCCCACGCCGGGAGGTCCCCACAAAATCATGGAAGCAAGTTGCCCGCTTTCAATTTGTTTTCGCAGCGGCTTGCCGGGCGCAAGCAGGTGCTGCTGGCCGACAAACTCATCGAGGGCGCGGGGCCTCATCCGGTCGGCTAAAGGACGGCTCTCCTCGTTTCGCTCCGGCAGTGGCTCAGCTTCAAACAGGTTCATCGATTGCGCTTCGGCGGGAGGCTTCATACAAGGCTATCGAACAGGCTACCGCAGCGTTAAGAGATTCCACCTGGGACGTTTGTATGGCGACCGGAACCGCCGCTCTCAATAGTTCAGAACGGATGCCGCTGCCTTCGCTGCCCACTACCAAAGCGCGGTGTCCGCTGAAGTGAGAACGGGAGAGCACAACCGGCGCGGAAGGAACCAGGGCCAGCAGTTGCCATCTTTGGCGGCGGGCTTCGGCTATCATTTCATCAAGCTTCACCAGTTCGCGAACCGGCAAGCGGAACAGCGATCCGGCGGAAGCGCGCATCAGCTTGCCATTGAAGATGTGAACCGAATTTTCCAGAAACACCACGCCGCTCGCGCCGAAAGCTTCTGCTGAACGGAGAATGGTTCCCGCATTGCCGGGATCTTGAATCCCATCCAGCACTACTACCAGCGACGGATGGCCGTGAAATTCCGGCCATTCGCTGATCCGGGGCTGCACCAAAGCAAGAATGCCTTGCGAAGTTTCCGTGGCGGCTACCGAAGCAAACGTACGGGTTGGAATAATGATGCATTCCACGTCCGCCTGGCGGGCGCGATCCTGCCAAGCGGGAAACGATTCCGGAGTAAACAGCAGCTTTTCAATGGTCCAGCGGCTGCGCAGCAGTTCTTCCACCAGGTGCGGACCTTCTGCAACGAACGAGCCGTCTTCCAAAGGGCGTGACCGGCGAACCGCCTGGCGAATGCTTTGCACCAATGGATTGTGGACGCTTGAAAGCTGAACAATGTGGAACGGCATGGAAACTAGTCGTAAACTGATAAGAACCAAAAACAGCGGAATGGGGTTCAGAACATAAACGATGCGGAAGCTCTTGGGGAGCCTGGCGCTAGCCGTTGTTCTGCTTCTAGCCTACCTTTTCTGGATTGCCAAACAGATTGAACAACAATCCAATCAGGATGAAGCACAGAAAGCGGATGTCATTATGGTGCTGGGAGCAGCGGAATACCGGGGCAAGCCTTCGCCGGTTTTGCAGGCCAGGCTGAATCACGCGCTCGATTTGTATCGGCGCGAACTGGCTCCGTATCTAATGACCACTGGAGGCGCGGGAGGCGATCCGGTGTTTACCGAAGGCGAAGTGGGCCGGGCTTACTTAACGAAACAGGGCGTGCCATCGGAGAAAATTCTGGTGGAACCGGCTGGCTCAACTACTGCGCAAAGCGTGGCCGCCGCCGTGGAAATTATGCGGCGCATGAATCTGCATTCTTGTTTAGTGGTGAGCGATGGCTACCATATTTTTCGCGCTAAACGGATGCTGGAAAACCAAGGCATTCAAGTATACGGCTCGCCGCGTCCAGGCGCGGCCACCAGTAAACGCGCGCTGCAATGGCTTTATTTCAAGCAGGCCGTTGGCTATGCTCTCTGGCATGCGGGAATCAACATTTGAACGGCGCAGCAAGCATCGCAGGATAAAGTTTCAGCCCGAATTACTAGGCGTGAGCGAAGGAAAATTTAGACATGACGCAAGAAAATAAGGCGCGCATTTTTGCCGTGATTCACCAGAACACGTTTGTTCTGCCCAATGCCTGGGACGCGGCCAGCGCCAGAATATTTGAAGAAGAACAATTCCTTGCCATCGGCACCACTTCTGCCGGAATTGCGTTTTCAATGGGCTATCCTGACGGGCAGCATATTCCGGCGGCCGAAATGCTGATGGTGGTGAAACGAATTGCCCAAACCGTGGAACTGCCGGTGAGCGCGGACATTGAAGCCGGATACGGAAACCCAGTGGAAACAGCGCAGCGGGCCTGGGAAGCGGGCGCAGTGGGAATCAATCTGGAAGATTCCGCCGCTACCACGGAAGCAACGCTGGTCCCAGTGGAGCAGCAAGCGGAAATGATCCGGCGCATCCGGGAAGCGGTTCCCCTGTTAGTGGTGAATGCCCGAACCGATCTTTTTCTGATGGCAAGAGAAGAAAACTCCCGGATGCAGCAGGCCACCGAGCGGTTAAAAGCGTATCACCAAGCCGGAGCCCAATGTTTGTTTGCGCCCGGCTTGAAAAATTCAACCTTGATTGCGCAGTTAGCGGGAACTCTGGACGGGCCATTAAATGTTCTGGCCGGACCTGGATTTCCGATCGTAAGCGAGTTGAAAAGTTCAGGAGTAAAGCGCATCAGCTTAGGGTCCGGCGCGATGCGGGCCTGTTTAGGCGTGATCACCAGCATTGCTCAGGAATTGCAGAGCACCGGGACTTACCAGGCCCTTACGGAAAGGCAATATCCTTATGCGGAAGCAAATCGCCTGTTTACGCGCAAACTGTAAAAGGCAATTATGGAACGTCTTCCGTATCGATCGTGGGTGGAAGTATCGCGCCAACAAGTGGGCGACAACTTTCTGGCAGTCCAGAACGCAGTGGGACATGCAGTTGAAGTGATGCCGGTGGTGAAAGCCGACGCTTACCGGCATGGAGCAATTGAAGTGTCGCGGGTGCTGGAACAAAAAGGCGCGCGCTGGCTGGCGGTGAGCAACACGGACGAAGGCGTTACTCTTCGCGATGCCGGCATCAAAGCCCGGGTGCTTGTGATGGCTGATTTTCTGCCGTTTACGCGGGAAGCCATGCTGGCTTACGAACTGACGCCCGTGCTGCACTCGCTCGACGACATTCTGGAACTGAACCGGATTGCCGGCAGCCGCCAAAAGCCTTATCGGTTTCACTTGAAAGTCGATAGCGGCATGGGCAGGCTGGGCGTTAAGCCGGATGCTGCCGCCATTCTGGACGTTTTACAGCAGGCTCCTTACGCTGAATTGGAAGGACTGATGACTCACTTTGCTTCAGCCGGAAATTACCAATCCGAGCAAACGGAAAAACAAATTGCGGTTTTCGACGGGGTTGCCGGGGCGTTAGCGCAAGCTGGCGTGCAGGCCACCTACTACCACCTTTCCAGCACGATTCCAATTGCTTACCGGCGCACAACAGCCTGGCGCGGCATGGTGCGCCCTGGTCATGCCATTTACGGATATTTTTCTCCTACCAGGGGCCATGCTCCTTCTCCCGTTATCCAAGTGAAACCGGCGCTCCAGTGGAAAGCTACCGTTTTACAAGTGAAAGATGTGGGAGCAGGATCGCTGATCGGTTATGGAGGAATTTTTCAGGCACCCGCGCCAATGCGGATTGCCATTCTGGCTGTTGGCTACGCTGACGGCGTTCCGCACCGGCTGTCGAATCGGGGCCGGGTCATTGTGCAGGGAAAATTTGCGCCCATTCTGGGTGCGGTTTCGATGGATCTCACGACTATTGACGTAACCCAATCGCCGGAAGTCCGGGTAGGGGACGCAGTAACAATATTAGGCAAAGAAGGTAAAGCGCACATTGACGCGCAAGAGATCGCCCGACTGGCAGGCACGATTTCTTACAGTGTGCTTTGCGGTATTCATGCCCGCGTAAAACGAATCTATCTTTAAACGCTAAACCGCTAACAAGGCAGTACATTTTGCATCGCAACAATTACCCTGTTACAGTATCGTTACCGCCTGTTCATGGTGATGTAAGACTGTCTGGCTATTCTCAATGGCAGTGATTGAGGTCGGAAAACCCTCAACCCTTATCTCGCACCTTGAGGAGCCTATGAATTTAAAAAGGATGCTGAGCCTGGTATGCAGCGCCGGATTGGCGATGCAACTGATGGCGGCAGGTCCGGAAAGCGCCGGAAGTGCTGCAATCGCGCCCGCAACCGCGAATCCTGCCGTTCCGACGATTTCCGTGAAAGAAATTGAGGAGTTACGCCGTAAAATTGCGGCCCAGCAGAAACAGATTGAACTGCTGCAGAAGTCAGTTACCGAACAACAGACTTTGCTGGACAATACAGTAAGAGCAGTGGCAGCGGGAGCCATTGCCACCCCTGTCCCCGCTACGGGAACGGCAGCCGCGCCGCTGATTGTGAGCGATGCTGGCCAGCAGCCATTTACGCTTGTGCCAGTGCGTGCCCATCAAGCGCCGGAAAAGGAGAAACAATCATCTCTTTCCTTCAACATCGGCGATGCGGCGTTCACGCCGTTCGGTTTTGTTGATTTTACGTATTTTGCCCGGTCCACCAACGTAGCCAGCGGCATCGGCACAAACTTTGCCGCCATTCCTTACAATAGCGGCGCGCCGGGGCGGATTTCAGAAAACAACTTCTCCACCCAGAACAGTCGCCTTGGTTTGCGCGTGGATACGAACGTGTTAGGGGCAAAAGTGCTCGGCTACTTCGAAGCTGACTTTTTGGGCAACCAGCCCACCAACGTTTTTGACACCAGCAATTCAGACACGTTCCGAATGCGCAACGTATTCGTAGATTTACAGAAAAACAAGCTGGAAATCATGGGTGGCCAGGACTGGACGCTGATGACGCCGGGCAAAAAAGGCATTTCGCCGCTGCCGACTGACATCTTCTACACCCAGAACATGGACACTAATTACCAAGTGGGCTTAACGTGGGCGCGGCAAACGCAGTTCCGCCTCACGTATCACGCGAACGATCATCTGCATATGGCGTTCTCCCTGGAAAATCCGCAGCAGTACGTAGGCGGCAGCGCCGGCGCGCCCACCATTACGTATCCTTCAGCATTTACCGCTAACAGCAGCACCGCTATTTCAAACCAGTTCAACAGCGGCGCCAACAACTACGGCGTGCCGAATTCTACTCCCGATTTCATCGGCAAAATTGCTTTTGAAGCGAAACCGCATGGATTAACAGAGCACATTGAAGTGGTCGGACTGCTACGGAATTTCAAATACTACAACCCGCTTGTGCCGAACGCGCAAGGCAAAAGCTTTACTGCGACGGGCGGCGGAGGATCGGTCAACGGCAATTTCGAAGTATTCAAGAACGTTCACCTCATTGCCAACACGTTTTTCAGCGATGGCGGCGGCCGCTATGTGTTTGGCATGGCGCCGGACCTGATCCTGCGCCCGAACGGAAATATCTCGCTGATTCACACATTTTCCACCGTGGACGGGTTTGAAGCAAACCTAAGCAAGAATTTGCTGCTGTACAGCTATTACGGTGGAACCTACATCGGCAGAAACGTGGCGCTGGATACAAATGCTGCCCGCTCCCCCTTGGGATATGGATTCCGCGGTTCGTCAAACTCGCAGAACCGCTCCGTACAGGAATTCACCATCGGCTTGACGCCCACTCTCTGGAAGAGCGCGCAGTACGGATCACTGCAGTTAATTACACAGTATTCCTACCTGTGGCGTAATCCCTGGTACGTTGCGACTGGTAGCCCGAAAGACGCCAAAACTAACATGGTGTGGGTCGATCTGCGCTACACCATTCCTTAGATCCTTAGAAACAACGCGCCACTTCCATCAAAAAACGGCGGCTTTCCGGGCCGCCGTTTTTTATTGGAATTAAAGTTTGGCCTGAGACGATCCGGCACCGCCGCTCTCTGTATAAAAGTACGCTCCTGTTGATTGCGGAGGGAAACCGGAATTGTTAGCCGAAACGGTATCGCTTTTGAATTTAGTGCTGCACACGAGCAAGAGCGCGAATGCGCCGGGAGCATGGCAGCAGATCTGCTCCACTTTAACTCAGCACGAACGCAGTCTGCTTCCTTTATCGGATATGAGCGCCACTTACGAGCGCGCGTATGAAGCCTTGGTGTATGCCCGCGTCGCTTCCGAGCGCCGGGATGCGCCTCAAGTGATTGAAGCGCTACAGGAAGCGATTGAATCGCTGAAGCCTCAGATGCGCCAGAATTTATCAGCGTAAGCCAGAAGTGATAACTTGCTGTGTGTTAAAGCCCGGATTGACAGCTCAGATGCGCCAGAATTTATCAGCGTAAGCCAGAAGTTCTTCCTGTTCAAACAAAAAAGCACAGTAACGCCTCGGCAGCGTCACTGTGCTTTTTTGTTTAATTTATCGTCGTAGGTCAGGGCTGCGATTCGGTGGCGGAGTGATGCAGCATTCCCGCGCCATCTCTGGACACAAGACTGTTAAAAGCCAAATAAAAAACAACCAACATGCCGAAAAACACCAGCGCTTCCACAGCGCGGCGGTGCGTGCGCTTTTGTATCAAGCCTTTCCATCCCCGCTTGCGCTTCATGCGGATGCTTTCCGCTTCCTTTAACCGGCGCATTTCCTGAGCGGATATTTGCACATAGAATTTGTGGCGGCATTCACGACAGCGGTAAAGCTGGCGTCCGCGCCATTCGTTAATAAATGCAAAGCGCGATTCTTTCCGGGATGGCCGCGTATCGACGCTATTGCAAACTGGACAATTCATTTTTCAACAACCTTTCGGAAGTGATCCGGGCAGCGGAATCATTTATGGGAACCATTTCCACGTCATGAATGGAAAGCGTGCCTTCAGCGCGCGCCTGGCCCACAGGCCGCTTAAATTCTAGTGTCACCAAAACAAAATTTGCATCAGCCGAATTGAAAAATTTCCATTTCTGCGCACCGCCCGACTCATTCACCAAATCAGGACCGGCTATGCCGGACTCCATATCAACTCTGCCGAATCGCACCGGATACGCTTTCCAGGTTAGCCCGATAGCATGTTCAAAATCAGCATAGTCAGTCTGCCATTGTAACTGATAGGCTTTGCCGGGAGCTACCGGAACAAACTGCTGCAACAGGCGGCACCATTCCGGCTGCGTTCCGGAAAAACTGAATCGCGCTTCATGCCGGTCAGTTAACTGGTCAAAAGTAATTCCATTTGTCGGCATGAATGACCAATCGAACCCATGATTGGAAAACGCGGTTTGAAAGGAGCCGTTGGTGAGCGGGGCCGACCGGGAAGGAGCAGGAAGCTTATTCCAGCCGGTCTGGGATGTTTTTGTCCACACCCTGAGCGCGGCTTCCGGCTGACCGGCAGCGAGCAAGGTGTCTTCCGCAACCCCGACCAAATTCAGCCAGTTCGGCACTGCTTCCAGCAGATCAGCAGGAACACGGCGCGGCAAACTCAGCGCCTGCATGGCAGCAGCTTCAAGCGCATCGGTTTGGCTGCTTTCAAGCAGATAGTTCAGGTAATTAAAAACCACTTCGTGCCGCGCCGGAAGCAGCGCCATCACCTGCCGGTTATCGCCGGTGAGCGACCATGCCTGAAAAAACAAACTGCTGTTGTTGAAAGGGGATTTAAACAGCGCGTCTTTAGCCGACGCCAGAAAGCCTGGTTTATTCCGGTAGCGAAAATAAAAATTAGCCAGCGTCCAGGAAGGCAGGTACATGTGGTTAAAACGAGCTGCCTGAAGATACAAGCGCTCGGCGGCGGGCAGGTCATGTTTAGTGGATTCGGTGTAAAACCCAAGCCGCGCCCAAAGCTCCGCATTATACGGATTCAACTGTAATGACTTACGCCAATACGCTTCGCTCTTATCGGTTTCAACCGCGCCCAAAGCCGACCAGTAATCCGCATTCACCGGAACAAGATTTGCGGCAGCGACGACTGAAGCAGTTGTGCCTTTTGCCGCCAGACTGATGGCCCACGCGGAAACAAGCGAACCAACGCAAGCCGCCAAAGCGACAAGAACCAGCAAAGAACGAATAATAGATTGCAGCATTCCAATCAGTTAATACGCGCCGCGAGCCGTGAGAACCACGGAAATAGTGCGAGCCAGAATATAGATATCCAGCCAAACGGACCAATTTTGGACCGTGTAAGCATCCATGCGCGCGCGCTCGGAAAACGTCAGATTATTTCTTCCCGAAACCTGCCACAAGCCAGTGATGCCGGGCCGCACTCGCTTGTATAAAGCGTATCCGGCTCCATATAAAGGAATCTGCGCTTCAAACATGGGACGGGGACCCACTAAGCTCATATCACCGATCAATACATTCCAAAGCTGAGGAAGTTCATCAATGCTGGTTTTGCGAATGATGCGGCCCACTCTGGTAATTCGCGGGTCGCGTTTCAGCTTCTGCGTTTCCTGCCAGATGGCGCGTTCCGCCGGATTGTCTTCCAGATATTTTTCGAGTAAATGATGACCGTTAATGGCCATGCTCCGCAGCTTCCAGGTTGTAAACTTGCGTCCGCAAAAGCCAACGCGCTCATTGGCGAACAGAGCCGGCCCGGGAGATTCAAGTTTCACAAGAATCGCAGTCCCAGCAATAATCAACAACACTAAAGGAGCCAACAAGATGGTAATCGTCAGATCGATTGTTCGCTTTATCATTTGCGCGGAAGGGCGCAGAAGTTTCTGCGTAACTTCCAGTCCAATGAGTCCGCCTACTTCCCGCACGCTCAGCCCGAGGCTGGTCATGCCGATTAAATCGGGAATCACCATCACGTGGGCAAAGCAGTGGCCGAAGCGGTCCAGCAGCTTCAACAAATCTCTGCGCGACAAACTTGGCATGCACACAATGGCATAGGAAATCCGATTGTTGCGGCCCAACGCCAGGCACTCCGAAAGAGGCCCGACCAGCAGCGATTGTTCCAGGTTCTGATATTTTGTGGGATCATCATCCAGAACTGCCACCGGACGCAAGCCTAAACGGCGATTCTGCGTTAATGTACGAAGCACAGCTTTGCCGGTGTGTCCTGCTCCTAAAATCACCACTGGGGACCCCCACCAACTGGAACCGGAAAACAGGGACCGCGCCAAGGCGCGAAAGACGGGAAACAAACCTAAGCTCAACAACCATGCGCCGATCAGAGTCAGCCGCGCGGGAGCTAGTGCCGGAAGAACAAACGTAGCTGTTCCTAACGGAACAAAAGTCAAGGAAATAGCCTGCACCAAACGCCTTAATTCTTCCACCGGATTTTCACAAACGCCCGGATAAAGACGCGAAGCAAGAAAGCTGCACAAAGTAAGAATAATAGCGGGAAACAGCACACCGGCAAAGTAAGTATTTTGAGTGTTTGCCCATCCATTGCGAAAAAACTCCGTTATTAGGAAAGATAAGGTAAGCGCGCAAACATCAGCAGCAATCAAGCAAGATACTGTGCCTAACGGACGCGATACGGAAATCGCCGTTGGAACCGATTCACCAGTCATGGCGAGAGGCGTAGTAATTAACTGTGAGTCCATGAAATTTTGACCCGATCTAAAAGTGGCGCACCGGCTCAGTCAATCTCTGACGAAAGCTCAGGGCAAAAACACGGCTAAGTAATACGACTTTGATTATTTGCCGAAGGAAGTTACTGATTTGAGAAGAGTAAAATTAATAAGTCAAGAAAGCTTAAATGGTTTATTGCAGTGAACAGTTTTCTACAGATTAACCCTATGTCTACACCAGGCAGATCATATTGGTTTTCTGCACAAAACTAGGACACAGAAACGGAGTGCGGCAGCGGAGACAGAGTTCGAGCCAAACCGTCCTTTGCCGATAATGCCACCCCAGCCTGAGTCATCATGTGCAGAAACCGGGACACTACCCGTTCAATTTGAAATGTAGATTCCGCGTAAGCGCGCGCATTGGTTCCGAACGAAATTCGTTGCTCTTCATCCTCAACCAGTTGCCGCACTGCGGAAACAAAAGCGCTGGTATCGCCGGGCTCAATGATTAAACCGGCTGCTGCTTCCTTGATCATTCTCGCGGCTGGGTTTTCCTGATCAATCGCCAACACTGTGGGACGGCCAGCGCAAAGGTACGACAGAATTTTTGAAGGCACGCAGAACGAACCGGCGGAAGGATCGAGCGGCGCAATCAACACCGAAGCAGAAGCAAGCACCAGGGGAACATCCTGATAAGGCTGAAACGGCAGCACAATCAGATTGTCTAAGCCCTCGCCTTGCGCTTCTTCACGAATATGATTCGCCGCTTCCCCGCTGCTGACAATCACGATTCGCACATCGGGCCGATTTCGAAATTCCCAGGCCAACGCCGGAAACATCCACAAATCGTGTTTCATTCCTAACGTGCCGGAATAAACGATGTTAGTAGTTTCCGCCAACGCATGCCGAACAGACCACGGATTATGCACCGGAGCCTGTGGAATCTGCGCAATATTCGCCCAATTTTTCAACAACCCAAAGCGATTATTCCGGCGAATGGAAGAAGGCAGATTTTCCTGGTGGCCATCGGCAATGGTTATGACATAATCGCACCGGGAAAGCATTCGCTGTTCAACGAAATTGCCCAGGCTTCCCATCACCAAGCCAGCCGCGCCAAAGCGCCGCGACAACAACTGCGAAATAGCCCGGCCTTGTAGATCCTGTAGCCAATAAACGAACGGCACATTGTTGCGCCGCGCCCATTCCTGAATTTTCAGTGCAACGGGAATCGGCGTGCAGGAACAGATCAGCGCAGCGGGGCGTTCTTCTTCCAAAGCCTTGACGCACCGGCGAGCCCATTCCAACTCACCCAATAAACGCTGCTTCAGACTTAATTTTCCATAAGGCTTATCGCAGTTCACAATGCGAACTAAACCAGGGCGTGTTTCGGCCCACGAAGCAAGCGATTGCAGGTTAGGCGATTCCAGCGAACCGTTGGCTATATATTGAAACGGGCAGCCGTCATCAAACAGCCTTGCCGCTAAAAGATAGCTGAACGAATGGCAGCCATAATCAATCAAAACTGTTTTAGACATTGAATCAGCTTTTCTTTGGGAATTACTAGAAAAGTGGAGTAAGCGAAGCGGGAATCTCCGGCTACGGCGAACCACTAAGAGCGGTAGGAGTGTTCCTACCAGTTAAGCGGCAATAGCTTTGAACCCATGCCGTGAACAAATGCGAAGCGATTCTTCGTGCAATCGGACGGCCTGTTCAATCCGGTAGTTCTGTTCAAAGCAGCTTCTGGCGTTCTGCTTCATTTTTTGCCGCATAGCCGGTTCCATGCGAAACCATTCTCCTAAGGATTTAGTTACCGAGTGAACTGTGTCGCGGCAGATGAGACCGGCGGAATCTCCTTTGATCGTGGACCAAAGGTTTACTTGACTGCTGATCAAAACAGGGGTAGCCGAAGCCAATGCTTCCAGCACCGCTACCGGAAACGTTTCGCAGTGTGAAGGCAAAGCAAACAATTCCGCAGCGCGCAGCAACTCAAATTTCGCCGCGCCATACACTGGGCCAAGCCAGACAATGCGATCCGCAGTTCCGCAGCGTTCGCTCAACTGCTGTAATTGGCCCTGTATCCCTTCGTTATCAGGACCGGCAAAAACCAGCACGGCTTCTTTCGGCAGATTTGCTGCGGCAAAGGCTTTAATCAGAATGTCGCAGCCCTTCATTTCGCAGATGCGGCCAAAGAATACGATCAGCCGTTTGTTATGAAAATCCAGGTTCTCTAACGAAAACGAATCCGGCGCGGCAATGCCGGACGGATCTTCAATGCCTAAAGGCAATTGCAGTTCGGCAAAACTGGAAACATCAAAAGTTTGGTTCGCTAATTGCCGTTCTTCTTCAGTCAAGTAGATCACTTTCCGCGCGCACTGCAAAGCAGGTTTAATCTGCGTATGCCAGAAAAGCTGTTTCTTTAAATGCTTGGTAGGATACCGGGTTTTAAACCAGGGATTCAGCATTCCGTGCGGAATCACAAAATAAGGACAATCCGTGTGACGCAGAGCTTTCCAGGTGCCGATCAAGTTGTAACGAAATAAACCATGCACCACTACCGCGTCATAATTTTGATGATGGGCGCGCAGCCATTTCACCAGACGCGGATTGTACCGATAAGAAGAGAAACCCTGCCCCAGCGCATGAACGGGAACCGGCCAGGATTTCACCCATTTGCTGATGTCATCATCGAGCGATACGATTTCAACTGTGTTTTGCGGGCTGCAAAATCGCGCAAACTGCCGGGCCGCTTCAACAGGACCGCCAAAGGCAGGATCAATCGAATCAAGACAATGCAGAATTCTCATCAAGCGTATTCCATTTCTTTTTTGCTGGAAGAAGAAGCAGACCAGCGTGCTTTCACCAGCATGGCCGGATTGCCCGTGTAAACACCTGCCGGGACTAAATCTTTTGTGGCAACGCTGCCGGCCGTCAGGATTGCTTCGTCGCCCACCTGAACGCCCGGGCAAAGCAAAGCTTTCGCGCCGATCCACGCGCCCTCGCCGACCGAAATGGGAGACAGCCGGTAATCAAAGGAAGGCAGTTTCCAATCGTGATTGCCGGTGCAAAAGTAAGCGCCTTGCGAAACGCAGGCATGGCTTAAAATATTGACGTTTTCAAGGTTATCAATCCAAACGTCCTCGCCGATCCAGACGTGGTCGCCGATCATCAAGCGCCACGGATACTTCACCCGAACGCCGGGCTTGATCACCACGCCTTGGCCGACCTGCGCGCCGAACCATTGCAGCAGCGCCGTTTTCAGCTTGTAGGACACAATCAAGCGCGATCCGAAAATTCTTTGGCCGATGAAGTACCAGCCCAACCGGTGCAGCGCGGTTTTGCCGGGCCGGTAATCACCGACTGAGAACAAATCGAGTCTGATCCTGGTCATTGCAGGGAGTTCCGCTTTTTTCGCTCAGTATTTTGGTGAACAACGCCGAAGTCCGGCGCGCTGAATTTGCAGCATTATATTCCACGGCAATCTTTCGCCCTTCCTCGCCCATTTGTTTGAGCGTGGCTAGGTCGCATTTCTGCAGGTTGGTCAAAGCCTGTGCCAGCGAAGAAAGACTATGCGCTTCAAACTGCCAGCCGTTAGAAGAAAGCACCACATCAGCCGTGCAGCCGCACCGGTCCGAAGCAATCACCGGAAGACCGGCGCACATCGCTTCCAGAATCGTCAAGCCCCACGGCTCGGTAGTGCTGGGCAGAATCAGCGCGTCGCCTTCGCGGAAGATGTCTTTCAATTGTTCCTGCGTTTTAGCGCCGCAGAATTCAACGAAAGTGTCTAAACCGGTACGGTGAACAATCGCCTTTAACTCTGCTTCCTGCGGCCCATAACCGACTAAGCGTAGAAAAAGCGGCGATTCGGGAGACGCTGCATTGACTTGCTTTAAAGCTTCCAGCAGATTCTTCAGATTTTTTTCCGGTGAAAACCGGCCCACGTAAATCAGGGTTCGCGGGCTTCGCTGTCCGATAGCAGGCTGAATGTCTTTGAATTTATCAACGTCGACCACGGCCATTTTGATGCCGATCCGGTCGCCGGCAAAACCAAGTTTCAACAGGTAGTTTTTGTTGCTGGTTCCATAAACCTGCGCGTAGCTGCAAAGCTTCACAAAGGTTTTCTTGATCCATTCCTTCCAAGCAACCCGCGCATGATCGAATTCATTGGATTCGTACCACAAAACGGTTTTAGCGCCAATCAGCTTTGCAGTAAGGGTGGCTACCCAGAAATTCAAGTGATGGTAGCCGCAAGTGACCAGAATCTGCGGCTTCGTTTTCAGAATGGTGCGAATAATCTGCAAACTAGCCAGATTGCAGCGCGGATCTTCGAATCCGTATTTTCCGGCAATCTGATACGGATACTGCTCGTTCTGCAGGTTTATTTTTCCATTGCGGATCTTGCTGAACTCGGAAAGATACAAAACCTGGAAATCGCTGCGGCACTGCTGCAACGCTCCGAAAAGCATGGATTTGTAATGAATCGGGTGATTATGAACGATGAGGATCTTTGTGTCCGCCAAGAGTTTGTCCTTATGCTTCTTTAATTTCTAGTGAGCGATCCTGGCTCTTCTCTCAAGCTGGTCGAGAATCATATTGGAAAAATGAGCTACCGTGCGCTCGCTGCTGAAGACGAGTCCGGCGCGGGCGCATTGAGCGCGAAATTCCGCATCGCACATCAAAGTTGTGATCGCATTTCGTACCGATTCGGGATTGGCAATGTTGACGGCCATGCCCAAATGGTGGCGATTGGTGAGATAACCGATCAGTCCGGCCTCGCAGGCGATAACAGGCTTGCCGGCTGCGGCAGCTTGGCCCAACAGTCCGCTGGACCCGAAGTGATTTTTGTACCCGACCCAAACCGCGTCCGCCGCGCTGAACAACTGTTGTTCGATAGCGGAATCAATAAACTGGTTTAACAACAATACGCGCGAACTTGGGTGGTCTGCTGAAGATTTTTCGATCACTTGCAGCGTGGCAGGCTGGCACTTGCCGGCAATGATCAGAGTTAGATTAGGAATGCAATGCGCGGAAACCGCGCTCAACAGTTCAGTAATTCCTTTTCGATCGTCGATGTGTCCATAGCAGAGCAGATGAAATCCATCGTCTTGCAGACCTAGCTCACGGCAGGCGGCAGCGCGGTCGATGACAGGAGTAACGTCTGACGGGTCAGGAGCATAACAAAGACGATCACATCGCTTGAATCTGGTTTTCCCGTATTCTTCGAGCGTTTCATCAATGGTGACCAGCGTGAGCAGTTTGGAACTGGCGAGCAGCCGGTTAAACAATTTTTCCTTGAGGAACGCCGTCGAATCGTCGTCCGGCTTCAGCCCTAAACGCGGATGGTGAAAGGATTCACGCATCACGATGCCGCTCCAGGGGATGCTTCCGAACGGCGAACCGAGCAGGGCTACGGCTTTATCAATGTAGTTGAGATAGGGAACCAGAACGAGATCAACCGGCTGCTTTCTCAACATCTCCGCAACCATTGATTTGAACCACAAATACATGCTGTACTGCGGAAAGCCAGCCGACGCCATCAAGCTGCGTTTAGACGATTCATCCCTGGCCGCAAAAGTTTTCTCCTGCAAAACGGGGTCAACAAATTGCTGAAAAGCTGTTGCTTTCTGCGCGTCCGGGGTAGTAATAATTGTGACCTGATGGCCGCGCTGCTGCGCCTGTCTGGCTAAATTTCCCACGTAGCGCATTCTGTGCCCGGTCGCTCTGGGTTCAACAATAGCTAGATTCATAAACTTTAAGCGACTTCGGGAAGCAGAAGTGAATTTGCAAACTGCTGCGACTGCTTTTTCAAAGCGCCACTCGTTTGATTCAACAGAAAAATGTAAGCAGGAATAGTAACGACAACGGTTAACCCGAGCAGCGTGATAAACACGCCGTCCACGCCCATGCGTTGAGCCGCAAACGGAATAATCAGCGTGGCCAGTATGCCTCTGGTGACATAAAGTATAGCCGTGTTCCACACCCGATGCAGCGCAATAAGCGTCATCAACAATACGTGTTCCACCAGAACAAACAGCAGGTAAGCGCCCACTGCTACCAGCGTGTGCCTTTGCACAAAAAGCTGTTTGCCGAAAGCAATTTTTAAAAACTGCTCGCCGAACAGATACAAAGCAATGCTGATGGCTAGAGCGTAGGCGACCGTGCCGGCCATGAGCTTGGATAGAAACCGCCGCATCCAGTCCAGATCATTATTGGCAATGCTATCCGCGATGGAAGCGCACATCGGCACGGTGATCATCGTCACCAGCCCCGCCGCTAGCGAAATCATGGTCAGAAGAGTAGCCGCACTCGATGTCTGGCCGGAAGTTAACACATGGTTCAACAACAGCACCGGCAACTGATGATTCAGAAAACTGCCGACGCTCGATAGACTGTAGCCCAATCCGGAACTGAACATCGACCAGGAGGTTGACCGATTGAACACCTTCCAAGCGGGCCGGATTTCAGGATATTTCCAAAGCAGAACAGTGATGTTGGCGTACCTGGCTAAAATGATCGGCACTGAAATACAAAAAATAGCTCCCGTGATTGAGGGGCGGGTGTGAACAAGGATCAAAAGTCCGGCCAAAGAAATCAGATTGCCGGCGGCCAAGTATAAATTCTGAACGCCTTGGTTGTGATAGCCCGTTTGAACAGCTTCATAAACGGAAGCAATAACTTGGCAGCAGCCGGTCGCAATCAATATAAATCCGGAACTAAGAATTAAACCTTTGTGGCCGGAAAAATTAGGACCCAGAACGTGCTGCGCATCTCCGAAACACAAATACCCGGTTAAGCTAACCGCCACCAGCGCAGCCAAAAGGGCAATCGGATAAAATGCTGAACTTAACGCAGTCTGTATTTTTTCTTTATCCTGGGCGCGATACGCAGCCGCGACCGTGGTAATCAGCTTTGGGCCAACCCCCAGGTTCGCGTAGGCTAGCCAAGCGGAACCGACATTCAAGGTCGCGTACATGGCAAACTCAATCGGACCCAAAGCGCGAAACAACAGAGGTAAAGCTAAGAAATTAATTGCTAACGTTGCTGCTTTTGAAAACAACGAGGTAAGAACGCTAAAACGGAGCCTCCGGTTCCGAAACTGGCTATCGGCTCCGGCGCGAACACTACTGGTTGGTTGAGATTGCATTCGAGTTGATGATCCGGGCCGGATTACCGGCCGCCACCGCATCGGGCGGAATGCTTTTAGTGACCACCGCGCCCGCGCCTACTACCGCCCGGTCTCCAATAGAGACGCCTTTCAGCACCATCGCTCTCGCCCCAATGAATACGTCTTTTCCGATGTGAATAGGCTTCGAGGTACTCCGGGCATTATTCCCCCAGCTTCCGCTCGGCAAACGGTCGTGGAAATCGTTGTCGATGATTACCGCGCCCGAACCAATCAGGGTTCCTTCTCCAATGCTGATGTTGGAAGCGCAAACGACTGCCGCGCCGGACAAGCCTACGCGGTTAGCGATATCGAGCTTAGCTCCTGCCGCGATGGTGCGAACCACGCATGGTTGCGGAACGCCCATCGGGTTTGATCGCGGGTGGCTATGAAATCGAACTTCGTCCCCGATCTGCAAGCTGGACTGTTTATGCACGGAAAAGATAGGACGCCCCAGGCAGTGGACCTTTTTGCCGAGCGTAACTCCCCGAATCTTTGCTTCTGATAACCAGACGGTCTTAA
>CAXTWH010000014.1:0-107196 GCA_964247975.1 uncultured Bryobacteraceae bacterium | reverse complement strand
ACACGCTGAGCTCAGTCTACTCCTGTTGCTCTCTGATGACAAATCGGTATCAGTTGCTGCAAGCGGCTACGGAGACCGCGAAAAAATAGGTGCTTTTCTGGTTTACGCTGTCGGCTGTCAACAGGATATTGTAAGTGGAGCCGATAAGGTAAACCTTACTTAACAATAAATGGTTTTGTAGTCAGCTCATATCCGACTTCATTGCTGATCGGGTCCGCCTTGTTTTGTTGCAGTTCATACGTGGTGACACTGACCGTAACGGCTACTTGCTCTGTATTACTAGTTGCATATGCCTTTCGGTCGAACGGGAGCAGATACGTAACTGCCTGCTGTGGAGGAACGCGAACCACCGACGAAGGAACTGTTGTGGCACCGAAGGCAAAAACTGTCTTGAGCCCCTTTAAATTAGGTTGTGAATAAACACTAAAAGAGAGAAATAGTTGTTTGTCAACATGCTCTATCTTTATTGTTGATCTGGGTAGCTCGATGGGCTGATCGCTTGTATTTCGTACCAGTATTACGAGCACGGATGGTTTGTCCTTAGCGAACGATTTCCGAGCTCCAGTGATCTCCAGCGAAACAGGAAAGTACGGCTTGCAGAAGCTGGCGCGATCAGGAGTGACGCCATCATATACGCCACCACCACATCCATGACCAGATACTGTTTGCGTCGGGAAGCCTTGAGTCGAACGAGATAAATCAACCTCGTCCGGCATCGGCAGGGCTAAGGTCTGAAGAGCAAAGAGAGTAACTAAGAAAATCTTAAGCATGACAGAACCGCTGATCAAAGGTATTAAGGACAAGGCTGGTACGGAGGAATATTGATGTTAGGCGGAAGATTTGTTGGGGGCTCGACATCTCCTGCATGAACGGCTGCGTCATACACGGGTTGGATCTTTTGAGTTGCTACGTTCCTGATGTCGCTAGTAAGTGCCACCACTGCTTCCGCTGTCACACCTGGATTGTTGCTGCTCAAAGCCGCTGCTATCTCGGAGTAGTGACTTGGGTTTCCGGCATATTCGTGAGTTTGTACAGCGGAGACGATTTGCGAAACGGACGGAATCCCGCATCTTCCATACTGATGGGTGTAGAAAGGATCCTGAGGGTTCGTCAAGCCGGGATTCAGTTCGTAAATGTATTTGGAAGTGTCGGTTAAGGTTGAGATGTAAGAGTAGCCGGTATTGGGTCCGCTGTTAATGGCTGCAGAAGTAAAACTCCACACATAAGCGTATGCTGATTGACCGTATGTTCCTTCCGCTCCAGACGGAGGGCTGGTCAAAGCCGGCATTGGAGGCGTGCCATTTGCGGCTGGTGTGCTCGGCATTGGGGGCATTGCTACGGTGAGAGGGCTGCGCGGTGTGACGCTAATAGAAGCCTGAAGATTTGCTGTAGCTCCGTTGTAATTGGCCGTGGCCGACACCGTTCCAGAGATCGCAACAACTCCACTCCAAGAGGTTGCATTCGATGGTCCAGAAACACTATGTCCATCGCTTCCCGAGAAAGTCCAGTTCGAACCCTGTACGCCCGATCCTCCTTGGATCGTACAGGTAACTGTTTGCCCCCTCGTCACGGGTGCCGGGCTGCAAGACAAAACCGGCACCATTCCCGGCGATTGCGCTTGCACCCCGCTGTTGAGGGGGCAGTCAATGACCAAGCCCTGACAAGTGTTGCTGTAGATCGGTTCGCTGTCGTTCTCCGCATAGGCGGTTGCCGCTCCGGCCGAAATGCCTTGCACCAGGCCCGAACTCACAGTGGCGATGCTTGTGTTGGACGAACTCCAACTGCTGCTCTGCGTGTGGTCGTATTGTGTCCCGGTATGGTATTGAACGTGCATCGTTAATTGGTGACTATTGGCAAGCGGCACGGCAAACGGATCATCGACGATCCACCAATTGGTAGCTCCTTGGCAGGTTTGGCAGTAGAGTCCGCAAGTAGCTTTTTGCACGTTGTAGGTTCCGGCATCGAAGACGGCCAGAATGTGTTCCACTTCGCCCCGGCTCCCCGACAGTTCCGCGCTGCCCTCCTGAATGGAGAGCGGGACAACACTGCCGCCCGCATCGGGCACACCGCCGGCGATCACTTCCGAGATATCGAACGAACGGGTAGCCTTAGCTTCCAGATGAATCGGCAGCACGTATTGCCCACCCGGGTAGAAGAGAGTAAAAGCGAAGTCCTGAGCCTCGTCAGCGGGGTTCCAAACGGTCACCATCGTATCGTCGCCGTTCGCGGTGCTCCAACGGGAAAGTTCTTTAGCGAGGCTCTCCTTCACGGCCGCTACAGCAACGGAGAAGACATAGGTGTTCTTCCGGTCCACGCTCCCGGCCGTCAGAAGAACGCTGTGAGCGGGGCCGGTGATGTCGAATTCGAAATTGACAGATCCGTTGAAGTCGGCAAGACCGGCTGCGTTGAGCAGACCGCGCACATCCAGGTTCCGGGTGGTCCGGGGCGCCATCGATTGGGACGGCGCTGCATAGGAATGTGGCGCTCCCGCCTGCATCCAATACAGCATCGGCCTGAGGGTCACGGCTTGCTGAGCCAGGTTGCGAGCGACCAGATAAGGCGTAAACACCGTTCCCGCCGGGAAATGCATCATCGGATCGGCAGCCCCGGTCATCACTCCCACTGCCGCGTAATGCGATAGCTGCGAACCGGAACCCATCGGCAACTGTGAGAATCCCAGATTGGCCGAATACCCGGTCCGTTGATCCTCTAAGCCGCCATTCACAATCAGATCGGCTTGCGAACCCGAAAAGGAGACTTGAACTCCGCCCGCCTGCGCTAGTGAATCCGCCGCATCGAATAATCGCATCGTGGTTGTCGCATGAGAGGGGATCGACAGAGCGTATTCTTTGATGGACTGCCCGGCTGCATCGGTCACCTGGACCTGAGCATCCATTGCTGCCGTCTTCACGTTGGATAGCGAAAGGAACCCAGTCACCCCGGGCTCCTGCTTCCACCACATCCCTTCGAGGTGTATATCTGTCGCTTGCTCGGAACTATCGAGCGAAGATGGCCCGGGCATCAAGCTGAAATTGAACAGCTCACTGTGAACCGCATCGAGGTTTTGAATGGTCGCGCAGAGCGCGTCCCACGGCCACTGATATTGCAATTCCACATATCCCGATAGGGTTGCCCAACCGGCGATTCCCTGCTGCTGAAGCATATCATTGAGATTCAAGGAAACGCTTCCACCGGCCGAGAGTTGCACCGGCAGCAGCGGGTAACTCTTTCCGTTGCTCAGGTATAGAACGGGCGTTACCGTAATCGCCGCCGTTCGAACATCGTTTCGGATATGCAGCACAGAACGGAAATTGGCATCGATCATCCAGGGGCCGCCGACCATGGAACGGGCAGTAGCTGGTTTAGGCGACTGTTTCAGGTCCGGCAGTCTGGACGGAACCGGCCTATGCGGAACCGGAACAGGAACATGCTGTGCTGGGAGAAGAGAAACAGTGGCACAAAACAGGACTAGCAAACGAGCTTCCGGAAGAGTTATCATTCCGACCTAAGTAGCCAATTGGTTCTTCTTGCGTAAGAATACTATCATAAAAAAACAATGTGCAGCAAGACAGAAATGCGCGTTGGTACCTAAGAGAAATCCGGGCCTATTGAATCGGACAGCATCGGTTGGCTGTGACGAGAAATGAAATGCGAAATGTTAAACGTGTAATTGTGGGCGGTGTCGTGTTGGTCTGGGCCGTGAACCTCGGAGCGCACACCGCTTCTCCGCCACTAGACAACGCGGTTCTCGAATGGAACAGGGTTGCCCTAAGCGCTATTCAACAGTCCAATTTGGGCGCTCCATTTGCGGCAAGAGCTATAGCCGTTTTAAATACGTGCCTGTATGACAGTTGGGCGGCCTACGATGAACGCGCCGTCGGCACAGAGTTGCACGATGCCTTACGTCGGCCCGCCGGCGAGTGGACGCTGAACAACCGACAGGAAACCGTCAGCTACGCAGCGTACCGCGCCTTAACAGACCTGTTCCCGGAGTATGCCGCGTCCGTTTACACACCGGTCTTGAACCGGCTTGGATACTCTGTGAGCGCGTCCACGGATATCAACACCCCGGTGGGCATCGCAAACGTGGCCTGTGGGGCAGTGCTGGAACTGCGGCACCGCGATGGCTCGGACCAGTCAGGAGATCTCGCTCCTGGAGCGTATTCCGATTGGACGAAGTTTACCCCAACCAATCGTCCCACCGGGTTGGCGGCGATCAATCGCGGATTATCCGATCCGAATCATTGGCAGCCGCTGTCTTACGTCGATTCGACCGGGACGCTGGAAGTCCAGAAGTTTGCCGGAGCGCACTGGGGGCAAGTGATTCCATTTGCGCTCGCTAAGAGCGATCAGTTCCGGCGTGTGTTGGCGCGCTACGGCCCGGCGACTTATGGAACGGAGGCGTACAAATCGCAAGCCGACGAACTCGTGCATATCAGCGCAACGCTCACGGACGAGCAGAAAGCTATCTCTGAATACTGGAGCGACGGACCGTTCACAGTGCAATCGCCGGGGCATTGGTTGACGTTTGCCAAGTTTGTCTCGGAACGGGACCGCCACACGCTGTCCGACGACGTAAAAATGTTCTTCGCGCTTTCCAATGCCCTGTTCGATGCCGGCATCGCGGCCTGGGATGCGAAACGGGCTTGGGATTCCGTGAGGCCCATCAGCGCCATTCGCTTTCTCTACGCCGGACAGAAGATCCGCGCTTGGGGCGGTCCCGGACAAGGAACTCAAGAGATAGACGGTTCGCACTGGAGACCGTACCAGCTTGAAAGTTCACCGACCCCGCCGTTTCCGGATTACGTGTCAGGACACAGCGCCTACAGCGCTGCTGCCGCCGAGGTCCTATTATTATGGACGGGCAGCGACCGGTTCGGGGGTAGTTACGTTTTCCCGGCGGGCGGTTCCAGAATTGAGCGGGGAATCACTCCGGCAGGACCTGTAACGCTGCGCTGGAAGACGTTTACCGAAGCAGCGGATCAAGCCGGCCTGTCGCGCCGTTACGGCGGAATTCATTTCAAAGCGGCGGACTGGGCGGGGCGTTTACTCGGGCGACTTGTTGCAGTTGAGTGCTGGACGCTAGCGCAGAAGTACTTCGACGGTACAGCTCCCAAATGTATAAAACAGCCGATGCAATCTTCGTCGTAAACACTTGCGCCCTAAAAAGAGGATGAATGAAGAGTGTGACAATTTAATCAGGATTCTTCCCGCTACCCGAGCCGGCCTGCATCAATGGACAGCACCACATGAACCAGAAGCGGGGCAAAATTTTCCTGGTCGGTGCGGGGCCGGGTGGGGCCGACCTGCTGACGCTGAAGGCCGCGCGTGTTCTCGCGCACTGCGACGTGGTGCTTTACGACCGGCTGGTCAGCGCGGATGTGCTTGAGCTGATTAATCCCCAGGCGGAACGTTTATACGTCGGCAAACACCAGGGCGAGCAGCACGAAATACAACAGAAAATTTTTCAACTGCTGATCGATCATGCTTGTTCCGGGAAAACAGTGGTTCGCTTGAAAGGCGGCGATCCGTTTGTGTTCGGGCGCGGCGCGGAAGAATGGGCACTCGCCGCTAAACACGGCGTGGAAGTGGAACTGGTGCCCGGCGTTACTTCGGCCATTGCGGTCCCCGGTCTGGCCGGCATTCCGGTAACGTATCGCCAGATTTCCCAAAGCTTCGTGGTAATTACCGGGCATCTGAAAGACGACATCGACGAAAACTGGGCGCGGCGCTATGCTGCCGTTGACACGCTGGTGATTCTGATGGGCGTAAAAAACAGAGCGCAGATTGCGGAACAATTAATCGGCGCGGGACGCCCTACCGAAGAACCAGTTGCGTTTGTGGAACACGGCGCTACGCCCGAAGAACATGTCATCATTAGCACTTTGGCCGAAGTTGCTGCTCATCGAGTGGAAGTAAAAAACCCGGCGGTGTTTGTGATCGGTGAAGTGGTGCGCTTGCGCGAAACGCTATTTAACTCATCGACATCCGCTCAACACTGTCCCTAGAATTTCAACCGGGCAGTTGCCGGGAAAACAGATGAAGAAAGTTATCGTGCAAAATCAGTTTCGCTTCCGGTGCTTCCAAACCCAGTTCGTACAGTGCGGTTGTCTGCTGCTTGAAAATTTCCGCCTGCCAGCCTCTGGGGAAAAAACTGGAATCTGTTCCGAACAGAATGCGCTGTGGGCCAACCACGTCCAGGGCGCGGCGAAACACCGTGCGAATATCCAACCCGGACGGGTCATACAGCATCCATCGATTGCTGCTGGAAGAATCCAGGTAAACGTTCGGCGCCAGATCAGCCAGCATCAGAGTTTCGCGCAGGTAGCCCGCGCCGAAATGCGGAACAACAAACCGGATTTGTGGAAAGTGCAGCGCTACCGGATGCAGGTCGATCGGGTTCGAATAGCGTATATCAAAAGGGCTGCTTAAGCCGAGCTTTTTGCGAATGCCTACGCTTAACGCCCCGCAGTGAACAAACACAATAGCTCGCTGGTCTGCGGCAGCTTCAAGCACAGGCACGATTCGCGGATCGGTAATGGAATAACCGTGCATGGCTGGAAACAACGCTAAACCCTGCAGATGCCCCCGTTCAAAAACAGCCTTGACGCGTTCGGCTGCGCCGGGCCGCAGCGGATCAAGCATAAAGTAACCGGCAAACCGGGTCGGGTAAGCGGCTATGGCCGCTTCCACGCTTTCTTCATCTTCCGGCACGCTGGCAATTAGCGCTGCTTTACTGACGCCGTAGCGGTTAATTTCGGAAAGCCAAATGTTCGCCAGTTGAATCGAATTTTCTTCGGGAACATCCCATTGCAGCAGCGGTCCTAGCGCCGATGCGTCCGGCAGTTTCTTCTGCGCGGCCAGCGTTTGGTAAAAACGGTGAGAAAAGAAATGCACATGAGCATCAGCAATGGGAAACTCTCCCCAGGGCGTTTGGGCCATAAGCATCAGCTTAGCCCGACGCTTCTAAAAAGCTGGTTTAACCGCCAGTTCCTGCAAGCGCCTGATGCGTTCCGCGGTGCTCGGGTGGGTGGAAAACAGGCGTTGAAACGATTCGCCGGTAAACGGCTGAACAATAAACATATGGGCCGTGGAAGGCGTTGCGTCCATCGGAATGCGCCGCGAATAATCGTCAAGCTTCTGCAAAGCGGAAACTAATTTCTGCGGATTGCCGGTGTACTTGGCGGAAGCTTGGTCAGCGTCATATTCGCGAGTGCGTGAAATCGCCATCTGAATCAGCAGCGCGGCAATGGGAGCCAAAATCATCATCACCAACCCGCCGAACGCGCTGCCGCTTCCTTCCTCGTCATCGCGGCGGCGCGGCCCGAAAAAGAAAACCATTCGCGACAAAAACGTAATGGCCGAAGCGATGGTAGCGGCAATCGAACTGATCAGAATATCGCGGTGAAGAACATGGCCCAGTTCATGCGCCACTACGCCTTCAATCTCGCCGTCGTCCATTAAAGATAGGATTCCGGTAGTAAACGCGACGGAAGCGTGATGCGGATTGCGGCCTGTAGCAAAAGCGTTCGGCGAATCGTCGGAAATCAGCCACAATTTAGGCATGGGAGTGTTCATCCGCTGCGCCAAGCCGCTCACCAACGGCGCAACCCGGTTGTAAACGTAAGGATTCTGTTCCGGCGTAACCGGCTGGGCGGAGTAAGTCATCAACGCCACGCGATCGGAAAAGAAATAACTAAAGAAATTAACGCCGCCTGCCATCAGCAAACCAAGATAAAGTCCGTTGCGGCCGCCAAGCAGTTCTCCGCCCCACAACAATAATCCGCTCAATAATCCGAGCAGCAGGACTGTTTTTAAGGCATTCATATCACTTATTAGACACTGTTAAAACGGCGTTAGCTTCCCTTGAGCTTACGATTCACGGAGCAGAACAGGTCTTTTCTGCGTCTATATTTTAGAAGAGGAATTATACCCACATGAGAGTCACTGTTTCGCACAATAAGTCCAAAGCAGAAGTGAAGCGGGCAGTGGACCGCTCATTTGACGATTTATTTCGCGGCGTCGGCAGCCTTCCTATTCAGCTTACAAATGAGCATCGGAACTGGCAGGGCGAAACTCTGACTTTTGCCTGCACGGCCAAAATGGGTTTTCTCAGCAACGCCATTAAAGGTACGGTGGAAGTAACGGATAAGGACGTAACCATTGATGCCGATTTAGGAATGCTGGAAAGGTTGCTTTCCGCCACAACCGTACGCACTTCACTCGAAGGCAAAGTGCGCGGGTTGTTAACCTAAACGCGTTTTTACCTTTTCGCTTAAAAGCTTGCCGTCCACTCGCTTGCCGGCCAGCTTTCCTTGAACCGCCTTCATGACTACGCCCATCTGTTTGGAACTGGTCACTCCGGTTTCCGCGATGGCTGCTTCTAGGGCGGCATCCATTTCCTGATCGGACGGGGCAGAGGGCAGATAGGTCTCAATCAGTTTCAGTTCTGATTCTTCCTTCTCGGCCAGGTCGCTGCGATTGCCCTTGCGGTAAAGCTCTGATGCTTCGCGGCGCTGTTTCATCAAAGTGTTCATGATCTGCATTTCGGTTGCTTCATCCAGCGGCTTCATGGAATCAATTTCATGCTTTTTTAAAGCAGCCTTAATCATGCGGACCGTGCCCAGTCGCGCCTCGTCCTTCGCCTTCATCGCTTCCACCATGTCTTTTTGAATTTTGTCGAGTAGTGCCATGTCCTCCTATTTTACGGACAAGCGCAAAGCGACGTTCCCTTGCTTCAGTTGCGCGACAACTTTTGTTTTAATTCTTCCTGCATACGAACCATTTCGGCTCGCGTTGATTCACGACGTTTAAAGCCTTCTTCCGCAATCCGCTGCGTATCATCAATGGTTGCGAGTAATTGCTGCTGCGTATGCTTTAGAGTCTCAATATCGGCGATATCCCGATTGGCCTGGCGGGCGATCATCACCGCGTTTTCATGCAGCATGTCGGCGCTTGATCGCAGCAGGGCATTGGTGGTGTCATCAATTTGGTCTTCCAACTCCGCCGCTTCTTTTTGCCGGTTCTGGGTAATCGACAAAGCCAGATTATCTTTCCAAAGCGGAATGGTATTCAGCACGGAGCTTTGCAGCTTGTCGGCCAGCTTAATGTCGCCTGCCTGCACAATCCGTATCTTTGGGGCATTCTGCAAGCGAATCATGGCCGTCAGTTCAAGGTCGTGAATATGCTTGTCTAATCTTTCGCGCATTCCCAACAGATCCGCCAGTTTTTGCGCATGAAGCGGATCTGCTGACGCACTGGCGTCGGTGCGGGCCTGCGGAATTGTTTTTGTATCCAGTTCATCGCGCTTCAAGCGGCCCACTTGGACCCAAAGCTGTAGGTCTTTGTAGATTTGCAGATTCTGTTGATACAGCGTTCCCAGAAAATCAACATCTTTCAAAATAGTGGCGCGGGCAGCGGTTAACTGGCGAGTGATGTTTTCAAGCTCCGCCAGCGTGTGTTGGTAACCTTCAAAGCTCGCTTGGGCTGCCGTGAACAATTTTCCGAACACCGGCATGTGAGAAGCTTTGCTGCGCCAGTTGGGAGCCAGTTGATTTGTATCCACTGACCGGCACTTCACCGATAACTGCATCAGCAGATTTCCGGCCTGCCCGGCGTCTTTCACTTGCACATGGCTCAGCAGTTGGTCCGAAATAGCAGCCGACGCCCGTTGCGGACCAGCGCCCAAACTGGTGATGGTTTCCGGTTTAGTCGGGTCCAGCACAATTTGTTGGGCCAGTTCAGCCGCTTTCTGCATCAGTTCCGGCGGCAACGCTTTTTCCGAAGCCGTCACATCCGGCGAATCCGCTACAACAGGAAGGCTGGAGGCAGTTGATGTTGGGGTTCCCATAATGTTTTTTCTCAATCCTTACTTACGAACAAAGCTGCTTAACCATTGGGTCAATTCGTCAGGAATCAGGTATTCATAAATTTCATCGCTGCCCGCGGTGCGCTCGATGTCACGGATCTGGGCAAAGCCGGTATTCGGAAAGCGATCGCCAATCGCATGAAGAAAGTCGAACCGCTCGTTGCCTACTCCGATGAAGTTGAAATAAATCTGGCTTTGCGCCGCGCTACAAGCTTGGAGCAGTTTGGCTGTTTCTTCCCGATCTTCGTTCTCGCCATCCGTGAAAAAGTAAAGAATCGCTGGAATGCCGCTGCTGGATTGTTGAGTTAAGTAAGGTGCGGAGTGTGATGATTCGCCGCCGAAAAGAGCGCTCCAGAAACCGGGCCGTTTCGCTGCCATCGAATGATCGCTTGTTCTAAGAAAACCTAAATCACTTAAATTCTGTTTCAGCACCGGAGCATAATCGGTCCCGCCCCAGCGCGGCAATTTCTGGTTTCGCAAAATCTGCTGCTGCACATAGTTGGTATAGTTCCGAGCGGTCAGGTTTTCCGATAATTGGGCAAACTGGTCGCCGTCGTTGAAGATATAAACCGGCAGTTCGCCGTTGTCGTCAAAGTTCAGGGCCACCGGCACGACGCGTTGAACGGCTTCCTGCATGGCTCCGCTGGCGTAAATGCCTTTGGTGGATCCGCTAACGTCCAGATCGGCCACCACTTCCGCTGTTAAAGAAGGAATGTTCTTCTTTTCCAGCATGAATTTGACTTTCGCCGTGTCCTTTTCAAGATCGAATTTCATTGGTCGTTCCCCTTTCGTCTACACGGAGCAGGTTCAAAATCTGATTTCGCAAAACAGCAAGGCTTCGCCACGCGGCCGCCTTCTGCGCTTGGGCAGTGTCCTGTTCAAATCTGACGCTCGAAAGAACCGCCATGCAGTTGCCATGCCAGGCCGGTATCAGGTTCACTAGCGCATGGTGCACCGTTTCCGTAAAGTGACACAAGCTTTTCTGAAGCACGTCGAGCTGCTTGAAAGCTTGCAATAAAGTGAGCCGTGTTGTCAGTATGCTGCTGACGCGCCTTTCAAGCAGTTCCGCCCATTCCGCGAAATAAGGCTTCTCCCTGCGATTCACTTTCAGGTATTCAATCAGAAATCTGGCTGCCACCAACACTGCTTCCACATCGATCAGCGAAGCTGATAAATGCTGGTGCAGAATTCCGGCTGTTTGCGACACCGCGCCCAATTCAGCTAAATTCCGCTGTGTCAGCTTAGACCGGTTCTTAATTTCTTCCAAGCGTTGCAGCAATCCTAGTCTTGCTTGTTCAAAGTTGGGTCTGCCTTCGAAAAACCGGGCGAACCCGGAAGAAGTTTTGAAAAGCTGTTCCGGGTTGGTTCCGGCAATCAGGTCGGCAATGGCGCGAACCGCTCGCCGGGTTCTATCAATCACCGGCGCTGTAGTCACATCCAGAATCTGCTGTGCAATCTCGGCGAAACGCTGTTGGGCGGCCACGCCGAAATCCAGAAATTTGCCGCTTTTCTGGTCATCCAGATTCACAATTCGAATGGTGGCCGCCGCTTTTTCAAACGCTTGTTCGGCAGTAATGTCCGGATTAGTTTGCTTCAACTGCTCAATTGAAAATTCTAGGCGGCGCCGAACAAACATTCCGGCAAAGTTCAAAGTGGCCGGGCCGTTGGCTGCAATCAGCGGCAATTTGTCTTGAACCTCTACTGGAAACAACGGCTTCACTACCGGCTTACCAATAGGCGGCGCAATGGTTTCTTTCGGCGCTTCCCCAAAAGCTTGCGCGTTAGAAGGAGCCGGCTCCGGCGGGACGGCATCGGGTTGTGTTCCTGGAGGAAAGAGCACCCTCACTTTCGGCTTCTCTTTCTCGCTCATGAAAAATCCTGATTTGCTTACGAGTACTGGTTCAACACATCGCCCAGTTCAACCGGTGCGCCCGCGCCTACCGCCGTAAACTCCCATGTGCCGTTGGAATTCTTTACGAAGCTGCCTACCTGAACGCTGGCCGCATTACCGAATTCCTCGCGGAGCCGGTATTCGCACAATGCGCCGTTGGTATCCGCGTCAGTCACTTTAATATAACTGTTCTTGACGAGGCTGAAATTCTGGCGGCGCTCTTTTGCTTTGTAAATGGTGACCCAGGCGGCCAATTCCACGACCTGCGGCGGCAGCTTTGTCAGGTCAACCGTAATAATTTCGTCATCGCCCTCGCCTGCGCCGGTGCGGTTATCGCCGGAGTGGATAATGGATTCATCAGCCGTGATAAATCGGCCGTCCGGCTTTTTCAGTTCCGAGTTGGCGTAACACACAGCATGGCTGCCATCGCCATAAAACATCGGTTTTCCGCCCGGTAGATGAACTAGCCCGAATACTGATCCGTCAAGATCGAAGTTGTCGCCGGCATCCCAGCCTAATCCAATGCGAACTCGGCGGATGCCTTTATCGAGAGAAAATTTGCTTCCTTTTTCCAGTTGAAACGTAGCCACTTGCAGAACTCCTTCACCTTTGTATTAAGCATTCACTGTTTTTAAAGCTTTGGCGCGATTTGCCAGAACGGATTTCCAGAAGAAGCCGCCCACACAAAGAAACGTAATAACCGGCGAAACCCAGGAAGGAATCTTAACTCCAAACCCTTCCAGCGTCATAGCGGCGCCAAGCAAACCAATGCTGTACATCGCGCCATTTTTCAGATACTCGTAGGAACAAAGACGGTCTACATTACTTAGCGTTAGTTTTCGAACGACATAAGCACCCAAACCATTGCCAACCAGAATAAAAGGCACTACCATCGTGAACGCAAAAGCGCCGATCACGCCATCAGTGGAGAACGTCATGTCAATCACTTCCAGAAACAATACTTTGGACCAGTCCGATAAAGCCTGATCGGAACTGCTGCGGTCTTCCAACAAGCGGGCCTCCACAGCTTCCGCATGTTCTTTGAATCCATCAGCAATGAAGAACACTGCAATACCAACCGCGGCTGACAACATCAGATTAGCGGCGCGTTCCGCCGGCTCAACATAGGTTTTGATAACATACAGAACAATCACCAGCAACGCTCCGGCGGTTCCATAAAACCAAACTCCGCCGGCTTTTAGCAGGTAATATTCAAACCCGAAGCCGAATGCTTTTTCTTCCGCTAACAACCAGTGCAGGAACAAAAGCACCAGAAACATGCCGCCGGCCATTAACAACAGGGGAGCCGCTTCTTCAACCGCTCGGACCACCGCCGGATTGCCGCCCCAGAAACCTAGCATAGCTTCGCGAAAACCCAGCTTGCTGTTTGGTATGTAATAGATAATAAAAGGCAAAATGCCGCGCACTGCGCCCACCGCGATCAGCATTCCCCAGGTCAGAAAAAACCTTCGAGCGCGGGGATTATGGATTTTTGCCAGCACGCTGGCGTTGATCACCGCGTTATCAACGCTGCTGACCACTTCAAACAGACACAATCCAAGTATGATCAGCAACGCTGACCAGATAACACTAAGATTGATTGACGTCATGGCCGGTGTCCTTTCCGGAAAGCTGGTTTTGAGACCGCTTCACAACCTATCAGACACACTATAGATTACGAAGTGGTCGCCCTAATTTGTTCCACTTACTTCAACGCGAAAAGAGCGTAGCCGCCTTGTTTCGTTACCAGCGTCATGCGCCACGCTGAAGGGTCATTTAAGATTTCGTGATAACAAGGCTGGGATTGGTCAATCACCAGATAGCGGTAGCCGAGCTTTTCCACTTCGGCAGTCACCCGTTGCCGGTAATCTTCCGGTGCTGGAATGGCGGCAACGGTTGATTGTTCAGCGAGTGTTACAGTACGGCCATTTGCATCTACGCCCTTCAAAACCATTCGCACAGCTCTGGCTCGCTGACCGTCAACGGCCACACGATCGAGCGTAATCGGCTGGCCGAAGTCGGCTTGCACGAACATGCCGGGAGTGATACGTTCCCAACTCTTCCATACGGTAACAAAGTTTGAATCGAAAGCGAGTCCAATATCCCAGGAAAAAGAACTGCTCGTAAGCTTCCAAGCGGAACTGCGCTGCCGCTGCTGTTCGCCTTGGTAAAGTTTTACTTCGCTGATGGTCCAGAGTTCTTCCTTGTCTGTTCCGGTCTGTTCCAGGCGAATTGCTTTGAGCCGCGTAGCAGGAAACTGAAATGTGTGTTCTTCAGTGGGGCGCAAGTCGGGATAAGCTCCGCTCCACAACATCGAAGTGGTTTTCTCGTTCTGCGCGCCTTCATAGAATTCATCCATCGATTGGCGCAGATACGCGCCGGGGACGCCGCCAAACTGGAAAATGCGGGCGTTCGTCGGCAGGCATTGGTCGATGTAACGGGCCATATCGTAGCCGTATAAGCGTTCTCGCAAAATCGAGTCTTCAGAAGGTTTGCGGAACGTTTCATTCCAGCGGATCACGTATAACCCATCGGGTCCGCGAGCGGCAGGTGCATACTTGCCGATCATGCGGGGGATGCAAACGCAAAATTGCAAAATCAGAACCGGCAGTAGGGCGCCGCGCCAGGATTGCAGCACGGAACAGATAGCCAGACAGAGCATCGGCAAACAAGGAAACAGAAAGCGTGTGCCGATGTTGCCGAAATAAGGCAGCAGAAACACTAAAAACCCGATCACCAACTGCCGCCCGATCGGCGAACCCAAAGCAAACACAGCAATCGGAGCTAACAGAAACACCGGACCAATAATTCCCTGCGAGCGGTCGCCGTGCAGCGTCACCTGCAGTGGCAGTTCACTTAGTGTCAGATTGTTGTAGTGAGCCATTCCATACCGGTAAGAATCTTCAAACGAAATGTGCAGATAAGGATTGGGAAAGGTCCGGTTAAAGAATGGGGAAAATGGATTGTGAACTTCCACCCAATTCTTAACCAGCCAGGGGACAATCAACAGCACTGCCGGAACGGTCAACAGAACCAGGCGAGTTTTTAAGAATTTCCAATGCTGACGCGAATTCCAGAACACGAAGCCAAACGCGTACACAGGAGCAATAAAGCCGGTGTATTTGATGGTTGCGGCGAAACCGGCAACGCATCCCGCAGCAATTAGCAATCCTTTCTGGTGTTCGGTAACGGCCCAAAGCTGCAGGGCATAAAACGTCATAAAGCAAGCAGCGGCCAGCGCCACATCGTTGTAGCCGACCGAAGCATCGAAACCCACAATCGGAGCCAGAAAGAACAGCACCATCGCTACAATTCCGGCCTTCGCCAAACGAAACCGCAACCCGAAAGCAACGAACGCGGCGCAAAGCAGGAAGAAAATCATCAGGTGAACTGTAGCGGCTGCGGGGTGCCTTCCTACGGAGAACGCCGCTAAGAAAAGCATTTCCAGCCCTTCCGGAAAATTGGCGTACATGTTGGTGGTGATGACCGGAAAATGATGTTCCCGGAAGTAGGTAGCGACCAGCGCCAGATGATAAGTGGAGCCGTCATAACTGTATTCCGGGCCAAGCGCGCGGGAAACGTAAAGCAGAATAAAGCGGGAACAAAGTAGAAGGGCCAGCACCAACCAAAGTTTAGGCAAGGGCGCTACCGCTTTATAAACAATGGGCTTCCTGAACAAACGAACCCAAACCACAATGCAAGCGATTCCAAACAAAAGAAACACAGGTGTATAAGCGGCATGAACGGCAGTCAGAAGAAAAACAGCCAGACTAACAACCGCCGCACCGGTAAAAAAGGCGAAGAGAAATTCTTCCAGCTTGGTCAGGCGCACGGCCCAAGTGCGGAGAATGATAAAGCCTAGCGCCAAACTGGTCAGCATTACCAAAGCCGCGCCAATCAGCGTTAGAAGCACATCAAGCATGAACAAATACCATTCTTCTTAGTGAATTCATTGAGAACAAGGTGCTTCGTTAGCAGCCAGCACGGATTCAGAAAGCGGATCGTCAATAATCACCCGAAGGTGGCGAGCGGCAATGGCCCAGCGGTCGGCATTCGAAAGCACGTAGTAGTCCGCCGGTTCAGTCGGTTTTTCCGGTCGTCCGATGGGTTGCCAGTGATTGTAGACATACTTGAGGCGGTAGAAATTCAAAGACGAACCGAAGATCCAGGAGCCGCCCACGCGGATGTTATCGGCATGGCAGGCGACGCGCATCACTTCAATAGCCTTGGCAAACTCGCGGGTGGAAGCATCGTAACGCCATTCCGCAGTGGTTCGGGCGGTCCATTGCGGAATGTATAAGGCAGCCCAGAACACTAGAACAGGCAAAGATACGATTCCGATCCGGCGTTCCAGCTTTCCCGATTGGGGACCTAACAAAGCCAATAACGGTAAGGGAAGCAAAATCAGGAAATACAAAGCGGTCCGCAGCAATGGCAGCTTTACATGCAGAAAAGCAAAGGCAAACCATAAGCCCAGAAAAACTGTGATGAATGTAACGGCAGAAGCAAGCAGAACCAAATTCTCGCTGCGCCAGCGCATTAAAGCCCAAATCGCCAGCAAACAAACCAACACTGCCAATACGGGAACAATCACCGTACCGGTAGCGCCGTAAAAGCTCCAGAACAGGGCTGGCCATTTTCCCAGTAAAGGCACCCGGCCATTGTGAAGCAGGGAAGGGTACACAAGCGAATCGATGGTGGTGCGCCAACTGAGCGATCCGAAAATAAACGCATCCTTGTCCATCGTGTGCATGGGCATAATTAGCAGGCAGAAGGAAAACACCAAGAAGGGGCCGAAAGTGGAACGAACCAGTTCCACGCCAACAGGCAGCAAAGACTGTTGATTGATTTTGGCTTGACGATAAGCCAGAACGCTTAGCGTGACAAAAAGAGCAGTGATTGGGAACAGATACGCGAAATTAGAACAAACCGACACCGCAGACCATATCGCAATACGGAATAAACGATTTATAGAAAGATGCGCGTCGCGTGCAAACAGCAGCGCGTTCAAAAATGCCAAGCTAAAGAAAGAAAGAGCCATGCCGTAGCCGCGAGCCACCGTGAAAAAATCCAATAAGTACGGATTGCCCGCCAGCAGAATAACGGCCAGAACATGCAGGACGCGCTTGCCGAAGGTGAGCGATGCCAAACGGAAGATAGTGTTGAAATAAACTGCTCCGGCGATAACTGAAGGAATGCGCAGATTGAATTCATTCAACCCGAACAGGTGAATTGAGAACCAGCAGAGCGCGGTATGCAGCACATGGTTATTCGGATTGTATGCGCCGAAGAAAACCTTGTTGAAAGAACTATCCAGATACAAAAGATAAGTCAGGGCTTCGTCGCTGGTTAGGCTTTGGCGTCCGGCCCGCAGCGCCACCGTGATAAACAAAAAAGCGAGAACGAGCAGCGACACGCACGGCCATAAACCAATAAGCCGGAAAAGCCGTTTTCCTTCGTTCCATACGGTCGGCCCGGCAGAAACCACCGCTGCTTGCTGCATCAAGCTAGTTATTATCCTTCACCGGCGCGGCGCCTTGGCCGGTTCCACCGGCCGAACTGCAAATTCCGGCGTAAACGGCGGGTGAAAACGCAAGGGCGCGTTCTCATTTTTGCCCATCACGGCCAGCATGTGGGTCGGCTTGATGCGGCCCGCGAGCATTTCCTGCTCGTCGCGCTCATGCACGCGGTCAATGAATGCCTTGTCCCATTCCGCGCTTGCGTCAAAATTATGGCCGAAGGAACGATCCACAAAAGGATCGATGATGTTTCCAAACACCACGAAAACTTCAAAATGAAATCGAGTCAGCAGCAGCGGCAGAATGTCCTGGGAGCGGACTCCTTCAAATCCGGTTTGCGAGCAGTCCCAATCCTCGAAGATATTTTCCTGGCGGTGCAATTGGCGATTGTAGCGGTATTCTTTCGGAAGCTCTGACCAGTATTCTTGAACAAGGGCCAGGGCTTCCGGCCAGCGCAGATGACCGTTGCGGCCGATCATGTCGGAAGTGATAAACAAGCCGTCGCTTCGCAGGGAAGAACGAATGGAATCAAACAAGCCTTCCAGATTCAACACATGGTGCAGGGCTTGATTGGCAAGCACCGCATCATAAGCGCCGGCCGGCTGCCAGCGATTGAAGTCCTGGGCGGAAAAGCGCAGATAGTCAGCTGCGTTTTTCTCCTGTGCCAGAGCTTTGCCGCGCTCCAGCATCGCCTTGTTGAGATCCACGCAGTCCAGAACAAAATTCTTCCATCCACGAGCTAATAGCGATTGGGCCAGCTCCACTTCCAGATCGCAGTTCCCGGACCCGATGCTGACAAATTCATTGGTCCGGTCCGGATGTTTTGCGCATTGTTCCGTTAAAAATTTCCGGAACATATCGTCCGGCGAGGAAAAACCGAACGCTTCCATTTTGGGGCGGGCATACAAGTCGGACCAGTAGCCGAAGATCTTAGGAAGCTCGTGAACATTGGTGCAATCGCGATAGATAGCCTCTTCATCCTCAAGGCGCGATAAATAAGCGTAGTTCGGATTCAACCTTCGCACAATCGCTTTTGATGTTTTGCGGACAGCCCACAGAGTGCGGTGCGCTTTTTCCCGTAGGCCCAAGCCGAGTCGTAATGTCACAGCAGTAAAAAGATTCTGTATCTATTGTTCAACAACCGCAATCGCTATAATCCGGGTGTGCGCTCCATCCAGCATCAAGGCCATCGCATTGTGGAAGTTGTCACCTGTGCCTTGTTCCTGATTTTATCCGGCTGGCAGATGGCCGGACCGGAGCCGATCGGACTGCCGGATAATGGCGATTTTCCCAAAGTGCTGGCTGCTTTAAATATAGGCCACGCGCCGCAGGAAGTGAAGGAAGTCGGCAGCGATCGCTATTTTGCGCCTTCGTTTCTGATTGACAGAAAATTTCATTGGGAAGCGGGATTGCCCAGTTCAGAATTCTGGCTGGCAAAAACGGCAAAACGGCTGTCGCTTTGGTTTCTGCCTTCCGGCCATTTCGATCTGCGAATGATGGGCGTTGTGCATGCCCTCATTCTGATGCTTGCTTTATGGCTGATTTTAAGAACCTACCGGACCGAACCGTTATGGCTGGCCGGTTTGGCCGGTTTACTGCTGCTGTTCATTTTCACTGACGTGGAGTATGTTCAATTCTTCAGCACGGCTTATGCGGATGCTGCTTCAATTGTTTTCTTCTGCGTTTTAGCGGCAGTGGGATTGAATTTAGGCCGCGCTTCTGCCCGCATCAGTCTCGGCTGGGCATTCGGGTTTACCGCCGCAGGCTGTTTGTTTCTGACCAGCAAGCTTCAGCATCAGTTAGCAGTGGTTCCGTTGTGCGTGCTGGCTGGAGTATTTGCGTTTCGCGCTTCCGCCAAAAAAGTTCGCGGTTGTTTCATTTTCGCAATCGTTGCCTTTGTAGCCGCCACGGTTTGGATGGCAAAGAACACCAGAAGCGACTATCGGGCTGATCCGGTTTACAACCTGCTTTTCATGCGTTTAGCTCCCTATTCGAAGCCGCCGGTAAAAGTGCTGCAAGAATTCGGGATGCCCGCTCAGTACAGCCAATATGTTGGAAAACTGCCTTTTCAACAAGGCTATGTATTAAATGACATGACGGAAAGAAGGTTCTTTGTCAACCAGGTAACATTGGGGGCCATTGTTGGATACTACCGGCGGCATCCTGATGTGGCTTGGCATTTTCTTGACAATGATCTGCGAGAGTTTGCTCCTGATGTGGATTTGAGCGGCTGGCCGGGCGTTTACCGGTTCCGCTTGACGGATTATCAGCAGCATCGAACGAATCGTCATTTTGCCGGATGGAGTTCAATGCGTCGTATGATCCAAGCGAATTTCTTTGTATTCATTCCCATGCTGTACCTCACGGCTTTTATTACGTGCTTCCTGGCAGCAACCCGAACAAAATTCACCCGAGCCTTTGAAAGCTGGCCCGTATTAGGTTTTCTCACGTTAGTGGGCGCAATCACATTCTTCGTGGTGGCTTTAAATGATTGTCTTGAATCCTCTCGCCACATTATTATTTTCCAGGTGGCTACTGATTTGATCCTTTTTCTCCTGATTACCGGTGTAGTGAAATACTTAAGTTTGAATTTGCGAGCGCAGCATAGCACCGCCAACCACTTTAAAAGCCAAGCAGAAAACAGTTTAGATTCAATTGCTACCAAATAGGCTGCGGCGAAAGTTTCAACGTAAGTTGCGACACACTTCCCAAAAACCAGAAAAAAAGTTAAGAAGTTAAATATTTTTTTAATCGGCTGCTGCTAAAAAGCTTCTATCTGCATCGAAACTCTTGTAGCAGCCCGCTAGAACTTACAAAACAAATGAGTCAGAGACATTCAGTAAGGACCATAGTTGTTCTTAGCTTAGGACTAACCGTTCCGTGTTTCCGGTTGAGCGCGCAAACCAACGCCGGTACGTCGTCTTCTAACAATTCGGCAAGTAATGCGACAGGATCCTCCACATCCGGCAGTTCTGGCGGCAGTGCAGCAGCTACTTCCTCTTTGACGCCTTCGCAGCAGCAATTTACGCAGAGCGTTCCGGAAGGTACTGCTTCGCCAACCCCGATTTCGTTAACGTTGAGCGATGCTATCACGCGCGGATTGCGAACCAATTTAGGCTTGTTAACGAGTGTTCAATCCAGCGCCCAAGCGCGCGCGCGCCGACTGCAAGCGCTTTCCGCGCTATTGCCGACTGTCACCGGCACGGTTCAGGAAACTGTACAGCAGACAAATTTGGCGGCTTTGGGATTGAATTTTTCCGGCGGATCAGGAGGATTTTCAATTCCGCTCATTGTGGGGCCTTACGCTTACAGCACGGCGGAAGCCCAGGCCAACTTGCCGATTTTCAACTGGAGCAACATTCAAAACCGCCGCGGAGCGACAGAGCAGGTAAAAGCTTCCCAATATTCGTTAAAAGACGCTCGTGATCTGGTGGTGCTTTCGATAGGTAATGCTTATCTGCAAATTGTAGCTTCCGCAGCAAGAGTGGATGCTATCCAAGCGCAGGTGAATACGGCGCAGGTGTTATTTAATCGAGCCAGCGACCAGAAGCGGGCCGGTACGTCGCCGGGCATTGATGTGCTGCGGGCGCAGGTGCAATTGCAGCAGCAGCAGCAGTCCTTAGTGGTACAGCGGAATCAGTTTGAAAAAGACAAATTGTCGCTGGCGCGGGTTATTGGTTTGCCGCTCGGCCAGCAGTTTACGGTGGCTGATCCCACGCCGCCGATTCCGCTGGAAGCTATTAACCTGGACGAGGCGCTGACAAAAGCTTATGCGAATCGCTCAGATTACAGGGCGGCGGAATCGCAGGTGCGAGCGGCGGAACTGGCAGTGAGCGCAGCCAAAGCGGAATGGTATCCGACCTTAGCAGCAAGCGGATACTACGGCGATCAGGGAGTTCGGTTTAACTATAAGTCGCACGGTGTTTTTTCCGCTACGGCATCGTTGAACTTCAACATATTTGACGGACGGCGGATCCGCGCCGAAGTGCAGCAGCGGGAAGCAGATTTGAACAACAATCGGAATCAATTTGAAAATCTGAAGGCCCAGATAGATACTGATGTACGTGACGCGCTGCTGGATTTAAGGGCATCGAATGAACAAGTTACTGTGGCCCGCAGTAATTCCACACTGGCGAATCAAACGCTGACACAGGCCCAGGACCGATTTTCGGCCGGGGTCACCGACAATCTGGAAGTGGTGCAAGCTCAGGAATCGGTAGCAACGGCTTCGCAGAATCTGATTAACGCTTTGTATTCGAATAATGTAGCTAAGGTAGAACTGGCCCGGGCGTTGGGATTGGCTGAAGAAGGGATTCGAGCTTACTTCGCCAGAAACCCGGAGAAACATTAAGCTGTCCGGGCGGGTTCGCTTATCGCTTTTGTTTTCCGGGGTGCTTGATAGCATGTTCAGGGGAACACTCGCGTGATGGTAAGGCGAACACAGCGTAACAATCCGGTTAACAGCCAGATTCGCGTCGTAGCGATCAGCGGCAGCCTGCGCAAGGGAAGTTATACCACCGCTGCTTTGCGGATTGCGCTGGAGGGCGCGGCCAAGATGACAGCCGATACAAATCTGCTGGAATTGCGCGATTTTAATCTGAGCTTTGCCGGGTCCGATGAACCCGATAGCGAAGAAGTGGAAATTTTGCGAAAAGAAGTGCGGGGCGCGCACGGCATTCTGCTCGGTACGCCGGAATACCACGGCAGTTTCAGCGGCGTTTTAAAAAATGCGCTGGATCTGATGGGATTTGAAGAGTTTGAAGGCAAGATGATTGGTTTGGTGGGGGTTTCCGCCGGACGCATGGGTGCTTTTGATGCTTTGAATTCACTTCGCAATGTGGGGCGCGCGCTTCATGCTTGGGTAGTGCCGGAGCAGGTATCCATTCCCGAAGCGTCCAAAGTATTTCAAGAGGATGGCAGCTTAAAAGATGCTGAACTGGAACGACGCTTGCGCCAGGTAGGAGGCCGGGTTGCTGAGTTTGCCAGGTTACACGAATGCGGGCGGGCGCGGGAATTTGTGGAATCATGGGAGGGAGCAATAGAAAATCCCGGTGGCTAAATTCCTGTTCCTGCATCTAACCCGCAGGTACGTAAAATGGCTACAACAAAACAACATGCAAAATCTGCAACAAACGGCAAGAAGTCCGCGCCGGTTTTGAATCAGCGAAGCAAGCCGATTCAGGAGTTCGGCACCGTAATTCACCTGCCGATTGGTTTGGAGGAAGAGGTGCTGCTCGAAAGCACCAGAAATCTGAATCAAGTGCTGGCGGATACAATCATGCTCCGGGACTTTTATAAAAAATGCCATTGGCAGGTTTCCGGGCCTACTTTCTATCAGTTGCATTTACTCTTTGACAAACATTATGAGGAGCAAAGCGAGTTGGTGGATCTGCTGGCGGAGCGCATTCAGGCGTTAGGCGGAATTTCAGTGGCCATCGCTCACGATGTGGCTGAACATACCCGGCTGGAGCGACCTCCTATTCATCGAGAGGAAGTTCCGGTTCAGATTTCGCGTTTGCTGGAATCACACGAACTTATTCTGAAAGAATGCCGTGAGTATGCAAAAGTCGCGGATGACAAAGGCGATGACGGCACCAACGATCTGCTGGTGAGTGATGTGATTCGCATCAACGAACGCCAAGTCTGGTTTGTTTCCGAACATTTGGTCGATGTTCCTTTAGTGGAAGCTGATTAGTTCCGGCCTCAATCAATACTAAAACTAATACGAACAGGCAGGCATCCCAGTTTGCCTGTTCCTTAATCACTCATTCTATATACTTCCGTTATGAAAATAGTGATCGGCGCAGACCACGCTGGCTTTGATATGAAACAAAGCGCGATGGACCATCTTAAAAAGCTGGGCCATGAAGTAACTGACATTGGAACTCATGAGCCGGGCAAGCCGGACGATTATCCTGACTTTGCCCGACTGGTTGCTGAGAACCTGCAAGCCGGACAATCCGAGCGGGGAATTCTGATCTGCGGCAGCGGAGTCGGCGTTTCAGTAGCAGCTAATAAATTCAAAGGAATCCGCGCCGGCATGTGCCACGATCATTATTCCGCGAAGCAGGGCGTGGAACACGACAACATGAATGTTCTGGTTCTTGGTTCACGGGTGATCGGACCAAATGTAGCGATTGATTTGATCGACGCTTACATGAAAGCCAAGTTTTCGGGCGAAGAACGCCACGTCCGACGTTTAAACAAAATCAAGACAATCGAAGAAGAACAATAATGAGCTTGAATCTTTCTCCTGCATTACCTTCGGAACTGCAAACTGCGGTGGAAGCGGCCCAGAAAAGCTGGGAAAGCAGCAACAATACCGCGCGGCTTTGGCAAAAAGATCCCTCTCTTTGGACCGGCGAAGATGAAGGAAAATGGCTGGGCTGGTTGGAGGTTGTAGACCAGGAACTGCAATCTGTATCGCAGTTCAAGGCGTTAAGCGCGGAAGTCCGGGAGGATGGCTTTACCCATGTGCTGTTGTTAGGCATGGGTGGGTCAAGCCTTTGCCCGGAAGTGTTCAGCATGACGTTCGGCCAACAGAACGGCGCGCCGAAATTGTTGGTGCTCGATTCTACCGATCCAGTACAGATCAAAAGCTTTCGGAATCAGATTGATCCTGCGCGAACGCTGTTCTGCGTGTCTTCAAAATCCGGCACAACGCTTGAACCGAATATTTACATGCAGTATTTCTACGACGAAACTAAGAAAGTCGTCGGAGATAAAGCGGGAAAGCACTTCATCGCTGTGACCGACCCAGGTTCAAAATTGGAGAAAACAGCGGCACAGCTAGGCTTTCGCCGCGTGTACCACGGTGTTCCGAGCATTGGCGGACGTTATTCCGCGCTTTCCGATTTTGGCCTAGTTCCTCATGCTGCAATGGGACTGGACACGGAAAAACTGCTGAAACACGCCAAGCAGATGGTGGATAACTGCAAGAAGCCGGTCAATGAAAATCCGGGCGTACAGCTTGGCCTAATTCTGGGAACAGCAGCAACCAAATTTGAACGCAACAAGGTGACCCTTGTTTGTTCGCGCACGATTCATGATTTAGGCGCATGGCTGGAACAGCTTCTGGCGGAATCCACCGGCAAGATCGGAAAAGGTTTAATTCCAGTAGATCGTGAACCCTTAGAAACTGCGGACAACTACGGCAAGGATCGCCTATTTGCTTACATCAAATACAGCAAGGACGATGATGCCGAACAGAATCGCGCTGTTTCCATGCTGCAATCCGCCGGGCAGCCGGTTGTTCATATTCGAATAGACGATCTGTATGATCTAGGGCAGATTTTCTTTCAATGGGAAATCGCCACTGCAGTGGCGGGTTCGCTGATCGGCATTGATGCTTTTAATCAGCCCGATGTGGAAGCAAGCAAGATAGTTACACGTGACTTAACTTCCGCTTATGAGAAGAGCGGATCTTTGCCGCCGGAACAACCGCTTGCGGAACAGGACAGCTTGAAGCTGTTCACGGACGAAGCAAACGCGGAAGCCCTGAAGAAAGGCGGTACTTCTCTAGGCGATATGATTCGGGCGCATCTGGACCGCATTCAAGCGGGAGATTATTTCGGCCTGCTTGCTTATATTCCGATGTTCCCTGAAAACGAAGAAAAATTACAGCAGATTCGAAAGCAGGTTCTGGAAACGAAGCATGTGGCTACCGTGCTTGGCTTTGGTCCGCGTTTTCTGCATTCTACGGGGCAGGCTTACAAAGGCGGCCCGAACTCAGGAGTGTTTATCCAAATCACCTGCGATGAAGCGCAAGATATACCAGTGCCGGAACAAAAGTATACGTTCGGCGTGGTGAAAGCGGCGCAGGCTCGCGGCGATTTTCAGGTGCTGGCGGACCGGCATCGGCGGGCAATTCGGATCCATCTGAGCCCGGACGTTTCCAAAGGGCTCGATCACCTTTCCAATCTGATTTCTGCGGCTTTATCACATTAGTTGTACAACGACCAATCATTCAGGGAGGCTGCTCGAAGCAGCCTCCCTATTTCTTTATGCTCCAAAAGCTGACCACTGAACTGCAGAACCAGAAAACGCTGGAAATTGACCGTCTGCCAACGGCGAAAATGCTTCAATTGATCAACGAAGCTGACCAGGAAGTGCCGCGGGCCGTGCAAAAAGTGATTCCGGCTATCACCTTGGCGGTCGACACTATTGTGGACCGGCTTCAGCGCGGCGGCAGATTATTTTACGTTGGCGCAGGCACCTCGGGGCGGCTGGGCGTGCTGGATGCCTCGGAGTGTCCGCCCACTTTTCAAGCACCTCCGGAGTTGGTGCAGGGCTTAATTGCCGGCGGTGATGGAGCGCTGCGGCGGTCGGCGGAACGGGCCGAGGATGACTGGGAGCAAGGCAAACTGGATCTGCAGGAACACCTGTTTACGAAAGGTGATGTGCTGGTGGGCATTGCCGCCAGTGGACGCACGCCGTATGTATTAGGAGCCGTGAGATATGCGCGATCATTAAGCGCGGCAACAATCGGTTTAAGCTGCACGGCGCAATCCGAACTGGCTGAGGCGGCGGAAATCGCCATTACCCCAATTCCCGGGCCGGAAGTGATTACCGGGTCCACCCGCATGAGGGCGGGAACTGCTACGAAATTGGTGCTGAATATGTTGAGCACCGGCGCGATGATTCGTTTGGGATACGTATACGGCAACTTGATGGTGAATGTGCAGCCAACCAATGACAAGTTAATTGACCGGGCGCGGCGCATTATTACCGCTATCACTGATGTTTCTTATGGAGAAGCGACAACATTGCTTGAACAGGCCGGCTCGGTTCGCGTAGCAGTGTTGATGCACAAACAAGGCTTAACGAAACGAGAAGCAGAAGATAAACTCAATGCCGCGAACGGTCGTTTGCGCGAAGCATTAAGAGAAGATTAAAAGAGCGTTTAACCGCTTCCTCACAACTCAAGTTTATTATGGACAAATTCCGTATTCATGGAAATACCAGGCTGGAAGGCGAACTGCCGGTGAGCGGCTCTAAAAATTCCGCGTTGCCTGCTCTGGCGGCTTGCCTGCTTACTCCAGACAAAGTAATTTTGAAACGCATTCCGCAGGTGCGGGACATAGCAACTATGGAAAAGCTGCTTAGGTATACCGGAGCAGAGGTTCGCGACCAATCGGGAACTGTCACCGTTCAGGCGGCTGAGTTGATGAACTCAGAAGCGCCTTACGACATTGTGAAAACCATGCGGGCTTCCAGCCTGGTGCTGGGGCCGCTGCTGGCCCGCACGGGAAAAGCGCGAGTTTCCATGCCGGGCGGCTGCGCAATCGGGGCGCGTCCTATTAATCTGCATGTGTCGGCTTTGGAGCAGTTAGGGGCAGTTGTGGAGCAAAGCTATGGCTACATCGAAGCCACCGCTCCGAACGGTCTGCATGGGGCCGATGTTCACTTTGACCGCATCACTGTTACCGGCACCGAGGATATTTTGATGGCGGCGGTTTTGGCTTCCGGTAGAACACGAATTTATAATGCTGCGCGAGAACCGGAAGTTTCTGATCTGGCGGATTTGTTGACGGCAATGGGCGCTCGTATCGAAGGCGCGGGAACGTCAATAATTACGGTAGAAGGCGTTAACCGCCTGCATGGGGCCGAACACACGATTATTGCTGACCGCATTGAGGCAGGAACGTTTTTGCTGGCTGGCGCCATAACGCAAGGCGATGTTCTGGTTAAGGACTGCGTTCCTGATCATATCGGCGCGTTGACTGCAAAAATGCGGCAGGCCGGAGCAGAAATCAGCGAAGAGAGCCCAACTGCGCTGCGAGTGCGCTGCCGGAAAAGGCCAAAATCAGTGGACGTCACCACGGAAGAATTTCCGGGGTTTGCCACTGATCTGCAAGCGCAGTATATGGCCTGGATGACGGTCGCTCAGGGAATCAGCTTTGTGAGCGAAACAATCTTTGAAAACCGGTTCATGCACGCTTCGGAGCTTACGCGCATGGGAGCGAATATTCGCATTGAAGGCAGGCAGGCGATTGTGGCCGGCGAACAGAACCTGACCGGCGCGGAAGTGATGGGCTCAGATTTACGAGCGAGCGCGGCGCTGGTGCTGGCGGGCATGGTGGCTTGCGGAGAAACAGTGATTGACCGCATCTACCATATGGATCGCGGATACGAGCGTTTGGAACATAAGCTGAACGCGGTAGGCGCCAAAATTGAACGCATTCGCAGCTAGGAAAAACAGAAACTTATGGAAATTCCAGCACCGAAGCACCACAGCGAAGGCTTTTTGAAGCTGGTGGAAGACGCTAAAACGCGGGTTCGCGAGATCAGCATTGAGGAATATCAGGAAATGCTGAAAGCCCATAACGCGGGCGTGTTAGTGGATGTTAGGGAAGACGAGGAATGGAAAGCTGCTCATGCCCAAGGAGCCGTGCATCTGAGCAAAGGGATCATCGAACGCGATATTGAAACCGCTTTCCCTGATAAAGATGAGAAGTTAGTGTTGTACTGCGGCGGCGGTTTCCGTTCGGCGCTGACTGCGGATAACATCCAAAAAATGGGTTATCGCAACGTGCTTTCACTGGACGGTGGATGGCGGGCAATTCTGATTGCTGGTTTGCCTATAGAAAGGTGACGAGGGTTCCGTAACGAAGTAGTTGCTTTGAATAGATCAGTTCACTGAAATTATCGGAAATATCTTAGTCAACTTAGCTTAAGTATTCAGAGATTAAGAATAATTTCTCAAATATTTATGGGAATAATCCCACAACTTATGGCACCTGAGATATTCAGGAATATATTCCCACTCACGCTATAGAGCCCTTCGGCCGATAGAGGCTGTAGGCGGTAACTATGGCCCATCTATCTGCTCTTGAACAAAAGCGAGTCTCGGTTTGCGAGTCTCAGCCTCTCCTGATTCGCGGCTTGAAAAGCCTGCTGGAGGAAACCTCCGATCTGCTGCTGCATTCCCAACACGCGAGCATTTCAGAATGGATGGTCAGTTCAGCGGCTGAAAGCACGGACGTTCTGATTGTGGAAAAAGGCTCCGGCGCGGAGCTTGCCCTGGAATCCATCGCGCGAATGCCGACCGAAGCATTGAAGCCGCGAGTAATCATTTGGGGCTCCTCTTTGCATGAAGCCGAAGCACTGCGATTCTTGCAGACCGGCGCGCGCGGCATTGTGCAGAAGTCAGCCGATTTGGAATCACTGCTTGCTTGTGTTCGCACGGTAGCTAATGGCGGAACCTGGATGCAGGAATCGGTGTTTGGCGATCGTTTACAGCCGCTCGGCTCGCCGCGCAGCGAATTAACGCCCCGCGAACAACAAGTGCTGGAACTGGTTGAACAAGGCATGAAGAATCGAGAGATTGCTTCGGAGCTAGGCATCAGCCCCGGAACCGTGAAGATCCACTTGAAGCACATTTTCGAGAAAACAGGCATTCATGGCCGGCATGGTTTAGCGTTGACAGTGCTGCGGCAAAAAGGCGTGCTGCCGGGTCCGGTGGCGTAGAAGTATCCTAGCGAAGGAGCGTTGAATCTTAGCAGGATTCATGCTATGTTCAGTACTGTAAAGAGGCCGATAAGGGCTAACTATTAGCTTCCTTAATCACGCTAAAGCTCGATTTCGATCTTTAGACGTGATGTCCGTTTCCTGAGTAAAAACAGGACTAGAATCGATTCCTAAGAGTTCCATAGAACCTCCTTTCTGCCCGCAGAAGGAGATACAAAGCCCCGGCCTAAACTGGAGTTTTGTGTTGTGGGCCTCGCATTGGCCCGGTTATAAAAACTAGCTCTTTGTACCTTGTGGAACAGAAATCCTGGCCTAACAAATCTCTATCCATTTATTGATCTGTTTTTCAAAAACTCCGTGTAATATTCGTTGGAAGCATTTGCTTCTTTCAGCCCAAGCTAAACTATGGGCGTTCCCGGATGATTTATCTTTTCGCCGTATTCGGATTCGCTATAGCTCTCATTTGTTTGGGCCTGCTTTATCAGGTGGTTGGAAGAAAGCGGGATGAAAAACGCTTTCCTGCGCCGGGCCGCTACGTACAAGTGCAAGGCCGGCGGATTCATCTGACGGATACGGGAACCGGGCCTACCGTGGTGCTGGAAGCGGGAATTGCGAGTTCCTCATTAGGTTGGACCGCCCTGCAAAAGGAGCTTTCCCGGTATGCGCGGGTAATTACCTATGACCGCGCCGGTTTCGGCTGGAGCGACAAAACAGAAGAGCCTCGAACATTGCAGCGAATCGTCCGGGAATTTCGCGCCATGCTTGAAGCAAGCGGCACAGCGAAACCGTATCTGCTGGTCGGGCATTCTTTCGGCTGCTTCATTGTGCGTTCGTTTGCGATTCAGCATCCCGATGAAGTTTCCGGTTTAGTCTTAATTGATCCGGTAGATACTCGCGATTGGGTGCCGCTTTCGCATATTCAGAAGCTGCGCATCGGGCGGGGCGTTGCACTATCACGCCGGGGAGCGATTCTCGCGCAGTTCGGCGTTGTTCGCTTTGCTTTGTGGCTGCTGACTTCCGGCAACCATCGTATTCCGCGATTGATTTCCCGCTGGAGCGCCGGCAATGGCGCATCGGTGGCGGACCGATTGACCCGCGAAGTTCGTAAGCTGCCGAAAGAAGTCTGGCCGCTGATTCAGATGCATTGGAGCGACCAGAAATCTTTTCGCACGATGGCCGAATATCTGCAAAGACTTCCGGCCAGCGCCGCCGAAGCACAGCAGGAAGGCTGGCCTTCGGGCATCAGAACAATTCTTCTCACCGCGCCCGGAAACAACATGGAAATTCCAGTGGATGTGGTTCATCGAGTAGCAGCCCACAGCGGCCATTGGATTCAATTGGATGAGCCGGAACTGGTGATTGCAGCGGTGCGGGAACTAATCAACAGTTCAATTACCGTTTAAACGCAGGTGGGTGTTAAGCTCTAAGCTTCCGTCATCTCTCCCGGTCTGCGCGGACCGAAACTACACTCGTTCCATTCATGCTCATTAAATCTGTTTTGAAAATCTGTGTTTCGTTAGTAGCGATTAAGATGCTGGCCCAATCGCCGCAGCCGAACGGCGGAGGAGTGCGCGAAGGAACACTGCCTTTGCACTGGATGCCGAGCGGCCCGAAATGCATGGAAGTGCCGGAATGGCAGGTGCATGAATATAACGAGGATTTTTATATCATTCGCCAATCCGGTTGTTCGGATTACGAGAAGCCGTTTTTGTATCTGCTATTCGGCAAGGACCGCGCGCTGCTTTGGGATACGGGATCGCGCAACTTTCCGGCAGCGCGAATGGTGAATGAAGTTGTCAGCCATTGGCTGGCGCGCACTCACCGGCAGCAGATTCCGCTGCTGGTGGTGCATTCGCACGCTCATTCGGATCACATCGCCGGCGATGAACAGTTGAAGCAGTTACAGAATCCGGCGATTCCCATTACGTTTGCGGCGGCGGAACTGGAAGCAACCAAGCAGTTGTACGGCATCAAGAACTGGCCCGAGCAGATTGGCGGCATTGATTTGGGAAATCGTTTTCTGGACATCATTCCAATTCCCGGCCATAACTCGGTCAGCATTGCTATGTATGACCGCCAAACAGCGGTTCTGCTGACCGGCGATAGTTTATATCCGGGACGGCTTTATGTGGCCAACTTCGATCAGTTTGTTCAAAGTACGAACCGGCTGGTGCAGTTTACGGAAGGAAAAATTGTGGCGCATATTTTGGGCAACCACATTGAAGAAACCACCACGCCGTATCTGGATTATCCGGTCGGCACAATTTATCAGCCGCAGGAACACGAGTTGGCCTTGTCACGAGCGCATTTACTGGAACTGCAACAAGCGCTGGCTTCCCTGCATGGAAAACCGGCCCGGCTCGCCATGCGCGATTACTCCATCTGGCCGACAACACCCGATTCGCCACAGGAGCAGGAGGCAGCCAGGAAAGCTTTTGAAGCAAGGCAAAAATATCAGCAGCAACACAAGTGGAATCAGGACGCGCCCTGATATGCGTGGGTGTATTGACTTTTTAAAGCGATAGCTTAGATCCAAGAATTTTGGTCAGTTCAAAACCAATTTTGATTGACACCCTTGTGCCGCGCCATTGATAATGCACACAACCCAAGGTTCTTTCTAGTTGTTGGCTCAATGTCGAGCCAGTTTGTACCTTCCCCGTCGCAAAAAACTGCCCACGCTTTGGCAGCGTGGTCCTCGTGTTCATTCCTTCACCTGGTTGATTTTTTGTTAGGAAGCAATACTTCTCCACAATGTTTAAGGCTTATTCGTTACGAAGCCTATTTTTCATGGTTGCGTTTCTGGCGTGCGCCAGCTCACTTTTTGCGCAAGGCACCACATCTTCTTTACGCAGCACAGTGTCCGATACGCAGAAAGCCGCCGTTCCGGGAGTGTTAGTTAAACTGCTCCAGTAAAGATACCGGCCTTACCCGAACTACCCTCAGGCAGGCCAATAGCGATTATCAGTTTTCGCAACTGCCGCCCGGCTCTTATTCAATGACGGCTGAGATTTCGGGTTTGCAATTACTAGAGTTGAAACGGTGCAACTGCTGGTGGATACGCCGTCTACCATCGATTTAACAATGGAAGTGGCAACCAGTTCGCAAAGCGTAAACGTGACCGAACAAGCACCGAAGTTGAACACAACTAACGCCACGCTCGGCAATCCGTTCCAGCAGAAACAAATTCAAAATCTTTCGCTGCAAACCCGCAACGTGGTGGAATTGTTGAGCATACCGATTCATTGAGCGTGACCTACCACTACGACAAGAACGGCAATGCCATTCCGATCGGCTCGCCGCAGGCGTATAAATTGATCACCCGCAATTACGAAGGCTATGCGCAAGATTCATGGAAAGTGAGAAAGAACCTGACATTCACCTTCGGCGTGCGGTATTCGAACGATACTCCGCCTTACAAAGCTTCCGGTTTGCAGGTCGGTTCCACGCCGGGCATTGACCAGTATTTCGCCAATCGAGTGTACGCGCAGGCTAACGGCATTCCCGGCAATCAACTGCCGAACGGGGATCGCTTAAGCTACAGCTTGAACGGCCCGGTAAACGGAAAACAAAGCTGGTTCCAGCGCGACACCAACAACTTCGGGCCGCGCGTTTCAATTGCTTACTCACCCACGGACAAAACAGTGGTTCGTGCCGGTTATTCGATGGTGTACGACCAGTACGGCAACGATCTCGCCGCCAACTTCGGTTCGTTGGGCTCAGTCGGTTTAGCAACGAGCCTTGGCTTTCCTGCTTCCTATAACTTCACTTCGTCGCCGCGCTACCTGGGCGGTTTACCGGCTTTAACGCCCGCGCCGCAGGGCGGATTCCCTTATACTCCCGGCAATGTGACCGGCATTTCCGGCACGCTGTATGGAATCTCGCCGGATCTGGTTGCGCCCTACTCGCATCTGGTGAACTTCACAGTTTCGCACCAGTTTAAAGACAATCTCAGTCTGGATGTCAGCTACATCGGGCGGTTCTCGCGCAAGCTGTTGACTCAGCAGGATACGTTCTCGCCTTTGATCTATTTCAAAGATCCAAAAAGCGGACAGACCTGGGTGCAAACCGATACCAACATGCGGCTACTTGCCAATAACGGTTTAACGGCGGCGCAGGTGCAAGCCAATCCGTCGCTGGTGCCGACCAGCCAGTTTGTGGAAAACATGTTTCCGGGGCTTACCAACAAGTACATTCCGGGCAGCGCAACCGCGAATTATTTTCATGGCATCTACGGCGTGAACAGCGGCAGCGATCTGGACAACCTGCACCAGCTTGACCGCGCCAAAGCGCCTAATGGCTGTATCACGGTAACCGGCTGTTACACCTTCTTCGCTCCGCAGGGAAGCTCCAATCCCACCTGGACCAATTCCGGCGACACGACTTATCATGACATGGCCGTCACGCTGCGCCGTTCGTTAAGCCGGGGCTCGGCCTTTGATGTGAACTACACCTGGTCGCATTCCATCGACAATGCTTCTGCTCCGACTGACAATTCCGGGCAGTTCGGCGGCGTAATTCAAAACGCATTCATGCCGGGGCAGGCGCGCGCTTCGTCCGATTTCGACATCCGGCATCAGTTAAGCGCAAACGTCACTTATGATCTGCCGTTCGGCAAAGGGCGGACTTACCTGAATTCCAGCCGAACCTGGCTTGATGAGATTGTGGGCGGCTGGCGCGTGAGTTCGCTGGTGCGCTTGCAAACAGGACTTCCCGCCGTGATTGACGGATCGGGCATCTTCCCCACCAATTACTGGCAGGAAGCGATTGCGGTTCCGAACGGGCCATCTCCTTCTACCGGCGTTTACACGAACCAGAACGTAATCCAAGCCTGTTTGCTTCCACCAACGCGGTGAACTCTTACCAGGATGAGTTTCCCGGCCAATCGGGAATGCGCGACATTGTTCGGCTTCCCGGAATTAAAAATGTAGATATCGCAATCGTGAAAGATTTTGCTTTGCCGTGGGAAGGCCATCGGCTGCAATTCCGTGCCGAAGCCTTTAACGTGTTCAATTTTTTGAACTTTAACTACAGCACGGTCACAGGAATCGGCAATAATACCGATACCACCACCGGACAGTATTCCACGTACCTGGGTAATCTGTCGCTGCAAAGTCCGTCGACATTCGGCGAGTTTACGGGAACTACCGAGCCGCACTCCTTGCAGCTTTCGCTCCGGTATACCTTTTGATTATTTTCTGCTGTTCAGAGTTGGATAATGTTCAGTCCAGGAATACGATTGAAGTCGCGGACATTGCTGGTGCCAATGGCATACCCAAGCTCCAGCGCACACGCTCCGATCAGCAGATCACCGAGGGGGAGATTAATTCTTTTAACTGCTTGCTCGGCCCCGATCTGGGCGACGATTTCGGCTGTAGATTCGGTTACGGGATAAATAGGAATGGTGGCCTTCAGTTCATCCAGGAACTTTCTGCGACGGCGACGAGTTTCAGCAGTATCGGACCGATAAATGCCATGACCGGTTTCGGCAACGGTTACAGAACAAAGGACGATGGGAACCTCGCCGACCATCTTTTGTACGCTCTCGATGGCTTGTTCGGGCGGCAGCTTCCGGCGCTCTGCTGCGATCAGGATACTGGAGTTGAGAACTACTCCCAGCAGGGTGGATTCCATGGCTGGCGGTGCGCCTTGATGCCCTCCTCGATGTCACGGGCAAAGTCGTCATTGATGACTGCGTCCGATCCGCGCACCCTGAGATCCGCAATTATTTCCGAGATCATGCGGCCTGCGGGTTTGGATGGTTTAATGACGGCTACAGGACGGTTGTTCTGCTCGATGACAATCTCACTACCTTGCCGGACTCTTGCGAGTACAGCGGCGATATCCTTTACTACATCGGCCTCTGACATGTGAACAACAGCCATGCTTTAATCATAGCGACTTTTGGTCGTCCTCATTATTCTTGGTGGCTAAAGCAGAGAGCCGTTCAGCCTGTACCAGTGCCTGAGTTTCTTCATTTCGCGGTGATGGCGGCAATTTTCTTCGGATCAAGCCGCCATTCCGTTCCATGTTTATAGTTCGACAGCCAGATTTTTCCATTACCGGCTCGAATCGCGTCACCGCCATCGCCAACGAACTGTTGAACTACTTGGTTAGTCTGAGGGTTAATGCGCGAAAGCGGAAAACCAAAACTGGTCGCCCACACCGAACCCTCGCCGGCAGAAATATCGCCGCCCGGCCCGGGAATGCCGACCTCAATTTCCGCTTCGACGCGGTTGGTTTTCGGATTAATGCGCCAGACTTTTCCATCGCCCTGCGTCAGCACCCAAACTGCGCCTTCGCCAGCGGATAAAAACCGGGGTTGCTGGCCGACTGCGATTGTGGATTCAAGCCGGTTTGATTTTGGGTTCACCCGCAGAATCGTGTTTTGCTTGGGGCAGGACACCCAGATTGCGCCGAAGCCGGACGCAACACTGGCGCAGCCTTCCGGCAACTGTGTTTTTGCTGTTACGGCATTGGTTTGCGAATCAATGCGCGAGAGTGTGCTGTGCTGGTCCGTTACCAGCCAAATGCTGCCGGAGTCGTAAGCGATGCCGCCTTCTGAATCGGCTACGCCGGTTGTGATCGTGTTCAGAATCTGCCCTGTTTTCAACTCAACCCGGGCTAGTGTGCCGTCGCCGCAGTTCGGAACCCACAAACTACCGGCGCCGATGGCTAATCCGGAACAAGGCTTTTTGAATATGGTGAAAGTATTAAGAACTTTATCGGAATGAGCATCAAGCCGCGAAACGCTATTACGAGGATTGTTGGACACCCACACGGATTGGTGAACCGCGATCCAATCGGGCGACCCGGAAACGGAATAAACTGCTTCGGGAACTAGTTTTGACAAGGGAATCTGAACGCCCGGAGTTTTCACGCCTGGTTTCGGGGGCGGTTTGTGATGGGTTTGCGCCGGAACAGGACCATCCGGTGATGAACCGGATTGTTGGGCCGCGGCGGTGGTCCGCATATAAAAACTCAAACCCAGGCAGATAACGAAAATGCCGTGATAACTCTTACGCATGAAAGATAGAAGCCTTTGCCGCAGTATAGAGTTTAAACCGCTAACATCAATATTGATTCGCTTTATAAGCCGGATAAAACCAAGCGAAAACTCCTGAAACATGCTAATTTATTGAATAGTCTCGGGTCGGCGCTGTCCCGTCCGCAACGCTTCCCTCCATAAACCCTGCATCGTTCGCAGCCGGTTTCGTGATCCTGAGCCACGATCCACATCAACAGTTCCTACCATGAGCAGAGAGCGAACGCTATTCGCGGTTTGTGTTGTTCTGAGCGCGGGCTTTATTGCCCATCTCCATGCCTCGGACAATCAAGAGACAACCTCGCCCCAAACAAACGGTTCTTCGGGCGCTTCCGGCCAGAATCCAACCAACGATCTTTACCAAGTCAAAGTTCAACCTGTTCTTCAGAAAAACTGCTATCCCTGCCATACCCAGGCGGCGATGTCAGGGCTGCGCGTTGATTCCTTAGAATCGCTGCTGAAAGGCGGCGATTCCGGTCCGGCGATTGTGCCGGGCGACCCGGACAAAAGTCTGCTGATCCGCGCGGTGCGTCAAACTGACCCGGACTTGAAGATGCCCAAAGGCGGCAAGCTGAAACCGGAAGAAGTTGCTGTTTTAGAAGAATGGGTGAAAGCGGGCGCGCCCGGACCCGGCACCGCCACAACAGCGAAAGCGCATGAAACGGTCAGCCCTGTTCTTGCGAAAACCAGCAGCGTTTCCGGGCCGGTGCCAACTGCATCAGCAGCGGCAGATTATTTTGAAACGCGCATCCGGCCTATCTTTGCCAATAATTGCAACGCCTGCCACACGCAAGCAGCAACCGCCGGGCTCCGCGTTGATTCATTGAATGCCTTGTTGAAAGGCGGCGATTCCGGTCCGGCGATTGTGCCGGGCGACCCGGACAAAAGTCTGCTGATCCGCGCGGTGCGTCAAACTGACCCGGACTTGAAGATGCCCAAAGGCGGCAAGCTGAAACCGGAAGACGTAAAAACCTTAGAAGAATGGGTAAAGATGGGTGCGCCGTGGCCTTCTTCAGTAGGTGCTGCGCCGGTTCCTACCGGACCTACCATCACCGCGAAACAACGCGAGTTCTGGTCATTTGCGCCGCTGCGGAAAATTGATCCGCCTGCGGTGCAGGATGGAAAATGGGCGCGGACGGATGTAGATCGTTTTGTTTTAGCAAAGCTGGAAAAGGAAGGCTTGCAGCCGGTACAAATGGCTGACAAGCGTACGCTGATTCGCCGCGCCACATACGATCTGACGGGTTTGCCGCCGACGCCGGAAGAAGTACAGGCATTTGAACAGGACAAATCTCCCAAGGCTTACGAGAAGCTGATTGACCGCTTGCTCCAATCGCCCCGTTATGGAGAGCGTTGGGGACGGCATTGGCTGGACGTGGTTCGCTATGGCGAGGATGATGTTCGCGGTCTTGATCCGCAGGGCCGCGGCTACATGCCGTGGAGTGGTTCCTATATCTATCGCGATTGGGTGATTAAAGCTTTCAACGAGGACATGCCTTACGACACGTTCGTCAAGGCGCAACTGGCTGGCGATCTGGTGCAGGATCCGAAGCTGAAAGAAAAGCTCCTTCCCGGCACTGCGATGCTAGGCCAAGGCCCGTGGATTTGGGACCAAGCCGAACCGGTACAGGGCCGCGCCGATGAACGCAACGAACGAGTGGATATGGTGACGCGAGGACTGCTGGGCCTAACAGTGGCCTGCGCCCGCTGCCACAATCACAAGTACGATCCGATTCTGCAGAAAGATTATTATTCCCTGGTCGGCGTTTTTGCCAGCACCACTTACAACGAGTATCCGGTCAGCTCCGAAGCAACGGTACTGGCCTGGCAGCGCAAACAGGATGAGATCGGCGCTTTGCGCAAACAGATGCGCGAGTTTGCCCAAACCGAAAGCAAGCAGTTAGCTGAAGTTTATGCTTACCAGACGGCGAAGTACATGGTGGCGGCCTGGCGCGTGAGCGGTGAACCGAAGATGCCGCTCGAAGCGGCGGCTATGAAGGACCACTGCGACCCGGAAGTGCTGGAGCGTTGGGTGAAATACCTGCAAACGCCTAAGAAAACCTACACGTACCTGAAAGACTGGCAGGCGATGGTGGCCAGCGGCGGATCGGAAGACGAAGCAAAACTGCTGGCTGCTGATTTCCAGAAGCTTCTTCTCAGTTTGATGGCGGAATCGAAAAAGCTGGATAAAGAAAACGACATCATCAAAGCTAAAGCCGATGTGCCGGAACCTCCGGAGCGCGATGCGAAACCGAACGAGTTTGAAACCGATGACCAGTTCTGCCCGGGCTGCAGCTTGGAACTGAAAACGCTGCCGACGGAAAAAGCGAATCTGTACCTGGAGATTTTTGTCCGCTCGGCTGATTCGGACGCCATGGCCGGACGCGGCAAACCGGGTGTGCTTGTGTTCCGCGATTGGGCCTTAACGCGCCGTTTAAGCCCGGAATGGCAGGAACACATGCAGGGACTGCAAACACAAATGGAAGCCTTGCAAAAAGAAACGGAAAAGCAGAAGTTTCCTTTCCTGCATGGCGTGGCCGATAAGCCGAAGCCTATCAACATAGCGGTAAACCTGCGCGGCAATCCGCACAACTTGGGCGATGCAGTGCCGCGCCACTTCCCGACTGTGCTTTCACCGGGAGACCCGAAACCTTACACGCAAGGCAGCGGACGCATGCAGTTTGCCGAAGACGTAATCAACAGCCCCCTTTCCACCCGCGTGTTTGTGAACCGGGTCTGGAAATGGCATTTCGGCAGCGGCATTGTGAATACGCCGGACAATTTCGGCAAAATGGGCGACCCGCCCAGCAACCCGGAACTGATCGATTATTTAAGCGAATCTTTCGTTGCCAATGGCAGATCTGTTAAAAAATTACAGCGCGAAATTATGCTGTCTTCGGTGTACATGCTGGCGAGCGAAGATTCAAAAGCGAACGATGAGAAGGATCCTGCGAACCGGCTCTGCTGGCGCTTCAATCGGCAGCGGCTCGATGCGGAACAGATTCGTGACTCCGTGCTGGCTGCGGCTGGAACTCTCGATTTGAAAAATGTGGGTGGACCTTCCAGCGATTTCACTGACACAAATAACCGGCGCACTGTGTACTGCAAAATCAGCCGGTTCCGCATGAACAATTTTCTGCAGGTGTTCGATTTTCCGAATCCCTCGTTTACGGCGGAACAACGCTTCAGCACCATTGTTCCTTTGCAGCGCTTGTATTTCATGAACAGCCCATTCGTTTACCAGCACGCCGAACAACTGGCAAAGCGCGTGTATCCAGCCGGCGACGATACGGCCCGCGTGAAAAAAGCCTACAAGCTGCTGTTCAATCGCGATCCCAACGCAAAAGAAATGGAACTCGCCATTAACTTTTTGCATAGCACCCCTGATTTGAAAGGGGAAACCATTACCGGGCAGCCAACCACTGCCTGGAAGGAGTACGCGCGCGTGCTTCTCAGCTCCAACGAATTTGAATTTATGAACTAGGTAGAACGGACAACAGAATGCGACACACACAAGGACAGCCATTAACGCGCCGCGATGCATTATGCCGCATGGGCAACGGGTTTGGCATGTTGGCGTTTTCCGGACTGGTCGGCTCTATCAGCAAAGCATTGGCGGAGCCTACCTCGCCTGCTCCCTGGCTGATTGACAAACCGAACTTTAAACCGAAAGCAAAACGGGTCATTTTTCTTTTCATGAACGGCGGCTTGTCGCAAGTGGATAGTTTTGATCCGAAGCCGATGCTGACGAAATATGACGGCCAACCCATACCGGGCGGCGCGCTTTCGCACGAACGCAAAGTCGGCAACCTCATGAAATCACCGTTTACTTTCGAACGGTACGGGAAGTGCGGAAAGCAGGTAAGTGAAATATTTCCGCATATCGGCTCCGTAGTGGACGATATTTGTTTTGTGCAGTCCGTTTACACGGACATTCCGAACCATGAGCCGGCTTTAATCATGATGAATTCGGGAGCCAATGTCACTGGACGGCCTTCGATGGGCTCCTGGCTCACCTATGGGTTAGGAACGGATAATCAAAACCTGCCTGGGTTTGTGGTGTTATGTCCTGACGTGCCCACCACCGTAGGACCGCCGCTGTGGAGCGCGGGCTTTCTGCCGCCAATTCACCAGGGAACCTATATCTCCGATAGCGACAAAGATAAAAAGTTCGACCCGGAAAAGCTGATTCCGAATATTCAAAACAAAAAAATCGACGCCGCGCGCCAGCGTAAGGAACTGGACCTGGTAACGCAGTTGGACAACCTGCAGTTGCAAGGCGCGGAAGCTCACGACCCGCAACTGGAAGCCACCATTAAGTCGATGGAAACCGCTTACCATATGCAGACCGAAGCTCCTGAAGTCTTTAATGTGACCAAGGAAAGCGACACTGTTCAGAAAATGTATGGGGAAGGAAGCACCGCTCGCGGTTGTCTGATGGCGGCTCGTCTGGTAGAGCGCGGCGTCCGTATGGTGCAGGTTTACTATGCCAAAGCCGACCCTTGGGACCATCACTTTGATATTCAGCTTCACCGGAAAACCGCGAAGGATTCCGACCAGCCCTTTGCCGCTTTGATTAAAGATTTAAAAGGGCGCGGTCTTCTTGACGAAACCCTGGTTGTTTGCGGATCAGAGTTCGGGCGTACTCCGGTAGTGGAAACCGGCAGCGGTTTTAATGGCGGACAAACCCATGCGGGCCGCGACCATAATCCGCACGGCTTTACTATGTGGATGGCGGGCGGCGGAGTGAAGCCTGGGTTTACCTATGGAGCTACCGATGATTTCGGCTGGAAAGCCATTGATAAACCGGTACACGTCCATGACATCCATGCGACGATTTTGTACCTGCTCGGCATTGATCACCTAAAATTGACTTACAAATACAGCGGCCGTGATTTCCGCCTGACCGACGTAGCCGGAAATGTAATTACGGATATCATCGCCTGATTTGTTACTCATGTTGAAGCGCTGTTTATTGTGCCTTGGGTTCGCCGCTCTGCTGGCGGCTGAACCCGCTTCCAAACCGGCAATCTACGATTTCAATCTGCCCGATATCAACGGCAAAATGGCTTCGCTGGCCGCTTACAAAGGCAAGGTGCTGCTGATTGTAAATGTGGCAAGCGATTCCAGCTACACTCCTCAATATGCCGGGCTTGAATCTTTGTATGAGAAGTACAAGCAAAGCGGTTTGGTGGTTCTGGGATTTCCTTCCAACGACTTCGGCAATGCAGAGCCGAATAACGAGCAGAAGATTAAAGAGTTCTGCGAGAAAACGTATCATGTCACGTTTCCGCTTTTCTCGAAAGTGGCGACGCGAGGCGATGAAATTACGCCTTTGTTCCACTTCTTAACGGAGGAAAGCAATCCGAAGCTGCACGGCAACGTGCATTGGAACTTCACAAAGTTTCTGGTTGGGCGCAACGGAAGTTTGATCGATCGCTTTGAAGCCAACGTTCCGCCCGATGATCCTGATTTTGTGGTGGCGATAGAAACCGCATTGCAGGCGAAAGCCAGCGAACCTGTTAAGAACCAAACTCCGCCATCTCCTGCTCAAAACGATCACCCATCGCGGCGGACTCGATATCGTGAATAAGGCGTTCCAGTTCGTTCTGCTTAGGATAGCCGTCCGGCTTTCGAATGTAATCGGAAATGGGCAGATCAAGCGCAATGCGTGAACACTCCCTTTTCTCATTAGGTGCCAGTAAGACGATACGCGAACTCAGGTAAACCGCTTCCGCCAAGTTGTGCGTAACGAAAACAACCGTTGTGCCGGTTTCTTTCCAGATGGAGCGGATAAGCTTCTGCATATCGGTCCGGGTAGCCGGATCAAGCGCGCTGAACGCTTCGTCCATCAATAGAATTTTCGGTTTCAAGATCAGCGACTGAGCAATCGCCACTCGCTGCTGCATGCCGCCGGATAACTGGTCCGGGTATTTTGAAGCGTCTCTTTCGGTTAATCCGACACGCTTCAGGTATTCCATGCTTTCTTCCCGAATCGCGCGGCGTTGACGCCACCACGAGGGCAACAGAAGCTTGTGCAGCCCGAAGCTTTCCATAATGGGTCCGAACGCCACGTTCTGCAGAACGGTTTTATCAGGGAACAAGGAATACTTTTGCGGCACGTACCCGCGATCGCGGCAAGGCTGGTGGAACGGTTTACCGTCGAGGCTGACGGTTCCGGTGGAAGGATGTTCAGACCCCAGTAGAACTTTCAGCAAGGTTGATTTGCCGCATCCTGTTTGGCCTACAATGCAAACAAACTCGCCTTCCGCTATGTTGAGGTTCAAGCCGGAAAATACAGTGTGCTGCTGTCCGTTTTTAGAAGCAAAGCGAACTGTGATGTCCGTAGCGGAAAGAAAGGGCGTCATCTTATACCTCGCGGAACCAGGGATTTGTGACACGGATGATGATTCGAAGGGCGCTATCCACTAGAAAAAGTAAGAACGCCACCCAGAGCACGTAAGGGATGATGACATCCATGCCCATGTGCCGCTGCAACAGCGCGATGCGGTAAGCCAGGCCATCAGTGGAAGCGATCATTTCACCAGCGAACAGGAACAACATGATGGCTTTCAAGTTTAAACGTATGCTGTTTAAAACGCGGGGCCAAATCTGCGGCAGCACCACCCGGTAAGCCACGGCAATATCGCGCGCGCCCAAGGTGAAGCCTTTCACAATCTGTTCGGCGGGAACAGCTTTGGTGAGGTTAAACGAATCGAGAATAATCGTAGGAGCCACGCCAATCACAATCAGCATGATTTTGGCGAACTCCCCAATGCCGAAAGCGATAAACAAAATGGGTAGGATGGAAAGCGCGATGATCTTGTCAAAGAATAAAGTGAAGCGCAGGAAAAAACCGCTGATCCAGGGGAATGCGCCCATGTGCATGCCCAGCACAACTGCCGGAAACATCAGCGCAATGCTGATTAAAAATCGTTTGCCGCTGGCTGTTGTGTCTTTCCACAACATGCTGCTGAAAAACTGCTGAAGGAGCGAAGGATGTTCTGTTTCAGGCGTATCATAATCATCTTCCGCCGGGGTGGTGGCCGAATGAACGAAACCGTGCGCTAACTGCGCAATAGAGGGAACAATGCGATCTTCCGGATTTTCCACATGCCGCAGGTGGGCCGTGCGCAGATAAATGAGAATTCCGGCAGCGAAAAGCAGCCACGAAAGTACAATCAGGGCCGTTCGGTTTGGAGCAGCGAACACCCGGAACATTACAGCTTTCCTCCTGCCGCCGCTTGCATGTAAGAACTATCGAAGCGCAAGCGAATGCGATCTTTCTTGCCTTGCACGCTTCCATCCGGGTATTGAATCGCAATATCGTCGGCTGATTTGGTGCCTGAACCGAGCAGTCCGTGACTGAAACAAAACTGCCGCACCAGCGCCATTTTGTCTTTCAAGCCGGAAGATGTCGCCATGCCGGCTGCTTCCTGCGGCTTGTACATCAGATGAGTAGTGCTGAGTTGCTCTTTGTAGGAAGGAAGCGTGTCTTCCGAAACTGCCGCAATTGCGCCCAAAACTTTTTCAGAATCAGCGCCGCTCATGCGGGCTAATAATTCGTACCAGGCTCCGGTGATAGCTTTGGCAAACTTCTGGCCGCTGCCATCGGGTTTGTTGAGAACTTCAGTGCGGACCACCAGTAGGTCAAGAATTTCACCAGGAATCTTCGATGAATCGAACAGCGTAGTGACGCCTTTCATCCTGGCAATCTGCGAAACCAAAGGCTTCCAGGTGACAACCGCTGTTTGCGAAGAATCGTTCATGAAAGCGGCTACGATGTTGGAATCGGAAGTGTTGACCAGCCGGACGCGCTTCAATTCTTCATCTGCTTTATTCAAGGCAAAGGCCCGTTCCAAAAGATACTGCGAAACGGTTTTTTCCACCAATAACAGGTTTTTACCGCCCAGACTCTTCAGCGTGTTGCCGTTACGGGCAAGCAGCGCGTCATTGCCGTTTGAATAATCGCCGATAATGATTGCCGTGGTGTCCACGCCCGAAGCGGCGGGCAGGTCCAGCGCTTCCATGTTGGTCATGGTGCAGGCATCAACGTTTTTGGACGTGAAGGCATCAATTGAGGGCGCGTAATCGAATCGCTGAATTTTGATATTGACACCGTATTTGTCGCTCCATTTGCGTAGCAGGCCCGATTTGGCCATGTACTGGTAAGGGTCCCAACCGACATAAATGGACCAGCCCACGGTAAACGTCGGCTTCTGCGCGAAGGCGGCTGGCGTCAACAATAAAGGAAGAAAAACAAGAATACGTAGAAAGTTGGCCACAAAAATATTCAACCCGTCGCGTAGGGTGGCGGCAAACGTGGCCAAACCTGAGAAGGCTTGAGGCTAGGATAGCAAGCGTAAAGACACGCACGTATCGAAATTATTTATATCTTTGATCCTTGTGTTTGCCGCCGTCGATCTGTCACCATACCTCTATGCCGCAAGGAGAACCACTGCCGGATTTAAGCCGAAAGATTTCTCTGCGCGTTCTGCTGCGGATCACCGCTATGGATGTCTGCTGCGGACCTCCTGTTCCCGCCCGCGCTTAGTTATTTCCAACACGCAATTTATTCCTGAGCAGTGTTTAGGTATTCATTGGAGGTTTATCTATGGGGAGCGAGACGGCTTCTCACTCGTCCGTAATCTGGGAAGAGTGTGTACAAGGCGGAGACGCCTGGTCGCACGTTCTGAAGCGCGGCACTTCGCTGCGGATTACCGATGTGGAGGGCGGGGCGAATGTGGGGATTCTTTTGTTTAATTTTGAAATTCCGGCGGAACGCTACAATATGCCGGATACCCTGAAAGCGCAGCATATCGCTCACTTGACCAAAGGGTTTGTTCTGTACTCCGATATGGGGCGGATTCTTTGCTCCATCACGGAAGATACCTGCGGCTGGCATGACCCTTTATGCGGGCATTCCGACGCGGCTGCCGGGGCGCACAAGTATGGCCTAAAACGATATCAGCAGTTTCGCAACAATTTCTACCGGAACTCGCGGGATAATTTTTTGATCGAGCTGGAAAAATTCGGCTTAACGCTGCGCGATCTTCCCGCCAATATTAATTTCTTCAGCAAAGTAGTAGTTGGCGATGACGGTTCCTTAAATTACGTTCCCAACAATTCGCAGCCGGGCCAATATGTCGAGCTTCGGGCTGAAATGAATACGCTGGTGGTGCTTGATACCTGCCAGCACCCGCTTGATCCTGATCCTGAGTACGACCCTAAGCCGGTGGTTGTTTCCATTCGCCGGGTACCGCCGCCTGCGCCGGATGATCCCTGCCGGTTGTCGCGCCCCGAAAACGCTCGCGGGTTTATTAATACGGAGCGGTATTTCCTCTAACTTGGGAACAGGGAACAACATCATGCCAGATCGCAACATCATTGAAAGTTCATTGGACCCGGAAAAAGCGGTTTACGATTTCGAGTTGGAAGCGGGCGAACCTTGGATTTACCGGATCGAAGCCGGGCAGGTGTTCCGCATTGTGGACCTCCACGGCAATCAAGCGGTGGATACTTTCTTTTACAATGCGGACGATACTGCCGAACGTTACAGCGCCACTGACACCATTGTTCACCAGAAAAATATTTACCTGACGGCGGGAACGCAGTTGATGTCAAACCTGTCCCGTTCCCTGCTCACCGTTACTGCCGATACCTGCGGGCGACATGACACGTTAGGCGGCGCGTGTTCCACCGAAAGCAACACCGTGCGCTATGCGCTGGAAAAGCGGTACATGCACGCCTGTCGGCAAAGCTTTTTGCGGGCAGTGGTTCACAGCAGCTACGGATTGAGCAAACGCGATGTGGGCAGCAACATCAATTTCTTTATGAACGTGCCGGTAACGCCGGAAGGCAAACTCACTTTTGCGGACGGCATTTCCGAGGCAGGCAAATACGTGGAAATGCGCGCCGATATGAATGTTCTGGCGTTGATCAGCAACTGCCCGCAATTGAACAATCCCTGCAACGCTTACAATCCTACGCCGGTGCGTTTGCTTGTTTGGAACGGCGAAAAATAAGAGGACCCTTTTGTTTCAGAAAGTTTTAATCGCTAATCGCGGCGTGGTGGCTTGCCGCATTATGCGCACGCTGCGGAAATTAAGCATTGCGCCGGTAGCAGTTTATTCCGAAGCGGATGCTGGCGCGAAGCACGTGGAAATGGCGGGAGAAGCGGTTTGCATCGGACCTGCGCCTGCCGCGCAAAGTTATCTGAACGCAGAAGCGATTCTGGCTGCCGCTTCCAAAACGGGTGCGCAAGCTGTTCATCCTGGTTATGGCTTTCTAAGCGAAAATCCTGATTTCGCGCAAGCCTGTGAAACAGCAGGTTTAGTGTTTCTAGGGCCGATGCCGGAACAAATCCGCCAGTTCGGATTAAAGAATACGGCGCGTGACATTGCGATTAACTGCCAAGCGCCGATTCTACCGGGAACCGGTTTATTGGGCGATGCGGAGCAAGCAGTAAGGGAAGCAGCGCGCATCGGCTATCCGGTGATGCTGAAAAGTGCTGGCGGCGGCGGCGGCATCGGGATGCGCTTATGCCAGAACGAGGCGGAACTCCGCGATGCTTACCAATCCGTGCTGCGGTTGAGCGAAACGCACTTCAAAGGCTCCGGCATTTACCTGGAAAAATTTGTAGCTCGCGGGCGGCACATTGAAGTGCAGATTTTTGGCGATGGGCAAGGGGAAGTGATTGCCCTGGGCGAACGGGACTGTTCCGTTCAACGCCGTAACCAAAAGGTGATTGAAGAAACCCCTGCGCCGTTTCTGGCGGACTCGGTGCGCGAGCATCTGCACCAGGTAGCAACCGGCGTGATGCAATCGGTGAACTACCGGTCAGCAGGCACCGTGGAGTTTATTTATGACACTGATACCGAGCAGTTTTATTTTCTGGAAGTAAACACCCGGCTGCAAGTGGAGCATGGCGTCACAGAAGAAGTAACCGGCATTGATCTCGTGGAGTGGATGGTTCGACTGGGCGATGGCAGCTTGCCGCCTCTTTCACAACTTCAGGTGAAACCCCAGGGCGCTTCGGTGCAGGTGCGCGTGTATGCCGAAAATCCATTGCAGGATTTTCAACCATCGAGTGGACGCGTGACGGAATTTGTTCCTCCGCCTAATACGCGCTGTGAAACCTGGATTGAAACCGGCAGCGAAGTGACTCCGTTTTATGATCCTTTACTTGCAAAGATCATTACGCGGGGTGAAACGCGAACGGAAGCGTTGTTGAAACTTCAACGCGCTTTAACGGAAACCCGGTTGAGCGGCATTGAAACCAACTTGAGTTTTTTGCAAGCGGTGGTGGCCGATTCGCGTTTTGTGGAAGGCGGAGTCACTACCCGGCTGCTTGACAACTTCACGTTTCAACCCCGCGCCGTTCGCGTGATGGAGCCGGGCGTCCTCACCATCATGCAGGAGTACCCAGGGCGGTTGGGCTATTGGGCGGTAGGCGTGCCGCCTTCCGGTCCGATGGATTCGCTGTCGTTTCGTTTAGGCAATCAACTATTGGGAAATCCGGTGGAAGCGCCGGGCCTGGAATGCACTTTGGCTGGTCCTTCGCTGCAATTTTTGCAGGAAATGCAGATTGTGGTAGCTGGCGCGGATATGCAGCCGAAGCTCGATGGCGCGGCGATTCCGCTTTGGACCGTGATCACTGTAAGCGCCGGAAGCACGTTGCAACTGGGGCCAGTAAATGGACCCGGCGCGAGAACTTATCTGCTGGTGAAAGGCGGGTTCGACGCGCCGCGCTATCTGGGCAGCGCCACCACTTTCACGCTTGGCAATTTCGGCGGAACCGCCGGGCGGCAGTTAAGAACGGGCGATATTCTTTCGCTGAGAAATGATCCACAGCAAACAGAAGTTACACCTAGTTTGCCGCCGGAAGCACGGCCTAACCTGACCAAGAATTGGACTGTTGGAGTTTTGTATGGTCCGCACGGCGCTCCCGATTTCTTCACCGAAGAAGATATCGCCGCGTTCTTTGCTACACCGTGGCGGGTTCACCACAATTCCAGCCGTACCGGGGTGCGGCTCATCGGCCCGAAACCTCGCTGGGCGCGGCAGGATGGAGGCGAAGCCGGGCTGCACCCTTCCAACATCCACGACAATGCGTATGCGATTGGTTCCGTTGACTTTACCGGTGATATGCCGGTTCTGCTTGGTCCCGATGGCCCCAGCCTCGGTGGGTTCGTTTGTCCGGCGGTGATTGTTGACGCTGAGCTTTGGAAGATGGGGCAGCTTAGCCCCGGCGATTCCGTTCACTTCGTTCGGTTGACAGAAGAGCAAGCTGGTGCGCTGGAAACCACTGTAGACCGTTCCGTTCAAACTCTATCCGCGCCGCTTCCCACGGTGGAAGAAGATGCCGGTGAGGTTGAACCCGCCGTTCTGCGGCAGGAAAACAAACTCGCTTACACCTGCCGGGCGGCAGGCGACAAATACCTATTGATTGAGTTTGGGCAGCCGGTTCTTGATTTAGCGCTGCGCTTCCGCGTTCATGCGCTGATGCAACAACTCGAACAGAACCCGATTGAGGGCATTATTGAGCTGACTCCCGGTATTCGCTCATTGCAGATTCACTACACTAGCCGGATTCTCAGCCGCGATCGCCTGCTGAAGCAAATTGATCTATTAATGAATCAACTGCCTGACGCCGGCAATATTTCGGTTCCCACCAGAATTGTTCATCTGCCCTTATCATGGGATGACCCGGCCACACAGTTGGCCATCCGCCGGTACATGAGTTCAGTGCGGCCCGATGCGCCCTGGTGCCCGAGCAATCTGGAATTTATTCGCCGCATTAACGGTTTGAACTCAATCGAAGACGTTCACCGGATTGTGTTCAATGCCAGTTATTTAGTGCTGGGCTTGGGCGATGTGTACCTGGGCGCGCCGGTGGCTACGCCGATTGATCCACGGCACCGTTTGGTGACTACCAAATACAATCCGGCGCGTACTTGGACGCCCGAAAACGCGGTTGGCATCGGCGGTGCGTATCTGTGCGTGTACGGCATGGAAGGTCCGGGCGGCTACCAGTTTGTGGGCCGCACCGTGCAGATGTGGAATTCTTATAAGGCAACTGCCGACTTTGAGGCGGGTAGGCCCTGGCTGCTTCGCTTTTTCGATCAGGTTCGTTTTTATCCGGTGGAAGCCGATGAACTGCTCCACATGCGCCGCGAGTTTCCTTTGGGGCGGCTGAAGCTGAAGATCGAGCAGGAGGAATTCCGCCTTCGCGATTATCAGAAGTTTTTGGATGATAACAACGCCGAAATACAAGTGTTCCGTTCGCAGCAGAGTGAAGCTTTTGCCGAGGAACGCGCACGATGGGCAGCGCAGGGCGAGTTCAACCAAACAGAAGCAGAAACGGATGCGCCGGTAGATACTGAACAGGAAATCCCGCCTGGCTGCGCTGTGCTGCGTTCGCCTGCTACCGCCTCCGTATGGAAGCTCGAAACAGATTCCGGCAGCGCGGTCAGCTCCGGCCAGCGCGTTCTTATTCTGGAAGCCATGAAAATGGAAATCGCGGTTCTTGCGCCGCAAGCGGGGCAAGTAGTAAATGTTCTCTGTCAGTCGGGTGCGATGGTTACAGCCGGGCAGCCATTGCTGGTGTACCGTCCGCAGGAAAAACAATGACAGAGCACCTTGCGAACCTTTCCATCTCGCTGCTTCAATCTTTCTACCGAGCAGGACGCGCCAAACCGGAACAGGTAGTTCACCAGATTTATGACCGGATCGAAAAAGAGCTGCTACACCCGATCTGGATTTCGCTGGTGCCGCGTGAGGAAGCAATAGAGCGGGCGCGTGCAATACAAGGAGCGCATCCAGGACCGTTGTACGGCGTTCCATTCGCGGTAAAGGACAACATTGATGTTGCCGGCCTGCTGACAACCGCAGGCTGCCCGGCATATGCCTACACTCCTGAGCGTACTGCGTTTGTGGTGCAAAAATTGATTGATGCCGGAGCAATCTTAATCGGCAAAACCAACCTCGATCAGTTTGCCACCGGGCTGGTAGGAACGCGCTCACCTTATGGCGCTTGTTCCTCTGTGTTCAACCCTGACTACATTTCCGGCGGTTCCAGTTCAGGTTCAGCGGTGGCGGTAGCGAAAGGGCTGGTCAGTTTTTCGCTTGGCACTGATACAGCGGGTTCTGGCCGGGTACCGGCAGCATTCAACAACATAATCGGGTTGAAACCGTCGCGCGGCTTATTAAGCATGTCGGGTGTTGTGCCAGCCTGCCGTTCATTGGATTGCGTTTCGATTTTTGCACTGACTGCTTCCGATGGAGCGGCAGTATTTGATGCGGCAAAAGGTTGGGATGCACAAGACGTTTATAGCCGCCAGTGGTCAGCCGCTCCGCCGCTTCCCATCAGGCCGGTGCGGTTCGGAGTGCCACATGCTTCACAGCTTGAGTTTTTCGGGGATCATGAAGCGGAAAAGATTTTCAACGATACGGTAAAGCGGTTGCGTGAACAAGGATCAGAAATTCACGAAATTGATTTTGTTCCATTTCGGCAAGCGGCGGAATTATTGTATGGCGGCCCCTATGTAGCGGAGCGATTTGCTTCCGTTGGGGAATTTGTTAAAACGCACAACGCTGATGTAAACCCAACAGTGGCGGCTATTATCACTCAATCAGAACACTACTCAGCGGCAGAAGCATACCAGGCGGAATATCGTTTGAAGTTTTTGGCGCAGAAAACAAGCGAATACTGGCAAAGCATAGATGTCTTAATTTTGCCAACGGCACCGACCACGTACACGATTGAGCAAGTCAACAGAGAACCGGTAAAACTCAATTCAAACCTCGGCTATTACACGAATTTTGTGAACTTGCTGGATCTGAGCGCGGTTGCTGTTCCTGCCGGTTTCTACTCGAACGGGCTTGCTTTTGGCGTAATGCTGATCGCGCCTGCTTTCAGTGATCAGAATCTGCTGGTTCTGGCGGACCGGATACAAAGAAATCGAAATTCATTCAGCGGAGCCCGTATCCTGTTATTAACGGAAGCGCGGCCTTACCGTGCGCCGGATGGCGAAGTGGGTTGGACCAAGCTGGCCGTAGTGGGCGCGCATTTGACAGGACAGCCTTTGAATTATCAGTTAACAGAACGGAACGCAGTGCTGCTGCAGACTACCCGCACTGCAGCCGATTACCGCTGTTTCGCGCTGACTAACACTAAGCCACTGAAGCCGGGGCTGGTGCGCGTACCGGGCTTTCAAGGGCCGGGAATTGAGGTGGAAGTATGGGCAGTGCCGGATAAACATTTCGGCAGCTTTGTGGCGGCAGTTCCGCCGCCCTTAGCGATTGGGTCCTGCGTTTTGGCTGATGGAGAAATCGTAAAAGGCTTCATCTGCGAAACCTATGCTATCGATGGAATGCCTGACATTACGCGATATGGAGGTTGGCGCAGTTACTTGGCTTCAAATAAGGCCGGCGCATTGTAAATTATGGAATATCGGACTTTAGGCAAAACAGGACTAAAAGTGTCCACCCTCAGCTTTGGCGGTTCTCCTTTGGGAGGAGTGTTCCAGAAGGTTAATAAAAAAGAATGCATCCGCACGGTTCATGCCGCTCTGGATGCCGGCATCAATTTCTATGACACTTCGCCCTTTTATGGGCTTACGCTTTCAGAAAAGGTATTAGGCGAGGCATTACGCGGCATTTCCCGCGACCGCTACATCTTAGGAACAAAAATCGGGCGTTACGGTCAAGCCGAATTTGATTTTTCTTTTGCGCGCACTCTATCAAGCGTGGATGAAAGTCTGGCGCGGCTTGGCGTCGATTATCTGGACATTGTGCAGTGCCACGATATTGAGTTTGGCAGCCTGACGCAGGTGATTGAGGAAGCTTTACCCGCATTGCGAAAACTGCAGGAAGCAGGCAAAGTGCGATTCGTCGGCGTTACCGGATTTCCATTAAAAATTTATCCGGAAATCCTGAATAAAACAACCGTTGATGTGCTTTTGTCTTACTGCCATTATTCATTGAACAACACCAGCTTGCAGCGTTTGCTGCCTTGGTTTGAACGCGAACAGATCGGAGTGATTAATGCTGCTGCGCTTTCAATGGGGTTGTTGACAAACGATGGGCCACCTTCCTGGCATCCAGCTTCAGAGAAGATAAAACAGGTTTGCGCCGAAACAGCGGCTTTCTGCCGCGAACACGGCAAGGATTTGGCGGACCTAGCCTTGCAGTTTGCGTTAGCCGACCAACGCATTCATACAACGTTGGTCGGCATGGTGACCACTGCTGAACTACAGCGAAATCTCGAAAGCGTTACGAAACCGCTGGACCACAAAGTTCTTCAAGAGGTGCAGCAGAAACTCGCGCCGATTCAGGATCAAACTTGGGTGCAGTCTGGTCAGCTAATTACGGATGAAGAATATCCGGATGATAAATCTGCTTAGAGATTTACTGCGGCTTGAACTTGAACACACCGAATGGCAGTTTGCGCTTTTCAACTCCCTGATTATATGTAGGTGACTCATGAATATGCGAAGTGGTAATGTAGATTGCTCCGTCCGGTCCTTCAGTAAACGTATCGGGCCATTGAATGCGAGGATCGGTGACTACCGTTTCTTGTTTTCCATTCGGCAGTAGCCTGACAACGCCATTTTGTTCAAGCGCGCTCAGGTATAAACGGCCTTGCCCATCCATCCACAGCCCATCTGTCGGAAACGTTGTAGCTACTCTTTCCACCGCTGCCGAAACAGTTTTCGGGGAAGCGCTTACATCACGAAGAACACTGGTTTTTATCCGGTACAGGGAACGCGCTGTCACTGCTTTGTAGTACAAATACTCTCCATCCGGCGATAAGGCGATGCCATCGGAATTAAACATCGGCGGTTGTTTGGTCGGGCCCAGTACTGGTTTGTTGTTGATGGTAATACCAACGCCCTTTTCCACCATTACGGAAGGATCGCCATCCAGAGCGCGATGCGCGTTGCCGGTGGCGAGGTCCACAATCACAATGCCGCCGTTACCGCTATCGGTGATGTACGCTACGTTCTTCTTTGTGTCGAACCGTATGTCGTTCATATAGCTGCTGGCGTTTGCTATCTCCGGGCTGAACGGAATCACACGGCTGACCTGATTTGTTGCTAAGTCGATTTTGACCAGTTTTGCTCCGCCGGGAACAACGCTGGCTAACAGCGGGGCCGCAGGGTCAAGCACCCAAAGCGCGTCTGTATCGTCCACCACTACGCTTTGCACGCAGACAAACTGTTTACCTGCGTTAGGAATTTTTAAATCCCAGCGGTTCCAGTGTTCGTCAGGAAACGGCTTGGTTGTGCCGTCCCGCATCACTTCCACCACTGCGTTTATATATCGATCTGACCAGCGCGGAAAATTAACAAACAAGCGACCTGTTTTCGAAACACTAATTCCTGTGAGCTGAAACTGATTGTTGCTATAAACTTCGGTGACCGCTGCGCCTTTCGGCCCCTGCGCTTGTGAAGCAGCCACGGTTAGCAAGCCAAGGGCAACCAACGAAAAACAGGTATTTCTGAATGACATGGAAAAATCCTTTTTTATCTTTGTGAACCAACTGACAAACAACCTGAGATGTGACAAAACAGCATAGGTATCGTTTCTCAGAAAAAATTCCAGGTTGTTGGAAAACAGTTAGAAATGCAAATTCTTAAGCCATTACTTTATCCGGCGTGATCGGCAGTTCATAAAATCGCTTGCCGGTGGCGTGGTAAACAGCATTCGCAATGGCAGCAGGCACTCCGGTTAAGCCTAATTCTCCGATGCCGCGCGCGCCGGTTGAATTGAAGCGGGTATCCGGCACATCAACAAACGAAACATCTATGTTGGGAATGTCGGCATTAACAGGAAGCAGATATTCAGCAAGGTTCGGGTTTACTGGAAGCCCAGTGCGCCCATCATAAATGGTTTGCTCGCGTAGAGTCATTCCTAAACCGAAAATAATGCCGCCTAAAACTTGGCTGCGAGCGGTTTTTGTATTCAGTATTTTGCCTCCGTTCAACACCGCCACCCAACGGCTGACTTGAATGTGGCCGAGCTGCGGATCCACCAGCACTTCAGCAAAATGCGCGCCGAAAGATTCAAACGTAAACTGCTCTTTTTCTTTTCCCTGTTCTGTTTTCGCTTCCGCTTGCAGTTGCGGGGCCTGCATACGGCTCAGTACTACCGTGTAATGCTCCTGGCGTGTTGGATCACTTTTTAGTTGTAACTGACCGTTTTGTAATTCAATGGAGTCGGGTGCAGCCTCATATAATGGCGAAACAGAATCCGCAATAGCTAATCGGATTAACTTTTCCCTCAACAGAGCGGCTGCTTGTTGCACGGCGGGGCCGACGCTGGCCGAAGTTTGCGAAGCACCAGCTACCGGCGCTTGCGGAAAAGCCGAATCGCCCAGGCGGAAAACAATCTGCTCGATAGGAATATCCAAGACATCAGCGGCAAGCTGGCTCATGATAGTTGAGACTCCACCGCCGATCTCGTGAGAGGCAGTGGAGAAAACAGCTTTGCCTTCTTTCGATAAAACCGCTTGCACTGTGGCAGCCATCCGGCGTGCCGGGTAAGCCGCTGTGGCCATGCCCCACCCAACCAGATGATTATTGCGCCGCATGGAGCCGGGCGCGGCAGAACGCTTGTGCCAGCCGAACATTTCCGCGCCTTGCCCGTAGCATTCCCGCAGGTGTTTGCTCGACCAGGGCTTTTTCAACTGAAGATCGGTTTCCGCGTAGTTCTGCAGCCGCAGCGCAAGCGGGTCCATGTTGAGCTTATACGCGAGTTCATCCATCGCCGCTTCCAAAGCAAATAAGCCTGGCGCTTCACCCGGAGCCCGCATAAAGCAAGGAGTCGCTATGTTTGTCGCGGCCACCCGATGCGAAATCGCTACGTTTTCACAGTGATAAAGATTGCGGCTCATCGTACCGGCAGGCTCCACAAAATGAGCAATGGGGGAAGTTTCATTAATCACGTGATGTTCTACTGCGGCCAGTTGTCCATTGCTGCCCGTGCTTAAGGAAAGCTGTTGGGTGGTTTGCGGGCGATGTCCTACGGAAGTGAACATCTGTTCCCGGGACAGCACCAGCTTTACCGGACGCTTCATCATTTTCGCCGCAACAGCCGCCAGAACCACATGCTGCCAAAGAAACCCTTTGGAGCCGAATGCACCGCCGAGCAAGGGGCAAACTACCCGAACGCTCGATTCCGGCAAGCCCAGCATGTGGGCCACGAACATGCGCGAACCGTCCAGCCAGCGGGTGCTGTCGAATAAAGTCAGTTGATTCTCATCAGTCCAGGAGGCTACCGTAGCAGACGGTTCAATGGGGTTGTGATGCAGCACCGGCGTTTGATAGGTTTGTTCCACCTTGACTGTGCTTGTCAAGCTCTTCGGATCGCCGCGAAGCACTTGCAATTTTTCCTCCTCGTTCTTGGCGAAATGGTCCGGCTGATAGGAATTGGTCAGATTATCAAGCGGTGTGAGAATCGGCTTCTTCCGGTTGTATTCCACACGAACGAGCGAAGCTGCATCTTCTGCTTGTTCCAATGTGGCTGCCGCCACAACCGCAATATGCTGGCCGGCGTAGTGTATTTCGTTGTCTGCTAAAGGTGTGCGCCGTTCCCCGGGAAAACTGGAAACAAATTCTTCCGGCAAAGGATGCAGGGCAGGGCAGTTTTCGTGTGTTAAAACCAGCAGAACTCCGGGAGCGGAGGAGGCTTGCTTCACATCCATTCGGTTGATGCTTCCGCAAGCAACGGTGCTTTGCACCAGCACGGCGTGAACCGCATCAGGAGCGGACAAATCACCGCAGTACTTTGCCTGCCCAGTTACTTTTGTAAACCCGTCAACTCGATTCAGGGGTTTGCCTGTGTAGGGCGGCTCAACAACTGAAGCGGAACTCATGCTTATGGGATGCACTCAGGCGGAAAAACAGTGTCTTTAGTATTTATCGAGGTTCTGCCAGCTAATGCCTGTTACGGCGTGCGCTCGTTGAATGCTTTTCGCGCGTTCATAATAGCTTCCCGGTGCTGCTCGGCCCAGGTCCATACGCCACAGAAAGCTGCTCCGAGGCTTTGGCCCAATTCAGTCAATTCATATTCAACCCTGGGCGGGATCACCGGAAATACCGTACGCACAACAAGACCATCCGCTTCCATTTGACGAAGCGTTTTCGTCAGCATTTTCTGGCTTATGTTGCCGATCAGTTCACCAAGGCGCGTGAATCGCAACCGCCCGTGTTCTTCCAGCGCTTCCAAAGCGAGCATCGTCCATTTATCGGCTACTCGCCCGATGATTTCACGAACTAGCAAATCCAGTGCGGGATCAGTCTGTTCGGGTGGAGTCGGGTGCGGTGCTTCATTGCGAGAAGAAATTTTGTGATTCCGGATTGCGCTGACCAAAAGATTACTCTCCTTTTAGTAAGTATGGCACTTTCAAGTGCCTACTTCCCTTTAGTTTGTGTTCACCGTAGGATTGAACCAAGGAGAAAAACTATGCAAATGAGCGGAAACACAATTTTGATTACCGGCGGAGGATCAGGCATCGGCAAAGCCCTCGCGGAGGAGTTTCATAAGCTCGGTAACCAGATCATCATTGCCGGCCGTGATGAGACAAAGCTGAACCAGGTAACGGCCGCGAATCCCGGAATGAAATCACTTACGGTTGATGCATCGGACCCAGAAAGCATTAAAAAATTAACGGGAGAACTTAATAAAAGTTTTCCGGCGCTGAACGCGGTTTTCCATGTTGCGGGCATCATGATTGCAGAAGACCTGCTGAATGGAAAAAATCTCGAATCAACTGACAACAAAACGGTGTCAACCAATTTGCTTGGCCCAATGTGGCTTACCGATGCGCTGCTTCCGACGCTGCGCAAACAAACTGCCGCAACCATCATGACAGTCTCATCCGGGCTGGCCTTTGTGCCGCTGGCGATGAGCCCGACCTACTGCGCGACTAAAGCAGCCATTCATTCCTATACGGAATCACTGCGCTATCAGCTTAAAAATACTTCCATACAAGTGATCGAGCTGGTGCCGCCTTACGTGCAAACGGAACTGGGTGGACCTCGCCAGGCCAGTGACCCGAACGCCATGCCGCTGGCGGAGTACATCTCCGAAACAATGGAACTGCTGAAAACGCAGCCTGATGCCCATGAAATTCTGGTAAAACGCGTGTATCCGTTGCGCTTTGCTGCGGCAAACGGGCAGGATGGATACGACAAATTCTTTCAACAATTCAATGATCAGATGACTGCGGCAAGAGCGCAGTAACGGAAGGCAAATCGATTCAGGCTGGAACAGTTTTCCAGCCTGAAATCATTGCGAAGGAGGATATATAATTCGCTTTAAAAGTCCGAAGTAATTCGCCGCGCAATTGAACACTTGGAAGGGCATTAGTAATTCGAAAGTTTGAAGTTTTCTGCGCAAACGAGCGCTGGTGCGGCAAACCAACAAATTTGTTCTTCCTGAATCTCTGCCTTGCAGTACCACATTGCATAACGAATAATAAATGGAAATGAACCGCTTTCTCCGTTTTACGCAAGCTTGCGCAGCGCGTGCAACTTGTCAAACAAAGGATCTAACGGCAGGGAAATGAGTGGTTCATTCAGCGGCCAAGCGAGTTGCGCCACTTCGTTCAGTTTCCGGTCCGGACCGTAGTGCCACGCTTTTCGTTTTTCCGGCAGAACAATCCAGCACAATCCGGTGCCGCAGTCGAGCAGTCGTTCGCATTTGTCCAATAGATCAAGAAACGGCTGTCCGGGTGAAATAATTTCTACCGCAAGGGCCGGTCCTCTCAAAAGATCCACGCCGCGATATTCAGCTTTCAGGGGAACGATGGAGATATCAGGAACCAATCAGTCATGGCCGTCTTTGCCGCAAGCCACATTTAGTTCCGGCATGATGAAATAACGATCAGCAATATTCGCTTGGAGAAAGGCTTCCAGCAACTGTATCTGAACAAGGGCGTGTTCCGTGCAAGGCAAAGCCTTCTCTCTTTCCTTTCCATCGATAATTTCCATGTGATAGGGAAATTGCGCTTTGGTAGCCATAAATCTATTCCTGTTCGGATGGTTCGCTGTGCCCCTGAAACCAATGCTACAGCTTTGTTTCACCGACTCGGTAGAGATAAAACAAGTCGGAACACTCCGGCTGCGGCGAATAGCCAGGAACCAGGAACGGCGTGTCGGAAGCAGACCAGTGTCGCAGATCATTCGAGACAAGTTGTTCTAAGGCTCCCTGTTCTTTACCGTTTTGCTTGGCGGCGAGGGCTGCCGTTACCGGCATCAAGAGCTGTTCCCATCCCGACTGATCGAGGGATCGCGATTCGGACCCTACCGAAAAGGAGCTTGGGGCTTGTTGAACAGGGGTGGGCCGCACTTTCTGAAAGTAATGCCGTCTTTGCTAAGCGCCAGGGCTAGTCGTTCGGTCCGGTCTGGCATTCGCTTGGCATAAAAGGCATAATATGTTCCTTTGTCATAGAACACAGATCCGGTACAAATTGATCCTTCCCACTGCTCGAAAATAGGCAGGGCGACCGGATAGCTGGTCCAGTGAATCAGGTCGGTGACGGCAAGGTGAGCCCATTGATGAGCGCCGAGTCTCCACTTGCTACGATGGTGCCGCCGATCAATCAAGTAGAAAAGGTGAAACGTGCCGTCATGATAGAACGGCATCGCATCTCCCGCAAACAGATCGACTCGGAATCCGAGATACCGGAGCAGAAAATCGCGCCGCTGATCTGTTTTGAGAATGGTTAGCGGTATGGCAAGGGATAACGGCTCTTGGTGAGAGGTTGTCGTTATCTGCACTTGCAGCCTTCGCGTCGACTCTTGTTCAACAACGCTGACCGAAAGAGGAACGGAATGCGCCGAGCCAAATGAGATCAATTCTTGTTCCGCACGCCACTGGGCATGTGCGGGCACCGTGAACTCCAAAGCCCAAGCCGAATCGGGGGTGTTCGGCTATCGGAGAAAAATTTACGGAATCTTTGGATTTCTGCTGCGCTGTTCCGTGAGTAGCTGCCGCCTCGGACAAAGAGCGAAGGGGAGCCACTGCGCCAAAAGAAAAAAGCCACAAAAAAGAAAGAATGTAAATCCAAAATGTCTTCACGATGTTTATGTCTGCGCGAGAGATTGTGATGCAATCAATGGCACGGATTCGACGAGACTCGCTTTCTCGCCGTCAAAGTTATAGCAATTGTATCCAGACGCAGTGTTCGTTGATGCTCCGATTAATTCCCGTCACCACAAGCCCAACTGCATTTCGTAAATACTTCGTGGCCAGTTCTTCTGCTCTGGTTGTACTCGAAGTTAGGCCGCATTCGCGTTAGGCCAGCGATCTATTGGCGGGCGCGGGTCTGAAGTTCTCGCCGTGACCCTTCGAGAACTCGGTTATTTGGATAGGTCGCCGATAAGAAAGAAGTGCCCTCTATGTGAACTCCAACCTGCACCGAAATAATTGCTTCTTCAACGAGTGCATAGGGAAGGATGGCGAGAACGTAGCGGACGACTCTTAAGCGGCATGGCGGAATGTAGTACGTTGTTCCTTATGCAAGACATATTTCTCGAGCAGCGAATCTCTATTCTGGAGAAGAAGGTCAGACGTTTTCGCCGAATTTGCCTATTTCAGATAGCCCTGCTTACGGTAGTAGGCATCTTTGCCACGACGAGATCAATTGAAGCAAGGGCTGATTCTTCGATATTGCGAACGCAGGGATTGATTATCGAGGATGCACAAGGGCGAGCCCGCGTGATTTTGGGATCTCCCTTTCCGGTTCTCAAGGAACGCAAGCGCCATGACGAACCGACTGAAGCAATGGTGTTCTTGGACGAACAAGGTCATGATCGCCTCATCCTTGGGGAGGCGCCGGATCCAAATCTGAATGGCAAAATTGCCAAACGTATTGCACCAAGTTTCGGGATCGTAATCCACGATACGAAAGGCAACGAGCGCGGTGGATTCGTGTATCTCGCGAACGGTCGGGTATCGCTCGGCCTCGATCGGCCAGAACAAGATGGGTGGGGCGCGATGATTGATGATAAGACGGGCTTCGCCGGAACGGTGACTTTCTACGCGCCGGACATCGCGGGCAGGAATGTCACTGGCCTGTATATGGGCACAAAAGGAAATGAGGCATCTATTCACGTGAAGGACATCAAAGACGTGGATCGTGCGGTGTTGCAGCTCAAAGGTGATGCTTCACCGACTTTCCAGATGTTCGACAAAGCAGGACAACCCGGAGGAAACTTGTTATCTGCTGACCGGGACAAATGATTGATGGAGTGACTGTATCTGAACCAGGATGTTTCTAGACAGGGAAAAAAGCGCAGACTCTGGTTGACAACGGGCTGGGTCTCATAGTCTGCCATCGGATGTCCGATGAAGACGGGCCGTTGCAGATTTAGGGCTTGAATCACACGCCAATCATCTTCGGCCAACTCGGGAATGGAATATCCTCGTTCGGGTTTGCTTGATTGACCATAGCTTCAGCGCGTAATTCCATAAGCATGCATGTGGCAACATTCAACAAGCTTCGGTGCGAAGCCCGCACCGTCACCTGTATTCACTCAACATAAACACCAATTAAAATAAACTCTATAGGCATAGTATACTTTTAATAATTTAATCTAAATTGGTAGGAGTGTATGCGGTTTATTGGGCGTTGGGGATTTCACATTTTTGTTGTTTGCTTATTGATGATTGCTACAAAATCAGCAATGGCGCAAGCCACAGGACGGTTGGGCGGAACCATTACGGACGAAACCGGTGCGGTAATTCCTGGAGCAACTGTCACCAGCAAAAACGCGCAAACCGGCCTCACTCGTTCCTTGCAAACCAATCAGGACGGTATCTTTCAATTCCCTGATCTCCCGATCGGAAGTTATTCGCTTGAAGCGACTAAAGAGGGATTCACTTCATAGCGGAGCGAAGGAATCAATCTGTTGACTGGGCAAGTAATAGATCTACAAATCAAGCTGCTGGTGGGCAGCACTTCTCAAGCGGTGGAAGTTTCAGAAGGCGCTCCGCTGCTGCAAACCGCTTCATCGAGCGTGCAAGCTTCCATCAATGAACAACAGATGCAGGATCTACCATTGAACGGGCGCAATCCGCTGCAATTAACCACGTTAACACCCGGCACTGCGATTACCGATGTGGGAACTGAATCAGGACAGCAGGATAATCGCGGAATCACGGTGAACGGCCTGCGCGCCACGCAAAACAATTTTCAACTGGATGGAAGCAATTACACGAATCGTTTTTTGATTCGGTGCCGATTATGCCCAATCCCGATACGCTGCAGGAGTTCACCATTCAATCGTCGTCTTACAGCGCGGAATATGGCGGCGCAGGCGCTCTGGTGCAACTATCTACCCGTTCCGGATCGAACGAGTTTCATGGAACAGCATTTGAATTTCTCCGCAACACGGAATTGAATGCGCGTAACTTCTTTCAACTGAGCAGGCCGCCGTTCAAGCTGAACCAGTTTGGCGGAACAATCGGCGGGCCGATCAGGAAGGATAAAACATTCTTTTTCTTTTCCGCGCAGGATCAAGCGCAGCGTTCCGCGCCGAGTCCGGTATCAATCACCACACCGAATGCGGCGCAGCGCACCGGCAACTTTTCAAGCATCAAGAACATCATTGTGGATCCGCTTACCGGTCAGCCGTTCGGCGGCAAACTCATTCCGCAAAGCCGATTGGATCCATTAGCGGTGAAGCTTGCTAATTTGTACCTGCCTTTGCCGAACAGCGGCACCCAATACATTTCGGTGCAGAACAGGAACATTGACGATACACAGTACCTGATTAAGATCGACCAGGTAATTACAACGAACAATCACTTCAGCACCCGCTATTTTCTGGATAATGACGATTTTCAGCGTCCTTTTAACGCGCCAGCCAGATTCTATGCCGCGAATTCATTCCGTAATCAAGGCTTGACTTTGAACGACACGCAGATTTTCAGCCCTACCTTAACGGCAACATTCTTTGCCAGCTTTGGAAGGTTTGCCCGTACGCAAGTGCCGCAGGCTCCCGGATTGCAATCTCTCCAGGACCTCGGCGCGCAGTTTCCTTTAGGCACAGGCGTAAGTATCTTTCCCGGCATCCGCGCCAACATTTCCGGTTATGTGAACATCTTCTCCGGCGGCGCGATTCAACAGATTCCTACTTCGTTCGATTATCGCGCTGCGGCAGTGAAAATCTGGGGCCAGCACACGCTCAACTTTGGAGCGGAGTTTGAGCGCGACCGCGTGAACGCCAACGATTATTCGTATACGCCGGGTGATTTTACGTTCAGCGGCCAGCGCACAAGCTCCGCAGCAATTCCAAACTCCGGTTCTCCTTTGGCTGATTTTTATCTGGGATTGCCTTCGGTTTTCTTACAAGACAACGGACGCAGTTTTTATCTGCGGGAAGACAGACCCTCGCTTTACATCCAGGATGATTGGAAAGCCATTTCGCAGTTTACATTAAATCTTGGGCTGCGTTGGGAGCCTTGGCTTCGGCCTGTTGACCTGAACCATACGCTGGTGGCATTTGTGCCTGGGGTGAAATCAACTGTAGCTCCCAATGTTCCTACGGGTCTGTTGTATCCAGGAGATGCCGGCATACCCAGTTCAGTTTGGAAAAAAGACTGGGATAATTTTGCGCCGCGAATCGGCTTTGCCTGGAACATAAATGGCAACAGCAAAACGGTAGTTCGAGCCGGATACGGAATTTTTTATACAACGCCGGCAGCGTTGTTGTACCAGCGTACCGATGCCACGCAGCCGACTAATTTCACAACCAACATTCCATCGCCGCAAAGTTTTGATAACCCCTATGGAAACTTGCCGGGTGGTTCGCCTTATCCGCGGGCGCATATTCCGCCCAGCCAGTTTGCCACCTACCGTTTTACTTTGCCGGTAGCAGGCGGCGTGCTGGACCCGACCGCACCCACCGGGTACTCGCAAAACTGGAACTTCACCGTGAAGCATCAGCTTCGCAAAGACTTGGCCTTGTCGGTGGCTTACGTGGGCAATCATGGGCTGGACATCATCGGTTCGCGTCAGTTGAATCCGGCTGTTTACGGTCCTGGTTCCACATTGGCAAATGAAAACGCGCGCAGGCTTTATCCTGGGCTGGGCGCGGTGGAGATTGCTTCTCCTTACGAGTACTCCATTTTTCATTCGCTGCAAGCGAGCGTCACGAAACGGGTAAATAGCGGGTTAACGCTGCTTTCTAATTTTGTCTGGTCAAAAGCAATTGACAACACTTCCAGAGCTACGGAAGGCAACCCTGGCCCGCATAATCCGTTTAACCTGAACAGTTCTCGCGGACCACCGATTTCGATCAAACTTACCGCTTCAATTTGTCGGGCGTTTACACGCTTCCGCATTTCCGCTTTAAAGGATTTAAAAACGTTCTGTTGAATGACTGGCAACTGAACACTATCGCCAGTGTTTACAGCGGAACGCCATTTACGGTTTTGAGCGGCACGGATCGATCTTTATCCGGCGTGGTAAAGATTATGCAGACCAAAGGGCCAGCTCGTCTTTAGGAAACAGCAGTAACCAAGTATAGCAGTACTTCAATACAGCGGCGTTTACGCAGGCTGCTTTGGGAACACTCGGCAGCGTCGGGCGGAACAGCCTGCGGGGGCCGACTTTTGCCGATCTGGATGCTTCTTTACTCAAGAGCTTTTATCTCACGGAAAGATAGTATCTGCAATTTCGCGCGGAATCTTTCAACATTCAGAACCGAGCGAATTTCAGCAACCCGAATTCCACGGTTTCCGCTTCCAGCACATTTGGAAAAATTACGGCTGCTGCCGATCCGCGCGTCCTGCAATTCGCGTTGAAGCTGTTCTTCTAGAGAAGAACTTGTTTCACGACTCGAAATTCGTTGCCGACAATCTCGTGTGATCTACGTTTTAGCTCCAAGCTTTGCTCTTCTTGTGAAGCATCGAAACGGGACATAGGCAGCAGGGGAAATAACAGCTCGGCTACTCGATACGATTCTTCCAAGTGGGGATAACCGGACAAGATAAACGTTTCGATCCCGACATCCGTATATTCCAGCATCCGTTTCGCCACGCTTTCGGGATCACCGACCAGAGCGGTTCCTGCGCCGCCGCGCGCCAAACCAACGCCGGCCCAGAGATTCGGGCTGATTTCCAGTTTCTCGCGGCTTCCCGGCTGCAAAGCGGACATGCGGCGCTGGCCTTCGGAATCAAACCGGGACAACGCTTTTCGGGAACGCTCAATTGTTTCATCGTCGATAAATTGGATCAGTTCATTGGCCGCTTGCCAAGCGCGTTCAGCAGTTTCGCGCACAATCACATGCAGCCGGATGCCGAATCGAAGCGTTCGGCCCGCTTCTTCCGCTTTGCGCCGTACTTCCGCAATTTTCTCAGCTACCAAAGCCGGAGGCTCACCCCAAGTCAGATATACGTCTACTTGTTTCGCTGCGAGTTCAATAGCAGCTTTTGAGGAACCGCCAAAGTAGAGCGGGGGATAAGGCTGCTGCAACGGAGGATAAATGACTTTTGTTCCTTCCACGTGCAGATGCTTACCCTCAAAGTTGACTGTTTCGCCAGACATCGCGGCCCGCCAGATTTGCAGAAATTCGGCAGTCACTTCATACCGCTGATCATGAGATAAAAAGACGCCGTCGCCTTTGGCTTCTTCCGGGTCGCCTCCAGTAACGACGTTAATCAACAATCGGCCGTTTGAAAAACGATCAAACGTCGCGGCCATGCGCGCGGAAAGGCTGGGCGACATCACTCCCGGGCGCACGGCAACCAGAAACTTCAATCGTTCCGTCAACGGCATCAGCGAGGATGCCACCACCCAGGCATCCTCGCATGAGTTCCCGGTAGGCAGCAGCACGCCTTCAAAGCCCCATTGGTCCACGGCTTGCGCAATCTGTTTCAGGTAAGCATGATCGGTTTGCCTCATGCTCTGCGTTGTTCCCAGGTAGCGGCCATCGCCCTGGGTTGGAATAAACCAGAAAAGTCTCATTTACTTGTTCTTAATGGTAATTGGTTTTAAGCCGCGGCTTAACGTGAATAAACCTATCCCGCCGGCCAGCGGCATAACCGCAGCTAAAGCAAAAACCGGCGAATAAGAAAAGCGATCCACTAAAAAGCCGGTTAGCATCGGAAACAGAAGACCTGATAAGCCGCCGCATAGCCCGTGCAATCCGGTGACTCTGCCGACGGCTTCATCCGGAAACATATCCGTTACTGCGGCGAACATATTGGCGGAAAGAAAGGTATGGCCGAATAATACAATGCCGATTACGGCCAAAGCTTGGGCCACCGTAGGCACAAAATAAACCGCAAAGCTGGCTAAACAGCAGAACGCGCCGAAGTACATGGTAAGCTGCCGCGCGTGGTTCACGCTGACATTACGCCGCATCAGAATGGCTGCCACCCACCCGCCGGAAATGCTGCCCAGGTCGCCCATCACAAACGGAATCCAACTAAATGCTCCGATGTCGCGCAGCGTCAATCCGCGCACGGTGTAAAGGTAATCCGGCACCCAATACCAGTAGAACTGCGACACCGGGCCGACCAGAAACCGGCACACCATAATGGACCAGGCTTGCCGCGTTTGCAAAAGCTCAGCATTACCGGCATGTTGCGAAGGCGTTTCCGAAGGTGAAAGCGCCTGGTCTTGCGCTCCCTTGTAGGAGTAACGCCAAAGCGGCACCCATAAAATGCCTAACAGTGCCGGCATGAGGAACGCCCAGCGATACCCGTAATGACGAGCCAAAAACACAACTAAGGGCGGCGCCAGAATGGAACCGATCATAGTGCCGCTGTTGAAGATTCCAATCGCCAGAGCGCGTTCCGTGCGCGGGAACCATTCGTTTACGGTTTTAACGCCGCCGGAGAAATTTCCGCATTCGCCGGTTCCCATCCAAAACCGCAGAATTCCCAGGCTGACTCCACTGCGCGCCAGTGCGTGAAGGCCGGTTGCGGCAGACCACCAAAGCACGGCGGCGGAAAGCCCAAAGCGAACGCCCCAGCGATCCATAATTGTCCCCATCGGGAACTCGCCCGTCATCATGCCGAACTGAAAAGCAGCCACAATGCGCCCGTACGCTTCGTGCGAAAGATGAAACATTTCACGCACTCTGGGCGCTAACACGGATAGTGTTTGGCGATCAATGAAATTGATGATGGTAAGGCTGGTGAGCAGCGCAAGAATGATCCAACGCCTTGCGTTCAGAGTGGAATTCGCGCTCCCCTTACGGGTTCGATCTTTCAACTAAAACCAGGGCGCAGCGGCAGACATCTCGCGCTTTGAGTCTATCATGTTGATAGACAATGCTTGGTAGTAGGCTATTCTGAAGATTCACTCTCCATGCCGCTCGAAGATGCTTTTCCTCAACCGCTCACGCTGCGCGCAGAACAGCTTTAGCAGCACTGGCGATGAGTTCTCTTCTTCAAGCTCGTTCTGCATCGCAACGTATTAAAATCGGATCGCAAACTAACGCTTGGCCGATTAACCCGAATCAACCTGACACGCTGTACCAGAGCCTTGCAGCAATTAAAGAACTGAAATTCCAAGGTTTTGAAACCGGCTTTCGCAATGTTTTGCCGTTAGCGGAAAATTCGTCAGCGTGGAAGCAGCATGAACAAGGACTTGCTTTTTTCGGCGTACATATTTTCCTGTTGCAGTATGATTCTGAAACGCGCATTGCGCCGATGGATCTTGCTACAAAAGTGGCGCGTGTCGGCGCTCAACTCGGCGCGGAGCGGTTGATTGTCAGCGGCGCTCCTGCTTTTTCAAACGGCAATGTGGATGAAACCGCTGTTCAGAAAAAAGCCGCCGCGCTGAATGAGCTGGGGCAGCAGGTAAAGAGCCTTGGTCTTAAACTGGCATATCATAATCATGGCCCGGAGTTCGCGTCCCCTCAGCCGGAAATCGAGATGCTGATGCAAAAAACAGATGCCTCCCTGGTGTGGTTTCTGCTGGATGCGGGACACGCGTTTCGGGTGGGAGCGAACCTTCCCAATTTCATTAGCCAACACCACAAGCGGCTGACCGGCATTCATCTGCGAGACTTTCAAAACGGCAAGCAAGTCCCTTTAGGGGAAGGCGAGTTTCCGTTGGCGCAAGTAGCGCAAACGTTGATAAACAGCGATTGGATGGGATGGGTGCTGACCGAAGAAGAACGCGAAAATGGATCAAAGCCCGGTATAGCGGCCGTGAAACCTGCTCGTGAAGCATTGAAAAGAACATTTAAGATCTAGCTATGAATCGCCGCAGATTTGTGCATACCTTCGGAGCCATCGGCATTAGCGCCGCCTCGTATTCGCGTATTCTCGGCGCGAATGACCGCCTGGGTCTTGCGTTGATTGGAGCGGGACGGCGCGGTACACAGGTGGCCGCAGCGTTTCTCGCCGGGGATCAAGTGGATCTCCGTTGTGTCTGCGACGTTTACGATGCGCACTGCCAGAAGGCTGCTGCGGTTCTTACCAAAACCGGTTCGGCGCCTAAACAGGTGAGCAAGCATGAAGAGTCGCTTGGTTTCAAAGATGTAGACGTGGTGCTGATTGCCGCGCCTGATCATTTACATGTCACTCTGGCCGAAGCTGCGCTTGCTGCCGGAAAGCACGTTTACCTGGAGAAACCGACTCTTCATCGCTGGGAAGAACGAACCCGGTTGAAAGCTGCCGCCGAAAAGTCGAACAGGGTTTTGCAATGCGGCATGCAGCAGCGCAGCGGTTCGCATTATCTCCGCGCCAAAGAAGACATCTTTAACCCTGACACTGTGAATGCCCTGATCCAGTACCGGAACTGAAATCTGACGTTTGAATCTTCCGTGCTGCCGATACGCGATGAGCGCCCTTCTGTTCTGTTTCAGGGCACGGAAGGAACACTGGATCTAGCGCGCGACAATTACATTTTTCAGCCTAACAAAGGCAAAGCCGTTCAGGTTGCTCCTGAGAAAAGCTTGGAAGAAGCGCATACCGCAAACTTCATCAGCGCCATTATTGGCAACAAACCTGTTTCCGCTCCTGTGCAAGCGGGTATCGACGCTTGCCGTCCGATGCAAATGGCTTTGAAAGCTTATTGGGAAAACAGGCTGATCAAGCGCGATGAACTATCGCTCCGCAGTTAAGCATGAGCTAAAAGCCTGTTATTCATTCTACGGGCGAGCTTCAAGGTTCGCTCTACCACTCCGTCCGTATTCAGATATTCAAACTCAGCGAATCGGCCTGCTGATTCAATGCCCTGGTTTTGAAGATAACCGAGTACAGCGTCTGTGTTCCGCCGATGATTCAAATCATAAATTACGTAAGCATACGGCTCCATGCGGATTTCCGTCGCCAGCACATCGCCTTGATCAATAAATCCGCAGCGGGCCAGATCACGAATCACTTGGCTTACAATCTCATTCTGAGAAAGAAAAGAAAGATGGCTACCGGGCCTGAATGTGACTTCCGCCATCAGCGTGGTTCCACCCTCTGGTAGCCGATACTGCGGACCGAGGAAGTCGAGCTTGGACAATCGATGAAAAATGATGTTTTTATCGGGCAGGTACAAAGCGAAATGATCCCCAATAAAATCTTTTTTCACCTGTACTATCACAATGTAAATGGAATTATATAGGAGCGACTTAAGAGCTTCCTCGACCTCTGCTGGAGGCGGCGCAAGATAGCGAAATAACTCGTGAACCGGCATGCAGTTAATCAATCGCTTGGCGCTCACTGTGCCGTGATCGGTAGCAACTTCCCAACCTGCCGCGCTCTTTTGAATACCGGAAATGTTCACGCCGGTTTGTATGCATTGATTTTTTGCGCGGGCGCGGCGTTCGTATTCATTCACCAGAGTTTGGAAACCGCCAGCAGTCGGGTAATTAAAATAAAGTTGATGCGTATAGCCTTCGGTGGGAACGCCCTGCGCGGATTTGATCACGTCTTCGCGCGGAGGCTTCGGAATGCGCTCCACCATCTGGGTGTCCATGAATGCGGGATCGAACTTCCAAATTTTTTCGTTATACGGCTGAAGATAAAGCCGGGTGATGCCTTCCCCGAAAACCGACAGGAAAAATTGAAGCATATCGTTGGGCCGATATGCTTCATAAGGATTATTCAGGAATTCATTCAGGCAATAATCGCGATCAGCAGGATAGAGAGCAGATAGATCATTTTCAAAGGGATATTTGACGTATCGATTTCGAAAGAAGATTTGGTTTGACCGGCGCAGTTGATTTGTGGGAACCATACCGGTGTGAAGATCAAGAACTTCTTTGTTCTTTGAAAAAATGATGTGCGGCCCGATATCGTAAGAAATTCCGTTTAGCGAGTAACTGCGGCTGAGCCCCCCCACGGTGGTCTGGCGCTCCAGCACAACCACCGGCGCATCTAGAAAGGAAGCTAACGAAAGACCGGCAACACCGCCGCCAAGAATCACAATGTCTGTATTCACGCTAGCAGCCATTCTGCCGGAATATCTGCGGCTTTGCCAAGCGAAGGACCGAGCGGCGTGCGTTCAATTGTAAGACTATCCATTTCAACGTACTTCAATCTATGCTGCATTAATAAGGGAAGAATTTCCGCTTTTTCCACGTGGCGCTTCACGCCGTTATGGAGAACAAAAAGACGATTATCGTGCCAGAACATGCCTTGTTTCGCTACGGAAACGCCTTCCGGCGCTGATTCAAACTCCCGTCCGCTGCCGTCCTTCAAACCTAACTTCAGACTTCTCAAGATGTCATAGCCCGGATCAGAAGAATGAATCTGCTGCAAAATCCGTTCGCGTTTTTCCACGGCGCGCTCCCAATGAAATGATTCCGCTGTTTTGCGTCCTGCCTCAGCTAAACGCGCGCGTAAATCCGGATCGTCGATCAGCCGCGCAATGGCATTCACCATTTCATCAGTTTGGCGCGGTTGAACCACCAAGGCATTCTGCTCGTGAAACGCATAATCTTCCACGCCGTATTCGGTGGTAACAACGGCAGTTCCGCTGGCCATCGCTTCGAGCGGAGGAAGCGGAAAGCTTTCGTACCAGGAAGGGCAGATCGCAATGTCGCTGGTTGCGTAAAGCTCGGCAAGCTGTTTAAACGACAATTTAGGATGGTAAGTGTAAGGCGCGTAGCTGTTGTTTTCCGTCAAGTGCGGATGGCGATAACCGAAAACCCGCCATTCCACGCGCGCGCCGTAACGCGCTCGAATTTCTGACATAGCCGCCACAGCATCGGCAAAACCTTTCCATTCTTCCGGGCGCGCATAAGTAATCACCCGGAGGATGCCGTCATTCAAGCTTTTTTTCGGAAGCGGAAAGAAGTCTGTAATTTCAATCCCATTGTTTGAAAAAGGAATGTTCTGTCCGAAGCGGTCCGCAATCAATTTTTGCAGCCATGAAGAATTGGCAACCTTATATAGGGGCAAAGCATAGGCCATTCTGGCGCCTAGCTTGTGCAGGGCGTAAGAAGGGTGCATTTCATAAAACACCTCTTCATAATGCTGCATGAAGAAAACCGGTTTTCCTTTGCCGCTGAAAAATACCGGAAACGCGGTGGTCCATAGAGTAGCGATGTTCAGGTCGCAGTCCGGCATAACTTCCATCGTGTGAATCCAGGTAAGAAGCTCCTGGGTAAGGAAATTGAATGGAAGGGGCTGTTCCAGCCTGGAACCGGAGTTCACAAAAATATCGCGCACACCTTCCAAGCCGAAGTTACCCAGAACAGTTTGCCGGAGCGCGGAGAAGTCGTGGCGGCCAATCAGATCAAGCGCGGCCGGAGACACGGAAGTGCCGCTGTCAATAGCAACGCGAGTCTTTTTGTAGAAGACTCGGCCGTTGAACTGAAACCACGGAAATGGGTCATCACCGGCCCACATTGAGTCCGGAAAAGTTGTGATTGTGACAGTGTGCCCGCGTTCAATGAATCGGTTCGCATATTCCAGAATCGCTAGCGGCCCGCCCGAAATTTTAGGGACAGGGGGCATCACAAAATTAATCCGCAATTTGTTTTTCATGCATTCATCAAACTGGGCGCGACTGCGTTATGCTCCCTTTGGAAGCGGAACATACGTATACTCCCAAACAGCGAAGAACTAATTACCATCGAGAGAGTAAGCAGCTTCCTTGCTGAAAAAAGGATGATAATAGCGTTCCAGCTTGGATACTTCTCCGAAACTGGTTTTGAGCTTGTTGTTGAAGTTGACCGGCATCTGTTCGGGTGTTGTGTCCACGATTTTCGACCAGGGATTGTAAACAATTCTATATTTTAAATCGCGCAGTCTTAAACAATAAGGCGCCCCGGCCATATTCAGGTAATCGAAAATCTCCAGCCCGCCAGTTTCCTGGTAAACGCTTTTCCGTGTAGCCAGCAAACGCGATGAAACAACTTCAACATTGGATGCAATCCGGCCTTTATGCCAATGCCCATCGCTGCCATCGATCTCACCTTGGCAGATTGGCATCAGCCAATTCATCAGTAGCGCCCCACCTTCCGTAACTCGTAGTTCCTGGTTCAGCACCTTTCCTCCCACCGCGCCAATCCGGCTGGAAACAGACAGGTAGCCGACCAGCTCTTGTAGCCAGTCTTTTGAAATTAGAACAGCACCGGGCGAGAGGAAGACGAGAACCTCGCAGTCGATTTGCGAAACCACCTTGTTAAAAGCCTGTTGTGTATCCGCGCGATATGCCTGGCAGGCCAAATCTGCCGGAAATTCTATTTCCTTCGCCAAAGAAATGACGTGAAGATCACGAGCAGTGTCAAAACCTGACTCAGCAAGGTCGGCACAAAGCGCGGAAAAACCGACAACTTCGTTTTCAATGGGAACAATGATGGCTGTTCGCGGCATAACTTGCCGAGAAAAATCCAGTTTATATGCTCCGATTCTCCTGGTCTTAAAATAATCAGGCCACACGACGGACGCATCCACCTGTTGCCGCTTCAGAAAACCGTTGTAGGTTTGCATCGCCGCTTTTTCAATTTCAGGCTTGGCGGAAGTCCCAACGCTTACTGAACCCTGGTGAAGCCGCCAATAATAAAGAACCTTCGGCAGATGACGGATTCTAGCGTTTGTTTCCGCAACTTTACAAGTAAGCCCAATGTCCTGAGCGACGGCGATTGTATCTTTAAATCCTCCTACCTCAAGCACCAGGGAGCGGCGCAGGACTTTAAAATGAACAATGTAGTTGGTGCAAAGAAAGAACTCGGGAGACCAATCCGGCTTCAACGCCGCCGAAAGCAGAGTTCCGTTATCGGCCATCATGGCATGGTCGGTGTAGATCATGTCCGCGTTGATATCTTCCCGAAGCAGTTGAACCACTTCGCTTAAAGCGTTGGCCGCCAGAATGTCGTCATGGTCCACAAACGCAACAAATTCGCCGGTTGCCATTTCCAGTGCTTTTTGGGAAGCAACTGCAATGCCCTCGTTTGCTTCCGAGAAGGCGACTCGAATGCGACTGTCTGAACTGCTTAACTCGCGCAAGATTTTCAAGCAGTCCTGGTCCGTGGACCCGTCATCAACAATGCACAACTCCCAAGCTGAATAGTCCTGCTGCATTATCGATTGAACAACCTCCCGCAAAAAGCGGCTGGGGGTGTTGTAGGTAGGAATCAGAATCGAAATTAACGGTGAGTACAAGTTCTGCGATACTGTGGCCGGGCGGCCTCCGGCGCTTTGCGAAAGCTCCACAACAGTTTGCATTCCTTTATCAGCAACAATAATGCCAGGCTGCTGTTTACCCGGCTGCGCCGTTTTTGGAGGGGCAGTTACATCTACGGTGATTGTTGAGTTTTGAACGGTGCCGGGCAGGGGAAGGCGGTTTTCGGCTGCGCCAAACTCAAGGTAATGGACCAGCGGATTCAGTCCGGCCTGGGCCACATCAGGATACCGGGTTAAATACCATTCGCTATCGAACTCGGGATTAGGATTGCGCCTTTCATAACCTCCGCGGCGAATGTAGTGCTTCAAGGGGTCAACGCCCGCTTGCGCCACATCCGGGTACTGCCGCAGATACCAGTCAGCATCAAATAAACCGGAAGCCTTGATCAAAGAATAGGCTTTAGCGTTCTGTTTCGTGATTGACGGCCAGCGAGTAACACTCCGAATCAAATGAGGAGCTAACCACCGAAGCGATGTTGCGTTACGGTCCGCTAAACGACTCTGCAGCAACAGCGAGGATTTAGCTTGCGACAGGGAGGCTTGCAACGCTAATTTAGCTTCGCTTGAGGTGAGTTTCAGTTCTTTAACGCGTTGGGAGTGAAGTTCAGCTTGACGATCCAGTTCTGCCCGTAAATCGCGCGTTTTATCTTGCAGACGTTCGAGTTTGAGTTTCTGCTTTTTGTCTTTTGCAGCCTGCTGCTCAATGGTCGCCAGCAATTTGTCGTTCGCGGTTTTTAAGACTTCCAATTCAGCAAGCGATTGTTTCTTGCTTTCAATCAAGGGAGCGAGTTCAGCCTTAGCTTTGTCGACTTCCTGCCAGGCTTGCTCCCGTTCCCGCGCCAGTTGAGCTTTTTGGTCTTCTTCCTGTATCAGCCTGCTTTGAACCGATTGAAACTTTCTGGAAAGATCATTCAGCGCATTTTGCAGCTTCTCGTGTTCGCTGGTAAGCTGCGAATGCTGCGCGGTTAAATGAGCATTCAATAGCAGAGCGGAGTTGAGTTGCTGCGCTAAATCGCTTTTCTTCTCGCGAAAACGCGAGTACCGTTTTGCTTCCAGGTACTCAGCTCGCGTCTGATAATTTGGATCGAAACCGTTTTTTTTGCATTGCACGCACAAAGAAAAACGCTCAATATGGGGAATCGGACTGCGAAATGCACTCTCCTTCAACTCCGGCCAATAGGTAAAATCATGAAAATCGACTTTCTGTATGTTTTCAAATCCAACCAGTTTCAGTCGACTCGATAAATTCTCAAAATTATAGCCGTACTTGTGGCAGGTGTTGTTGAAGCCAGGGTCGGAATAGAAATTCATCAGGAAATTATCAGCAAGATTGTCCCGGGGAGTTCCTCCGATAATTTCCGGTGTTGTAAGAAACTCTTTGTTCCTGTTGATGTAATTAGAGATATACAGATCCATGTCTGGAACCACCAGACAAAGCGGGGCTCCAATTTTAAGAACCCGGTAAATCTCAAATAATAGGGCTGTGCCTTCCTCGTAAGTGAAATGTTCAAGGGTGTGCGAAGAGAAAACAACATCCAAACTATTTGCGGGAAAGGGCAGTCCATCTTTGACATTGAGATCAATGAACTGGGGACGGTCGGATTTCTGCCAGATGCCGGCAGTGGTTTTCTGGTCTATTCCAATCCACCCTTCCACTTGCCAGGCTCCGCCACAGCCGATGTTCACTTTCAATCCGGCAATGACGTTTTGCTGCGAGTTTTCTACCCTATTGTCGATATCAGCGTGCATAGTTCACGAACGAATAAAGATGATTTCCTTACACCTTACTTAAAAAGATATTATGCTTTGGCTACTTGGGAGCGGCTTAAACCGTAAATACAAAACTGATCACCAGTAATTATGCGGAGTAAAACCTGGAAGGCCACTGAAAAATCAGGTCGAATTGTACACTAAGCTTTGCTCATCAGGCGTGAATGGACTGTTCTTAAAGGGTATTCTGTAAGAATACTATTTAATAGGAACCTGTCAAATCAATCTACAAGTGTTCACAAAAAACATGTTTATGCCGCTTCGGGGTATCGATACGCGGTCACCAATTCGGCTCTCCTCGGATAAGGAACAGTATCGCAAACGCCTCAAGCTCATCAGGCTATGCCGGGATTCTGAATGAGGATTGATTTGTGAAGCAGGCTGTGATTCTCGCAGGCGGCAAGGGCACTCGTTTGCAAGCCCGTTTAGGCGGGAAGCCCAAGCCTTTGATAGATATAGGCGGTATTCCGCTGCTGGAACGGCAACTGAGATTACTGAGCAGGCATGGTTTTAATTGTGCGCTGATCCTGGTCAGCTATGGCGCTCAGATGATTCAAGAATACTGCCGACAGCGAGCCGATCGAAACCCGGAAATCACCATTCTGGACGATGGCAATGTTCCCCGCGGAACGGCAGGAGCAGTTTTGCAGGCTTTGCCTTATCTGGACCGAACATTTCTGGTGCTGTACGGCGATACCATGCTGAACGTGGAGTTATCCCGGTTCTGGAATTGGCATTTACAGAATTCTGATGCCTCAGCTTCGCTGTTTTTGCATCCGAACGATCACCCGCAGGATTCCGATCTGGTGGAAATTGACGATCAGGATCAAATAACCGCCTTTCATTCTTATCCGCATCCCGAGAAAGAATACTTAGCTAATCTGAGCAACGCCGCACTATATATCGTCGAACGAGAAGCTTTGAAGCCTTGGCATAAGCAGGCGGGCCAGATTGATTTTGCAAAAGATTTGTTTCCGGAAATGCTGCAGGGAGGCGCTCTGCTGCGCGGATATCAATCTTTTGAATACATCAAAGATATAGGCACGCCGGACCGGCTGGACAGTGTATCGAGGCATCTTGCTTCAGGGTTGATTGAGCAGGCAACATTGGAAGCAACTCAACGCGCTGTGTTCATTGATCGTGACGGCACGCTAAATCATTCGAGGGGGTTCATCAAACAGGCGGAAGATTTTGAACTGTTCAATTTTGCCGGTAATGCTGTCAAACGATTGAATGAATCCGAATGGCGCGCCGTGCTGATCACAAATCAGCCGGTAGTGGCGCGTGGCGAAACGACATTTCAGGAGCTGAAGCGGATCAGCGCGAAGCTGGATACCGAGCTGGCCCGCGCTCATGCCTACCTGGATCGCTCCTACATCTGCCTGCATCACCCGGATCGCGGCTTTGCAGGCGAGATTGCATCCCTGAAAGTTGATTGCGATTGTCGTAAACCCGCCACCGGCCTCATTAAACGAGCTCAGCAGGATCTGAATCTTGACTTAACGCAAAGCTGGTTTATCGGCGATAGCACAGCCGACGTGGGCGCAGCGGTGCAAGCAGGTATTTCTTCCATTCTTGTTCAAACAGGCGAAGCCGGTTTAGATGACAAGTACCCGTTCTGTGCTGACATCACTGTCCGCAACTTTGCCGCAGCAGTGAATTTTATTTTGAAGACGGCTCCCCTAATTGAAGAATTATGTAATCCGCTGTTACCAGTGTTGAATCAGGAATCTGATTGGTTTATCGGCGGGGAGTCCATGGCAGAGATTGAAGCGTTTACTGTTGTTTTGCGCCGTCAACTTCAACAGGAAGGAAAAACATGCTTCAGCCTGCCGTTTTCCCGCTGGCAACTTCAAAAACCTGCGGCGAACTCAGCTTGGGTGGCCAGTGTCGACATGAGCGAAATTGAAAACGCGGTACAAACCGTAGCTGCGCGATATTTTCATTCTGTACAGATACAGCTACCGTACTTCTCAGTCAAACATGGGAAACGTAGTCCCTTGCTTTTAAAACAGGAATTTCCTGCTGAATCCATTATTCTATGGCATGGAACGGCAGCTATCGAGCTTGCTCACCGATTCAAACTAAAGGAAAAAACTATCTACATTGAGAATTCATATTTCGGTAAGCTGGAAAAAGAGTTTGTTTCAAAGCGTGCCGCTGCGCATGTGGTTGACCTTAAAATAGCGGTTGCGCTGGACGAATCACTGCCGGAGCTGATTGTTTGATTATTAGCCGAACACCTTTACGCATGAGCTTTACCGGTGGCGGAAGCGACATGCCGGACTTCTATCGTGAATGTGGAGGGGCGGTATTAAGCACGTCGATTGATCGTTATGTCTACGTAACGGTAAGCCGGAAGTTTGATGACGGCATTCGCGTTGCCTATTCAAAAACGGAAGAAGTTTCCGCTGTGAAAAACATCGAGCATCGCCTGGTGAAAGCAGTGCTTCAGCATACAGGCATTGAGGGCGGCGTTGAAATTACCACTGTAGCGGATATCCCCTCGCGCGGCACCGGTCTCGGCTCGTCAAGCTCCTTTACGGTGGCTTTGCTGCAGGCTCTTTACGCTTTTCGCGGCCAGCATGCCAGCCGCGCGCGCTTAGCGGAAGAAAGCTGCCATCTGGAAATCGACGTGTGCAGCGAACCGATTGGAAAACAGGACCAGTACGCTGCCGCCTATGGCGGGTTGAATCTGATTGAATTTCATCCTGATCATTCCGTGGTTGTTTCGCCGGTGATCTGCCGCCAACAGACCGTGCAAGCGCTTCGCCGCAATCTGCTGCTGCTTTACACCGGAATGACGCGAAACGCTTCCGATGTTCTTTACCAGCAGCGGGAGATGGTGCGAACTCAGCCAGGCAAGCGTGCGGTTCTGAAACGCATGGCGCAGTTATCTTACCAGCTTTACGATGAGCTCCAGCATAATAACCTCGATTCTTTTGGCGATATCCTGAACGAAAACTGGATTCTAAAAAAATCTCTTGCCGGCAACATCTCAAATACCGCTATTGATGATTGGTATGCGATTGCGCGCCGCAGCGGCGCTAAGGGCGGAAAACTGCTGGGAGCCGGCGCGGGAGGGTTTCTGCTTCTTTACGCCGAAGCCGAAAAACACGTACAGATCTGCCAGAATCTTCCTTTGTTGCGGCCTACCTCTATTGGTTTTGACCGGCAGGGCAGTCAGATTATTTTTTATAATCCTCTGGAAACCACAACAGTTTCTGCTGCTCCCATACCGCTACAGGTTCGCGCTGCCCAAGTGGATTGAGTAAAGCCAATTTCTAAGCATTGAATGCAGTCTGCGCCGCGCTTTTGCCCACTTTAAGATCTGAACCATGTACCTGTGCCGCGATTTCTCTAACAGCGCGGCGAATAGCGGTGAGCGAATCAAACGGGGATTTCCATCCTATGCTTTGCAGCTTCGCCGTGGAATAGCGGAACCTGGGAACATCGCCGGTCCATCCCTTATTGCCGGTTCCAAAGCGCAGTTGAGCGCCGGGTGAAACAGCCGCCACCACTTCTTCGGCAATGCGGCGCACGCTGATTCCTTCGTCATCCGGTCCGATGTTGAAAACGTCCAGCTTTTTTTCGACGCGTTCTCGAAGCCAGCTCATGGCCTCTATCAGATCAACAACGTGTAGGTACGCTTTGCGCTGTGTTCCATCGCCCATAACTTGAAGGAATTCCGGTGTTTGTTGCAAGCGCAGCATGAAATCCAGAATCACGCCATGAGTTGCTGGCGCACCTACCACATTGGGAAACCGAAAGATGATGGCCTGCTCAAGAAACCGTTCACACGCTGCGCTGATGGCAGCCTCAGAAGCTAATTTCATAGCGCCGTAGTTCGAAATGGGGAAAAGCGGTCCAATCTCTTCATGTAAAAGCGCGTCTTTCAAGTCCCCATAAATGGCGGAGCTGGACGCGAAAAATAATCGATGAATTTCAAACTCCTCCATGATTTTGAGAGTTTGAAAAGTTGTCATAAACGTATCGCGTAAGTCGATGGAGGGGTTTTGAACTCCGGCGGGAATATCGGAGTTGGCTGCCAAATGCCAGACTTCCGTGATTGGGCTTTGCTTGGTAAGCTGGGCTACTGTTGTTTTGTAAGCCGCTTCATCAGTAAGATCGGCTTGGGTGAAGCGAAAATTCTCTTTTCCCAAAAAATCTTCGATGTTGCTTAACCGGCCCCGCGATAGATTATCAATCGCAAACACAGTTTCTGATTCGAGCAGTTTCCGGATAAGACCGGCAGCCACGAATCCAGCGCCGCCAGTGATAAGAATTGCCATACTGGTGAAACAATCAGCATAACGTTTTCTGTTTTCTGATCGACTGGAAATCCATGTTAATGCTGCCTCACAAGCGGCAAACCCTTACACAGAATCTGCCGCTCGCAAAGTCAGCAGCGCTCAGGCCGCTTCCGGCTCCAACGCCAGCACCAGCAGTGAGCGGGCGGTAACCCCATAGGTGTCGCCGGTTTTGTAGCTGCCGCCCTTCTGGTCATCAGGCAGGTTAGTGTCAATAAGGAGAGACCAGGAGCCGCCGCCGGGACTTTCCGGAAGTGTAAATTGCACTAGATCCTGAAATCCATTAATGACAATCAGCAGAGTTGCCTCCTTGCCCCGTTGCCTTATGCCTGTGGTTTGTGCGCGTCCGTCCAGTAGCATTCCGAAACAGCGCATGTTGGCGTCAGCCCATTGTTCACTCTGCATCTCCATTCCATTGGCATTAATCCAGGTCACATCTTTTACGCCCAGTTCTTCATTGTATTCTCCGGTGAGAAAGCGATTACGGCGTAGAATCGGGTACCGATGTCGCATGCCGATCACTTTTTTGACAAATTGAATCAGCGACTTGCCTTTTTCTTCAAGATCCCAATTCAGCCAACTAATCTCGTTGTCTTGGCAGTAAGCGTTGTTGTTGCCTCCTTGGGTGCGGCCAAATTCGTCGCCCGCCAGCAGCATCGGCGTTCCCTGTGATAGCAGTAACGTGCTCAGCATGTTACGGATCTGACGTTCGCGCAAAGTGTTGATTGTCGAGTCGTCGGTTGGCCCTTCAAACCCGCAGTTCCAGGACCGGTTATCGGAACTGCCGTCTTTATTGCCTTCTCCATTCAGTTCATTGTGTTTCTGGTTGTAAGTAACAAGATCGTTCAGGGTGAAGCCGTCGTGCGCGGTGATGAAGTTGATGCAGGCCGAAGGACGCCTTCCTTGGCAGTTGAACAAGTCGGCGGAAGCGCAGAGCCGGGGTGTCAGCGCGGTAACAGGAGCTTCACCGCGCCAGAAATCTCGAACTGTATCCCGGAATTTGTCGTTCCATTCCGCCCAGCCCGGCGGAAATCCACCCACCTGGTAGCCGCCCGGGCCGCAATCCCAAGGTTCAGCAATCAATTTCACCGTGCCCAGCACCGGATCCTGGCTGCAGGCTTTTAAAAATCCACTTTGGTTATCGAAGCCGTTCGGTTCGCGAGCCAGAATTGTGCCAAGGTCGAAGCGGAAGCCATCCACATTCGTTTGTTCTACCCAGTAGCGCAAGCTATCCGTCACCATCTGGATCACGCGAGGATGGCTTAGGTTTAACGTGTTTCCGGTGCCGGTGTCGTTGATGTAATAACGCGCTTGGTCCGGCAGCAGCCGGTAATAATTGGCATTGTCTATGCCTTTAAAAGACAGCGTCGGACCTCGCTCGTTGCCTTCCGCAGTATGGTTGTATACAACATCCAAAATCACCTCCAGACCCGCATCATGAAACCGAGCAACCATTTCTTTAAACTCGCGAAGACTATCCGCGCGATTGGAGGCATAGCGCGGATCCGGCGCGAAAAAGCCAATGCTGTTGTAGCCCCAGTAATTTGTCAGGCCCGTTTCCAACAGATGACTATCGTTGATGAAGGTATGAATTGGAAGCAGTTCCACCGATGTTACGCCTAGGGATCTGATGTAGCTGAGAACATCCTTGCTGGCCATGCCCGCGTAGGTGCCGCGTAGGTGTCTGGGCACATTTGGATTTTGCATGGTAAACCCGCGCACATGGGTTTCATAGATAATTGTGTCGTCCCAGGGAATTGGGTGGCGGCCCGGTGTGCCTTTCCAATCGAAGTCCGGGTCGACCACCGTACATTTCGGCATGTATGGCGCGCTGTCGCGCGTGTCAAAGGTCAGGTCATCCGCTGATTCCATCTGATAACCGAAAATAGCGGGATTCCATTCCAACTCACCAATGTGGGCGCAGGCATAAGGATCAAGCACCAGCTTGTTAGGGTTAAAACGATGCCCTACTTCCGGCGCGTAAGGCCCATATACGCGATAGCCATAAATGGTGCCGGGCGTTACGTTCGGCAGATATCCGTGCCAAATCTGATTCGTATACTCAGGTAGTTCAATGCGTTCTACTTCTTTTTTGCCGCTTGCATCGAAGATGCAAATTTCCACTTTGGTGGCGTTTGCAGAAAACAGGGCAAAGTTGGTTCCTTTCCCATCCCAGGTGGCGCCGCGCGGGTGAAGGGATCCCTCTCGAATACGAGTTTTTTTTATTTCGGCCATATTTATAGTTTTAGGTACCAGAAAAGATAACAATTCGCAGAGCCAGATATCTGCCTGCGCCACTTCTTACACTGAAAACGTTCTTTACAAGGAAGCAGGCTCTACCAAATTAGTTTCAGTCGAGACAAATACAATGGATTTGATGCATTATTAGCGGCCTTCAGTAGAATTTTGATCGCAGCGTTCATCATTCGGAGTTTGTAGGGTTCTATTTCCAAGCTGCTCTCTTCAAACCCACACCGTCCTGCTTGAAATTAATTTTATAGCAAGGCATGTTTCCTGCTAGAGCAGAATGTAAGCCTTGCTGCTTTCAGCTTGCCTGTCGCATCCAGAAAAGTGCTGGTTCATTCTTGTTTTCCAAAGAGTTTTGCTTCCAGGCACTAATTACTCCCTTATTGATTCACAACCTTAGCCGTAGGTGTTCAAAGTATTTAACTTCCTAGTGATGGAGCGAGGAACTTCGCTGGCAAACCAACTTATCCAACACTGACCGAGGTGCCGCGGTTTTATTTGATGCCGGTCCCATCGTGGCCGGCAGCCCAAATGGTTAACAAACCAGTAATCATAAACTGAATGGCTATAGCCGCCAACAGCATGCCCATAATCCTGGTCATAATATTAATGCCTGTGTCGCTGAGGTAAATACGTATCCGGCCTGCTGTCGCTAAAATAACGTAAGCAGCCAGCGTGGTTACGCCAATAGCTAGTAAAACTGCCATAACTTGCTTCCAACCATGCGCCTGCCCCATAAAAACCATCACGGTGGAAACGGCGCCAGGACCGGCCAGCATAGGAACTCCCAGCGGCACAATGCCGACATCATCTTTGTGAATGGCTTCTTCTGTTTCGTCGGGCACCTGCTTGGTGCGGGAGCGTTTAACCTGCACCATGTCCAGGCCGATCAACAACAGAATCAGGCCGCCGGCAATCTGAAAAGCCGGCAGAGTAATGCCAAGTATCTGAAACAGTACACTGCCTGCCAAAGAAAATCCGCTCAGAACAACCCAACACGTCAAAGCAGCGCGTGCGGCCATTCTGCGTCGCGGCCTGGTTCCATGCTCGCTGGTCATTACCAGAAACACAGGAACAGTGGTGATAGGATCGACCAGGAAGAAAATGGAACTGAGGGCCACGAGAAAGAACTGCAACAATGTGCGATCAGCAAATATTAGCGACATAAAACCTTTTTCGAGTCTTTAAGGGGACAATAAAACATGCGAAAAACAATTCTTGCTGCACGCGCGGCGGATGCAAAGAAACAGGAAAACGAGAGGGGCTGGCTCGACCTGGAACAGAATGCCATCATAGAAGTGACTTCGGAAGATCCGAACTTTCCTGTGGAATCAGCTTTGCGCCCGAATGGGAAACCCGGCTGGCGTGCTGCCGAAAAAGGGGAACAAACCATAAGAGTTATTTTCGACGAACCAATCCGTATATCGAAAATTCATCTAGGATTCCTGGAAACCGAAGCAGCTCGTTCTCAGGAATTTGTTTTGCGCTGGGCAGCCGCATCGGAAGGAGCCATGAAAGAAATCGTGCGCCAGCAGTGGAATTTCAGTCCTCAGGGTTCAACAACGGAAACGGAAGAATATAACGTGAACTTGGCTAACCTGCTCATTCTGGAGTTGCATATAAGGCCCGATATGAACGAAGGTAAAAACATAGCAAGTTTATCGCGCATGCTGGTTGCTTGAACGCCGCTCCTGCGCTGCTAACGATTTTCGGAGAATTTGTCAATTGTAAATGCAATTGTCACTCCACTGAAAAATTGTGTTTTCACCATGAAAGGGCCTGTTCATCTCCAGTCAGGTCACAATGGCTAAGCTTACTAGCTCGAACTTCTTTCAACAGTTCTTATCAGCACTGCGGCATCTGTTTTCCGAAATACTGTTTCGTCTGAAAACATCGCCAGAATCCCCTTTGTATTGGATCGCAAATCGCATTTCCGACCATTTTGTGGACAGGCAACTGGGAATTAGCTCCTCGCAAAGCAGGCCGATCGAACAAACGGAACTCAAGTTGCTGAACTGCAGTCCTTATCAGCCGACCCCTTACTCTGATTTGCGCAAACTTCTCAATGCGATTTCAGTTGCACACAAAGATGCCTTTCTTGATGTTGGCTCCGGAATGGGAAGAACTTTATGCGTTACTGCCGAGTATCCCTTTCATTCCGTTCTTGGCGTGGAAATTTCACCTGAGCTTTGCAAAATCGCCAAACGAACTATTGATCGGGTCAGGGCAAATCTGCAATGCGCGGATGTACAAACCATTGCCGCAAACGCGGTTGATTACCCGGTCCCATTGGACGTTTCCGTGGTTTACTTTTTTAATCTTTTTGGCCCTTGCATTACAGCAAAAGTATTAAACAATTTGGCAAACTCCTTGCAGGAAGAGCCAAGAACGATGACAGTGATCTTCTACGGCACTGCTTCAAGCCAGGATTTTCAAGGAGAAGCAAACCGCTGCGACTGGATGATTCTTAGCTCAAAAATCACGCTGCCGACCGGGGCGGTTGGACTGATTTACACCAATAACCAATGGACAGGCCCGGGTGGTTTGAAAGTGTCTGCCAAAGTAATGCCAGAACTCTCCGGAGTTCGAGTTTAACTCGATGCGAGATGTTCAGGATTTGAGGCAAACCGCGGAACTGCGTCCGGCTCTGTCAGTTGTTACAACCATGTACAAATCGGAGAACTTCATTCGAGGTTTCTACGAGCGTATAACAAAGACTGCTTCCGAACTGACCGACTCCTACGAGATTGTTATGGTGGATGACGGTTCACCAGACAATTCTTTAACAGTTGCAGCAAATCTTGCGCAAACTGATCCGCGCATCTGCGTGATTGAGCTTTCTCGAAATTTCGGCCATCACACGGCGATCTTTGCCGGCCTGCGTCATGCGCGTGGAAACTTGGTTTTCTTGATCGATATCGATTTGGAAGAACAACCGGAATGGCTCCTGCAGTTCTGGCAAAGCCTTCATGAAAGCCAGGCCGACATGGTTTATGGAGTGCAAACTCATCGCTCTGGTTCATTCATGAAGCGCCATTCAGGAACTTTATTTTATAAGTTCTTCAACCTAGCGGCGGAAACGGCAATTCCTGCTAATGGATGCACAGTCCGGCTTATGAACAGAAATTATGTGAATGCAATTAGCCAGTTCACGGAAATTCATCTATTTATGATGGGACTGTTTAGCTGGACCGGTTTTGTGCAGCAGCCTTTGTACGTCACGAAGATACCGCGAAAAAGCGAATCAAATTACACGATTATTAGACTTATCACGCTTTCGGTAAACGCCATCACGTCCTTCTCCAGCTATCCTCTAACGATGGTCTTTTTCATGGGGCTTGTTATAACTTTGTTTGCTCTTGCTTATGCGTTTGGCTTGTTTGTGATGAAAGTTCTGCATCCTGATTTGATTGTGTCCGGCTTTACTTCAATTATGGTTTCCTTATGGGTAATTGGGGGCACAATCATCAGCGTGCTGGGCCTGATCGGAATCTACGTTGGAAAGATATTTACTGAAAGCAAAGCCCGCCCACAATACTTTGTTAAAAATATTTATGAAAAACGGGATTAACAAACTTTCTGAAGAAGCAAGGAGGAAGCATCTCTGCTTCAAACTAACTAATCCAACTAATTATTGTTGCAATTAGGTTAATGCAAATAATTTGGATAATATAAACAAGGCAATTGTGAACTGCGTTATCTTACAACCCTCTTACCTTCCTTGGAGAGGATTTTTTCATCAAATTTATAAAGCAGACATCTTTGTCTTTTATGATGATGTACAGTATGATCGGCACGGGTGGCGCAATCGCAACCGAATTAAAACCGCAGCCGGAAGTCAATGGCTTACGATTCCGCTTAAGTCTGCCGGTTCACAATGGAAAGAGTCAAAAATCTGCGACATGCAAATCGCATGGGAAAGAAAATGGAATCAGGCTCACTTTGAGACGTTGCGTCACGCCTACTCCAAAGCTCCGTTTTTTAGAGTTTATGAACCAATGTTAAGAACCTGGTACAACAGGGAACCGGAGCAATTAGCGGATTTCACAATCGAGACCACCATCGATTTGGCGCGGACGCTTGGAATCACCCAAACCCGCTTCGTCCGAAGTTCTACGCTCAATTGTTCAGGAACAAAAACCGATCGACTGCTTCAAATTCTTGAGCAAGTCAGCGCCAAAAACTATATCAGCGGACCTGCCGCAAAAGATTACCTGGAAGTGAATAAATTAGAAGGCAAGGGTATTGGCGTCGAATGGATGACTTACGATTATCCCGAGTATCCGCAGCTACACTCCGGCTTTGATCCTCAATTATCTGTTGTTGATCTTTTGATGATGACCGGAGCCGGTGCAGGGGAGTACATTTGGGGCAGCGCTTCAGAGTCGCCCTCTGCTGCGCCAAGAGAATTGAATCCGTCCGGTTTTGCTCTCAAATAAATTTAATTGTTCCTGCAGAAAATTATGTCTTTAGTTTGGTCAGATTTGTTGTAAGCTTTTTACACTGGGAAGAAGTTAAGTAGTATCATCTGCGTTTTACATGAATTTAGACAGCTATCGTTTGTTTTGAACGAGAGCAAAACTTGCATGAAGTAAAAATTTGTTTTTGTGAAAGTCGAGCTTAGCCTGTGTCGGCAATCCCATTTAACGCAATCAACACAGTCGGTACGGAGTTTCGCTACATTCAACAGGCGTTTGAGGCCATGCGAATTTCTGGAGACGGCATATTCACTAAAAAATGTCATCACCTCCTGGAGCAAGCGCTTAGCGTTCCGAAAGCCCTGTTAACTACGTCCTGTACCCATGCTTTAGAAATGGCTGCGATTCTGCTGGACATCAAGCCCGGCGATGAAGTCATCGTTCCTTCTTTCACATTTGTTTCTGTTCCCAACGCGTTTGTGCTGCGAGGAGCTAAACCGGTTTTTGTCGACATCCGGCCGGACACACTCAACCTCGACGAAGACTTGGTGGAAGCGGCAATCACTCCCGCGACGAAAGCCATTGTTGCTGTTCATTACGCTGGGGTTAGCTGCGAAATGGATCGGCTCAGCGCCATTGCCGGAAAACATGGAATTCCTGTTATTGAGGATAATGCGCATGGCTTATTCGGTCGTTATCGCGGCAGATTTCTGGGAACATTCGGCTGTCTTGCCACTCAGAGCTTCCACGAAACAAAAAACTTTAGCTGTGGCGAAGGCGGCGCTCTTTTAATCAACGATTCTCGTTATCTGGAACGAGCAGAGATCCTGCGTGAGAAAGGAACCGACCGCAGCAAGTTCTTTCGCGGTCAAGTTGATAAGTACACCTGGGTGGATGTCGGCTCCAGTTATTTGCCTTCCGACATTCTCGCGGCAACGCTTTACGCGCAGCTAGAAGTTCGCGATGCCATTCAGACAAAGCGATGCCGGATTTGGAAGCGGTATCAACAGGAACTCTCTTACTGGGCTTTGGAGAACGATGTCAGGCTCCCATTCGTGCCATCTTACTGCGATCAAAGCTATCACATGTTTTATCTCCTGTTGCCTGATTTGTTTACTCGTACCAGGCTGATTGAACATTTAAAAGAACGGGATATTTTGAGTGTCTTCCACTACATTCCCCTGCATCTGTCCCAAATGGGTTTGAAATTCGGCGGCTACCAAGGACAGTGTCCGGTCACTGAGCGAGTGAGCGAACAGCTTCTAAGACTGCCCATGTACAGCGGGCTTACGGAAGCTGACCAGGAACGGGTAATCGAGAGCATTCACGAGTTTTCCTTCGCGAATAACCCAATGGCGATGGCTGCCTGCGCTTACTGACGCAGAAAAACAAGTTATTGCAAGACAACTTCATATAGAGTTCGGTCCTTATAGGGCAAGTCATAGCGGCCAAGCTCTTTGATGCTTGCCTGGTCGTCGGCTAATTTCTTGAACAGCCAGTCTTCCGGATAATCAGGCGTGCCGAGAACAAGAAAGCGGCGATGAGTTTGCGTAAAATCCGCGTATGTCTTTACCTGCCCCGGTAATTTGAAATCTTTTTGAACTCTGTCCAGATCCTCAAACATAGTTGCGTTGGCATACTTGATGGCTGCTGCGCGATCTCTTAAGTACACCAGCCTGCGCAAAATAGCTGGCCTTCCGTAATGACCTAGTTCGGCAAACGTAAGACCGCTCGCGGCTACCATCGGCAGATCGGGTTTTATTTCCGCCAACGCAGCAGCAGTCCGGTCAGGAACTGAGTGCGTCAGAGATTGGTATGTAGGAACCCCTACTCTTCTCGTCAGCAAAAGCGCTAACAGCACGAGCGAAACAGCGTAGCCGGATCGAGTTCGATAGCCTAATGCTCCCGCCAACACAAGAGCAGTCAGAGTATACAACGCGAATGTTGATGTGATGACGTACCTCGGCCAGAAAGCAGCATGGTCCTGTATCAGAACAATGTTCAGAATAATGGGATTGATCGCCAGAACTCCAAACAAAACCAGATCAGGTAAGCCAATCTGCACCGGCTGTAAACTAAATAATTTTTTACTTGCCAGTCGAGCACCCAAAAGACCCACAACTAAACACACAATCCCAGTCTTTAAAACATGGCCGTAGAATATAATGATTTGGCGAAGTGAGCCCTGAAAGGCCGGTGGGTAAAATGCAATGGTTTTATAGCTGCTATAAAGCGGAATGTAGCCCAACACTCCGATGGCCGGCAATAACAACGCTGCCCACAACGGGTAATCCGGCGTCCGCCGCTGCCGCCAACGAACCAGTTCCGCTGCCCAGAACGGCGCAATCGATAGGGGTGCAAACACATGCGATCCAATCAAACCCAAGTTTGAAACAGCCGCGCCCCAAAGCGCCGGTCCTCTATAACGAGAAGTGCTTGTCAGGTTCCAACACCACAGCAGGCAGCAGAAGCAAAAACACAAAAAAGCGTACGGACGAGCTTCGGTTGCGTATTGAAAAGTGGAACTATACCAAATAATAAGCAGCGGGATTGCCGCATACGCTTCGCCAACTTTACTCCTCATGTAAGCAAACAAAAATAAGCTTGCGCCGTAGAACTCCAAAATGGACGGCAGCCGCACCGCAAATGCGCTCTCGCCCAGAAGCCGCATGGAATGATGGGCAAGCAAATGAACAATGGGCGGATTCAAATCCCATTTGATTAACAAATCAAATAAGCGCGCCAGCGTTGGCGCCTGGGCGATGTGGTAAGTGATCAGTTCATCAAACGATAAAATTCGGTTAACCTCAACGGCAATTAAAGCGGCATAAGCGAGCGTTAGAACAACCAGAATCACGCGGCCAACCAGTTTTGCACGGTGGCCCGCCTCTAACTGCGAGTTGGATTTTGACGCGACCAGTAAATGTAGAACGGAATGCCAAGTGCGATCAGAAGGCTTCCTGTCAGCGCTTGTTTGGGTGTAGCCTGTATTGTGTTGATCAGTAGCCATGCAGTTACCAAAAGGAATAACACCGGAACAACCGGGTAGCCCCAGGCGCGATATGGACGCTCCGCATTTGGAATCCGCTTCCGGAAAACAAATATGGTGGATGTTGCCAGCCCGTAAAGCAGCCACGAAGCAAAAATCACTGAGTCAGTGAGCGTGTCGTAGGTTCCTGAAACAGCCAGTATACTGGCCCAAGCGCCTTGAGCCAACAAGGCATTGATGGGAATATGAGTGCGGGGAGATACATAAGCGAGTTTTCGGAAAAACAAGCCGTCCTTCGCCATCGCAAAAGGCACTCTTGAATTGGCCAACACGCTGCTGTGCAGCGCGCCGAAGGAGGAGGCGGCTAAAGCTACTGCGATCAAGCCAACGGCAGCAGGTCCTAGAAATCGCGCGGATACTTCAGTAGCTACGGAAGAGGAAATGGATACATTCGCCACCTCGGTTGGGGTAAGCACAAAAAAATAGGCTGCGTTCACGAACACGTACAATGCGCCGACAATAGCCATTGCTCCCACAAAGGCCAGCGGAAGCGTGACTTTTGGATTACGAACTTCGCCCGAAAGCGGGGTCAAATTATCCCAACCGTCATAAGCCCACAAAGCTCCCAGCATGGCCGCCCCAAAACCTCCTAATCCGCCGCGCGCGCTGGCGGCAACACCTTCGCAAGCGCCGCCGGAATTAGAAAGCGAGAAATGTGACCAGGTGCCGTGCCCGAAAAACACAGCGCCTGCGCCCACCGTTAATACCAGCAGAATTTTGATCACGGTGAGAACGGACGAAGCGCGGCCGCTCGCTGCCACAGAAGCGCAGTTAATCAGCGTCACGGCCCAAATCGCGGCTAAGGCCACCGCCTGCAGATTGCCGAACTGCACTGTTTGTCCGAAAACAGTGAAATGGAAATAATTTCCTGCCAGCACGCCGCCCAGCACAATATTCAGAAAAATAGCAAAACCAACGGCTAAAGCTGCTTGCGATCCGGTGCGCGCAATTCCAAAAATAGTCCAGCCGTTCAGAAAACCACAGAACCGGCCATAAGCATCGCGCAGAAACACGTAAGCGCCTCCGGCCTGGGGCATGGCGGCGGCTAACTCGGCGTAAGTAATTGCGCCCGCCAATGCAAGCAATCCTGCGGCAATCCACACCGCCAGTACTAGGCCGGGTGAGCCGACATTGCAGGTCATCACCCGCGTTTTCAAAAAAACGCCGGTGCCGATCATATTGGCAACATTGATGGAGATAGCTGGAATTAAGCCGAGCCCGCGCACCAATGTTGCCTCTTGCGGCTGTGTTTGTTTCATCAGTTTTGTGTTCTTATTAGATTACGCTGAGACAACAAACCAACACTTGCCGAGGCAGACTTAATACCAATCTTTGGTTTTCACCCGCACCGGTTCGTCCGATCCTATTGAATCGCTTGGATTCACAATCACCGACTCGTCTTTGTTAATGCCGGAAATCACTTCCACCTCATTGCCGAAATCACGGCCCATTTTAATCGGCAATAATTGTGTTTTGCCGTTTCGCACCGCCGCTACCTGCAAGCCTTCCGCGCGAAATAATAAGGTATTCACCGGCAAAGTCATGGATTGTCTTGCCGCAGGAAGCTTGAAGTGAACCGATACGTAAGCACCGGGCAGCAGTTCGCCGGTTTGATTTTTCACATCCACTTCGGCCAGTAATGTACGAGAAGTTAAATCAATCGCTTTTGCGGTTCGCGCCAGGGTGCCTTCAAATACGCGGCCCGGATACTCCGTCAGTGTCAACTCCGCGTGAACGCCCGGTTTCAAAGAAGGCGTATAAGCCTGCGGCACGTTGATGAAAACGCGCAATTTTCTGGCGGCACTCTCATGAAAAAGCTCCTGGTTCGGGCTGTTCGCTCCAGCGTCGATCAGCGCGCCGACATCCGTTTTGCGAGCCGTAATAACGCCGTCAAAAGGCGCGTACACTTTTTGAAACGATTCCACATTCTCCAGCCGGTGAACGTTTTCTTCAGCGGCGGTCATGATCGCTTTTTTCGCTGCTAGGTCGCCGATCTTTTCATCGGTTTCCTGCTTGGATACCGAATCGGACGCTAATAATTCCTGCCATCGTTTTGCGGTCGATACTGCCAAATTGTAATTCGCCTTAGCCGTATCCCAATCCGCTCGCGCTTGTCTTAATTGCCGATCCACTTCCGGCGCTTCAATTTCCGCCAGTAGTTGACCGCTTCTCACTTGTCCTCCGATATCCACGTACCATTTCGTTAGATAGCCGCTGGAACGCGCGTAAATCGGAGTATCCACGTAAGCCTGCATGTCGCCGGGCAGCACCACTTCTTCAGCCGTAGTCGAGAGTTTAGGTTGAATCACGACCACCACCGGCTCAGCTAAGGTTTTAGTTTCCGTGCCAAGCGTTTTGCTGGAAACGGCCCTGGAATCTAATCCGAAAACAATCGAAAAACCAATAATGATCAACCCTATTACTGCGATAAAAAGCAAGCTTCTTCCGCTACGCTTGATTTTTCCTTCATTCCTGCCGGCAGCATCAACGAACGGAATCTCCGGTTGGGTGCTCATGTTTTAGCTCACATTCTCAGTAGTGGATAAGTTTGTCATCTCTTCCCTTAAATAAGGGTCTGCTTCTTTGCTTCCGTGAATCAGGCTGAACACGGCGGGAACGAACAACAAAGTAGCTATTGTGGCAAACAAAAGACCGCCAATGACGGCGCGCCCCAGCGGCGCATTCTGTTCGCCGCCTTCGCCGAAACCTAAAGCCATCGGAAACATGCCGATGATCATGGCCGCAGCAGTCATAATTACCGGGCGAAATCTGGTGGAACCGGCTTCGAGCGCTGCTTCCGCAGCAGAACCATGCAGTGCCAGCCGGTCTTTCGCAAAACTCACTACCAGAATGCTGTTGGCGGTCGCGACACCCATGCACATAATGGCACCCATCAACGCCGGAACGCTGAGGGTGGTGCGAGTGAAAAACAGGAAAAGCACAATGCCGGCCAAAGCCGCAGGTAACGCCGTGATAATGATGAACGGGTCCAGCCAGGATTGGAAATTTACCACAATCAAGAAGTAAACCAGGATAATCGAAAATACCAACCCGGCCAGCAATCCTATAAAGGACTGTTTCATGGTTTCGGCCTGCCCTTTCAGTTGCGCCTGAGTGCCGCGCGGCAGATACCTGGCATTTCGGTCAAGCACTCGTTGAATATCACGAGTTACCCCGCCCATATCGCGGCCCTGCACAGAACCATAAATATCCACCGTGCGGCGAATGTTGAAATGCGTCACCACTCCGAGTTCATTAGTCCGATGCACGTCCGCCACGTCGCTTAAAATTTCTGGCTGTGCTTGGATGCCGCTGCCGGAAATCGGGATGTTCTTCAAATCGGAAAGCGATTGAATGTCGTATTGCGGTGTCTGGGCCACCATGTTGTAGCTCACTCCGTTGTTGAAGTTCAACCAGAAGGTGGGTGCGGTTTGAAAGCTGCCGCTCAACGAAATCAGTACGCTGCGGGCTACATCATTCTGCGTGTATCCGCTGTTGGCGGCTTTCACGCGGTCCACCTGCAAATTGAATGAGGGCTCATCGAATACCTGATGCACGTGCAAATCCACCGCTCCGGGAATCTGCTTCATCAGTGGCAGGATGCGGTCAGCGAATCCTTTGCTTGCTGCCACGGCGTTACCGGTAATCTGCACATCAACCGGCGCGGGCAGGCCGAAGTTCAGAATCTGCGTCACCATATCGGCGGGAAGAAAGTAAAACGTGGTTCCCGGAAATTCATCTCGCAGATTGAGTCGTAAAAGTTTTTGGTATTCCGCTACGGGATGATGCTTCTCATTAAGCGATATCAGAATGTCGGCGTCCGCTGTGCCGATCTGCCCGGAGTTGCTGTAAGACAAATTGATCGTGCTGAAAGGCAGGCCGATATTGTCCAGTATCGTTTCCAACTCATTTTGCGGAATCTGCCTTCGAATCGCCGTTTCCACTTCGTCGCACAAGCGAGCCATTTCTTCAATGCGCGTTCCGGTTTTGGCGCGCACATGCAGCCTGATCTGGCCGGCATCGCTGCTGGGAAAGAAGTCCTGTCCAAGTACCGGTATCAACAAAGCTGCGCTTAAACACCCTAGCAAGAACAAGGGAACAAAAATAAAACGGCGCTGCACAGCGGTTGTTAACACCCCCTGGTAGCGCAATCTGATTCGCTCGAATAAATTTTCAAAGCCGCGTTGAAATAACACCAGCGGATTTCGAGTTCTGCGCCGCGTTGCACGATGATCTGGGATTCTCAATAGGTACATGGCCAGCGTCGGCACCAGCGTTCGGGAAAGGATGTAAGACGCCAGCATGGCGAAAACAACCGCTTCGGCCAATGGCACAAACAGGTACCTAGCGACACCGCTCAGAAAAAACATAGGCAGGAAAACAATGCAGATGCAAAGCGTTGCTACCAAAGCCGGAACCGCAATCTGCTGCGCGCCATCGAGAATCGCCTGTTTGATGTCAGTCTCCTGGCCTTCTTCCAGAATTCGATTCACATTCTCGATTTCCACCGTAGCGTCATCCACCAGAATGCCGACTGCCAGCGCCAAACCGCCGAGCGTCATGATGTTGATCGTTTCATGCAGCGCGCTCAACACAATAATGGAAGTGAAAATCGACAATGGTATGGAGATGGCAATAATCAGCGTGCTGCGCCAACTGGCTAGAAACAGCAGAATCATCAAGCCTGTCAGGCAGGCGGCAATAATGGCTTCCCGGACCACGCCGCTGATAGCGGCTCGTACAAAGATGGATTGGTCTGCCAGCGGCTGAATCTTCAACTCCGGCGGAAGCATGGTGGCAATGGTCGGCAGTGCTTTGCGTATTCCACTCACAATGCTCAGGGTGGACGCATTGCCGCTCTTAAAAATGCTCATCAGAACGCCGTGTCGCCCATCCTGCCTGACAATGTTGGTTTGCGGCGCAAACCCATCGCGCGCGTGCGCCACATCGCTCAGGTAAATCGTCGCTCCGTTCACCACTTTAATCGGCAGCGCATTAATCTGCGCCACCGTACGCGGAGCAGTGTTCATTCGTATGTCGTATTCAAACTGACCCATTTTGGCCGTGCCGGAAGGCAGCAGCAGGTTTTGCGTGCTGATCGCGTTTAGAATTTCAAACGGCGACAAGCCTTTAGCCTGCATCTGCGCCGGATTCAAATCAATCGCAATCTCGCGCTGCTTTCCGCCATAAGGATACGGAACCGCTGCACCCGGCACCGTCACAAGCTGCGGACGGATGAAATTCTGGCCCAGGTCGTTCAACGCCTGCTCGGTCAGGGTTTCGCCCGAAAGCGCAAGCTGAATAATCGGCACCGTGGTGGCGCTGTATTGCAGAACCAGCGGAGGATTGGTTCCTGGCGGCAGGTTTTTCAGCGTGTTTTGTGAAGCCGCCGCTACTTGCGCTACTCCGGCGTCCACGCTCGCGTTCGGCTGCAGGTAAACTTTGATGCTGGCCGAGCCGTTCAGCGTCGTTGATTCGATATGTTCAATATCGTTTACGAGCGTTGCCATCGTGCGCTCGAACACGGTCGTGATTCGGCCTTCCAGTTCTTCCGGATTCATGCCGTTGTATTGCCAAATGATCGAAATTACCGGAATATCGATATTGGGGAAGATATCGGTCGGCGTTCGCAGAATAATAATCGGCGCAATCAGAAAAATTAACAGCGCTAAAACAATAAAAGTATACGGGCGCGAAAGCGCAATCTTAACAATCCACATGCAACGAATCTTTCCAAAAACCGGAGAATCGAAACGGCTTTCGCCAAAAACTGATCAGCCTTTTCTATTATGGAATTTGAAGCGTTGCAATACAGTTTCATACAATGCTCTTTCAGAGTTTCGCGCTGAATAAAGGAGCTGATATGTATTCCCGACGTGATTTTGGAAAAACGCTTTTGGCCGCGCTACCGGTGTCGGCTGCGCTGGCAAAGATCAATTCAACCGTAAATGGTGTGCGGCTCGGAGCCTGTACTTACAGTTTTCGGGAACTGCCCCATACCGCTGGCGGTGATGCCGTAGTCCCGGTGATTCAGGCTTTAACCGAGTGCGGAGCTGCGGAATGCGAATTGTTCTCGCCCCAAGTCGAACCAGCCAGTTCCATGACGCGAACTGCCCCGCACAGCCCCGAAGCAAACAAGAGGCGTGAAGACCTGCGTGAATGGCGCCTTTCCACTCCGATGGATCATTTCAAGGCAGTTCGCAAAAAGTTCGATGATGCTGGAATCAACATCTACGCTTACACTCTGAATTTTCGGGACGATTTCACCGACGCGGAACTGGAAAAGTGCTTCGAGCAGACCCATGCGATGGGCGTAAAGATCATCGCCGCTTCCACCCAGCTCACTGTTGCTCCGCGTTTGGCTCCCTTAGCGGAAAAACATAAAATCTACGTAGCCATGCATGGCCATTCTAATACCAAAGATCCGAACGAGTTTTCCTCGCCGGAAACATTCCAGAAAGCGCTGGCTATGTCGAAATATTTCAAAATCAACTTGGATATCGGCCATTTTTCCGCAGCCGGCTTCGATCCGGTTGCTTTTATTCAGCAGCATCATGCTGACATCACTCACCTGCATATTAAAGATCGCAAGAAAAACGATGGCCCGAACACGCTTTGGGGCGAAGGCGACACTCCCATCAAACCGGTTCTGTCCTTGTTGAAAGAAAAAAAATATCCGATTCCGGCCTTGGTGGAGTACGAGTACCAAGGCTCTGGCACTCCCGTTGAGGAAGTGAAAAAGTGCATTAATTACATGCGCACTGCCTTGGCCTGATCACCGGAATTAATCTGCCTAAAGAAGCCGCGCGAAACTATGCATGTTCTTTCTTTAAATGTTGGATTGCCGCGCCGGGTACCCGTTCAAAACGGTTCGGTGCTCACCGGAATCTTTAAATCGCCTGTTGAAGACCGCCGCGTTATTCAGGGCTATAACTTAACCGGCGATCGGCAGGCGGATCTCAGAGTGCATGGTGGTCCTTACAAGGCAGTCTACCTTTACCCCTCCGAACACTATGGCTATTGGCGTAAACTGCTGCCGGAACTTGACTTTCCCTTTGGCAGCTTTGGCGAAAACCTGACCACTGCCGGTCTGCTGGAAACCTCTATTTGTATTGGTGACAGATTTAAAATTGGCTCGTCCATATTACAAGTTACTCAGCCTCGTATGCCGTGTTATAAGCTGGCGCTCCGGTTCGGTCGGCCCGATATGGTAAAGCTGTTCTGGCAAAGCGAGCGCTCCGGCTTTTATTTTTCCGTGGTGGAAGCAGGCGAGATTGGGAATGGAGATTGCGTCGAAAAATTGCAATCCGGCCCCGAGCAGATCAGTGTGGCTGATGTGGTCCGGCTGTACAAGGGTAATGAGGGTGATGGAACAAAGCTGGTCAGCGCACTCCGCTCCCCTTTGTTCGGCAGTTGGAAGCAGGACATTGAAAACCGCTGGCTGTCGCGCCGGCAAGCTTGATCGGCTTTCATTAAGAAAATTGCCTTGAAATAATTAAATTATCTTAGGCTTAACCACGAAGGCGCTGAGTAAGCGAAACTTGGTAAACATAAGGTAGTGTCTAATTTAGTGAGGGAGAAATGATGCGTAAAATTTTGTGGAGCTCAGTACTCGCGTTCAGCTTATCCACGGTTCCTGTGCTTTCGGCGCAAAGCTCCGAAATCATCAGCAAATCGCAGCAGGCGTTGAAGGACAAAGGATATGACCCTGGCCCGGTGGACGGCAAAATGGGTCCGAAAACCCGCGCTGCTGTGCGCAGTTTTCAGAAAAAAAGCGATCTTCCGGCGAACGGCAAACTGGCGGGCAGAACGCTGGAAGGCTTAGGTGTCCAATCCTCGGCTGGACCTGAATTCAGCCAAGCGGGTAGCACCACCAAGCACTCCTACGCCAAGGGCGGAAAACAAATTGGCGAGGGTGCGAAAGACACGGGTGCGGATTTAAAACACGGCCACGTGGTAAACGCCGGTAAAGATTTGGGCACATCGGTTGGCAAAGGCGCGAAAAACATTGGCATCGGCACCGGTAAAGCAGCTAAAGATGTCGGCAAAGGCATTAAAGACGTTGTAACCGGCAAGTAAAAACCGTAGCTGTTCCAGTAAATTTGAATCGTTACTCCGGCAATCGGCATTGCTGTTGATTGCCGGAGTAATTAAGCCCGCTGTAGCTCAACTTTCTTCCCCGCCAGCGATAAGTTCTCGCGCACAAAGGTTTCATCCCACAAATTGGAATTCACCGCCGCAATATGCGGATTCTGCAAGGCCCACACGTAAGCTTTCATCGGCGGCTTCATATCGCCTAAAATAATTTTGTTTACTTTATCAATGCGCCACTGCGGTACCGGCTGTAGTTCCTTGTGGTGCGTCGCTACAGCGTGGGCCGCTTTCATGGCGATAATGCCTACCTGTTTAGCGGAAGCATCCAGAATAGCTTGGTCCACATAGCCGCCGTTGATCACGTTATAAGCGCACATCACGGTATCATAATGGCCCAACTGGGCGGCCTTTCTCAAGGTGCCTGCCGCGTCGTTATGCGAAGTGACTCCCAGAAACCGCACTTTTCCCTGTTTCTTGATTTCCTGGAAAGTCTCGTAAATATGGGGATTATCGAGTTCCTCCACCAGCGCGGCTCCATGTGGACACATCAGCAGATCAAAATGGTCGGTGCCGACGCGCTTCAAGCTTCCTTCCACTGAATCCGTAATGCACTTGCGGAACTCCTGGCTTCCTTCCACTAAATGGGCGTAATCGGGCATCATGGCCACTGCCAGGTAAGCCGGAGGAAACTGATTGTGTTGGCCGGGAAAATAATCCAAATAATAGCCCGGTTTTTCGGCCAGATTGTTTTGATGCAGTTCTTCCGCTTTCCTGGTAATCGTGTTTTGCTTATCTGCCGGAAGCCCGTTGAAGATGTCGCGGTACATGCGGTAGCGCAGGTTCAGAAACGCGGAAACTTTGGTTTGCAGAAACACTTTGTCCCGCTTGGCCGAGCCTCCGAGCAGTTTTCCATAAGCAATTTCGCAGTCGCCGTTGGAATACGCGGGCGCCATATCCAGGTAATTCAAGCCCATTTCCAGGGCGAGATTCAGATGCTGATAATTACTGCTGGTAATTGGGTCGCCGCCGGAAATCACTTCGGAAATCATCAAACCCGTTCGCCCTAAACGACGGTACGCCATACCCGGCTGCTTATTGCGCCACTCGCCATCAGTGGATTGGGGTTCCGCTCCTGCTGTTAGTTTGGAAAGTGCTGCTCCCGCGGCGGCTTGCGCCAGCGTGGTTTGCAGAAAACCGCGACGTGATTGATTTCCGCTCATTTCCATCCTCCCGGAGTGGTTTGGATTTTCATATTAACAGCATTTCGGCCTGACGCCTATCGGTTCTCGCCTATCATGAAAAGTGAGATCACTATGGAACTCCGAAAATTAGGGAAACAAGGATTGCAGGTTTCCGCGCAAGGGCTGGGCTGCATGGGCATGTCCGATTTTTACGGGGTTCGCGACAACGAGCCGGAAGCAATCGCCACCATTCATCACGCGCTGGAACTCGGCATCAATTTCTTTGACACCGCCGATATGTACGCTTTAGGCCAGAATGAAGAATTGGTTGGACGCGCCTTGAAAGGCCGTCGGGAGAACGTGGTAGTCGCCACTAAATTCGGCTTTGTTCGCGATCCTAACGATCCCGCCAAGCGCGATGTCTGCGGTCGGCCCGATTACGTGCGAAAAGCCTGCGAGGCCAGCCTGCGCCGTTTGGGAATGGAGCACATCAACCTTTACTACGCTCATCGGGTGGATGTGAACGTGCCGATTGAGGATACTGTTGGTGAAATGTCGCGCCTCCGCGAAGAAGGCAAGATCGGTTATCTGGGTTTATCCGAAGCTGGCCCCCAATCCCTGAGCAGGGCCATGAAAACATTTCCCATCACCGCGCTGCAAACCGAATATTCTCTTTGGAGCCGTGACGTGGAAACTGAAATTCTACCCGCCTGCCGCGAACTGGGAATCGGTTTTGTGCCTTACAGTCCATTAGGTCGCGGCTTCTTAAGCGGCGAATTGAAAAGCTTTGACGATCTGCCCACTGATGATGTGCGCCGGTTCCAGCCTCGTTTCCAAGGCGAAAATTTCCAGAAGAATCTGGATCTGGTTGATAAACTCACTCAAATTGCCGGAAAAAAAGGCTACACCACGTCTCAGCTTGCGCTGGCCTGGGTCTGCGCGCAGGGCGAAGACATTGTGGCCATTCCCGGCACCAAACGCCGCAAATACCTGGATGAAAACGTCGCTGCTTTGCAGATTAAACTGTCCCCGCAGGAGCTTGCAGAAATAAACGAAGTGTTCCCGGCAGGTGTGGCGGCAGGTGATCGTTATCCGGCGGCTATGATGGCCAAAGTTGGTATTTAGAATTTCATGCTCTAAGGTAGCTTGATGTCGGCTTGCAGCAGGTTGCGGAAGTCTGAATAAGGCACCGTAAACTCCGGCGTGCGCAGAGAGCGCGGATTTACCTGGTCTTCCTCATACCGGAAGTGCAATCCGTCTTTTTCAATCGCAAAATTCTTAGGTAGCGCGAATAGTTGCCCAGGCAGCTTGGCATCTTCTCCGGCTGGCACTTTCTGGTCTTTGTCTTTGAAGTGCTTCTGGGCAATAGCTTTGAACTGTTCCATGCTCCGGGGCTGAATCAATTCGCTCAGTTGAATTAACGTGCCGTCTTCCGGGCGGAAATTAAAATACACAGTGTTCTTAGCCGAACGCTCTTTGCCCTGTTCCACTCGTTCGAGCAGCCGGATGCAGAACACCTGGGGTGAGCTGTAGTCCACATCAATTTTCCGCTCCACAGCCCAGGAAATTTGGGCGTCTCCGCCTTGTTTCAGCCAGCTTTGATAATGATTCAAAATCTGCGAAGCGAACTGGTCTTCATCAACCGGCGGCTCCCCTTTTTCAATCGGCGTCAACAGCATGTCTTGCAGAGCTTCCGAAATTTCCACCTTGCCCCGGGCCGGACCGGCCAGAATCTCCGGATATTCCAGGCTGACGGAGGCACAGTTGATTTTCGGATGCGAATCGCAGCCCTGCAAATGCTTTTCAAAACGCTGCATTTTCCAATCCAGTTTCTGTTCCTGTCGGCTATCAACGGCTGCCATACTGAAAAGAACAACGGCTGAAACAATGGTGTAAGCGAACATTCGGTTCCTATCCTGTTTTAACGCAGTTCCGTATAAACTGATGGCCCAAAAGCCTGATCGCACAATCTTTCTGCTGGGCAAATATCTGGGCTTGGCTTTTCTGCTGCCTTCGGGCGCGCTGGCCGGGTATTTAATCAGCCTTTGGCTTCAGCATTATATCCGCTGGCCTGGGCTGCGCGGCGTGTGTATCGTGGCCGGTTTAGTTGCTACTTTGATTAAACTTTTCCAGGAACTGCTGCGGGATGCCGACCAACCCAATGAAACTAATCATCGTCCATGAGCCAAACGCCTCCTGAACAGGACATTGATTACGCGCTTTCCACTCGCAGGCTGTATTGGCTTACCCTGGCGATCGGCGTAGCCGGTTCGGTCCTGGGCGCAATCATCTGGAACGGTCGCGCCGGTGCCGGATTCGCCCTCGGCAGTTTGGCTTCACTAGGCAATCTCTGGGTCTGGGAATCAATTGCTCTAGCCGCCGGCGGCGCTCAAAACCGCCGCACAATGGCCGCTGCCGGTTTTTTTGCGGGACGGCTTCTCGCTTTATTCGCCTTCGGGTATGTTATTGTAAAAGCTTTGAACATCCAGCCGCTTCCCGCAATTCTCGGGCTGTTCGCCAGTTCCGCGGCGGTGTTACTTGAAATTCTGATTGAGCTGGCCGGTAGTTGGCGGCTCTCCCGGTAGCAAACGAACACACAATCTGCATGGCACAAGAACTTTGGATCACCGCGCCTTTTAATAAATTTCTGGCTGCGCCCGCGACGGCGGTGCTGCAGGCTGTCGGCTTGCCGGTGCCGGACCCCGCGCACCCTTGGGCGGACTGGCTCACCATTGAAATTGCCGTTGTTCTGTTCATTATCATTTTGTTTGCGTTTCTGCGGTCGCGTTTATCGGTCGATAAACCAGGCAAGCTGCAACACTGCTTCGAGCTGATCTACGAATTTCTCCAAGCCCAGTCGGAAGAAGTGATCGGCCACGGCAGCAAGCGTTTTATCGCTTTCTTCGGCACTATTTTTATTTTTGTGCTGTTCATGAACCTGGTCGGCATTATCCCCACGCTGGTATCGCCTACCATGTTCACGGTGGTTCCCACCGGCCTGGCGATTGCCGCTTTTGTTTACTACAATGCCGTGGGTGTGCGCGCCAACGGCTTAGGCTACATCAAGCAGTTTCTCGGCCCTATATGGTGGCTGATACCGGTCATGCTGCCGATTGAAATCATCAGTAATCTTGCCCGGCCTTTATCGCTCACCATCCGTTTATATGCCAATATGTTTGCCGGCGAACAGGTCACCACTACTTTTCTGGGTTTAACTTACCTGGTGGTTCCGGCCATATTCATGGCTTTGCACGTTTTTGTTTCTGTTCTGCAAGCTTACGTCTTCTCGCTGCTGGCCATGATCTATGTCGGCACCGCCGTGGCCCATGAACACTAAAACCGGTCTTATCGGCCCGCAGTGTGAGCCCCGGGTCCCCCAGGACACCGCGCGGAACCACCTCCTGCCGGCTATTTCATAAGGAGCAACAAATGAAAACTAAACTGACAACCTTGGGTCTGGGTCTGGCTGCAATCGCCACTCCCGTGTTCGCCCAAGGCGGCAATAATGCCAACGGAGGTTCGCCGGATTACCACCTGGCTGCCAACTTTATTGCCATGGGCATCGCTTCCGGGCTTTGCGGCTTGGGGCAGGCGCGCGCCGTCGCTTCCTCAGCCGAAGCAATGGCCCGCAATCCCGGCGCAACCGCTGCCATCCGATTCGCGCTGATTTTCGGTCTGGTGCTGATCGAATCACTGGCTCTGTACACGCTGGTGATCTCCTATATCGCTAAATAAATCTTTACAGCAGTTCTACATAAAAAGCTCGCAGGCCATAACAGCCGGCGGGCTTTTTTGTTTCCGAAATCCCGGAAACAACCATGAAATACTGTGCTTGTGTCAGCTAGTTCGGACGGAAATCAAAAGCAATTGGCGGATCTGTATCAAGCTCTTGATGCAAGCCGCGCTGCGGAAGCAAACCTGCGCTCTGTCATAGAACGCCAGCGGTTTGCCGTGGAAGCTGCCGAAGTCGGAACCTGGTCCTGGGATGTTCCGCGAGACGTACTTACTTGGTCCGCTCGCTGCAAAGCGTTGTTTGGGTTGGAACCGGATGCGGAAATCACCTATCAACGTTTTTTGCAAGTTCTTCATCCTGACGACCGTAGCCGGACGAATGAAGCAGTTTCCAACTGCTTTCACACGCGGGAGCCCTACGACATTCTTTACCGCGCCGTGTGGCCCGATCAATCTATCCACTGGCTACGCGCCAAAGGAAGCGGCAAATTCAACCAGAATGGCGAGCCAATTTGGTTTGAAGGAATCGTTATTGATTTCACCAATCAGAAACGGTCTGCGGAAGCATTGGAAGAACAGATCAGCCAGTTTCACGTACTAGCTGATTCCATTCCTCAGTTAGCTTGGATGGCGGACCCTGGCGGCAGCATTTCCTGGTTCAACCGGCGTTGGTACGAATACACCGGCTCCACGCCCGAAGAAATGCAGAATGAAGGTTGGCAAAAGGTTTACCATCCCGATCATCTCGCGAACGTTTTACATAAATTCACTGACTGCGTTGCCAAAGGAGATTCCTGGGAAGACACTTTTCCCTTGCGAAGCCGCAATGGCGAATGGCGCTGGTTTTTGTCCCGCGCTCTGCCGCTGCGGGACAGCGCCGGTGTTATCACCAGATGGTTCGGCACCAACACGGACATAACCGATCAGTTGAAATCGCAGTTGGAGCTTCAACAAAGCCGGGAACGCTTGCGGGCTGCGCTGGAAGCTTCAGAAACCGGAACCTTTCGTTGGGATCTCCGCTCCAACCATCTCGAATGGGACGAAAGCCTGGATCAGTTATTTGGTCTGGCTGCCGGCCAAACGCCACGCTCACTCGATAATTTCTTGGCTATGGTTCATCCTGATGATCGCGCGGAAGTATTGCGCCGCTGCGAACTCTGCGCCCATGAAGGATCAGATTTTGAAATGGAGCTTCGCATTGTTCGAACCGATGGGGAAGTGCGCTGGTTGTACGATCGCGGCAAGGTGTTTCGGGATACACAAAATCAACCTTCTTACATGACAGGCGCTTGTGTCGACATCACCGCCCGCAAACAAGCCGAAACACAGTTGCAAGCGCGGGCTCGTTTGTCGGCTTTGGGGGCCGACGTAGGGCTGGCGCTTACTCGTAGCGATTCGCTTCCCGATCTGCTGAAAACCTGCTGCGGAGCCGTAGTTCAACATTTGGACGCGGCGTTCTGCCGCGTCTGGACGCTGCGCCGACACGAACAAGTGTTGGAACTGCAAGCCAGTTCCGGCCTGTATACCCATTTGGATGGCGCGCACGCCCGCATACCGGTCGGAAAATTTAAAATCGGTATGATTGCGCAACAACGCCAGCCCCACTTAACAAACAGCGTGGTGGGAGATGAGCGGGTCAGCGACCAGGAATGGGCCAAACGCGAAGGCATGGTGGGGTTTGCCGGGTATCCCCTGGTGGTGGATGACCAGCTCGTGGGGGTTATCGCGATGTTTGCTCGCCATCAACTCGCCCCGGAAACGCTTTACGCGCTATCCTCGGTTGTCAACAGCATCGCCATCGGCATTAAGCGCAAAGAAACGGAGCGCGAACTGATTGCCGCCAAAGAATCAGCGGAAGCGGCCAATCAGGCGAAAAGCCAGTTTCTGGCCAGCATGAGCCATGAACTGCGCACGCCGCTTAACGCAATCATCGGCTACAGCGAAATGCTTCATGAAGAAGCCGAAGACTGCGGAGCGCGGCAGTTAATCCCCGACCTCAACAAAGTAAACTCCGCCGGCAAACACCTACTGAGCCTGATCAGCGATGTTCTCGACCTGTCAAAAATCGAAGCCGGAAAAATGGATTTGTTCGCCGAAACTTTCGAAGTCGCCGGCATGGTTCAGGATGTTGCCGCTACGGTTGAGCCGCTAGTAGCGAAAAACAACAACGTTTTGCAGGTGAAGATCGCTCCTGCGCTCGGCTCCATGCAAACCGATCTGACCAAAACGCGGCAATGTCTCTTAAATCTTTTGTCAAATGCCACGAAGTTTACCCGCAATGGAACTATCATCCTCGAAGCGCGAACGGAAAAAACTGCCGATCAGGATTTAATTCATTTTTCTGTTTCCGATACTGGCGTCGGCATTGCCCCCGAACGCCTTGGCCAACTCTTTCAGCCTTTCTCACAACTTGATAGTGCCACCGCCAAACGATACGGAGGAACCGGCCTTGGCTTGGCAATCACCAGACGCTTCTGCCAGCTGATGGGCGGTGACATACAAGTGGAAAGCGAACTGAGCAAGGGAACTCGGTTCGCCATCGCGCTGCCTCGCCGGTGCTCACCTCCAACGGAACAACCGCAAAATTCCGCTAATAGTTCAATCGCCGAAGCTGAAGCCGGCAAACCGGTTGTTCTGGTGATTGACGACGATGCCGATACGCGCGACCTGATGCAGCGTCATCTCAGCCGGGAAGGGTTTCGGCCCGTTCTGGCGGGAACCGGCGAAGCGGGGCTTCGTTGGGCGCGCGAGATAAAACCAAGTGTGGTGATTCTCGATGTTGTAATGCCCGGCATGGATGGCTGGTCAGTGATTCGGCAGTTGAAAGCCGATCCTGAAACCAGCAGCATTCCAGTGGTAATGGCGACCATGGTGGCCGATCTCAGCCTTGGCTATGCGCTCGGCGCGGCGGAATACCTGTTAAAGCCTGTTTCCCGCAAACAACTTTCCGATATGCTAAACCGGTTCCGCTGCACGCCTGCTCCCTGCCGGGTGCTGCTGGTGGATGATGATGAAGACTCGCGCATCATTTTGGCTTCCATGCTGGAGCGCGAAGGCTGGCAGGTAGCGGCTGCTTCCGACGGCGTGGAAGCATTGGCGCAAATGGAAAAACAAGCGCCGCATCTGGTTCTGCTCGACCTCATGATGCCGAACATGGACGGCTTTGAATTTTCCGCTCGCCTTCACAAATCACCGGCCTGGCAAAGCATTCCGATTGTGGTGCTGACCGGAAAACAATTAACCAGCGAAGATCTGGTCCGGTTAAACGGAAACATCGAGCGCGTCATCCTGAAAGGCGCTTATCAGCGCGATGAACTCTTGAAAGAAATCTACAGCTTGGTGAAGCACTCCATTCAAAACAGTAGTGTTCGCGAAAGGACTGGGTAGGAGATTTTAAATTCATGCTGAGTTTCGAATTAGGCCGAATGATCTATTAAGTGTCCCTCAGCACGACTTTATAACACATTTTGCTCGGTGTGGTGCTTCCAGATTGAGTCTCGTGACTGCAACCTGAGAACATCACCTTGCTGCGTGTATAGGACGTGCATTGTTTGGTTGACCGACAACGCGCTAACAAGCCAACGATTTATCGGCTGTGATAATGCACATAGGACATCTATTTGAGTTGTGGGTATCATGTAACACGAGATTTGGAGAATTCTGAGTTTGGCGGAAATCACGAGAAGACGATCGGGAGAACTGGTTCGCGGGGTGTTTCATATCCTCTTTCAACAGTCTGAGGGGCTTCCTGCTAAGGATGTCCTCAGCAAACTCGAAAAACTCGTTCCTCCAACCGGATTTGAGGACAGCGCATATCCTAACCGACCCCAAGATCGTCGCTATGAGAAGATTGTTCGCTTTACTACCATAGGAGCTGTTAAAGCAGGTTGGCTCGTAAAGAACAAAGGCACATGGTCTCTCACGGACGAAGGGCGTTCTGCTTTCCAAAAGTTCAAAGACCCGGAAGCATTCATGCGCGAGTCTGACCGGCTATATCGTGTGTGGAAAGCTGCTCGGTCTGCGGCCTCGGTAGATGATTCGGAAGAGGAGGCTGGCCAAGCGGCTGCAACTCTCGAAGAGGCTGAGGAAGCGGCTTGGTCTCAAATTGAATCATTTCTCTCGAATATGAATCCGTATGACTTTCAGGAAGTTGTCGCTGGACTTCTGCGAGGTATGGGCTACTACGTAGAATGGGTATCGCCTCCAGGTCCAGACCAAGGCATAGACATCGTGGCCCATATGGACCCTCTTGGCGTCAAAGGTCCGCGAATCAAGGCACAGGTGAAGCGCCGATCAGACAAAGTACCGGTAGACGGTGTTCGCGGCTTTATGGCCTTGCTTGGGGATTCCGATGTCGGGCTTTTTGTTTGCACCGGCGGGTTTACGAGGGAAGCAGAGTCTGAAGCTCGGCGCCAAGAGAAAAGACGGATTATGCTTCTGGATTTAAAGCGCTTGTTCGATCTTTGGACCGAGTACTACGACCGGGTACCAGAGGCGAAGCGTCGGCTGCTCCCACTTCGACCAGTTTATTATCTTGCGCTTGATGAATAGAGCGTAGTATCTGGTTCTGAATGCTTAATGAAGTGGCGTTTACGCTTTTTTGCGAGTTTTTGCGAGGAGAAGCATTCGAGCCAAATATCCGGGCGATGCTTGCTTTACGAGCGACTCGGCAACAACTGAAGATTGCTGTCGGAGTGACTGGGTTTTGGAAAAGATCATGTCCATTAGCTTGCGCCAGAATGCCCGTTTTTAGGAAAACGAAACAGTCTCGCGAGTATCCGACTCGACTTAATCCGGAACTCAGCACGCTAATTCCACGACGCTACTAAACTTATAGGTCTGGTAAAACAAAACAAAGTTGTAGTGTTGATTCAGGTGCTCAGCCGATCATCTGAACAGATTCATGGCTACCAAAACGGAATTCACTTATCATATCGAGATCATCAATGGTCAGGAAAGAGAAAAACCCTTATCCGGCCCTGACCACGCGCTCATCCAAAGTCATCTCACGGTAGCCTTATACCAAGTGAACATTACAGACCACTACTTCGTTATGCCGGAACTAAATGTAGCTTGCGGCAAGAACGGTCAGGATCGGCTTGTACCTGACATCTCAGTGGTTTCGGTCAAAGCGGAATATCGCGGAGTGGATCTCATGCGGGGTCCGGCTCTTGCGGCGGAAATCAGTTCCCCCGGACAGACGTTTCTCAATCTAGTGGACAAATGTGAACGACTGATTGACTGCGGCACCGGATTGTGCTGGATCGTGCTGCCGGAAACACGGAAAGCGTGGCATTACGACGCAGACAGAAAACTGAACGAAGTGGCGCAACTCGCCTGGCCGCTGAATGAACCACTCATTTTCCTGCCGTTAAATCCGTTATTTGACAAGCTGCACGCGCTGCGCAAGCTTGCGTGAAATGGAAGCAACGATTCCCGCTTCCGCGTCAGATGCACCAAAAACTTATTACGCACCGTTAAAAAACGGTGCGTAATGGATATATGAGTACAAGGGCGAACATTAATCTTGACGACGATGCCTACAGTTTCGCAACCGCGTATGCGAACGCGAAGGGGATCCCGTTGGGCGCTGCCGTCAGTGAACTCCTACGGCGAGTAGAGCAAATGCCGGAAACATCGATCAGTGCCTCTCGCTTGTTGAAAACAAGTCCGCGCGGATATTTTGTGAAGGCAAAAACAGGCAGAATCGTCACCCCTGAAATGGTCAAGGGAGCTTCTGAGGACGATCTTGTCTAAAGCTCCTCGATATTTGCTCGACGTGAATGTCATGGTGGCCCTTCTGGATGAAAACCATATGCATCATCAGCCTGCAAACGAGTGGTTCGATACTCCGGGCCTTCAATGGGCCGTCTGCCCTTTTACGGAAGCGGGCTTTCTGCGTTACATGACTCGGCCTAAGACAGGCGACATAAGCATGGAAGGGGCTACGGCACTGTGAGGTTGCCCCTAAAATCCGTATCCCATAACTTCGTTGTTAACTGGCTTTCG
>CAXTWH010000013.1:20304-107394 GCA_964247975.1 uncultured Bryobacteraceae bacterium | reverse complement strand
CCGCCACCCCCGCCACCTCCTCCAGCGCCAGTGAAAGTGGTGAAACCGGTGGTGAAGCAGTTCGTGGCAAATCAATTGATTGCGCCGAAAGTGATTCCGAAAAAAGTCGCCGAAATTACAAACGATACGCCTCCGCCGGATAACATGGCTGGCGTAGTTGGCGGCGTGGGCGTTCCCGGCGGCCAAGTAGGCGGCGTGATCGGCGGTGTGGTAGGTAGTGTCGGCGCAGCGCCTCCGCCGCCTCCGCCTCCAGAGAAGAAAGCGCCAACCGGTCCGGTTCGTATTGGCGGACGTGTAGAAGAAGCCAACCTGATCCGCAAGGTCACTCCGGTTTATCCTCCGTTGGCGAAATCGGCGCGTGTACAGGGTGCAGTCGAGTTTACGGCCATCATCGGTAAAGATGGTACGATTCGTGAATTAACGTTGAAGCGCGGCCATCCGCTGCTGGTGAATGCGGCGCGTGAAGCGGTGCAGCAGTGGCGATACAAGCCGACCATGTTGAACGGCGAAGCAGTGGACGTTATTACTGACATTGTTGTGAACTTTACGTTAAGCAGTTAGAGTTATTCTGGTTCTGGTTTAAATTTAGATTCAATCCTCTGAGGAGAAAAGCATGTTGTTACAAGTTCAAGTCTGGGCATTTTGGCTCTTCCAGGAAGCGCAACAGGAAGGCATCAGCTTCGACCCGCGCTCGGTTTGGTCGAACATGGGTATTCTGGCCAAAATTGTCGTTTTTGTTCTGTTTATTATGTCTGCTTGGTCAATCGGCGTAATGATTGATCGCTTAATTGCCTACAGCGCGGCTCGCAAACAGTCGCGTCAGTTTGCGCCCGCAGTGGCAGGCGCATTGCGTGAAGGCAAGCTGGACGAGGCCATCAAAATTGCCGACCGCTATAACAAAAGCCATCTGGCTAAGGTTGTAGTAGCCGGTTTGCAGGAATTCAAAGCTCATCAGATGAGCGCCGACATTCCTGGCGAAGACATTGAAGCTTCCCGCCGGGCCCTCGAACGCGCGCAGGCCATTGTTCACGCTGAATTAAAGCGCGGGGTCAGCAGCTTGGCTACGATTGGTTCCACCGGTCCGTTCGTCGGATTGTTCGGAACTGTAGTCGGCATCATGAATGCGTTTAAATCGATCTCCACTTCGAAATCAACCGGATTGGGCGCGGTCGCCGGCGGTATTTCGGAAGCCTTGATTACCACCGCTGTCGGATTGTTCGTCGCTATCCCGGCTGTCTGGATGTTCAACTACTTCACCAACCGCATTGAAGCGTTTGATGTGGAAATGGACAACTCCAGTTCCGAGTTGATCGATTACTTCCTGAAGCGCAGCCAGACCGTAAAAACCAACCAGGCAAGCAGATAACTGAATCATCAGTTCCCAAGTCAGGATTGAGTCAGATGGCTCCAGGCGTATTCAAATTAACCCATACGCCTGGAGCTGCGAAGAATTAAACTCTGACCGGAAAAAAGGAAAAAAGATGGCTCATAAACCCAAAGCACCTGATGTAGTTTCGGATATTAACGTTACGCCGATGGTGGACGTGATGCTGGTGCTGCTGATCATCTTCATGGTGATCACGCCCATGCTTTCCAAAGGCGTCAATGTGGACTTGGTGAAAACCAAAAATCCGGTGAAGATGCAGGAAGCAGACAAAGAAGATGCGATTATTGTGGCCGTGACGCGGGATGGCAGTGTGTTTCTCAGCCCTGGCAACGAGCGTGTTCAGATGGATGCTCTTCCCCAGAAGGTGAAAGATCTGCAAACCAACCGCACGGAAAAAACTGTTTACCTGAAAGCTGACGCCCGCTCTAAATTTGAAACCGTGGAAACTGTGATTGACACGCTGCGCACAGCGCAGGTAGATAATCTCGGCCTTCTCACGGAAGAAATAGCGGACCGGAACAGAAGAAATTCGCAGCTTTAGATTATTTTGAATTCTTGATTTTTGGAAGTTAAGTAAGGAGTTTACCGTCATGGCAATGGCAGTAGGCGGCAGCGGTGGGGGACCGCGAGCCGATATTAACGTTACCCCTCTGATTGACGTCTTGCTGGTGCTGCTGATTATTTTTATGGTAATCACGCCACTGACGCCGCATGGATTGGACACTTTGGTGCCGCAACCGCCGCCGCCCAATACGCCGCCTCCGGATAATAATGATCCAACCGTGGTGGTGGAAATTAAAGCTGACCACAGTCTACAGATCAATAGCGATCCGGTAAAGCCGGAAGACCTTCAGAATCGGCTGACTGATATTTTCAAATCCCGCGCCCAGAAAGTTCTTTTTGTGAAAGGCGATAAAGATTTGGAATACCGGTACGTGGCTCAGGCCATTGACTCGGCGAAAGGCGCGGATCCTGATATGAAGGTCGGAATTATGACTCCAAAGGTCGAAGCCGGTCAGTAGTTAGTTGCCAGTTTAAAGTATTAAAGTGGTTTGCGGAAGTGATCCTCAATGGACGCTTCCGCAGTGATTTACAGGACGCGCGAAAACTGTTGCATACGCATCAAGCGAGAAAACAAGGGGATTGATGATGCAAAAATCAAAATGGATGGTGTTGCCGGGAACTTTAGCTATTGCTTTATTGAGCACTGGATGCGCAAAACTGCAGTCCCGCGACGAAATGAATAAAGGCGTTCAATCATACAAGAATGCTCATTACAATGATGCTGCCAATCACTTCCGGCAAGCTGTGCAGCTAGATCCAACCAATCGGAACGCGCAGCTTTACCTGGCAACGTCTTACATGACGCAGTGGGTTCCCGGCGCAGACTCGCCGGAAAACAACCGGGCGGAAAAAGCGGCGCGCGAAGAGTTTCAGAAAGTCCTTGAAAAAGATCCGCAAAACAACATTGCTTTAGCTTCGCTCGCTTCCATGTCCTACAGCGAAGCCGGGTTTGGTACGCCCGAACAGAAAGCGCAGGCTCTGCAGGAAGCTCGCAAGTGGAACACGCGGCGGATAGAAGCAGACCCGAACAGTTCAGAAGCTTATTACAGCTTAGGTGTCATTGCCTGGGCGGAAGCCTACCCGAATATTCAAACCGAGCGCGTGAAACTGAACATGAAGGGTGATGATACCGGGCCGATCAAAAACCCGAAAGTGCGCGAAGAACTGCAACAGAAGTACGGAAAAATTGTGGATGACGGCTTGGGATATCTGCAGAAAGCCATCGACATCGACAAAGAAAACGACGATGCGATGACTTATCTGAATCTGCTGTTGAGAAAGAAAGCGGATCTGGAAAATACTCCCGATGCTGCGAAAGCCGATATTGCAAAAGCAGAAGATTGGGCCAACAAGTCGCTTGACATCAAAAAGGCGAAAGCGGCTCGTCCTGCCAATAAACAGGGTGCCACTGCTACCAGCTAAACAATTTATTTCGGATTGTTAAGGAAAGCGCCGGTTCTTTGATAAAGAATCGGCGTTTTTCATTTGAAGCTTAATTCACAATGCGCCCGTCGCGCATCGTCACGGTGCGGTCTGCGTAAGCGGCCGCTTCCGGGTTATGGGTAATCATCAGAATCGTTTGCCGCGTTTCCTGATTGACTTGCCGCAACAATTCCAGCACAGCGGTTGAGTTTTCCGTATCCAGATTGCCGGTTGGCTCATCGGCCAACAAAATCGCCGGACGATTAACCAGGGCTCTGGCAATTGCCACCCGCTGTTGCTCACCACCGGATAAGGCGCGCGGCTTGTGCTGCATTCTCTGGCTAATATTCAGCAGATTCAAAATCCGCGTGAAATCCGCAGGCAGCGGGTCGCGCTGATGAGCCAGAAAACGGGCAATCATGATGTTGTCGTATGCGCTTAGCGTGGGCAGCAGATTATACTTCTGGAACACAAAGCCGACTTTGCGCTGGCGCATCTCGGTTCGCTGTGAATCGGACAATTGTTGTATGTTGTCGCCGTCGATGTAAACTTCTCCATCGGTAGGAGCAGCCAGTCCGCCCAGAATGTGAAACAAAGTAGATTTGCCGGAACCGGAAGGCCCAATCACCGATAAAAATTCACCTCTGGCGACCTGCAGATTCACACCTCGAAGCGCTTGCACATCCACTTCTCCCGACCGATACAGCTTTCGCAGATTGCGCACTTCGATGATAGGCCCTTCAGTCATAAGCAAGAGCCTCAATCGCGTCCTGTTTTGCCGCTTTGATCCCAGGGTAAAGAGCGCCTAACAATGCGCCTACTAAAGCAATAGCGGCAGCGACCGGCCACCAGTTCGGCACGTCCGCCACTTGTAAGTAGGCAGGCGCGATGGTCATAATGGCGCTTTTCGCCGCATAAGTGAGCAGAATGCCAATGACTGAGCCGACAATGGCAAGGACCACTGTTTCCCGGATCAGAATGTTGAGAATCGTCAGCGGCGTTGCGCCCAAAGCTTTTAAGATGCCGATTTCGCGGGTACGTTCCAGCACCGCAGTGTACATGGACAAAAACACCACCAGAAAACCCACGGAAATGGAAAGCCCGATTACGACGTTGATAAATGCTTTTAACTGGGGAATATTGTTGATGCTGAACACTGAGGAAAATTCGCTGATGGAAACCGCGTGCAGATCCCCTTTTAACGCAGTGTTTAATTGAGTAATTACCGCTTGCGTATTGGCCGGGTTGTCAATCTTCACCACGATCTGCGAAACACGCCCCGTATTGCCGGTCAACTCCTGCAAGCGCGTTTTTGACACAATCAGATGGCTGAGTTTTCCTGATTCCACTACACCGGTAACCCGCCAATCATGATTCAGCAGCTTAATGGCTTGTCCCACTTTTATTTTGTACTGCCGCTGGTAGTAATCATCTATCAGAATGTCATCAGGAGCTTTGATCGGCCCGCCCGCGAGGTACCGGACACCGCCGGTCATCTGCGCGAACTGATCGAAGTCTACGCCGGCCATTGAAGTAAATCCGAAGATTGGCTGAATCACCACTCCAATCGCCATGCGCACATGCGGCTGCTTGACAACAAAAGCGGTGTATTTTTCCGACACCCAGGCGGAGGACATTGCAAATGCGCTTGCGCCTTCCGGTTTCAGCCAGATATCTGCGCCCACGCCGCGAGCCCGGTTTGCTGAATCTTCGAGCATTCCCTGACTTAAGCCGACCACGGTGAGCAGCAGCGTCACTTGTACGCCGATCACAATGGCGCTCAATACCGTGCGCACCCAGCGATGTTTCAAATTTTCAAGAACAAGTTTGTTGATCATCGGTGATCAAATCCAGATCACTGGTTTGCAATGCATTTCGATTATAGCGACGCGCCGCTCCTACGGTCGCGCTTCTTGCGCAGATCAGCCAGAAAATCAGCCGCCACTCTGGTGACAGAAACATGGTCCACATCTACGCGGCGATTTAACTGGCGCATCCGTTTGTCGTCGATGGTGCCGGATAGCTCGGCTAACAATTGTTGCAGAGCAGGAAATTTTTGCATGATTTCCTCACGCAGCACAAAACAGGCTTGGTAGGGCGGAAAAGCATGTTTGTCGTCCTGAAGAACGGCATATTCGGGCAGAGTCAAAATTCCATCAGTTGTGTTAGCTGCCGCCATATCAATTTCATGCTGATTCAGCGCGCGGTAAAGCAGCCCCAAATCCATCGTGCGCGGCAATCCTTCCCAATGAGGATGGTAAACGGCGTTTAATCGCCCCAGGCCGTCTTTCCGGGTCAGGAACTCATAACCGATGCCCAGCTTCCAACTTCTTCGTTGCGCTTCGGAAAGAGTTTCCGCGTTGAGCTTGGCGGCATCAGTTTTTCGAACTGCCATTGCAAAGGAATCGTTGAAGCCAAGCGGCGGCAGCCAACGGAGTTGAAAACGGGATTGGTAAAGCGAAGAAACGGTCTGGAACACTGCATCCGGGTCCGCATCGAGCTTCTGCTTTAGTACCGTAATTAAAGCGGTTCCCGTGTATTCAGGGTAAAGATCAATCTGGCCGTTTTTTAAAGCCAAGTGGGCCAGCAGCGTGCCGCCCAGATCAAGCCGCCGCTCCACGCGAACCTGCAGCTTGCTTTCAATCTGTTGGGCCGCAATCTCGCCCAGCACAATCTGTTCGGTAAAATTCTTCGAGCCGACCACAATGGCGTTCGAGCGTCCGCAGGAAACACAAACAAGCAGAACAAAACAAAGCGCGGCCCAGCAGAATTTGAATTTCATCGAACAACCTGCCAACGGCGTTCCAGCAATGCCATGCCGCCATCGACTAACAAAGCCAGCAACGCCGCCGGTAAAGCCCCGGCCAGTATTTCCACCGTATCCACCGAAGCCAGCCCGCGAAAAATCAGCACGCCGAGGCCGCCCGCTCCAATAGCCGCTGCGATGGTGGCTGTGCCGATGGTGGTGACAAGCGCGGTGCGAATGCCCGCCAGTATAGTTGAGGCCGCCAGCGGAAGCTCCACATTAAGAAGAAGCTGACGGTCCGTCATGCCCATCACGGTAGCTGCTTGCCGGGCTGCCGGATCCACCTGCACAATGCCGGTAATTGTATTGCGCAGGATCGGCAGCAGCGCGTAAAGAATCAAGCTGATGATGGCAACCCGCTTGCCGATGCCGCCGATCAAGGGAATCGGGATCAAAAATCCGAACATGGCAAGACTAGGAACAGTTTGCGCTACGTTCGCAAAAATAATCGCATAGCGACGCACAAGGGTACGGCGAGTGCTGGCAATGCCTAAAAATACTCCCAGGACCGTGGCTACGGAAGCGGCTATCAGCACAATGCCGATATGTTCCAGCAACAAAGAAGAAACATCGCGCAGCAGCGTTTTCCAGACAAGCTCATCCATTAGGAATAATCCTCGCGTGAGGCCAAGGTATTGAGAAAGGCCCGGGCCACCGGCGTTTGTGTTTGCAGAAATTCCTGCCGCGCCGCGATGATTTCCAAACAGCCTTTGTCCAGCACGGCAATGCGCGTGCCTAATCGCAAGGCTTCATTTATGTCGTGCGTCACAAAAATAGCGGGTATCTGATATTGAGTTCGCAGTTGAAGAAATTGTTCCTGCATATCTCGCCGCGTTACCGGGTCAAGCGCCCCAAATGGCTCATCAAACAGGAGCAGAGCCGGGTTCGCGGCCAAAGCTCTGGCCACGCCCACTCGCTGCCGTTGGCCGCCGGACAATTCATGCGGGTAGCGGTTGCCGAATTCCTGCGGAGCAAGTTTTACTTGTTCCAGTAGTTCATGAACGCGATTACCAATGCGCTCGCGCGGCCAGCGGTCTAGGGTCGGAACCATCGCCACGTTCTGGGCAATGGTCCAATGCGGCAGCAAGCCTACTTCCTGAATCACATAACCAATTCGCCGGCGAAGCGCGATTACATCCAGACTGCGCAGGTTTGCGCCTTCAAAGATAATCTCCCCCTTGTCGAAATTCAACAAGCGAACAATTAACTGGATCGCCGTGGTTTTGCCGGAACCGCTGCGGCCCAGCAGAACCAGCGTTTCGCCTGCGCCCAAATCAAAAGATAAATTGTCGAGAACGACACGGCTTCCGCGCCTGCACTCAACATTGCGGAAGGAAAGAAAATCCACCTTGAAAGCAGAGTAGCAGGAGGAAGCAGAACTATGCTTGCCAAAGCGTTTCAGCGAACGGCCATTCCTGGTCGATCCAACTGTTAAGTACTGTGAATCCGCTTTCCTCCGCTGCTTGCCGCAAACCGGCGGGAGTAAATTTGTGCGAAGATTCCGTCCAGATGGTTTCGCCGGGTTCAAACTGAACCGCTAAATTCAGTAAACGAAGGGAAACACTCTGGCGCACTCGCGATTGCAAATGCATTTCAATCCGTTGATCAACGGCATTCCAAACAGCCTGATGAATGAAATTTCTTAAATTGAAATCAGCATCCAGTTCCCGATTAATGCGGGACAGCAGATTCAAATTGAATGCTGCTGTTACTCCGGTCGGGTCGTCATAAGCGGCAATCATCCGGTTCACATCTTTCACCAGATCAGCGCCCAGCAAAAATAAATCGCCGGAATGCAGGCTGGCGCGCAGCCTGCGCAGAAACTCGCTTCTTTCATGCGCTTCAAAGTTGCCGATTGAACTGCCGACAAACAAAACCAGCAGCCGTTCTCCGCTGCGGCGAAGGTGCTGCAATCGCGCCAAGCCTTCAAAATAATCAGCATGAATCGGCTCCACTCGGGCCAGTGATTTCAATTCCTGCGAACAGGCGTAAAGCGCTTCGGTAGAAACATCAATCGGGTAGTACACCAGATTCTCTTGGTCAACGGCTTCCAGAAGGTGGCTGGTTTTCTTGCCCGAACCACTTCCTAATTCTGCTACCAGACAAGGCGAGCCCAACTGCTGCGCCACATGCCGGGAGCAGTTTTGCAGAACACGGGAATCTGCTCTGGTTAAACCGTATTCAGGCAGTAATGTGATCGCTTCAAACAGCTTGCTGCCGAGATCGTCGTAGAAATATTTGGGAAGAAGTTTTTTCTGCGCTTGGGTAATGAGACCGGAAACAACATCGGCGGCAAAAGGCGACAATTGCAGTGCGGTAGCGCTTGGCATCAATTTCCTTTTAATTTTCCACGCAGCGGAATGTGGCGTACACGTACGGGTAATCTGGGCGAAACCAGTTGCGGAAGGACCGGCGCAGCAGCCGAGCGGCAGTGCGCGGCGATCCGCCTTTCATTACATAATGCTGTTCGTCAAAGAAATTTGCGGAATAGCCCGGGTACGCCGGCACAGCTTTAAATCCGGCAAAAGGAGCAAACAACGTCTGGGTCCATTCCCAGCCGTTGCCGCTTAATTGTGCGAGGCCAAAATCGCTTCTGCCCTCCGGTGTGGCGTAAATGGATTCCGGATCCCACCGTTTAAAATCAAAATTGCCGCGCCTGCTGCTCGGAGCCGTGCTGCCCCAAGGATACAATCGCGTTTCGCCGGAATGCGTGCCGAACGCCGCTCGATGATATTGTGCTTCAGTCGGCAGAGCTTTGCCGATCCAGTTCGCATATTGTTCCGCTTCGTTTTTGGTGACGTAAACCGGCCAATCGAGCGGCAGCGGCATCTCTTTAAACATGCCGCGCAGAAAGAAGTCTCCGTGGCGCTCATTCCAGAAGTGAGGTTTTGCTGCTCCGGCCCGCACAAAGCGGAGATAATCGCCATTAGTGATTTTGTAGCGCTGCATTCGGAACGCAGGCAGCGAAACAACGTGCTCTTCGTATTCGTTATCCCAACCGAAAGAACCGTTCCGTTTTTTGCCTAAAACTGCCGTTCCTTCCGGCACATCGCGCCAAGTGTTTTCTTGTGGCGCAGCCGATTCCGTTTCGCCGCTTGTGGCTTGATCCGGTTTTTGCTTAAATTCAAAAGGAAAATTGTGCCACATGTAGGCGAGCGTTTCCAGATGCATTAAACGATGCTCTAAAGCCATGTAAATAGCTTCTTCGGGAGCCGCATCAAGCGCCTGGTCCACCTCTTGGCGCGCTTTGTTAATGTACTGATTGATTTGATCCAGGGACGGCCAATCTGTCGCTGTATCGGAAGGCAGGTGGGAAGAATCGGGATCAATGCCGGCTTGAAACAACGAGTCGAAGCTGGGGTGCAGGGCGGCTTGCCCTAGTGATTCGCGGCAAATCTGAATGTAATCAAACGCTTCCAGATGGCCCAAATAAAAAATAACGCGGTGGCGTTCCGCAATCGGACGCTCATATAAGTAAGCCGGAAGCAACGCGGAAAATAACTGCTCCGTTTGTTTGCGAGCTTGTTGAAGTTCTGCTTCTATTTCGGTACGGCTTTCCAAACCAGCTAGCGCCATCGGCACCTTCTTTCCCTACGCTCCATGCGTTGTTTCGCCATTGCAATCACCCCTCATAAGATGCTTCGAGCTTCCGTTTGATTGCGAAATGAATCTGTTCCAAAACGGGAAGCCTGCTGTTTTGATGGATGGCGCAGCCGAACACGAAGTCGCCCGTTTTTTTGCGTGCTTTTTGATCACTGGCGGAATGCCCGTAAACAGAATAAAAAACAGGTGGGATATGATTCAACTGAGCGAGTCAGTTCTGTTTTGGAGATCAGAATTTTCCGATCGAGAAGCGGATTGCTGCTATTTATCTTTGTTTGATCGACTAAATTAGGACTTTTTGAAATAACAAGTACTTTTCTGAGGGTCTGGCATGTGGCGCAAAGAAGGAAAGCATGGTACATACTATCTAGGTGCAGGCGAGGATCTGCGACCAGGCAGTCCTTCAGACAGTAAGACTTCTCGCCAGTCTCCATTTGAGAATTTCAGCGCCCGTGGTAACGAGAAACGTTTCGCCCGCACTGGAATAGCACCCGCTCATACTTGAATCCGATTTTGTGCCTCGGTTCCCCGGAACTTTTGGCAAACAACTGCGCGTAGTAAAGGAGGCGATCTATCCTATGGATGGAGATCGCAAGTACAAGCAACGTGGATATATGGATACGGATCGTGCTGTTTCCGGCGCTTTTCGTTCGGAACGACCCAAAGCTCCATCTCCCAAGTTGCCCCTTGATATAACCGGACCGAAACTGCCTCGTCTTGTCCAAAGTGTCAGCGCATCCCGATGCTTTAACTGCGCTACCACACTGCCTCAGGACAATGATTTTCGTGGTAGTTGTCCTAAATGCCAGGCGACTTTGCATTGTTGTAAGCAATGCGCCCATTTTGAGCCTGCTACTCGTTTTCAATGCTTGAAAGCAATTCCCTTGCGGATTGCTTTAAAAGATCAGGTGAATGAATGCGGGTTTTTTGCTCCCAGAGTGACGGTGGCTCGCGATGGCTCTTCATCATCGCCTATGGGCGTGAAAGGTATGATTCCGAAACCGGTAATTGCGCCGCGCAACTCAACTGATGCGCGGGCAGCCTTTGACAACCTATTTAAAAAGTAAAATTGATTTCTTGAGGGAACAGGTTCATTTTCCGAAAACCTCATTCTTGTTCTTTCACAGCTATGGTCGTTCATCGCCTCCTGCCCCAACAGTTGAAGTGCGTTCGTGCTACAACTGAAAACGCATGAGTTTGCTGCTGAGCACGCTCCTTCACCGGTCTGGTCGCGGCAGCACGAACACGCATGGGTGCTAAAAAAATATCAAAAAAGTCCGGTCGCGAGAAAGTGGCGGCAGCGCGACGCCAAGGCGCAGTTCCTTGTTTAGTGATTGCTGCCATTGTGCTGTTTATTTTTGCTTTCATATTTTTTGCTTCTTTGAGGACGCTCTGAATTCACTATGAGAACCGACGGAAGAACGACTGCCTCGGCGCGTCCGCTTAAAATCACCGCCGATTATCTAATGACGGCGGAAGGCTCCGTCCTGATTGAGGTCGGCCATACGCGCGTGCTTTGCGCGGCCACCGTGGAAGATACAACTCCGCCGTTTCTCCGCAACACTGGAAAAGGTTGGGTGACCGCCGAATATGCCATGCTGCCGCGCGCTACCTTCACTCGCACCGCCCGGGAAGTTTCCAAAGGCAAGCCGTCCGGCAGAACCCATGAGATTCAACGGCTGATTGGCAGATCGCTGCGATCCGTGGTGGATTTGCAGGCATTGGGCGAGCGCAGCATTATTGTGGATTGCGATGTGCTGCAAGCTGACGGCGGCACGCGCACTGCAGCCATTACCGGCGCCTACATCGCTTTAGCCATTGCGCTGAAAACACTAGTGAAGTTTAAGGTCATCGCAAAAAATCCGCTGCTCGATGCCGTGGCCGCTACGAGCGTCGGCATTGTGGGCAACGAGCTGCTGCTTGATCTCTGCTACGAGGAAGATTCGCGGGCTGAAGTGGACATGAATGTGGTGATGACCGGAAGCGGAAAATTTGTGGAGATCCAGGCTACTGCCGAAAAAACTCCTTTCAGCGATGAACAAATGGCCGATCTGCTCCGTTTAGCTCGCGCCGGCATTCAGGATCTGCTAGCAGCGCAGCAGGAAGCGCTCGCCGCCAAAATTTGAACAATGGTTCTTTACTGCTGCACCACAAACAAAGGAAAACTGCGGGAATTTTTGCAGGCGGCGCAGCAGCTTCATCTGGCTCATCTGCAAATAGAACCGCTTCCTGAACTGAATACTATTCCCGCTCCGGAAGAAACTGGAACAACGTTCGAAGAAAATTCCTGCATTAAAGCCGTGGCGTATTCCCGCTACACCGATCAGTTTGCGCTCGCTGATGATTCTGGTTTAGAAGTAGACGCGCTCGGCGGCGCGCCCGGCGTATGGTCCGCTCGCTACGCCGGTGAGCACGCATCTGACGCCGAGAACAACGCTCTGCTGCTGGAAAATTTGAAAGGAAGAACAGACCGCCGCGCGCGATTTGTTAGCGTCATTTCGCTGGCGCAGGCAGGAAGTTTGATTCATGCCGCTCGCGGCACGGTGGAAGGCGAAATTTTAAGCGAACCTCGCGGACAGAATGGCTTTGGCTACGATCCGCTTTTCTTTTGTTCCGCGCTCGGCAAAACACTGGCCGAAGCGGATGCAGCAGAAAAATTTCAGGTCAGCCATCGTGGTTCGGCGCTGCGATCGCTGTTTCAATGGATGGCTCAACAGCCTTTCGCATTACGCTAAGCGCATCCAACTGGCGCGTGCTTAGCGCGCAACGATGATAAAGTACGGTTTATGCACCGGTTTCTCCTTCATAACGGCGAAATCCGAAAAACAACTGACTTGCTCGTTTCCGCAGGGCAGACCGGCTACCTGAACGGGTGGGGTGTTTTCAGCACGCTTCGTGTTTACGAGGGAGCGTTGTTTGCCTTTGGTCGCCACTACGGTCGCATGAGGCGCGATGCGGAACTGGTGCATGTGCCACTCCAGTTTTCCAGCCGTGAACTGGAAACACAACTCTTGAAACTGATCGAAGCAAACAATGTGTTGAACGGCACTCTGCGGGTTGCCGTTGTTCGCAATCGCGGCGGCATTTTCGAAGAACCGGCTATTCAAAAAAATGCTGATTTAGTGGCATTTACGGCTAATCTTTCCGATTGGGGCAATGGCGTGCAGTTATATTATGTGCCGAATGGCCGCCATGCCGCTTCGCCATTTGCCGGAACCAAAGTCACATCCTGGTGCCAGAATCTGACCTGGAACGAAGAAGCGCACGAGCGCGGTTTTGATGAAGTGATTCTGTTGAATGAGCATGGCCGCGTCAGCGAATGCACGTCAGCAAATATTTTCGCCGTTTATGGAGATCGAGTTTGTACTCCGCCGCTTTCCGCCGGATGCCTGCCGGGAGTAACCCGCGCCCTGCTGCTCGAAGAAATAAAAACGCCGGGCTTCTCGATAATGGAGCAAGACCTTACCCCCGCCGACCTCGAAGCTGCCGACCAGATTTTTATTACTTCCACTACTAGGAATCTGCTTCCGGTGATTGAAATTGAAGGCCGAGCGCTGCGGCAATCACCCGCCGCTTTCGATCAACTGCGATCCGCATTCGACAGGTATCAGGCTGGTTCTGTGGGCATGCTTGTTGCCGAAAGCGAGCCGGCCCGGCTTTGAAAACCACTGCGCTTGCCTGTGAGCAGTGCGGCGGTCAGAATATCCGTCGCGCTCACATGCAGGGCTTAGTCGATCCGATTGGCGCTGTTCTCGGCATTTATCCGTTTCGCTGCCGCGATTGCAAACACCGTTTCTCGGCCAACATTCTGCTTTGGTCCCGGCTTCCTTACGCAAAATGCCCCAAATGCTTGCGAACCCATCTCGAAACATGGTCGCGCAAGCATTATAATCCCGGTGTTTTCGCTAATTTTCTGATTACGTTTGGCGCACGCAAATACCGCTGCGCCGCTTGCCGCTGTAATTTCGCTTCTTTCCGGCCCAAGATGCCGAATAAACGCTGAGGCGCGCGGCAATTAAGCGGTAACGCCGGTAATCTCGCGGCTGTTTAAGCGTGACAACAGCAGCAAACAGCCTACTTGTTCGCCCAGGGTCGTTAACAATTCCATTTCGCTGCCGGTATGTCCATGTGGAAGGCGATGCTGAACATTGATTACGCCGACCACCCGGTTCTGAGAAATCACCGGGGCGGAAAGAAAAGCTTCAAACGTGTCTTCCGGAAGATCCTTGAAATATTTGAATCGCGGATCGTTGTAAGCTTCCCGCGAGATGGCGAGCAAACGCCGCTCGCGCGCTACCCAGCCGGTTAATCCTTCATCCAGCCGCAGCCGCACAATCCCCAGATTGGACCGATTCAGTTCATGAGTAGCTGATAAAACCAGTTCGCCTTCCTGCACCAGGTAAACCAGGCAGGAATCGCAGCTCAGGTACTCCACAATCAAGTCAACAATCGCGTGCAGAACATCTTCCAAACCCAGTTCGCGCGTGAGAAGACGGCTGACGCGCTGAAAAAGCCGTAATTGTTCTTCGGCGCGCTCCAAGCGCTGCTCCAGATCCCGGACCTTTGACACTTTTTTATTATCACAAAGCAGCCAGTAGGTGTTCCTAGCGAAAAGCCCGAAGTAGTACGATGAATGAAGCCTTCCGAGGAGAGCCTAACTTCGTATGTGGAGTAAGAGAAAAGAAGACGAAGTCCCGCCGCTTCGGCCGGTATCTAACAGTCCGGCCCCTGTCGTGGAGACCCCAAAGAAAGAAATTAACGTTATGTCATCCCCAACGAGAACTTTTGATGCCGAACCGCGTCTCGCTCCGGCTGGATCGGCCACCTTGGGAAAGAATGTTACGGTGAAAGGCCAAATCTTCAGCCGTGAAGATCTCACCATTGATGGCGAGGTGGAAGGCACGGTAGAGTGCCACGAACACCGTCTCACCATCGGCCCGAACGGTCGTGTTCATGCCGGGCTGAAAGCGCGCGAAATCGTGATCTACGGCTCCATCCAGGGCAATGTGGAAGCAGCCGAAAAGATTGATATTAAAAAAGAAGCCAAACTGGTGGGCGACATTAAGACTAGCCGCATCATGATCGAGGATGGCGCTTACTTCAAAGGCAGCATCGACATTACCAAAGCGGCTGCCCCGGTACAGCGGCCTACCGTCGTGCCCCAGGTTGTTGCTGCGAATGCGACCGCCGCCGCGCCGTCGCCGCTGCCTGCTCCCGCCCCGGCGAATGCCCCGGTGGTGACGCCTATCATTTCGAGTGTCAGTTCCAGCGGCAAGTAGACTGATGGTGGGAGAAGCCAGTTTTCATTTGCTTCGCCCGCCATCTGTTCCCTCATTGTGGTGAATGACTTGTGGAAGGATCGTTTTCGTAACCTTTTTGGGGATTCTCCGGGAACCGGAGCAGTTCCCACGCCCACGGCGCATAAAGCAGGTTTGAAAAGTTTGCTTGGGTCCAATGGGTTTACTCAGCCTTTGGAAAGGCAGAGCAGCGGCGCGGAACAGTTTTTTTATCATCTGCGCCGCCCTGAACCCTTATCTATTCTTGATTTGGCCGGCGCAAGCCAGGCAAACATTTCTTTCATCACCGATATGGGACATCGGTTATCTTCAGAAGACATTCTGGGAACAATGGATCAATGCTTCGGCGACGGTGATTTTCTGGAAAACCAGGCGATGGCCAGCCGCGGCCAACGCTTTCTCGACCAGATTTTAAACTTCCCTGAACAACAGTTTGACGGCGCCCTGGTTTGGGATACGCTGCAATTTCTAACTCCTCCTCTGCTGGATCAGGTTATCGGGCGTTTGATGAAACTCATGCGGCCGGGCGGCGTCATTCTCGCTTTCTTCAGCGCGAGCGACAAATTAACCAGTATGCCGCTATATAATTATCGAATTCAGAATCCCAAAACGCTCCTGCTGATTCCCCGAAACGCCTCACGCCCGATTCAATATTTCAACAATCGCACGCTCGAACGCTTGTTCGAGGATGCGCACGCCGTAAAGTTTTTTCTGAGCCGCGATCACCTGCGGGAAGTAATTGTTCGCAGGTAAATTCGCAAAGCGCAGTAGCAATTCATTTAACATTCGCTCATCGTACTCTGAAATGTGAATAAGCGCCGAAGTCTGATTGCGTTGGACTGGGTTAATTTCTTTATGGCCGATGCCGAAACCGGCGTTGGTCCGTTTGTGGCTACTTATCTAGCGGCTGTTCGGCATCTGGACCCGGCGCAAGTGGGTGTGGTAGTGGCTACGCAAAGCATCGCGGTGGTGCTGGCCCAAACTCCGGCGGGATGGCTGATTGATTGGTTCCCTTACAAGAAGCTCTTGTTAGCGGTAGCCGCGTTAGTGATCACGTTGGGCTGCTTGCTGACTGTTCATGCCCCCACGGTTCACCTGCTGATGGCAAATCAGGTGATGATCGGCATGGCCGTGGTGCTTGTTTCCCCAACTATTGCCGCTATTTCGTTGGGGGTGGTCGGCAGGAGAAGTCTGGCTGCTCGTTTGGGCCGCAACTCAGCGTTCAGCCATTCCGGTAATGCAATCACTGCGTTGTTGGCCGGTTATTTGGGCTTTCGCGCCGGTCAGCAGTGGATTTTTTATTCTTCCGCTCTGTTCGGCTTCGCCACTATTGCTTCTGCATTTCTAATTCGCAACCGCGACATTAATAATCAAGCTGCCCGCGCTGCCCCGGCGATTGTAAACGATTTACCGCAAAAACCTGATTCCGCTTTTGATGTGTTTAAACAAAAAAGCATTTTGATTTTTGTGCTGGCCGTGGTTATTTTTCACGTGGCTAACGCCGCTCTGCTGCCTCTAGCCGGGCAGGAACTGGCTCGAGCCAACCGCCAAACTTCGTCGTTGTATATGTCCGCTTGCATTATTGCAGCGCAGTTTATGATGGCTCCAATCGCGTTTTTCGTGGGACGTTTGACGGGTCGGATAGGCCGTAAGCCTATTTTTCTGGTTGCTTTTGGTGTTGTGGCGCTACGCGGCATTTTGTTCAGCTTCAGTGCCGGTGGAGCTTACATCATTTTTGTGCAAATGCTCGATGGCTTTGCCACCGGGGTTGCCGCAATTCTCACAATTGTTGTGATCTCCGATTTGGCGAAAGGAACCGGTCGATTCAACCTTCTACAAGGAATTGCTCAATCGAGCGTCAGCGGCGGCGCGTTCCTCAGCCATCTGCTGGCTGGCTTCACCGCGCGAACTTTTGGGTTCGTTTACGCCTTTCACTTGTTGGCTTTAATCGCGCTGGCCGGTCTTGTTCTTTACGCCTTGTTTATGCCGGAAACCCTGGAACGAACTGCCGCCTATTAAATTTTCGCTCTGTTATTCTCGGCCCATTCGAGGTATAGCTTGATATGTGAACTGGCTCATTTACCTTATTGCAATTGGCGCGGGCTGCGCCAATCCCTTTCAAGCGGGAGCAAACGCCCAATTAAATAAAACTCTGCAGAAACCTCTTCCCACAACTCTGTTTGTTTATGCAAGCGGACTGCTGGGAGTTTTATTGGTTTGGATCTTCGTTCGCCAAAGCATTCCTTCTTCAAGCGAACTTTCCCGTGTTCCCTGGTGGGCCTGGCTCGGCGGATTCTTCAGCATCGCTTCCACAATGGCCGGTTTAATGTTTGCCCAGAAATTAGGATCGGGTATTTTTACTGGCTTAAACATAACCGCGGCCCTAGTTATATCAGTTCTGCTTGATCATTTCGGCTGGGTCGGATTTAAAACTCATCCCGCTTCTCCCATCAGGATTGGCGGCTGCATTTTGATGATTGTCGGCGTGTGGATCGTTTCTAAGTTCTGAACAAATGATCCGGCGACGGCGTGACTTTTCGCCCCTGCAAGCACAATTCCCTAACGCGGCGCAGAACTGGTCCTAATGGCTCGTTCTACGCCGCTGACTTTCATTGAGGAGTGTGTATGAAGAGTTGCTTTCATTGGGGACTGGCGTCGTTTCTGTCGCTGGCGGCCATTGCGTTTCCGGCAAGCGCGCAGTCAAACGCCCAATACAACGGGGTAGCCGGCGCTGTTTTCACGGCCACCAACGACGCTAATTTGAATGAAATTGTGATGTATCAGCGTTCCGGCAACGGTCAGTTGCATTACGCCGGAAAGTTTGCCACCGGCGGGCGCGGCGAAGGCGGCACGAACGATCCTTTGCAATCGCAGTTTTCGCTGATTACCACGGCGGACCATTCTTATCTATTGGCCGTGAATGCCGGTTCCAGTTCTATTTCCGTGTTTCGCATCACTCCTGATGCTTTACTGCTTGTGAGCGTCACGCCTTCCGGCGGCGGCAATCCTGTCAGTCTCACGATTCATGATGATTTGGTTTACGTTTTGAACTACGGCGGCAGTTATCATACCGCCGGTTTTCGGCTGCAGCCGTGGGGCGGTCTCACGCCGATTGCCAAGTCAAAACTGCCGCTTAGCGGGGGTGATCCTGGCGCCTGCACACTCGCCTTCTCGCCCGACGGTTCGAAACTTGTAGTTTCCGAACGCATTACCAATAAGGTGGACGTGTTCACGGTCAACAACGACGGCAGCTTGTCGAATCCCGTTTACAACCCCTCAGCAGGCACCGGAACCTTCTCCCTGCAGTTCACGCCGTACGGCACGCTGTTAGTGACCGAAACGCATGGCGGACCGCCCAACGCGGGAACAACTTCGTCCTATCGAATCAATGACGACAATACAACTACCGTTATCTCCGCTAATGCCGATGCCAGGGGTATCTCCACCTGCTGGATTGTTAACGATGGAAAATATGCCTGGGTATCCGATAGCAACACCGGCAACATCGGCCTTTATGAGATAGGCGGCGATGGCTCACTGATTCCGCAGGACTCGGTTACCAATAAAGATGCGGCCCCGGCATCCACCATTCCGCTCGATCTGTCGCTGGCCGGTGATAACAAACTCCTGTATGTGTTCTACAGCAACACCGGAAAGATAGTCGGCTATAAGGTGGGCGACGGTGGAAAGTTAACTGCCATTTCCAGCGTTTATCCGGGTGCTCCCCACTCTGGCGGACAAGGTTTGGTAGCATTTTAAGGGTTTGGAAGCGTTCAAATAAATAAGAACGCTCAACCAGCCCTTACGCATGAATCATTCGACGACGAAAGCCGGAGAACTGGAACGGCTGATGGCGTCTTATCAGCAGGCCGATGCCGAGGCTACCTCCCAACTGGTGGCCCGGCTCAGCCCGCAGATATTTGGTTTTTACCTCAATCAACTACGCGATCGCGCCGTGGCGGAAGATCTGCTCCAGGACTTCTGGTTGCGTATTCACAAAGCACGGCGCACCTACCGTTCCGGCGAGCCTCTTCTACCCTGGGTGTATGCTATCGCTCGTCGTGTGCTTGCCGACCATTGGCGCAAAAGCAAGCCGATTCGCGAACATGAGCTTCGCCCCGAGCGCTTGCCCGATACAGCCGCCAGGCAGCCTGAGCAGGAGCGACTGCCGAACATGCAGGAACTGCTGCAAACGTTGCCGCCTACGCAGCGCGAAGTGATTTTGTTGTTGAAAGTGCGTGGACTGAGCCTGGATGAAGTGGCTCGCTCCACTGGCTCCAGTGTCGGCTCAGTGAAACAAAAAGCCTATCGCGGCTACCAGGCTTTGCGAAAACTGTTTGGGGATGGCTTATGACCTGCAAACAACTGCAACGCGCATTAGCCGAAAATCGGGTTCTTTCGCCGGAAGAACAGCAGCATGTAGATGCTTGTCCAGGGTGCCGCGCCCTGCTTGAAGCATTCAACTCGGTAGTTGACCCTGAACCCCAACACTTGGAACGCATTCAAGAACAATTAATCGCGCAGTTAACTCCTGTGTCTCCCCGTCCGCCGGCTTGGGTGCTGGTGATCGGCGCAGCATGTCTGGTGATTGCTTCAGCAATCGTGATTTCTGCCGTTACCGGCCATGCCGGATATTTTTCCTTGAATATGAATGAACGGCTGATTTATTTCACCGCGCTGTTAGGCGCTATTTCCCTCCTTTCGGCGGCTGTAGTGCAGGAGTTAATTCCCGGTTCGCGGCAGCGCGTTTCCCCTGTGGCAGCTAGTGCCGGTGCTATAACAGTCGTGGCGCTGGCTGTTTCTGTTTTGTTTCGAAACTTCAACACCGAACATTTTGCCCAGCTCGGCCTGCCTTGCTTTGAAATCGGCTCCGCCGTGGCGTTTGGTTGTGGAATGATTGCCTGGCGGTTCGCCCGTAATTCATTTTCATTTGTAGCGTCGCCGCTTCAATCGGCGGCAATGCTCGGTTTCTTTGCCGGATCAGTTGGCGTTGCGGTGCTTGCGCTGCGCTGTCCTTTAAAAAATTCAGCGCATATTCTGGTTTGGCATCTCGGCTCGATGATATTTGCGGCTTCCATAGCGATTGTTTTCTGCGGTTTGTGGCTGAACCGTTCCCGCCAAGCTTGAAAAACGGCGCAATACCATTTCAATCACAAAGCCGGTATGCTCTTTCGCAGCACCATGTAATAAGATCCTCCTGAGCGAATCCGCGCGGTTCGCTCGTTGAAACCCGCGCCGCACAGTTCCACCCTGGAACCCGGACTCAAATGCGTGAACAATCCCAATTGAAATCGACCTCGTTTATCCGGAACAATTTGAATGGCAGCCATCTTCTGTTCCAGAGTTACGATTTCTTTTTGCACAAACGGCAGAACGGAAGGGGTAGCCGATAAAGAATAACTAGCCATAGCGAAAACACTTCTCCTTGCTTCTTGAATTTCTTGATTTATCAAAAAGAAAGCTTCACGTCCGGCGTTTAACTGGAATGCTGGAGTATGCCGAACGCGAAGCTTCGCAAACAATCAGAATGCGGTAATGAGGATATTAATGGGGACCGCCCGGTCCTGGTCTGCCGAACCCTTCTGGCCCGCCGTGCCCCATCGCACGAAGCTGCTTATATTTGGTCTGCTGGTCAGCGGTCAGAATAGCGTAGAACGCCGCATCTGCTTTAGCTCGACTTTCGACTTCCTGGGTGGTTAAGCTGCCGATTTGGGCTGCCTGCGTCGTGATTGCCGCCACGTCATTGCTTTCAATCGCCGTTTGCAGGGTAGTGCGAGCGGTTCTCATATTTGCAAATAAACCGGACATGTTGGTCTGCGCATCGGTAAAAATGGTTGTGGCTTGTGTCTGCTGCGCTGTGTTCAAATTCAGGAGCGTGGTTAAATGCGATACCTGCCTGCTCACCATCTGCGCTGCGCTCGGCGGCGCGGGCGGCGTTGTAGTTGCATCCTGCGCTGGCAGCCAAGCTGCCGAAAGCAGGAATGCGATCACTGTGTAAATACATTTCTTTCTCATTAAGTTGTAACTCCTTTTCTGTTTGGTTCTAAAATCGGTGCTTAACGGTCGGGTGGTCTGGGCGGTCTTGAGCCTTCTGCCTGCAGCCGCTTCCATTGGTCTTGCGTCAAAATGCTGCGAATTCCCAAAAGCATTCTGGCGCTTGCTTTTTCCAGTTCCGCTCTCGCTTGTGCAATACGGTCAATCTGCAACAAGACTTTTGCTTCTTCCGGCTGCTCCGCCGCCAGCAGCGGTTCAAGAATGGCTTCCTGCTTTTGCACTGCCGCGCTCAGATCAATCAAACTTAAGCGGCTTTGCTGAAAAACGTCGTCCATTCTTTTCTGCTGATCCGCCGTCAAGCCCAGCTTCTGAGCAATCACCGGATCGCTCCACCATTTACCCGGCGGACCTACGTGCAGGGCGCGATCCATCGGACCGTGCCGGGGCCGCATTGGAAACGGATGCTCCCGCTCATTCTGCGTTGGTGGGCCTTGTTCTGCGGGCGGCTCCGGCCCTTGCTGGGCATTGGTTGCTTGTTTCGCCTGCATCGCCATGCCCGCAATGAACAAAAACAAGGGCAGGAATTGTAACCGCTGGTAGCTACTGCTCATTTTTACTTCCCGGCGCAGAGCTTCCATCCCATGAAACTAAGTTCACCAGCGGCTCCATCGGACCGGGAACGGTGCGCGACGCGTCCTGGTCCACTTGCTTCAACAAAACCGCATCGGAAACAGTTGTTTTCGCAACAATAGGTTGAGGCGGCGCTTCGCTTCGGTGTAAAAACAAAACTGCCGCTACGCAGGATAAAATTGCCAGAACGGCCCATCGCCACCCTGCTGACACGTTTCTTTGCTGTGCCTTGTCCCAATCTGTTCCGGCCGGAAAATGAGGATTGTATTCTTCAGCGCTCCACTCACGCACCGAACTGCGAAACTGTGAAAGCGCGGCTTCGAAACGATCAACTTCAGCTTGGCACGCCGCGCAAGCGCGAACATGCATTTCTGCTTCCCGGCTGCGTTCGCCGCCCATCCACTCGGAAATCTGCTGCGGAGTGAGGTGGGAATTCATAAACGCGCTCCGATCCGTTCTCGAACCCTTTGTAAAGCCCGGAAAAGATGAGCTTTCACCGTTCCTTCTTTCATCCCGGTAGCAGCCGCAATTTCCAGCAGATCCATGTCTTCGCTGAAGCGCAGCAGAAACACAGTGCGCTGTTTTTCCGGCAGGCTTGCGGCGGCTTCCCAGATCGCTTGCACGTCTTCTTTCAACTGCAATTTTGCTTCGGCAGACTGTTCGCCATCCGCAATCTGGTCGCGCAGGTTCTCCACCGGCTGCGCCGCTAATTGGGTGCGCCGCCAAAACTGAAAACGGCGATTGCGCGTGTAATCCCGCAGAAGATTCACCGCAATCTGCATCAGCCATGTATCCATGCTGCAATCGCCGCGAAATCGCGCCTTGGCCTGATAAGCCTTCATAAAACAATCTTGTGTGAGAGTTTCCGCCGCGTCCTTATCCCGCAGCGAAGCCAGCAGAAAACGGAATACCTTGGGCTGGTACAAACGCAAAATTGATTCTAAATCTTCGTTCGCTGCCGCCACATTTTGAGTCAGGTCCGTCATCAAATGAGGCGTGGCCGTGTACTCCATCGCCCGTGTAGACGAATTTGAGCAGGTCGGGGTTTACTGGAATGGAAGGAAAATTGTAAAAGAATCGTCGGGAGGGTCGAATTTCAGGCGTAGATCACCCATGCTGTTCATGGTTTCTTAGGTATGCGCACGTCCGCACAGCACACTGACGGCCGCATTAGTTTTTAGTTTGGTTTTTTGGATCTTTGATTTGCTGCAACAAAGAAAGCGAACCGCGAGAAGCAGGCCACCATTCGATAGAAAAAGCAATTGAAATTAATACCTGGGCACCAATAATAAGGCAAAAGGCAAACCCAGTCCTAAGAAAGACAAACCGTATACCGCCAAGGCATACAAAAGCGCATATTCCGGATACAACCGGCATGATGGTTCCAATTCGTACGTGTGCTCGCTGCCATTGCTCTTTGCTTGCGAACGTTCCTGGTGTTCACAATCCAACAACAGTGTTTTGATCAACGTCCTTCAATGCATAAGAGAGTAGTCCAATCAAGAGGCTCACGTGAAATATAACTGCTGTCAAATAGTATCCGTGAACTTGCATCATTGACTGGCTCCTTAGCGCATTATATTGCTCTGCTAGCTCCTACGGGAGTTAAGTTGAATTCATTTCTGTAAACTTGGAATGCGAGCATGGATTCTGCTGAAACAGGCCGGTTCAAGACCACTGAAGAGTTGAACGGGATTGTCCGGCGTTTAAAACAGGGCAAAACCGAAGCGGACTGGTGCGCGGCCGTGCTGGATGGCGCGGCCCGGTTCGTTTCTTCCGTTGCTTTGTTCGTTCTGCAATCCGATGTTCTGGTTGTGAAAGGAACACGCGGTTTTACGCTGCCGCCGGATTGTCCAGTGCCGTTGGCCCAAGCGGCTGCGTTCCGCAACGCGCGCGAGTCCGGTGAGCTGGTTCTTGCACTGGGTGCGAAAAGCGAAGTTTCAGAAACAATCGCCCAAGCTTTACCGTTCAATCGCGTGTTTGTTATTCCTATCTCAAATGGGTTGCGGGTGGCCGCTTTTCTGCTAGCTTCCGCCGCGGAGCCGGGCGATTCTCATGTGTTGGAATTGATTGCGGAAATGGCTTCGTTTGTTCTGGAGCGGCGCGCGCAAACCTCCTCCTCCCATATCCAGATTGCGCCTGTTGCCGTGGCGCAGAAATCTGTTGAGATGCCCGCGAGGGAATCAGAGGATGAGCTATCATTTTTGGAAAATTTGTCTGATGATGAGAAACTACAACATGTTCGCGCACGACGTTTAGCAAGAACCAAAGTGGCGGAACTGCAACTCTACCGACCGGAAGCCTGTGAAGCGGGCCGCGCCGAAAAGAACTTGTATCTGTTCTTGAAGCCGGAAATTGATGCGGCGCGAGAAGTTTTCCGAACCCAGTTTATGAATGATCGAGCGATGGCGGATTACATTCATCTGGAATTATGCCGTCAGCTTGCGCATGATAACGATGTTTTGCTAGGAGCGGATTATCCGGGCCAGATGTATTAGCGTCCTATTGGCGGTCTTATTACTTGCGCCCGCCACCTTATTTCCGGCTGCTGCTGCCCGGAAACGATCCAACGCCAAACGAAAAAACAAAGTGGAAGCTGCTGCGGCGCCCAAAGCAAAGGCTGCCGGGGCTGCTGTTCTGCTCGCTTTAGCTGAAAAACAGCTTGATGCAAACAACCTGCAGGTTGCGTCCGATTACGCCTCACGCGCCGCTAAAGATGCGCCGGAACTGGTCGATTATGCCCAATACATTCGTGCTGAAGCGCAGGCTCGTTTAGGCAACCGCGCGGAGGTGTCGAAAGCGGCGGCGCATGTTCTGGCTTACACGCCTGTTTCGCCCGTTACCGGACCTGCCGCTGCTCTGGCGGTACAAGCGGATCTGGATAGCGACAAGCCCAAAGATGCGCTGGAGTTGATTCGCAAATACTACAAGCGCATTCCGCAGCCGCAAGCGGATTTTCTTCTGGCGCGCGCGTTTCAATCCACTGGCGACACGGCGCAGGCGGCGGAATATTATCAGCGCGTTTATTACGGCTACCCTAAAACCAAGGACGCGAGCGACGCTGAAAATTTTCTCAACGATCTGAAAACCAAGCTAGGCGACAATTATCCTCCGCCCATGCCGGCCGCCATACTCGGACGAGCTATGAAGCTGATCGAAGCCAAAGACTACATCGGCGCGCGAAACGAATTGAACAGCGTGATTCCGCAGCTTGGCAGCAGGCCGCGCGACATCGCTTCCGTCCGCTTGGGTGAAGTTGATTTCTTTAATCGAGACTACGAGCAGGCTCGTAATTATCTGCAATCGTTACAAGTGAGTGATGGCGAAGCCGATGCGGAGCGGCTTGATTATCTGGTCCGCAGCGTGTTGAAGTTGGATAAACAAGCTGACGTCACTCCTTATTTAGACACGCTGGCCCAAAAATATCCGCAATCACGGCATCGGCTGGATATTCTGCTCACGGTCGGCAATCAGGCTGCCGTTGATAATGATCCTGATCGCTACACCAAAATATTTGGCGCTTGCGCCGCCAGCTTTCCAAAAAATACCGAAGCGGCCTGGTGCCATTGGCGGCTGGCTTTTGAACATTACCGCAAAGACGATCCTGGAATAGCCGATGAGTTTAAGAATTTTCTCGCCAGTTTTCCTGCCGCAGGCGAAGCAAACGCGGTCCTGTATTTTCTGGGCCGATGGTCGGAGAGGCACGAAGAGTTTTCCGCTGCGCGGGCTTACTACGATGCCGTTCTCGACCATTACCCGAACACTTATTACGCGCTGCAAGCGCAAAGCCGTTTGAAAGAAACCCGCGTTCGCGCTGCCGAGCCGCAGATTGCCGCTCTTCAATACCTTAAAACGATAAGCTGGCCCAATCGTCCGCAGGAACCCTCGTTTACACCGGACCGCGAAGCGCAGAAACGCTTAAACCGGTCGCGCCTGCTACATTTGGCGCTTTTGGATGATTGGGCTGAACTGGAACTTCGCTTTGCTGCCCGCAACGATAACAGCGGCCCTTACCTCTTTGCTTATGAACTGGCCAAGGTCGCTTCCGACCGCGGCTCGCCCGATCAAGCCGTACGCTACATTAAATCGTTCGCGCCCGCTTATCTGCATATCGGTTTTGAAAATGCTCCGGCCCGGTTCTGGCAGCTTGCTTTTCCTTTGCCGTATCGTGCACCGCTCGAAGCTTACAGCCGCCGGAACGATCTGGACCCTTTCTTTGTGGCCGCGCTGATCCGCCAGGAATCGGAGTTTAACGTCAAGGCCATTTCCCATGCGAATGCTTACGGCTTGATGCAAGTGCTTCCCGCGACCGGAAGGCAACTGGCCCATCAAGTGGGAATCCGGCGATTTTCGGCTTACGACCTGTTAACGCCCACTCGAAATTTGCAGCTAGGCACGCGCTATGTTCGGCAACTACTGAACTCGCTCAACGGCCATGAAGAAGAAGCTTTAGCCTCGTACAATGCCGGAAAGAGCCGCGTGGACCGCTGGGACAGTTGGGGACCGTTCCGCGAACCGGCAGAGTTTGTGGAAACGATTCCATTTCAGGAAACGCGCAATTACGTGCAAGTGGTTTTGCGGAATGCGGCGGTGTACCGGCAGTTATATGCAAACGCTCCTCCTGCCGCCGCGCTGCCGGAAGAGCCTGCTGTGGCCCGCCATCGTAAACCCACCCACAAGCGTCCGGCTACTTAAGACTGTGTGTAATTCTATGCTGAATACTTGCGGATCGGCATACACACTTCCACCGCCGGCTCATTGGAAAAAGCTGCTTTAAAAGCCCACGAGTTAGGCGCGAACACATTTCAGATTTTCTCGGCCAGTCCGCGCATGTGGCGCGCCCGAAACCCTGATCCGGAACAGGTTCGACTCTTGCAGCAGTGCCGGGAGCGCTACGACCTAAAACCGCTCGTGGTGCATGGCAGTTACCTGATGAATTTGGCTTCGGCGGAACCGGAACTGCGTCGGAAATCGGTAGAAGCCTTTGCCGGGGAAATCGAAAGAGCTTCCTTCATCGGAGCCGAGTACCTGGTGATCCATCCCGGCAATTATAAAAATCTGGCGTTGGAGCAAGGATTAATCAATGCGGCGGAAGGAATGATTGCCGCTTGGAACAAAGCGCAGCAAACTTTGAAACAGAGTCCTCCATTAACTCTGCTGGTCGAAAACACGGCTGGCGGCAGGAATCAGTTGGGCGGCAGCCTGCAAGAGCTTGCCACATTGCGGCAATTGGTCATTTCCTGCACGGATCTCCGCCTCGGTTTTTGCCTCGATACCTGCCATTTGTTCGTTAACGGCTACAACATCAGCACTGCCGCAGGATTAAAAGCAACCCTCGACGAAGCAGAACGAACCGTCGGCCTGGCGCGCGTTCCGGTGATCCACGTCAATGACGCTAAAGCCGCGCTTGGCTCGCATCTGGATCGACATCAGAATATCGGCGGCGGTTATATTGGAAGAAGAGGCTTTCGTCGGATCTTGCAGCATCCGCAACTGCGCGGCAAAGCTTTCATTCTGGAAACCCCGATTGACACGCCGGGCGATGATCTCCGTAACGTCACGGTAGTAAAGGAGCTGGCCCAATTTCCGAACAAACGTTTGACCACCAGAGAATCGAAACGAAGTGGCACGAGCGGTGGACGAACGACTCGACGCTCTACGTAGCCGATTCTCCCGAGAAATCGAAATACTACGTCGCTGAAATGCTGCCTTATCCAAGCGGCAAGCTGCACATGGGACATGTGCGCAATTATTCCATCGGCGACGCGCTGGCCCGTTACATGTGGATGCGCGGTCATAACGTGCTGCATCCGATGGGCTGGGATGCTTTCGGACTGCCTGCTGAAAACGCCGCGTTGAAGCGTAACATGCACCCGCGCGATTGGACTTTAAGCAACATTGCCCAAATGAAAGCGCAGATGCAGCGCATGGGATTCGGCTACGACTGGTCGCGCGAAATTTCCACCTGCGAGCCGGAATATTATCGCTGGAATCAATGGTTCTTTTTGAAAATGTTCGAGCGCGGCCTGGCTTACCAGAAAGAAGCCCTGCTCAACTGGTGTCCGGAGTGCCAGACTGTTTTAGCCAATGAACAAGTCATCAACGGCTGCTGCTGGCGGCACGAAACTACTCCGGTGGAACAGCGCGCGCTGAAGCAATGGTTCCTGAAAATCACCAACTACGCTGATGAATTATTGAACGATCTGAATGCGCTCGAAGGCGGTTGGCCGGAGCGCGTTCTGACCATGCAGCGGAACTGGATTGGCCGCTCGGAAGGCGCGGAAATCGATTTCACTCTGGAAGCGACCGGCGAAAAAATCCGCATCTTTACCACTCGCGTAGATACCATCTACGGCGCAACCTGTTTGATTCTTGCTCCTGAACATCCTTTAGTGGAAAAGCTTGTCACGGAAGAAGACGACCAGGCGCGCATCAAGGAAATGATTGATGCCGCCGCTCGCAAAGACCCCGGCGAGCTGGAAAAAGAAGGCTTGTTCACCGGCTACTACGCCATTCAGCCTTTTAGCGATGCTAAGGTGCCGGTCTGGATCGGCAACTTTGTGCTGATGGGCTACGGCACGGGCGCAATTATGGCTGTTCCCGCCCACGACGAGCGCGATTTTGAATTCTGCCGCAAATACGACATTCCTGTTATGCCGGTGGTGCGTCCGGCGGATGGCGCGCTTGGGGACGGCGCTACGATGCAGCAGCCGTTTACTGAATACGGCATTGTGGAGAATTCCGGCTCCTGGTCCGGCCTGCTCAGCGGCGAAGCCCGAAAACAAATGGCCGCTTTTGCCGAACGCGAACGCTTCGGCCAGGTTTCCGTTACGTTCCGGTTGAAGGATTGGGGCATCTCGCGCCAGCGTTACTGGGGTACGCCGATTCCGATTATTCACTGCCCGCAGTGCGGTATGGTTCCGGTGCCGGAACAGGATCTGCCGGTGAAGCTGCCGCTGGACGTGAAAATTACCGGCCAAGGCAAGTCTCCGCTGGAAGCTGTTGCTTCATTCATGAATGTTGCTTGTCCGTTATGCGGCGAGCCTGCCCGGCGCGAAAGCGACACGATGGATACGTTTGTGGATTCTTCCTGGTATTTTTATCGTTACTGCGATGCCCGCAACAACGAACGCCCGTTTGATTCCGCGATTGTTGACCATTGGTTTCCGATTGACCAGTACATCGGCGGCGTGACTCACGCCATTCTGCACTTGATTTATTCCCGTTTCTGGACCAAGGTGATGCGCGACCTGGGCCTGGTCGCTAATGCCGAACCGGCCAAGAATCTATTTACGCAGGGCATGGTTTTGAAAGACGGAACCGCGATGTCGAAATCCAAGGGCAACGTGGTGGACCCCGATGAGATGGTGGAAAAATATGGTGCTGATACCTGCCGTTTGTACACGCTGTTTGCCGCCCCGCCTGAAAAAGACATGGACTGGAATGAGAACAGCGTGGAAGGCCAATTCCGCTTTCTGGGCCGCGTGTACCGGTTTGTGACCCGCAATGCGGATCGCCTCCATATAACAGGCAACAGCGAGTTTAATGAAGCTGACCGTCAGGCTTTGCGCAAGCTTCATCAAACCGTGCAAAAGATCACCGGCGATTTCGACAGCCGCTGGCACTTCAACACTTCCATTGCTTCGCTGATGGAATTGACGAATGAGCTGTATTCGCTCGAAGACCGGCTTTCCGCCGCTCCTTTCGTAGAAATCTTAAACAAGCTCACTCTGATGCTTGCGCCGTTTGCGCCCTACACTGCCCAGGAATTGTGGGACGTTCTGGGGCATCAATCGCCGGTGTTTCGGGAACCCTGGCCACAGTTCAACCCGGAGCTGGCTAAAGAGGACCAGGCTGAAATTGTGGTGCAGGTGAATGGGAAGCTGCGGGATAAAATCCAGCTTTCCTTTGGTACGAACCAGGAAGAAGTAAAAAAAATGGCGCTCGAAACCGGCAAAGTGAAACCTTTTCTGATTGGTAAGCAAGTGATAAAGGTGATCGTTGTGCCGGACAAACTGGTAAACATTGTGGTGAAGGGCTAAGAGTCCGGCATACCGAACTTCCGGTACCAGGTACGCTGAAAATTAGGAAGCTGTTGCTTTAGTTATAAAGTGTTAACAGGGTAGAACCGCGTAATCGGATAAGTCAAAATGTGGGCGGGTGGCATCAGATGGTTAGATCCCTGATTAACCCTTAGCTCATGGTTTGGTGAGGTCGGTTTAAGCTAAAGGTAAGGCGAGGTGAATTGAACGCTCCATTGACGATCCGAACAGAACTGCTGACCAAGCGGTATCGCTCTGGTAGTTCGGAGTTGACGGTGTTTGAAAACCTGAATTTGAACGTTCGTCAAGGGGAATTGATCGCCATTGTGGGCGAGTCCGGCACGGGAAAGTCCACTTTACTGCATTTGTTGGGCGGTCTGGACAGGCCCTCGAACGGTAAGATATACTTCGGCCAGCAGGATCTAGGGGCATTTTCAGAGAAAGATTTGGCTGAGTTCAGAAACCGGCACCTGGGTTTTGTGTGGCAGAGTTCTTCGCTGTTGCCGGAGTTTACGGCTGTGGAAAATGTGTCAATGCCGTTGTTGATTCGTGGAACAACGCCGGAAGAGGCGGGTGCGATTGCCCAAGCGAGGCTGGAAGAAGTAGGATTGTGGAACCGCGCCGCTCACCGCCCGGGCGAATTATCCGGTGGAGAACAACAGCGCGTGGCATTGGCTAGAGCATTGGCGGCTGACCCGAAAGTTCTGCTGGCTGATGAGCCGACCGGCAGCCTGGATAGCCGCACAGCCGAGATGATCGTGGATTTATTGATTGCGTTGCATCGCGCTCACGGTCTGACATCGATCTTTGTGACTCACAATCTGTCGTTTGCGCAACGCTGCGATCGGGTCTGGGAGTTGAAAAAAGGCAGTCTGACGGTTCCTGCTTTACCGGAACCGGCAATGGCTGCGGTATTACGAGACGCAACCCGTCTTGACGGTGGCAATTATGTTTGAACGTTATACCGAAAAAGCGCGCCGCGTTATCTTCTTTGCAAGGTACGAGGCGAGTCAGTTCGGCAGTCCTTACATCGAGACCGAACATCTGTTGCTCGGCTTGCTGCGGGAGGATAAAGCGCTTGCTAACCGATTTCTGCGGTCCCATGCCGCGATTGAATCGATTCGCAAGCAGATTGAAGCTCATACCACGGTGCGGGAGAAGGTTTCTACGTCAGTTGACCTTCCGCTGAGCCACGAGTGCAAACGCGTGCTGGCGTATGGCGCGGAAGAAGCGGAACGGCTCAGCCATAAACACATCGGCACGGAGCATCTGTTGTTGGGCTTGCTGCGGGAAGAAAAAAGCTTTGCCGCCGAAATCCTGCACGAACGGGGTCTGCGTCTTTCCGCCGTGCGCGAAGAGATTGCCCGCTCGGCAACAGAAAAATCAGCTTCCAGCCGTCCGAAAGAAAGTTCGCTGCTGGTGGAATTCAGCCGCGATCTGACGCAGGCCGCCGTTGACGGCATGCTTGATCCTCTGATCGGGCGCGATGGCGAAGTGGACCGCGTGGTTCAGATTCTTTGCCGCCGCACCAAAAATAATCCGGTGTTAATCGGCGAACCGGGCGTCGGCAAAACAGCCATTGTGGAAGGCTTGGCCCAGCGCATTGCCGATGGCGATGTTCCTTCGTTCTTATCCGATAAGCGCATTCTAGCGTTGGATCTTTCGTTGATCGTGGCCGGTACCAAGTATCGCGGCCAGTTTGAAGAGCGATTGAAAACCATCATGAAAGAGTTGATGGAAAATCAGAACGCCATCATCTTCATTGATGAACTGCATACTCTCGTCGGAGCCGGATCAGCGGAAGGTTCGCTCGATGCCGCTAATATTCTGAAACCGGCTTTGTCGCGCGGCGAAATTCAGTGCATTGGCGCAACTACCCCGGCTGAATACCGCAAATCCATTGAAAAGGATCGTTCGCTGGAGCGCCGCTTTCAAGCCGTGAAAGTTCCGCCTCCGAACGAAAGCGACGCGATCCGCATTTTGTTCGGCATCAAAGAGCGTTACGAGAAGTTTCACGCAGTGGCTTATACGGATGAAGCGATTGAATCATCTGTTTACACTTCTACCCGGTTCATTCCCGATCGCTTTCTGCCGGACAAGGCCATTGATCTAATTGACGAAGCAGGCGCGCGCGTGAAACTGCGCCAGACTACGCTTCCCTCCGAGGTGGCCGACATTCAAAAGCGCATCAAATTCATCGTGCATCGGATGGAAAACGCCATCGCCAACCATGAATTTGAAAAAGCACGCTTTTATTCGGATGAAGAACGCAAAGAACGCGAAAACCTCCGGCAGTTGCGCGAAAAATACAATCTTGACGATACTTCCACCGGTCTTGTGACCAAGGACGATATTGAGGACGTGGTAGCCCGCTGGACCGGCGTGCCCATGACTTCCATCAAGGAAGAAGAAGTTTCCAAGCTTCTGCGCGTCGAAGAAGAACTGCATAAGCGTGTGATCAGCCAGGTGAAAGCAATTTCCGCGCTGGCCCGCGCGATCCGCCGTTCGCGTGCCGGCTTGAAATCACCGAAGCGTCCGGCTGGTTCGTTCCTGTTTCTGGGGCCGACCGGCGTTGGCAAAACCGAAGTCGCCCGCGCTTTAGCCGGATTCCTGTTCGGCAGCGAGAAATCGCTGATCCGCTTCGATATGTCGGAGTTCATGGAAAAGCATTCGATTTCGAAGCTGATCGGTTCGCCTCCCGGTTATGTGGGTTATGAGGAAGGCGGCCAGTTGACCGAGCGCGTCAAACGTGCGCCGTATTCCATTATTCTGCTGGATGAAATTGAAAAAGCGCATCCCGATATCTACAATATTTTGTTGCAGGTATTCGAGGACGGCCAGTTAACCGATGGTCTTGGGAACACAGTTGACTTCAAAAACACCATCATTATCATGACTTCGAACCTGGGTGCGCGATTCCTGGATCGTCGCGGCCAGATCGGGTTTTCCGCTCCGGAATCGGGCGCGAACATTCCGCAAAAGATTGAAGATCAGGTGATGGGCGAAGTGAAGCGCGCCTTTAATCCTGAGTTCCTCAATCGCCTGGACGAAGTAATTCTGTTTACCTCGCTCACCGACGAAGACCTGCTGCAGATTATTGAACTGCTGGTGGAACAGGTGAATCAAAACTTGGTTGCCAAGCAGATCAAAATTCGGCTGGAACCGGCAGCGGCCAAGTACATTCTGGAAAAAACCTGCGCTGACCGCAGCTACGGCGCTCGTCCGCTGCGACGCGCTCTGCAGAAGTATATCGAGGATCCGCTTTCCGAAGCGCTGATTCAAGGAACGCTTCCGCGTCCGGCGGACTTGGAAGTGTATCTCGGCGAAAACGGCTTATACTGCCGGCAGGTCGGCGGCGGTGAACTCGAACCCCAGCCAGTGGCTGCGGGCGGAGAAGCTGACATTGTGCCAAGCACTGGCGGCACACCGCTGTACTTATTCTAGAAGCGGTTAGTAGTTGTTTATAAAGGGCAGAACCTAGCGGTTCTGCCCTTTCGCTTTATTGTGCCTTGGAATTTAATTCAAACTAGTTTAAACTAGTTTATTGGTATTAACATGGAAATGATAGGTGCATTCGAAGCGAAAACTCACTTAGCTGCTTTATTGGACCGAGTCGCCAGGGGCGAGAAAATTACCATTACGCGTCATGGTGTTCCCGCTGCTGTGCTGGTGCCTGTCGCGGAATCACAAGCAAAGCTGTCCCACAAAGATATTGTTGAGGGCATGAGAGCGCTGCGCAAACGCGTTAAGCCTGACAATATGAGTGTTAAGGAAATGATTCAAGAAGGCCGCCGGTTGTGAGTCAAGTTATTGTTGATGCTTCTCTGTCGCTCGCCTGGTGCTTTCCAGATGAAGTTAGCGATTATGCTGATCAAGTGTTAGCTTCGTTGGAGGGAAAAACTATACTGGTGCCAGCAGTTTGGATTTTTGAGGTTGCGAATGCGGTTTTAGTTGGCGAACGTCGAAAACGCCTGAACCAGACGGAAATTACGCAATTTACAATCTTGCTGGAAAGCCTTTCGTTAGTGCATGACAATCAACTTGCCATGAACCAAATGAATGATATTCTGTTTCTGGCCCGCGCACATGGTTTAACCGCTTATGATGCCGCGTACCTGGAACTCTCGATTCGCCATAACGCCCCACTAGCTACACTTGACGATCAACTGCAAAAAGCAGCAAGATCGGCTGGGGTGAAACTCTTCTCCGGTAAAGGCTGATGGGTGCTCTCTTACATCAGTTATATCGTATATACCTGATTCAATCATCAGTGTAATGCGCCTGCCCGAAGATAAGATCGACTTGCGGCTCCGAACAGAAGTCGCTCTCGCGCTTTATGCGCAAGGTCTTTTATCCCTTGGAAAGGGAAGTGAACTGGCTGGAGTCACGCGTTATCAATTTGGGGAATTATTGGAGCAGCGCGGAACTGCCCGGCATTGCGGGCCGGACGAATTAGCCGCAGATGTAGGATATGCGCGTCGTCAGCACATTACTCCCAACTGAGATTAGGGCAGCACGGAAAAAGGGATGGTTCTCCGCGTGATCTGATTTTCGCGCCGCGCCGTCACCGTCACCTCCCATTTTCCCTCGGCGGGAAACACCGGCTTGGCAATGAAAACGCCCGGTTGAATGAACCACGCCTTTATCGCTCTGACGGGTGCCTCATCCGGTTGCTCAATCGCTAGTTCAACCGAATCGTCGCGCTGCAACGGTTTCTTGCGGTCGTCCATCACATGAACTTCAAATGGAACTTCCACGTTTGCTTGCAGCTTCGCTGCCGGCTCGAATCGAATAGTGAAGTTGCCTTCCTTTTCATCGGCGGCAAAGGCAAATCCCAAAAGGCACAAGGCAAGAACAAAAAGTTTCACATCGGTTATTGTACCTGCCGGAAAACAAAAAACCGACGAAGCTCAAAAGCTTTCGCCGGTTTATATTGTTTAAAGGTAAAGCGTAGTTACCAGGTCACAGTTCCGGAGAACTGCATTCGGCGCATCAGGTAAGATCCGCCGAACGCTGTACTGGTAATCTGGCCCGCATTGGTATCCAGAATACTGGTGTTCGGTTGCCCCAGGTTCGTATGATTAAACAGGTTTGTTGCATCGCCTCGAAGCCTGAACTTAAACCGTTCCGTTAAAGAGAACTGTTTTGACAACGAGGCATCCTGGTTAATGAAGTGAGGGCCATATAGCCGGTTGATGGGATAGTTGCCGAATGTATCGGTCGCTACCGGCAGGAATGCGCTTCCCAATCCGCCAACATACCATTGGTTTCGATTACCCTGAGCACCAGTGTAAGGGCTGACTGTTCCTTTGTTGGGCCGGTCATTGGGTCCAACTGGAGCCGTAATTGTACTTAACGAGGGATTAAACGGAATACCGCTATAGTAGCTTGTAATTCCAGCAAGATTCCATCCCCCCAGTACCGCGTCAATCAAGCGATTTGTGCTACTGCCGTATTTCCGTCCTCGTCCGAACGGAATGTCATAGCTTTGGCTTAAGACGAACTGATTATGCGGAATGTTATCTGCATAACCCCAGCCAAGAGGTCGGTCGTACAAGAAGGTATAGCTCTGGTCGCTACCGAAGCCGTCTCCTTGCGTAATCTGATACGTATAACTGCCCTGCATGTTATAACCGGCAGCCGCATTGATCTTGAAAGTAGTTTGCAAGGAGTCGTATCGGGCATTGGCGCAGTTGCAATAGTAATCAATGTTCTGCGTCCAACCGAATTTCGAATAATACGGGCGGCCTACGTTCTGATTGGTTTCGGAAACTCCCGGAATCAGAAGCGGCTCGTTGATATTAAAGCTTTGGCTGGTTCCAAGCGGACCGTGCCGCGTCTGATTGCCGACATATCCGGCGGAAACCGTGAACTTCTGCGTTATTTGCCGTTCAATAGTGAAGTTGTAAGTATAAGTGACCGGCATCACAAATAACGAAGGACGAGCCTTCCCATCAATGCCATTCGGCAGCGGGAAACTGCCGTTAATGTTGGGAGTAGAAAGCGTCGGTAGAGGTGGTCCTGACGCTAAACTAAATACGCCAGCAAATTGATTCTGTCTGTTTAGGCTCTGGTTCGACAGAATCGGCGGATTCTGGGTGACGTTGTGTCCGAATGTGGAGCCGAATGTACCCAGGCTATAAGACCAGCCATAACCGGCGCGAATCACTGTCTTCGGCGTGATCTGGTAAGCAATGCCGACACGCGGAGCAAATTCTTTCCAATTCATCTGTTGATAGCCGTGGATGGAATTCAATCCAATGCCAAACACGTCGATGTTGCCGGTAGCGAGATTAAGAGCCGCGCCATTGCCCGGATCATTTACAGTTTCCGGGAACACCCATTCCCAACGAACGCCATAGGTAATGGTCAGTTTTGGCGTAGCGCGCCAATTATCTTGCGCGTACCAGAAAAGCCGTTTCTGGCGTTCCTGGGCATTCGTGCTGGAGCTGACATAACGGCCAAAGTCCGTTACTTGACCGAGCAGGAATGAGCCCAGACCAAGGCCGCCTACTGAGCTTCCACCATTGGAAAGTGCTGTGTACCCAGGTTCAAAGTTCAAATCGCCAGCGCGATGAACGTCGCTCGGTACACGCAAATTCAAGGCGTAGCGAATGTCAGCGCCGAATTTAAAGGAATGGTTGCCGCGTATTTTGCTGACATTGTCAACAAACTGATACTGCCGCTCAAATTCCGTTAATGGGCAGTTGCACTGGTTGTTATCGAGGCCGTAACCGAGGTTGCTGGTTCCGTTTCTGCCTTGGTCGCCGCCGCCCGGTTCATGGATATAGATGTCCGGCAATCCCGAAGTGTAGGTATTGTCAAAGTTCAAGCCAGGAATACCGGCTGCAGTAGCGGGCTGGGTTCCGTAATCGCCCGGCGTCACGTTTACGTGGTAGCGCATGTAGCCGAAGCGGAATTCGTTAATTAGTGTCGGGCTGTGCGTATTTGTCCAGCCGGCCGCTATGCTCTGGTTCAATGCCTGAGAATGACCGGCAAAACCGAACGCCGGGAAGCTAGGGCCGCCTGCCGTGAAGCCAAACGCTGTAGGAGCGTCCTGCGTGTAACCGGCATAACTGTAGCGACCGAAGAAAGTATTCTTTTCATTACCGTAATAATCCCAGCGCGTGTTCCACAAATTACCGGCAATAATGTCTGTTCCGGTAGCAGTGTAATTATTCCGATACAGAGTTCCCTGTGTATTAGAATTTGGAAGCGGGAAATAATTTAAAAGTTTTTGCGCTTGCGCATTTAACTGACTAGTGGGAATGACATTCCCGACGAACGGAGCGCGTCCGCTACCATCAGGATTTCCCGTAGCCGGATTATAAATTTGATACTGTGAGCCGCCTGCTAACCAGTCGCCTAAATTTCCTTGCCGTTCTGCTGCTGTCGGCACAGTAGTTAACTGCGATGACCCCTGATGGTTACGGGTTAACTGCGCATCGGCAAAGAAAAACAACTTGTCTTTAATGACGCGACCACCTAATGAGCCGCCAAATTGATTCTGATGCACGGTGGGAACCGGAATGCCGTTTTCCGTAAACGGATTGCGGCCAAAATCCTGGAATCCGGGAGTATTGATATACAAGTACTCGAATGCGTCTCCGTGGAAGGAGTTCGAGCCGGACTTCGTGGAATAAGCCAGCAAACCGGCACCCATGTAACTGAACTCGGAATCGTAATCCTGGTTCGCCTGTTTCACTTCGCTCACCGAATCCAGCGTCGGATTAACGACGATAATGCCCAGAATCGGATCCTGGTTTACAGTTCCGTCCAATTCATAACCGGTGCTGTCGAAATACCGCCCATTCACCATTGTCTGCACGCTGCCCTGAGGATTTTCAGAAGAAGCATGCTGCCACGGCAGTTTAATCACGCCGGGGTTCAACAGTTCAAATGATTGAACGTTACGCCCGATGTTGGGCAGTTGGCTCAATTGTGCGCCGGTAAACGTCTGCGCCACGTCGGCGCGGTCGGTTTGTAACAGCGGAGCGGCTGCTGTTACTTCGACCTGCTGCGTGACGTCGCCTACCGTCAGCGCCGTATCGAATCGCGCGGCTTGGTCAACCACCACTGCAATTTCACTGGAAACTGTTTTCTGGAAACCAGGAGCTTCGATCGTGACCTTATACGAGCCGGGAATCAGTTGCCCCTTCGTATAATTGCCGGATTCGTTTGTTGTTACCTCAAATGTTGTGCCTTTGGCCGTGTCCGCGATGGTGACCTTGGCATTGTTTACAGCAGACCCGCTTGGGTCTGTTACTGTTCCGAAAATACTGCCGAACACTTGTTGTGCGTTTACGCTGTTTACTGAAAGAAGCAGCGCGGCAGCCATCAGGAACAGGCATGGGAAAAATCCCCTGCGGAAGCAGATCATACCTTCTCCTTGGAAGTTCATAATTCACAAGTAGTTTTTCCTGCCGCTAACCATAACTGCAAGGAAAACTCTACTCAACTCACACCTGACTTGAGTGTAATCTATTTAGACTATATTTAGTAGCCGCGAGGTTAGATCAACTGCCGAAAGGAATATTTCGTAAAAAATACATGCGAGAAGGAAATAATTACGGGTGCGCCGGACCTCGGCGCAGCAGCCTGCTTTTTTCCTGTTCCTCCGTATTTCTAGCTTCATTTGCTTTCGCAAACGCTTGTTTTGCGCCTGCTGCATCGCCTTTTTGACGCAGCAGCAAACCCAGAGAATTGTACGCCCCGGCATTTTTTTCATCCAGTGAAATGGCTTTCAGAAATGCTGCAATTGCGCCGTCCACGTCGCCTTTTGATTTCAAGGCAGCTCCGAGGCTTAGCCAGGCTTGCGTGTAATCCGGGCGCTGCTGCACTGCCGCTTGCAACTGCTGAATCGCTTGCTCGTTGTCGCCCGCCTGCGTATAAACCAGACCCAAGGTAAACCGCGCTTCCGCAAACTGCGGTTCCAGTTCAATCGTGCGAAGCAGTTCCGTTTCCGCCTGGGGCAGATTGTCCAGTTGTTTGTACGCTACCCCCAAATTGTAATGAGCCGCCGCCAAGTCAGGATGCTGCTGCGTGACGGACGTTAACTGTCTCACCGCTTCTTCCACTTTTCCTGCCGAAAGATAAGCAAAACCGAGATTTAATTGCGCATGAACGTTAGTTGCATCCTGCTTTAGAATCTGTTGAAACTGTTGCGCGCCCGCATCCGGGTTCCCGGCGTTTACCAAAGCGGTTCCATAGCTGTTGCGCAGGTCCGTATTTTTCGGATCTGCATCCAGGGCTTGTTTGTAGCTGTCGCGTGCCTGGTCCGGCTCGTGCAATTGTTCATAGCACTGCGCTAGCGTTGTCCATAAAACACTGTTTTTGGGTAATGTTCGGGTTGCTGTCTTTAATGCTGTAAGCGCTTCAGGATAATGGCCTGTTTCCAGATAAGCGGAACCGAGCCGGAAACGATAATCCCCTGCGTTGGGAGCCAGTTCCACTGCTTTCTGCAAAGCGCGAACTGCCGGATCTGTTTGCTGGGTTAGCCATAACGCCACGCCCAGGTGATACCAGGCTACCGCCAGCCGTGGATCGAGCGTCACTGCTGCTTGAAAATACGGTATCGCTTCAGGAGTTCGATTCGTGGCCGCCAGCAGAAATCCGATCTGGTCCTGGTAGGCGGCTGACTTCGGCCGCAAACTCGCCAGCTTCTGGTAAGTTTGCAACGCGCCCGCTGCATCCTGCGCAGCCCTCTGCTGCCGAGCTGTGTTTTCAAGCTGTTGAATGTTTGGCGGCGTTTGCGCGGCTAATGCGCCATAGCCCAGCAGAAGAAGTGTACGCCAAAGAAACCGCAAACACATCATTATACTTTTGGGTTGGATAATGTCGCCGCTTCTGTTCGGATTTCTACTGTTGTTTGCTTCGCCGCCTGATGATCTGCACCAGCGCGGGGTGGAACTGTACAAGCAGAAGCATTATGCAGAAGCCATCGCCGCTCTCCAAAGCGCTATCAACAATGAAAAGCCGGACACCGTTGAATACCGGGAATCGGCTCTGCTGATCGGCCAAAGCTATTACCTGTCGGCCCAAGTCGCTAAAGCGGTGGAATGGCTGGAAAAAGTTCCGGCCTCAAACGAAGCCAATTACATGCTCGGCTATTCTTACCTGCAAAACGGGCAGCCGGACAAATCGGAACAAGCCTTCGCCCGTTTATTTGGCTTGATGCCGGAATCTGCCGGAGCCCATCTGCTGGCAGGTCAGATGATGTTGAAACAGGAATACGATACTCAGGGCATTGCTGAACTCAACCGCGCTTTGGCGCTCGATCCGAAACTGCCCGAAGTGCATTACCTGCTCGGCATTAATTCTATTTTCCGGGGCCGGTTCGATGAGGCTTTGTCGCAGCTTACCGAAGAAATCGCCATTAACCCGAATTTTTCCCTGGCCTGGTATCGCCGGGGCGACGTGTATGCGCGCCGGAATCAGTACGATGCCGCCGTTCCCGACCTGCAGCGCGCCGTATGGCTGAATCCGGATTACAGCGGGCCTTATATTCTGCTCGGCAAATGCTATTTCCGGCAGCGCAATTTCGAAAACGCTGAAGGTATTCTGCGCCGTGGCCTTTTATTGGACCCCAACAACAGCTCGGCCTTGTATCTGCTCGGCCAAACTCTGGTGGCTGAAGGCAAGATAGACGAAGGCAAAGCATTGATGGAAAAAATGAAATTCAAACCCGCGCCGTAGCTGCCGGCGGCAACTTGATCTAATAAAAGTAAGTGGTCATCCGGTGGTTGGGAGTTTGGTTTTTGACGGCGCTTGCGGCACAAGGCGCTGCGCCTTCGTGCGCCGGATGTCATCCGCAGGAAACGGAATCCCACAACCGTACTCGCATGGCCCACGCGATGATGTCGGCGGCGGAAAGCCCATTCGTGCAGAACCTGCCGCAACAATCGCTGCACGAAGCAAATAACGGCTTTCTTTTCTCCTACCGGCAAACTGAGGGAGGCACGCAGGTAACGGCTTATCGCGGCCTGGAAAGCGCGGCTGGCTTAATTCAATGGGTATTGGGCGCGGGCACAGGCGGGCAAACGCCGCTGGTGTACGAAGGCAGAAACATTCGCGAATCGCGCGTCAGTTATTTTCCGCAACTGCATCAGTACGGAATCACCGTGGGGCAAAGCGCGGCTGCTTCCGCTAATGCCACGGACGCGCTAGGGCTAAAACAAGACCGGCACGATGCCCAAACCTGTCTTGCCTGCCATGCCACATCGGTCAGCAGCGATTTGCAGCCGCTGGTTCCCGGCGTTCAATGCGTGCGCTGCCATCCCGGAGCCGAACAACATGCGGAAGGGCATGGCCTACCGGTAAACCCCGGAAAAATGAAAGCCACGGCCCAGGTGGAATTCTGCGGCGTTTGTCACCGGATTAAAGCTCCACTGGACGATGCCGCGCTGGAAAACATTCGCTTTCAGCCTTTGCGGTTAATGAAAAGCCGTTGTTTTATTCAAGGCCAAGCCGCTTGTACAACCTGTCATACGGCCCACGAGGACGCCCGGCGCAACGAACCCGATTATTACAACAACAAATGCCGTGCCTGCCATGACGGCGCCGCGCAAACTGTTCATGCTGCCGATAACCGTCAGCAGGGTAACTGCATCGGCTGCCACATGCCCCAAGTGCAACTGCATCCCGCGCTGCGCTTTACCGACCATTACATCCGCGTGGCGAAAGCCGCGCCGCCCCATTAAGCACACTACTTGTTTAAGTTCGGATCGATCTTTTCTGCCAACGCTAGTTCCTTTTGCGCTTCGCTTGTGTTTCCTTGCTGCTGCAAAGCCACGCTCAAACTGTAATGCAGCGAAGCAATCAGCGGATTAATCTGAATACCCTGTCTATACAACGCAATCGCTTCATTATATTGGCCTTTAGCATACATTGCCGCTCCCCAATTCAGGTACGCGCTCACCAGGTCCGGGTCAATAACTAATGCGCTTTTGTATTCTTCAATCTCCTGGGCGTTTCCCAAAGCCCCCAACGCCACACCCAGATTGAAATGCGCTCCGGCATCCTGCGGATAAAGATGCGTCGCCACGCTTAAAATTCCCGCTCCGGCCTGCGGATTGCCTGCTTCCCCGTAAGTCACGCCCAGATAAGTTAAAGCCCGCAACAGTTGCGGGTAAATTTTTAAAGCTTCCAAAAGTTCCGCCGCGGACTGCTCCCGCCGGCCCGCTTTCCGCAGGTCCATCGCTTTGTTGTAATGTGTTTCCGCTTCTTCCCGGAACCCGCGCGGCAGCCGCTGCAAAAGCAGGCAGCCATTCGGCGTTTCAATCACTGGCGAAAGCTCGCCGGGCTGCAACTGCAAGGCTGCCTGCGTCCAACTAGCCGGAAGCTGGTCTACCGGAAGATCGCCCAGAAAGCCGCCGTTCTTCGCGCTGTTGGCGTCCTGCGAATTGGCTCTGGCCAGATCGAAAAACGACGCTCCTGAAACAATCTGCTTACGGATGGTTTCAGCTTTCTCCCGGTCCGAAGCTGCAATCATCCGTAAGTACAGGTGCTTCGGCTGAACCGTCGTTCGCCATCCCGCCGACTGTTTCTGCTCCGGCCCGGATTGGTCCGGATGAACTCGTATCCAATGGTCCGCCACCCGCAGCGGCGGCTTCGATTGGTCCGGCATGTGGCAGCCGACGCAGCCGGTTGCTTGATTCACCGGACAAACAGCCGCATGGCTGCTGACTTTAGTACTATGGCAGCCGAGGCAGGTGGTTTCCGAGCGCTGCACCAGCATCGCCCGGGGTGCGTCCTGATGCGGATTATGACAGTTGGTGCAGCTAATTTGCCCGCCGCTTTGCCGCCAGCATTCCGTATTCTGCAAAGCTGTCACTTGATCGGAAATCAACAGATCATGCGGCAGCGGATCCTCCACTACGCTAAACCCGGAATGGCATTGGGCGCAAGCCTGCATCTGCTGCGCTACCGGCTGCTTCTTCGGATTCAGAATCTGCTTATCTTCCGCGTGAGCGGCAATGGCCGAAAGGTGCTGCTGCCCCGCGCCGTGGCAGCTTTCGCAAGAAACGCCGGATTCCTGATGCGAAGTCTCTACCGTGCGCGGCTCCCCATGACAGGCAAGGCACTTCTTCTCAAATCCCGGCGTTAAGACCCGTCCAAAAGCCGTTTCGTAGTTGGTCGGCTTGTCTGCCGGGAAACCGGGTGAAAGCTCCAACTTATTGTCCGGTACGTAATGCAGGTATCGCCCTTCCACCAACGGCGCACGCGGCAAGGGTGATCCATCCAAGCTAGGCACCCGGAACAGAAAACTCAGTCCGTGGCGCTGTCCGCCCATTGTGGTTTCCACCGGAAAATGGTCCGCCGGGTGGCCGGGCGTTTGCACGTTAAAGTGAAACTGTTCCGCCGTTCTTTTTACCAAATATTGAATGGCCGGGTCAGGGCCTTCCGTGTGCGTTTCCGTGCCGGTGGCCGGAATCACGGTCGTATTCTTTCCCTGCCAGGTACGCGCCATTGCCGTGGTCCGCTGGGTGGCCGTAATGTCCTTGTGGCAGCCGGCGCACACGTCGCGCCCCACAAAGGCGTTAGAAGCGGAAAAGGAAACTGCCGGCAAAAGCAGCAACAGGGGTGCAACTCGAAACTTCATCTGTCGCCCGTTATTGTAGCGGGATTGCGCTTGCCGCGAATCCGGCGGGAGAAAAAAGCTCTGTCTTCCGCACTACAATTCTGCAAGTTCTCCACCTATGCGTCCTGTCCAATTTTGCGCCCTCGCGCTGTTATGCGTCGGTGCGGCACTGGCCCAGGCGGATGCTACGGCTGAACTGAACCGCGCTTATCAACTGTCCGCGCAAAAAGATTACGACGGCGCAATGGCTTCGTTTCGTCGCGGCCTCGCCCAAGACCCGAAGAACGCGGCAGCGCATAAAGACTTTGCTTATACTCTACTGAAAGCGGGCGAAAACGCCGAAGCCCGCGACCAGTTCAAAGCCGCAATGGATTTGGACCCGCGTGACGAAACCGCCGCCCTGGAATACGCGTTTCTCTGCTACGAAACGAAGAAGGAAATTGAAGCTCGCCGCACCTTCGAACGTTTAAGCAAGCACGGTTTAACCGCTTCCACCCGCGACACCGCCGCCAAAGCATTCACCGGCATCGACCAGCCCTTAGCGGAAGGCATTACCCGCTGGCAAAGTTCAATCAGCAAACTGCCGAACCCGCTGGACCGCAGCGCATTCAGCGCGCATTGGGAACTGGCCCAGTTAGCGGAAAAACGCGACAACCTGCCGCTGGCCGCCGAGCAGTATGAAATCTGCCGCAGACTGAAGCCGGAACAAACCTCGCTGCTGGTCGACTTGGCCCGCGTTTGGCAGCAGTTAAATGAGGTAGAACAATCCCATGCCGCGCTGCTGGCCGCTTCCCGGTCCGCTGACCCGCGCACGGCGGAAACCGCTCTGGAACTGTACGGGTCGCGCTATCCCTACGTTTACGAATTTCAAAACGCAATTCAATTGGACCCCGCCAATGTTTCTCTACGCCGCGAACTGGCGTTTCTGTATCTTGCTTTGCATAAAGAATCGGAAGCGGTGGAACAGTTCCAGCTTGTTCTGAAAATCGCGCCTGCCGATAAACTCTCGCTCGCTCAATTGGAAGCGATTCTGCATCCGGCCAAGCAGCAAACACAGCCCGCTGCGCCTGCTCCCGCCAGCCGCTCCGCCAATCTGGTTGACCCGAAAACAATGGGCATGAAAAGCTTCGCCGCCGGTTACATGAATGATGCGATCCGCTACCTGCTGATTGCTCATGAGAATAATCCGGACGATTCTGAAACCGTGCTGCAACTGGGCTGGGCTTACAACGCCGTGAAGAACGACGCGGAAGCCGTTCACTGGTTCGATGCCGCCCGCCATTCGAGCGATCGTTCAATTGCCGACCAGGCCAACAAAGCATGGCACAACCTGCTAGGCAGTTCTTCCGTGTCCACTACCCTGTGGCTGCTGCCGATGTATTCCACTCGCTGGAACGACAGTTTTATGTACGGGCAGATCAAACGCAACCTGCCGCTTCCAATCAAACTCCCTGGTAGCTTCTATGTGTCTACCCGCTTAGTGGGCGACATTCGCGGCCAGGTTCAATTGAACGGCCTGCCGCAGTATTTAAGTGAAAACTCGGTCATCGTCGGCACCGGCTTTGCCACCAAGCAATGGCATCATCTGATGAGCTGGGCCGAAGCCGGCCTTTCGATGAGCTATCTTCCGAATCGCAGAGATGTCGGCACGGCCATCCCGGATTATCGCGGCGGCTTAAACTTTGCCCGTGGCTGGGGCAACCTCCTGGGCCGCAGGCACCCCGGCTTGTTTTACGAAACCACTGCCGATGCTATCTATGTCAGCCGCTTCGATAAGGACTGGCTATTTTATTCCCAACACCGTGCGGGCCGCACATTCCGCCTGGGCGGCGATTACTTCCAAACTTATCTGAACGCCAACATCGTGCAGGATCTAAAGCGCGAATACTGGGCCAACAGCCTGGAATTCGGCCCCGGCCTGAAGCTGCATCTTCCCTCCATGCGGCCCGGCGTGTATTTTGCCGCCGATTGGCTGCATGGGGTGTACACCACCAACGCGGGTAATCCGCGCCGCCCCAATTACAACGATCTGCGGCTTGGCTTCTGGTACGCCGCTTCGCGCTGATGAAACACGCCATGCTGTACTTCTTTCTGCGAATCTTTGTTGCAAGCATCGCCGCATGGCCGTTGTGGGCCGCCATGCCCACGTTTAAAACCCTTGGCGATGACGCAAAACCCTGGAACAATATCTTCGCTTCAATCGGGATAAGCGCAACAACGGATGACACGGCTTCCGTTCTGATCACCGGGCGCGGAGCCACCGCTGATTTAGCCCATTTCGCCAACAACAAAATCCTGATTCTGCAAGGCGACTCGCCCCTGGCGCGGCAGCTTGGCATTATGCCTGCCGAAGAAACCGTTTCAGTGCGCCGCATTATTGATGCGCACGCTCCTGAACTGCCGATCATCTGGGCGGAATCGCCGCTGGTTCCCGTTTTCACGGTTCCCGAAGATTTTCAAATCTTCGCCAAAGAACGCCGGAAGAATGCGCCGGTAGCGGCAGGCATGAAAACCGCCGGCGGCGCAATCTTCTGGCTGGCCGTCGATCCCGGCCCGGAAGGAACCGAACGCTACCCGTATCTGCTGCAAGCTTTAACCGACCTTGGCTTAACTCTTCCAGTTCACGGCGCAAACCTATGGGCCTTCTTTGATTCTGCTTATCGTTCGCGGGCCGATGTGGACTACCTGGCGAAGCGCTGGCGAACTGCCGGCATCTCTGCTTTGCACGTTGCCGCTTGGCACAACATGGAACCTGATGCCGAGCGCGATCATTACCTGGAAACCCTGATCGCCGCCTGCCATCGCCACGCCATTCTGGTGTACGCGTGGTTTGAATTGCCGCACGTCAGCGAAGCGTTTTGGAACCGGCATCCTGAATGGCGCGAGAAAACTGCCGTGGGCGAAGATGCTCAGCTCGATTGGCGCAAGCTGATGAACCTGCAAAACCCGCAATGCAAAGCGGCTGCGGCGCAGCTTGTGCGTCAAATGCTGAAGCGCTTCGATTGGGACGGCGTGAATCTAGCAGAACTCTACTTTGAATCGCTCGAAGGCGCCAGCAACCCGGCACGGTTCACGCCCTTAAATGAGGACGTGCGCCGCGAATTTGAATCACAAACCGGATGGGACCCGCAGCTTTTGTTTAACGCTGCTTCGTCCCACTACGCCCAGCATGACCCTGCCGGACTGCGCCGCTTTCTGGACTTCCGCGCCCGGCTCGCTTCCCGTTTGCAATCCGATTGGCTCGACGTTGTAGACCAGTTGCGCCCCGATAAGCCGTGGCTTGATGTGGTTCTCACTCATATTGATGACCGCCTGGAACCCGGTATGCGCGATGCGCTCGGCGCGGACAGTGCGCGTTCCGTGCCGTTTCTGCAATCACAACGGGCTACGGTTCTAGTGGAAGATCCTGCTACGTTATGGAACCTGGGCGCATCGCGCTATGCCAAACTAGCCGAAAGATGGGCTGCACTTCCGCTAGACCAAAACAAGGTAGCAGTAGACATCAACGTCGTGGAGCGTTACCAGGACGTGTACCCGACCAAAAAACAAACCGGCACGGAATTGTTTACGCTCGTCCATCAAGCTTCCTGCTCATTTTCCCGCGTTGCTTTATACTTCGAAAATTCTTTGGAGCGTCAGGATTTAAATCTGCTTTCAGTTGCAGCAGCCAACGCTCGCTTAACCGAAAACGCACCCGATGAAGTAAAGATAGAAAGCCCGCAGCCCGTTCGCGTTTCCTGGATCGGCGCGATGGAACTCGACGGCAAACCGTGGCCCTTCGGCGCAAACGGAAGCGTGCTGATTCCTGCCGGCAATCATAAGTTAGGAACAGGTATCACTAAATCGCCCGTCACTATTGCCGATTTCAACGGCGTTGTTCGCAATGCGATTGTGGAAGGAGATTTGGTGGAACTTTCCTATCGAAATAACACTCGCGCCATTCTTGCGCTAGGCTCCCCTGCTTCCGCGCTCGATGTTGACGGTGCACCGTATTGGAAACCCGATTCTAAAGAACCCCAAGCCGCGATTCTACTTCCCGCCGGCGAGCATCTGGTGAGTATTCATCGGTAGTCATCGTGAGAATGAGTTCTGCGGAGGCTGTACTCAGCATTGGGTTATTAGCATGGGCTGATTTCAGAAATCATATTTACCTGCTACGGAAAGGACACGCATGGCTTTCATAAAGATTGTCTTAACTGCAATGTTGCTTGCTGCCATTAACTCCTACGCGCTATTTGCGCAACCTGGAAATAATGGGAAATTTTGTCCAGCACTGGCTTCTTTGCCAACTAATTCAACGCTTGATGAGATACCCAAGAGTCGTCAGCGTTTTGAGCTTCATGAGTGCGAGGGCAACACAGTTGTCGTGTACGCCTTTGATCGCGGAAAACAACAGCCGTCGCTGATCTTCGATACGGGCGATGGCTATCCCCTTTACATGCTGCAAGTTCAGAATGTGCTCGTGTTGCAATCACCGGGCGGATCGGCGGACCACATCTATGTTTTCGCGTTTCAAGGCGGTAAACCGCGTCTCGCTTGGCAAACGGCAACTAAGGACCTTGTGCAGGTCACGCAATCCCAGAAGAACGTTACCGTTGCTGTTCCATCGTCGACATTCCCCGGCCCAGACGGAAAGATCCCGAAGGAGCCACTTGTGAAGCGATCATTCATGATTGAAATGCGGTAACCGGCTACTTAATCCTCAAACAGCAATGGAGCCAAACAGAAGTATCATCGATCTGCGGGTCAACATCTACAATCCCCTCATAAGCCGCAAAGCTGCTCGTCTAGCCTTGGCTATTGCCATTTCGTTCTTCATTTATTTCCTCGCATCCGCTCAGGCGCAAACCCCTAATACGCCGATTTCCATCGAAAACAACGAGTGTTCCGCGCATCAGATTGGCCCACCCAGCATAATTTATGCGCGTGTTCCGCCCCAATTCGGGCAGTCAGTACGCCTGCAAGTCACCATAAATACTCGCGGAGAAGTTGAAGCGGCACATGCCCTGCAAGGCTCTCCTGCTGTTTTCGCGGAAGCCGAAACACTGGAAATGAAGCGGCATTTCAAACCATTTCAGCGGAATAATCAAGCGGTCCGGGCTACCTGTGCAGACTTCATACCCATTTACCTGCCCGAAGAATGGGCTTCTCCCCGCGTTCCTTTTCCGAGCATTAAGAATTGGAACAGCTTGCACATTCGGCTGGAGCGTAAACCTTGTGACGAGTATTGCCCTGTGTATTCTGTCGAGGTACACGGCAATGGTGATGTTTTCTACCAAGGCACTAGCGGGTTGATGCTCATTGCCGGACGACACCGGGAGCGCATCTCGCTAGCAGCGGTCTCGCGTTTGCTGTCGAGTTTTCAGGAAGCTGACTTCTTCTCCTTGAAAGACAAATACGAAATATCCCCTACTGTTCTGCTCGGTTCTGTTATTTCCCTAGAGTTTGACGGACGCAAGAAAAAGGTGGTCGATCATCAGGGTTATATAGTGGGCCTACCGAAGATTGTTGCGCGCCTGGAAAATCTGATTGAGGAAGCGGCGCAAACCGACAAATGGCTTCAAGGCAACAGTGACACGGCCCCTTCTTTGCTCCGCGAACACTGGAATTTCAAAGCGAACACTTCCGATAATGACAAGCTGTTCTTAGCGGCAATAGGACATCCTGATATTCTTCAGCTTTACCTTGAGCAGGGGTTTCCTCCTGTTCGCTCACGACATCCCGCCGAAAGTCCGCTGGTGAGCGCTGCTCTTTACGGGAACCCCGTTCTTCTCCAATGCCTTCTGCGCGACCGCCAGCGTACCCCGGCAACCATTCTGACTGAGGCGTTAGCCACTGCCGCCGCAATGGGTGACGTTCCCACAATGCGTTTTCTAATGGCGCGGGGAGCCAAGCCCGACGGTCCCCTTTCAAAGAAGGATGATGGGACTCCGCCGCTGATCAGCGCAGTTTATTCCGGCAAAGCGGCTGCTGTTGACGAGTTGTTGAAGTTCCACCCGAATGTGAACGCTACCGACAAGGACGGCCAGAACGCGATCAATATATTGCTGACCAGAATTTTGAATCAGTCCGAGAATATTCAGATTCTCCGTTCTCTCATCCGGGCTGGCGCTAACGTAAATGTTCATGATACCCAAGATGGAGAAACGCCTATTTTCAAGGCTTCCAGCGTGAACAATTCAGTTGCGATTCTGCGTCTGCTCGTCGCAGCCGGCGCCGATGTAAACGCCCGCGATCAGTATAGCCGTACGCCCTTAATGACGTGCTTCGATGCAGATTACGCTAAAGTTCTGATTGAACTCGGCGCTGATGTATCTGCGCGGGACGATCAAGGCCAGACAGCCGTTCAAGTCGCGCGTGAAATGGGCGATACAGAACTCGTGGCCGTGCTTGAACAGGCTCTAGAGAGCAAGCAAATGCAGAAGTGAAATTAATGTAGCTGATGCACAACGACCCGGATAGGCTTTAGCATCAACTGTTCTATTTTCGATTCTGGCTGTTGTTGGTTTCTTCACAAGGCAGGCCCGTTTTGATACGAACAACAAAAGGTAGCTCCGCGGAAACTTGAGTTTCTGCTGTGATTGGGTGTTTATCGGTTCCTTCGCAATCATTATCCGTGAGCTCGAATGTGCAGATAATTTGGAATGTGTGTTCCTGATTGGACGGCTTGAATCGCCACTGCTTCAGAGCTTCCAAAACGTATTTTTCGAAAACAGGATGACCACTGATTATCTTTGTTTTCGTCACAACGCCGGTGCGATCAATCGAAATGCGCGTGATCGTCCTACCCTGCATTCTATGGTCTTTAGCGACGCGCGGATAAGCAGGGGCAACAAAGGTCACCACTGCGGGAAAATCGTGTTCAGCTAAATTTAGAACTTGCGCCGATACAAATGAATAAGCAACCAAAATCAGTGCAGTTATTCGGATGGCATTGCTCGTAAAAGAATTTCGTTGCCAGATTCGGGTTTGCATTTATAGAAAGTCATTTCTCAAAATTTCAATCCATAGTTGAAGGGGCTAAGGGCAGGAGAACAGCTTTCCGTTCCGGGTGCTGCGCTTCTTTAAATCGCAAATCTTCCACGATGCGCTGCAAGTCATACTCAAATTGCGCTGTATACAAGTCACGAGCCGAGCGTACTTCCGTGATTACTTCATCGTGACCAGTCCAGTGCGGAACATTGTCAAAGCTCATTCTCCTCCATTAAAAACGCCCGCACCGAACGGTGTAACCGGTAGGTAACCATTCAAAGGCTAAGAGAAAACACCGTAATCAATGCGGATCAGCACTTCAAACACACGACGCATTTGCGAAATATCGGCACTGGATACTAGTTCCTTGGGAGACTGCCCATCAAAAATGTCCCGGCTCGAAGTCATCCAACTTCTAGCTTTTGCCTGGTCTCCGAATATTTCAATAGCGCGATTCCAGATTACTTCGGCAGTGGGATGCTTCAACTCTTCTGAAAGATGCTCAGGAGTTATAGCAATGGGAATCTGCAAGCTACTCATGTTTTCAGTTTAGCTTTTTTAAAGCCCAAGATTTGTGGCTTATACCGGTTAACCTTATGGTAAACAGCATAATCGTAAACCTAAACTCAACTGTGATTTACAAACGGAAAATTCTAATTTTCTGAAAACTTCCTGGTCGCGCTTCCTGAATAGCTGCCAGTATCTGGTCGCCAGCATGTTTCAACACAGACCAATCATTAGTCGATAACACGATAATTGCGATCTTTCGCAAGGATAGATTCTGCTGATAAGCAATATTTTGATCTGCTGTGATGAAAGCCTCAAAACCGGCAGATTCGGAGGCACATAACAATTCACCATTCTCGATTATTCCCCAGCCCTGTTCCTGGGCGGTACTGATTTCATGATTTATTAGCAGAGTACGCAGACGGCGCGGGACATTAACATCAAAAAGCATTTTCACCAGGATTTAAGCCCGTAGCACTGCTTCGCACTTGCCATGCAGATAACCAAGCACAAGCTCAACCTGCTCCCGGGTCACCGGAAAATTATCCAAAATCTCAGCAATCTCCTCGGATGTGCCGCCGTGGTGAATGTTGTTCAAGACTACATCTACCGGTATTCGCGTCCCTGCAAAAACAGGCGCTCCGCTTTGGCGCTTGGGATCAATCTCAACGCCCGGACACGTGGACCAGTCTAATTGTAGTCTCTCCATAGTTTTCATAATACGGCCTTTTTAGCCCATCGTAAATCGGCATCTTCAAGTTGCTACCCGCTCTCATGAGACCATGTAATTTCCTGAATGAGTGCAGTTTTCGAATTTTCAAACACCCGTAACATCGCTATCATTGCTCACGTCGACCACGGCAAAACCACGCTGGTAGATGCCATGCTCCGGCAAAGCGGCATTTTCCGTGCTAACGAAGCCATGACCGACCGCGTGATGGATTCCAACGATCTGGAGCGCGAACGCGGCATCACGATCCTCGCGAAAACCACCGGCGTCCGCTATCACGGCACCAAAATCAACATTGTTGACACGCCCGGCCACAGCGACTTCGGCGGCGAAGTGGAGCGCGCCCTGAAGATTGTGGACGGCGTGATGCTGCTGGTAGATGCCAGCGAAGGCCCGCTGCCGCAAACGCGTTACGTTTTGATGAAAGCGCTGGAAGCAAAGCTGACGCCGGTTTTGGTGATCAACAAAATTGACCGTCCCGATGCCCGCGTGCAGGAAGTCTTAAACGAAGTCTACGATCTGTTTATTGATCTGGACGCCACCGAAGATCAGTTGGATTTTCCCATCGTCTACACCAACGGAAAAGCAGGCATCGCCAAGCGTTCGATGGAAGAAGAAAGTGACACCTTGCAGCCGTTGTTTGAAGCGATTCTGCAATACATTCCGCCTCCCAAAGGCAACCCCAGCGAAAAACTTCAGATTCTAGTCGCTAATCTCGATTACAGCGATTACCTGGGCCGGTTGGCTATTGGGCGCGTGTTCAACGGTACTTTACGGCATGGTGACGAAGTAGCAATCTGCAAGCTGGATGGAACCGTCCAGAAAACGCGCATCACCAAGCTGTATTCCTTTGAAGGTTTAAAGCGCGTTGATGAAACGATTGCGAAACCCGGCGATGTGCTGGCGATTGCCGGCGTGGAAGGCATCACCATCGGCGAAACCGTAACGGATGCGGAATCGCCCGCGCCGCTGCCGCATATTCAAATTGACGAGCCGACCATCGCCATGACGTTTACCATTAACAACTCGCCGTTTGCGGGCAGGGAAGGGCAGTACGTCACTTCCCGCAATCTGCGCGACCGGCTCGATAAAGAGTTGTTGACCAACGTGTCTATCCGAGTAGAAGAAGCGGGCGGCCCTGACGCTTTCAAAGTGATGGGACGCGGCGAATTGCAGCTTGCCATTCTCATTGAAATGATGCGCCGCGAAGGCTACGAACTACAGGTGGGTAAACCCGAAATATTAACCCGCACCATTGACGGCAAACTGCATGAGCCTTTAGAACTGCTGGTGATCGACTGCCCGGAAGAATTCATCGGCGTTGTCATCGAAAAGCTCGGAATCCGCAAAGGCAAAATGGCCAAAATGGTGAACAACGGCTCCGGCCGCGTTCGCCTGGAATTTCATGTGCCGTCGCGCGGCTTGATCGGCCTGCGCAGTGAGATGCTGACCGATACTAAAGGCACTGCCATCATGAATTCGCTGTTTCACGGCTACATCGAATGGCAGGGCGGCATCGAAACCCGGCCTACCGGTTCGTTAATTTCGGACCGCGCCGGCATTGCTACTAGCTACTCTATTTACAATTTGCAGGAGCGCGGCGTTATTTTCATCGAGCCGACTACTGAAGTGTATGAAGGCATGATTATTGGTGAGAATTCTCGCGGAAACGATTTGGATGTCAACATTGTGAAAGAGAAGAAACTCACAAATATGCGTGCTTCCACCTCCGATGATGCGATCCGCTTGGTGCCGCCGCGCGTTCTCAATCTAGAGCAGGCCATTGAATTCATTCGCGAAGATGAATACGTGGAAATTACGCCGAAATCAATCCGGCTTCGAAAGAAGATCCTGAAATCGAATCAGCGGTAAAGAATTGTCGCTGCCAAGCGGTTTGGAAACCAATTCTGCCCATCATAGAAAAAGTTGTAGGATTTTGAACGTAATTCTGTGATGATAAGTAAATTGGTTTCGGATGCGTTTCATCGTGGTTTTAACCTGAAAGAAGCGCGAAAAACACAATTGCACAGGAACAAGTCTGGAATATGGCTCTTGCTGTTCAATCTAAAACACGCCGCCGTTTAGCGCTGCTATTCACTGTTCCGCTTGCCTTCAGCCTGCTGTTTTTTATTGCCAACACGCAAGCGGAAAACACCGACATTGAAATTTTGACGGCGCAGAATCTGCAGTCGTCGCTCGGCAATCTGCTTTCGTTCACGCAGGATGCTGAAACTTCCGAGCGCGGCTTCCTGCTTACCGGCGATGAACGCTACCTGGGTCCTTACGAGCAGGCCAAGCTGCAATTCAAAACGCAGGTAGAACTCTGCCGCAATCTGTTCAAAGATCATCCCGAACTGCGCGACGATGTGGAAAAGCTCATTCATCGCGTGCAATATAAATTCGATCAAATCAGCAAAGTGCTGGCTACGCAGAAGGCAGCCGGTTTCGCGGCTGCATTTCAATATGTGAAAAGCGGCGCTGACCAGGACACGATGGATGAAATTCGCCGCTCGGTCGATAGCATTCAACTGCAACTTGGGAAGGAACTAACCGTTGCTCATGAACAACAGCGCAGTCTGGGCCGCGCCGTGTTTCTTTTCTTCCTGATCGGCACGGCAATCACCATCGTTGTTTTGATCTCGCTGTATCACACGCTGCTCGATTACATTCACGGCCAGGACATGGCCCGCGAGCAGTTGGCCGCTTTGAACCTGGACCTCGAACGCCGCATCAACGAACGCACCCGGGAATTGCAGCATTCCAATGAAGAACTACAGCAGTTTGCTTTTGTGGCCAGCCATGATTTGCAGGAGCCGCTGCGCACCATCACCAGTTTTACGCAGCTATTAGCCGCTCGCTACAAGGGAAAGCTGGATGCTGATGCTGATGAATTTATCAATTACATCGTTGGCTCCTCGCGCCGCATGAGTGATCTGATCAATGGTCTGTTGGTGCTGGTTCGGCTGCGCAAAACCGGTCAGTTTTCCGGCGCTGTTTCTTTGGAAAAACTGCTGCGCGAAGCCGAAACCAGTTTGAAAGCGGCGATTCGGGAATCCGGCGCGTTGATTGAAAGCAGCGGCTTGCCGTCGCTATCGGTGGACGGATTGCAAATCACTCAACTGTTTCAGAACCTGCTCGGCAACGCCATCAAATACCGCGGTGAAGCCCCGCCCCACATCAAAGTTTCTGCCGCCCGCACCAATGCCGAATGGATTGTTTCGGTGGCTGATAACGGGCAGGGCTTTGAACCGGAACACGCCGAGCGCATCTTCGGATTGTTTCAGCGGCTCCACGGCCGCGAAGTGGACGGCACCGGCATGGGCCTTTCCATTGCCCGCAAAATTGTGGAACGGCACGGCGGCAAAATCTGGGCCGAATCGGAGAAAAACCTGGGGTCCACTTTTTATTTCTCGCTTCCGATCACGCTTGAAGTGAACCGCGTAGCCGACCCGTCCAGCCCGGCTGTAGTGTTGAACGTGGGCTAAGTGTTCATTTCAAAGCAGTGCTGTCCCATATTCGGTCACTTGTTCGCTGGATTCATTTGACAAATGCTGCTAAGTTTTTGATACTGCTCACTATTTGAAAAGGCAGTAACGGCCATTCCCTTGCAATAGCATCTACCGATGCTCACCACCCTGAAACTCACCATCCGCAATCTGCGGCGCACTCCCAGCTTTACCGTGATGGCGATTCTGATTCTCGCCTTAGGAATCGGCGCGACCACGGCCATGTTCACGATCACACGTACCATCCTGTTTAAACCGCTTGCCTACCGGGAACCGGACCGGCTGGTTTCGGTGATGCTACACATTCCCGCGTTTGCTCACATAGCGGCGAAGGTTCCGGTGAATGCAAGTCATTATCAGTTTTGGAAACACCACAGCCGCACTTTGCAGGACGTTGCTTTGATCGGTCCGCATAGCGCTTTGCTTTCCGGCAATGACGGCTCGCTCACCGTGGAGGGCGTTCGGGTCACGCCGAATTTCTTTAATCTGCTTGGATTGCAGCCGCGTCTGGGGCGTGGCTTCCTGCCCCAGGAAGCAATTGAAGCAAACAGTAAAGTAGTGATCCTCAGCGATGAATTATGGCGCAGCCGGTTTGGGGCAGACCCTCACATTTTAGGTCGTAAGATTTCGCTCAACGGGCAGTCCTTTCAGGTGATCGGCGTCACCGCGCCGCAGTTCCCATCTCCTCGCGGGCGTCAGTTGGCTGAAATTGAGCCTTTGCCGGAGCAAACCCAATACTGGATTCCACTGGTATTCAGTAAATACGACTTGGCTGATGCTGCCAGCAACATGAACTATCTCGGAGTGGCGCGCCTGAAGCTCGGAGCGTCTGTGGCGCAAACTTATTCCGAGCTGGATTCATTTGAGAAAAACGTACTTGCCCAAGTATCGGAGGAAATCGAAATGCATCCGCTGATCGAACCCTTGCAGGCTTCCTTAGCGGGTGGTGTGCGCAATCCATTATGGGCGCTGCTCGGCGCAGTCTGCCTGGTGCTGCTTATCGTCTGTATTAACCTGATGAACCTCATGCTGGTTCGTGCCGCCAATCGCCGTCGTGAGTGGGCTATTCGGCTGGCGGTCGGCGGATCGTTTCGTCAGTTGATGCAGGAAGCATTAAGCGAAAGTTTTCTGCTTTCTTCCATTGGCGGCGCGCTCGGCATTTTGGTAGCGGTTTGGTTTTTAGCTTTGGTGCGGGCGAAAGCTCCCTTTGATCTGCCGCGCATCGAAGAACTTCAATTCGATCCTGCTGCGCTGTTCTTCACGTTTTTGATTGCCGCCGGTAGCGCCCTTCTGTTCGGCATTCTGCCCGCCTGGAAATCATCCCGCACCGATCCCCAGGAAGCTCTGCAATCTTCCAGCCGGTCCTCCACCGAAAACCGTAAGGGTTTAAAAGCAGGAAATGTGCTTGTAGTTGCTGAGGTAGCCCTTACGGTTGTATTAACTCTCAGCGCAGGTTTGCTTCTCCGCAGTTTCTTTCAAGTGTTGAACGTACCTTCCGGCGTGCAAGCACAGCAGTTGGTTTCTGCTTTTATTCAGCTTCCGCCTGAAAAATATCAAAATGCGAAAACAGAAGTTCCATTCTTCCGGCGTTTGTTGGAAAAAACGCAATCCGCTCCGGGCATAGTGATGAGCGGAATCACCACGCAAATACCGTTAACAGCGGCAAATAACAATAATCCAATGACCGCTGCGGACCGTCCAGTGCCGCCGGTCACGCAATGGCCCATGACCGATCAGAATTGGGTCAGCAGCCAATATTTTCAAACTGCTGGTATCCCCCTAAAAGCTGGCCGAATCTTCGAGGACAAAGATGGTGAACAGCGCGTGGCTGTGATTAGTGAAAATCTGGCTGTCCGCCTTTGGCCTGGAGAAAATGCATTGGGTCACACTATCCAGGAATATCAAATGGACGGGAAACTCAAACCCTGGCGGGTAATCGGAGTCGTTGGCACGGTTCATGCAGCTTCACTCACAAAACAACCGGAAAACATGGTGTACTTCCCATTTTGGCAGAACCCTGATAACGCTGGTATGAATCTCGTTCTACGCACCACCGGCAACCCCCGGAACACAGCCGCTACAATTCGCAAATTGGTGGCTGGTCTTGATCCGCAGGTTTCCGTTTCCCACGTTCGCTTAATGGAAGAAGTGATTTCTGATTCCGTAGCCCAACGCCGCTTTCAGCTTTCCTTGCTGATCGCCTTTGCCGTGTCCGCTCTGGTGCTGGCCTGCCTCGGCATCTACGGCGTACTGGCTTTCAGTGTCAGCCGCCGCCGCAGTGAAATCGGAATCCGCATGGCCCTAGGCGCGCGTCCGGCCCAAGTCCGGCAAACCATTCTGCAACAAGGTTTAACGCCGGTATTCATTGGCTTGGCCGTTGGCTTTTGCTTATCGGTGCTGGTCGGGACTTCTCTCAAAAACCTGCTGTTTAACGTCAACGTGTTGGACCCGCTGACTTACGCCAGCACCGCTGTGACGCTTTTACTGGTCGCTGCGTTAGCCTGTTGGCTGCCTGCCCAACGCGCCGCGCGATTAAACCCCATTGAAGCTTTGCGCAACGATTGAAATTTACTTCAATTCTTTACCCAACAACTGTCCTACATACGGTCTTAAACCAGGCGTGCAGGCCCACGCATTGCCCCCATAAATGGTGTTTGTGCCGTCAAACGCGCCAAAGTTTCCGCCCGCTTCTTCTATTAAAATCTTCAGCGCGGCTAAGTCCCACGGCTGCGCTGTGGGTTCAATCCAAACATCAGCCCGGCCCGTAGCTACCAGCACCGCATCTACTGAGCCGCCCAAACCGCGCACCGCCCAGAACGGCTTTACCCACGGCAGCAGATCGGTCGAAAACTTGGAAACTCCGTCCTTGTTGAAGCCATTGAAAGACAATACCGCTTGGGAAACGCTCACTACCTCGGAAACTTTAACTTGCGCTCCATTCACCCAGGTTCCCCCGCCTTGGGAAGCGTAAGCCAACGTATTCTGTCCCGGGCAGTAAGCCACGCCTACCATCACTTCGCCCTTGTCTTCTAGCCCAATCAGTACCGCCCATAATGGAATGCCGCGCACAAAATCGCGTGTGCCGTCAATCGGGTCGATGATCCATTTGCGGCCGCTCGTGCCTTCACGGTTCGCGCCTTCCTCGCCCAGAAATCCATCTTCGGGAAACGCGCGGCCCAAGCCTTCCACAATCAGTTTTTCGCAGGCTTTATCGGCTGCCGTCACCGGCGATTCATCCGGCTTTTCTTCCGCGGTAATGCCTTTCCGCTGGTAGTCGAGCGCCACCCGGCCCGCTTCTTCCGCAATCTCCCTGGCCGCCGCCAGTTCCCGTTCGTAGCTCATCTTCCTGATTATCGCTGGCAGCGCCAATATGAAAACAAACAGCTAATTTGCTGCGCTTAGTTTCTGCTCTAATTGGGCAACCCAATCAGGCATGTTTGATTCCCGCCATGTAACGAGGCCATCGTGCGCTTCCAGTATTTTCTTATGGTGCCTTCCCGAATTGTCAAACACAATTACGTAGTTCGCCAGGCAAAGCGCTTCTACGGCATTTGCCAGACTGCGGTGATAACGGCGACGCACATCCTCATCCGGAACATCGTGTCCTCCCAATGAAACACGTGCCTAAACTCGATGGATATTACGCTCTGGATCGTTGGTCCAACATAAACTAAATGAAACTCGAAACCACTCTGTTAACTTGCCGAACCGTATCTAAGATTTTCCTGCTTGCTAATGTAGTCTCAACTGCAAAGCTTAAACGTTGCTGCAAGTAAGATTGTGTTTGTGTTAGTACCTGCCGCCCCGCCGCAAACGCCGCTGCTTGTGGATCATCGGGTCGCAATCGCACTGCAATATCATCAGGATTTAAAAGATGCTCGTGTCCCTCAAATTAAAGTGACTGAGTCATAAGTACTTTTCCCCAAACCATTCGGACCAGCAATCGCCGTGAGAACAGGCATCTATCCGACTTCAGGTGAAGCAGCCAATTCCCGGACAATCTCGTAATTACGATCTCTCGGCATGCCTGGAATATAACGGATCTCAAATTTCCGTCCGTCCGGGCATTCCATCGTTTCTATTCCGGAATCGTCCAGGTAAAAAACGGAAACTCCATGTTCTAAAGCTGTCCGCCGCGCCTGGTCGCCAGCTTCGGCAGCCAGTTTCTCAAACTCAGGACCGAGAATTTCTGGTTTCTGCATAACTGTGAGATGGTCCATTTGGAACTGTTCAAGCCTCGCCATTCATTATAAATCCTTCAGAATCGCAATCTTAACGAGATTTAATTGCTTCAGAACCGTCCCCGCTGGAGCCTCCTACATCCCTCGCGCCTCTAACTAACTGGGGGAGGTTTCAACCGAATGGAACCCAAATTCGTATTTCACGATCCAAGCGGGCGGCGCTGGCGTAAGCTGCGTCGAGTATTTCAAATTTCGGCAGTCAGCCTGGCGGCTCTGGTAATCGCGGTGGTCGCGACCGTTCTCATTAGTCCGCAACTGCCCCTTCTTGGTCTGCCTGCGGTGGAACATCTCGCCAACTTCAAAGAAGTGCCGAGCATCTTGGGCGGCGTGCGCGGCGCCGTGAACGTTCCCTTCAAATTGAATCGCAAAAACATCAAGTACGTGCGCTCCGCGAACCCCGTGATTCACCCCCGCAGCGCGGCGAGCGTTGTTCCCGAGCAGCCGGTTGTGTTCGGCTTCTACGTCAATTGGGACCCGGCCAGCAAAACCTCCCTCCGCGCTAACATTCAGCACCTCACCCATCTGCTCCCGGAATGGTTCACTCTGCTCGATGGCGATGGAAACATCAGCGACGAGTCTGACCCGGAAGTGATCCGTATCTGCGAAGATGCTCACCTGCCTGTCCTGGCAATGGTGACGAACTTCCGCAATGGCTGGCAATCGGATAACCTGCACCGGCTTCTGGCTTCCGAAAAATCCCGTCAGAACCTGATTGACAACCTGATCAGCAACGCCAAAGAACACCATTTCGCCGGCATGACAATCGACTTTGAACAAGCCGAAACAGCGGACCGCCGGAATCTGATCTCTTTCATGAAGGAAACGCAACAGCGTTTTGCGGAAAACAATCTCTTATTAGCCGAAGCCGTTCCCGCCCAGGACGATGCTTACGACCTGAAGCAGTTAAGCCAAACCGTCGATTACATCGTGCCGATGGTGTACGACGAACATTACCAATCCGGCGAGCCTGGCCCGATTGCTTCTCAATCCTGGTTCGACGCTCAACTGGACCGCATCGCCCAACAAGTGCCGCCCGAAAAAACGGTAATCAGCTTAGGAAATTACGGTTATGACTGGGTGATCGGCGGCACATCCGGCACGGAAGTTTCTTTCCAGCAGATTGTTTCCGCCGCCCAGAGTAACCACGCTGCCGTGGCTTGGAACGACGATACCGAAAATCCGGTGCTTCGCTATACCTCCAGGGAAAGCGGCAAACAGCATGAAATCTGGTTCCTTGATGCTGTTACGGCTTTGAACCAGATCGGCGCCATCAACCGCGAAGATTTTCGCGGCGTCGGCGTTTGGCGATTGGGCGCGGAAGACGCTGATATGTGGAATGCCTTGCCCGCGCGTCACTGGCCTGGCGAACACTTCGACACTGCCGCTCTGCAAAGACTGAGTTCCTTGAAAATTGTTGATCGCTACGGCGAAGGCGACATCCTGCGGGTAGTCGATACGCCGCATGACGGCACTCGCAAAGTGTGGCAGAACCAGGATGAGGAATATGCCGAATCCTATCAGCAGTTCCCTTCCTACTATTCTGTAGAAGCAAGCGGCCCTGCTTCCGGTGAAGGCAAGCAGATTGTGGTCACGTTCGACGATGGCCCTGACCCTGACTGGACGCCGAAAATTCTCGATGTGCTGAAAAAACAGAATGTTCCGGCCACGTTTTTTGTGATCGGACTGAATGCCGAAAGCTTTCCCGATCTCATCAAGCGCGCCTACAATGAAGGCCATCTCCTCGGAAACCACACTTATTCTCACCCGAACATTGCCACTGTGTCACAGGAGCGTTTGCGCGTTGAACTGAACTTCACTCAGCGGCTAATTGAACACAACACCGGCCACGCCACCGCGCTGTTTCGCCCGCCTTACAACGCCGATAGTGAGCCGACCACTGCCGAAGAAGTAGCTCCCATCTGGCAAGCCGAAAACAACTTTCATTACACGATGGTAGGTGAGCGCATTGACCCGCAGGATTGGCGTCCTGGCGTCACCGCTGAGGAAATCATAGACGAAGTCATGGCTGAAAAGAATAACGGCCATATTCTGCTGCTGCACGACGGCGGCGGTGATCGTTCCGCCACTCTGGCCGCGTTGCCCATCTTAATTAGCCGCTTGCGGTCGCAAGGCTACCAATTTGTTAATTTGGACGCTCTGATGAACCAAACACGCGCGCAACTCATGCCCTTGCCGAGCCTGGAAGAAGCAAGGCTGGCCGGTCTGGAAGGCCAAGCTCTTACCACCAAGGGAACCTTGGTTAAAACCTTGGGCTGGTTTTTCATGGCGGCTATCTTCCTCACCATCGCGCGTTCCTTTATCTTCGGAGCAATGGCCGTGCAACAAAAACTGCAACTGCGTTTACGGCAGTTCAAGCACGGTTTCGCGCCTCCTGTTTCCGTCATCATCGCTGCTTATAACGAAGAAAAAGTGGTAGCTAACACTGTTGATTCTCTGCTCAATTCTGACTACCCGGAGCTGGAAATCGTGATTGTTGATGACGGCTCAACCGACGCCACTTTTTCCGTGCTGCAATCCCGCTATGTCGGTGAACCGCGCGTTCGAATTTTCAAACAGGTTAACGGCGGAAAATCGTCTGCTTTAAATCGCGCCATTGCGGAAGCACGTCACAATCTGCTAATCGCGCTTGATGCCGATACTATTTTTGATCGTCATGCTATCGCCAAGTTAGTTCGCCATTTTGCCAACCCGCAGGTCGGCGCTGTTTCCGGCAACGCTAAAGTCGGCAACAAACAAAAATGGCTCACCCGCTTTCAAGCCATTGAATACGTCTGCGGCTTCAATCTGGACCGCCGCGCTCTCGACCTCCTGAACGCCATTACGGTAGTTCCCGGCGCGGTCGGGGCTTGGCGCAGGGAATTAATTCTGCAGGTGGGCGGGTTCGGCCACGACACGCTGGCGGAAGACACCGATGTCACTCTAGCCATTCGCCGTTTAGGTTTCGAAATTCGGTACGAAGAAGGCGCAATCGCTTACACCGAAGCGCCGGAAACCGTAACCGCTTTAGCCAAACAGCGGTTCCGTTGGGCGTTTGGTACTTTGCAAGCCGCCTGGAAGCATCGCGATGCATTATTTCAACCTCGTTACGGCGCCTTGGCCTTTATCGCTCTGCCGAGCATCTGGATTTTCCAAGTGCTGTTGGCTGTTCTTTCACCTTTGGCCGAAGTGGCCATGCTGGTGGCCTGCTTGTCCGGCAACTGGCCGGTAGTTTTGTCCTACTACTCTGCGTTTCTTCTGCTCGATCTTCTTACCGCAGTGCTGGCCTACTGCTTGGAAGGCGAGTCGCTGGTAGATTTACGCTTGTTTGTTTTCCAGCGACTTTTTTACCGAGTGCTGATGAACTATATCCTGGTGAAGTCATTCCTGTATGCTTTGCGAGGTCGTCTAGTCGGTTGGAATAAACTGGAGCGTACCGCTACTGTGAAAGTTACAATCTGAGAGATCATTAAGGTAAGTGATCTCTCAGATTGTTCTGTAAAAGATTGTCGTTCCAATGACAACTTCTGAAATGGTTTCACGGCAAGATAGAAAAATTTTCCCTCGCACTCGGTATTTTTGCCGCGATTCAGAGTACGCCTGGAACTTTGCCGAATGAAATAAGCCTGAGTTCTACCTGGAATCAATTACTTATAGGGAATAAGTAGATTGGCCCATAAACTGCCAACTAGTTGACTGCGATGACGACAGAAGAATACGGAAACGCATATCAGCGTGGATTCAATTTGACGGTACGATTTCTTGTGTCACGAGGGCTGTCTTATGACGCTGCCCTTGATACAGCTCAAGCAGCATGGGCCAAGGGTTGGGAGCGCCGCGCACAGTTGCGCGATCCTAATCTGGTTCTCACCTGGACAAACAGCATTGCCTTAAACATTCATCGGACCTATCTGCGCCGCGAACCGCAAACGCAGATTCTACCGGAACTGGCCGCGCCTCCGCGCTTGAACGTGGCGGCGATCGATGCTAAGCGCATCCTGAACGGCTGCAAGCCCAATGACCGCATTGTTCTGCATAGCCACTACATCGAAGGGTACAAAGTGCAGGAAATTGCTGAACAACACGGCTGGACCGAAACTGCGGTGCGCATTCGCTTGCTTCGGGCGCGTCGTAGCGTGGAAAAGAAACTCTCCAAACCTCGCCATGTAAAGCTGAAGTCGCTGGCCAACAAAGCGCGCAAGGCCATTACCAGCAACTTTGAAGTATCGTCCCTAGAACCACAAGTCGCTTAATCATTCATCAAAATTGCAAAAAGGGCTGGAGCATAAACTGCTTCAGCTCTTTTTCATTTGATAAATCCTGTTTCAGGCAAAATGAAAGCGAAACAATAGTAGCCTGAATACTTGGATCTCTCCACGCCATTACAGTTCGTTAAGGGAATCGGGCCTGTTCGCGCCGACCTGCTGCGCAACCGTGGGTTGGATACGGTGCTCGATCTTCTATACTATTTCCCGTTTCGCTACGAAGATCGCCGCGAAGTCAGAAACCTCCGCAATCTCGTTCCCGGCGAAAAAGTAACCGTTCTGGCTCGCGTTGAGCAAGGCAAACTCTCCAGTTATCGCTCCGGTTCTTTAGGTCTATACGAAGCTGTTTTTTCTGATGGATTCGGGCAACTCACCGGCCGCTGGTTTCATGGCCGCCATTTGGTCGATCTGCTGGTTCCCGGTGTGCGGGTTGCTTTGTTCGGCAAAATCGAGTTTGATCGCCGGCAGAACTCCTGCCTCATGGTCCAACCCGAACTGGAAGTGCTTTCTGACGACGAAGGCGATGAAGGTTTGCATACCGGGCGCATCGTGCCCATCTACGAAGCCATCAGCAAGATTTCGGCTCGTGTGCTGCGGCGGCTTCTGCATGGCGTTCTGCAGGAAGTGGAGCTTCCTGCTGACTGCCTGCCGGTTGATATCAAAACACGTTTACAGCTTCCCGGCCTTGCCGCCGCCATCCGCGAAGTGCATTCGCCAGGGCAGGAAAGCAGTGTCCAGTTATTGAATGAGTTCCGTTCCCCCGGCCAGTTTCGTTTAATTTTCGATGAGTTCTTCTGGCTGGAATGCGGTCTGGCATTAAAACGCATGAAAGCCAGAAAGGTAGAAGGCGTTGCTTTCACCGTCACCGAACATGCCCGCGAACAAGTAAAGCGCATGTTGCCTTTCAAACCCACCGCCGCGCAAAAACGCGTGGTGCAGGAAATTGTGGCCGACATGAAGGAGCCTTACCCCATGCATCGCCTCCTGCAAGGCGATGTCGGCAGCGGAAAAACCATCGTCGCGGCCCAGGCTGCCGTGGTAGCCATCGAAAACGGTCATCAGGTAGCCGTGCTCGCGCCTACCGAAATCCTGGCTACCCAGCATTATGCTTACTTCCGCCGCTTGATGGAAAAGCTTGGCTACGTGGTGGTGCTCATCACCGGCTCCATGACTGCCAAAGAAAAACAACAGATCAAGAAAGCCATCTCCGCCGGTTTCGTCAACATTGTTTTGGGTACTCACGCCCTGCTCCAAAAAGACGTTGATTTTCAAAAACTCGGCTTGGCGATTGTGGATGAACAACACCGCTTCGGCGTTGTGCAGCGTCTCACTTTAATCGAAAAAGGGATCAAACCGGATGTGCTGGTGATGACCGCCACGCCGATTCCCCGCACCTTGGCCCTCACCGTTTATGGCGACTTGGAAGTGTCAAGCATAGACGAGCTTCCGCCTGGGCGCAAGCCGGTGATTACCAAGCAGATCACTGAATCCGCCGTGGAAAAAGTCTGGAGCTTCATCGCTCACGAAGTTTCAATGGGCCGTCAGGCTTACGTTGTGTATCCGGTTATCGAAGAAGGCGAGACCAGCGCCATGAAAGCGGCTGAAAAAGCTTATCAGCATCTTTCGCAGGTGGTATTTCCTAATTTTCAAATCGGCTTGCTGCACGGCAAAATGTCCGCTGATGACAAAGAAAATGCGATGGCTCGATTCCAGAAAAATGAAACACAGATTCTGGTCTGTACCACCGTCATCGAAGTGGGCGTGGATGTCCCGAACGCGACCGTAATGGTCATCGAACAAGCTGAGCGCTTCGGCCTGGCACAAACCCATCAGCTTCGCGGGCGCGTGGGGCGCAGTTCGCAGCAAAGCTACTGCTTTCTCATCACCGAACGCTTGAACGACATTGCGCGTGAACGCATCCGTACCCTGGTGGAATCAAACGATGGGTTCTACATCGCGGAAATGGACATGCGCCTGCGCGGGCCGGGCGAGTTCTTCGGCACCAGGCAATCCGGCATTCCCGGCCTGCATGTGGCCAATTTGTTCCGCGATGCCGATATTCTGGAATTGGCTCGCCTCGAAGCCCAGCAGTTAATCACGCAGCCGGGTGAAAACGAAGAGCAGATGCGCGACGTGGTGCGCTACATTCAGGAAAATTGGCAGCGCCAGTACGGCTTTGTGCAGATTGGGTGAAGCATGCGAGTCATAGCAGGCATATTCCGCCGCCGCCGTTTGAAAACGCTGCCTGGTTTGAACGTCCGGCCTACGCCTGACCGTCTGCGCGAAACGCTGTTCAACGTGCTTGCTCCTGAAATTGAAGGCACCGTGTTTCTGGATGCTTACGCCGGTTCCGGCGCGGTCGCTATTGAAGCCCTCAGCCGCGGCGCTCGGCACGCCATCTTATTCGATCGCAATCCCGGCGCCATTGCGGTAATCCGCGAAAATCTGGACTCGCTCGGCATTGCCGCCGAAGCCACGGTGATTCGCGGCAATGCCCTCACGCTTCTGCCCAAGCACGCAGCCGACATTGTTTTTCTTGATCCGCCTTACGCGCACCCGCGCGATTACCAAACCGCGCTCGATCTGTTGAACGCCGCTTCCTGTCGTTTGGTCATCGCGCAGCATGACTCGCATCTCAAACTGCCGGACTCTGCGGGAACATTGAAACAAACTCGCGTTCTGCGCCAAGGCAGTAATGTACTGTCTTTCTATCGTCCTGGTTAAGGTAAAAAGATTGTGAAGGCATCCGTTCTGTATCGAATCGCTTCGGTTCTGACTTTCCTCTTCGCTGTTGGGCATACTTTGGGCTTTCGCCAAAGCGACCCGCAATGGGGTGTTGCTGTCTTATTGACATCCATGAAAACCATGCGGTTCGAAACGCAGGGATTCAGCCGGACTTATTGGGATTTCTACACCGGATTCGGCCTGTTCGTGTCTGTGTTTCTGTTTTTTGCTGCTGTGGTAGCGTGGCAACTCGGAACATTGAGCCCAAGCGTTGCGGCCACGCGAATGCTCGCCTGGACGTTCGCCTTATGCTTCGTGGTTGTAACGTTTCTCAGTTGGCGTTATTTCTTCTGGGCGCCCGTGGTGTTCTCAACGGTCATTTCACTGTGCTTACTTGCGGCAGCGTGGCTTTCAACGTCTTCGCGCTAACGAATTTATAAATCGGCAACGCAAACAATCGCCGCTCTTGATCAGATCAGCCGTTTGCTCATTTGATGGCAATCTGACGCGATGCCAATCAATTCATTCTTATCCCAAATACAGGCCTGTCAGCCCAGTTTTTCGTAGTAGCCCACGGACTCTGGAACAGCATTAACGTAGGGAGCGTTTATTCCCATGTTCTGGGTATACTGCTCGACATATTCAGACAGTACGCGCCCATGCCCTTTTCGTTGAATCTCAGGTTCGATTGCTACAAGTCGCACAGTGCCAGTGCCGTTGCCGAAGTTGTCCAAGCGAACAGTGCCAATTGCTCGTCCGTCGAGTTTTACGAGCAGAGGGTGATTAGTAGGTTTGTACTCGTCCTCATGAGTGGCATCGTAGTTCGTTAGTCCTCTCGCTTCCCACAGCACTCTACGGCGGATCGAATGGTATTCGTTCCAGTCTTGTCGGCTTTTAACGCCGACCAGTTGATAGGCCATCCTGTATTTACTAACTGCGTGTTTTGGTGCTGTCAAACCTACTGGCTATTGAATACGATCTCAATGGCACGCATAACCCGTTTTGCTCCGCAACAATGCCGTCGCGTCGCAAACAATCGAGCCGATCGTCCCGCCGTTCAAATCTCCCCGTGAGCCGAATGTCAAGGAAACATCCTTCGTTGTATTGCTGGAAACATCGGATTGAATCAGCGTTACGCTGCTGCCGTTATCCGCTTGAATGCCGAACATCGCGTTATGATTGCTCGAAATCGTTGCCTGGTGAATCAGCGTTAAATTCGATCCGGTCAATACGCTGATCCCGTTCTGCCCGTTGTTCTGCGTGATGAGCGTGGTTGTGCCGGGCGCGCCGGAAAACGCGGTGGTGTTGAAAATAGTCAGCACCGATGTTTCTTCCAGGTGAACCCCGTCCTGCCCATTGCCGGTAGCAACAACCAGCCCTGCCGCATCCAGATCCAGCCCCGCTTTGGAGTCTACCGAAACGCCATGCACCCCGTTGTCGGTGGCGTAAATGGTGCCGCCGAAATCAACCATGTGCGCGCCCGACACAATCGTTAATCCCGTGGTCGCGTTTTTCTTCACTGTTAACACGCTGTTCGCGTCGGCAATAAACGCGCCGCCGCTTGTGCCGATCTGCACGCCCAACGTATTCTGGTCCACTGTCACTTTGGCTTGGGCCAGCGTCAAACTCGAACTATTGTTGATATCAATGCCGAACACTGTATTGGCTTCGCTGATAAAGTTTCCCGTTAGAATCAAGCTCGAACTCGCTTCTGCGTCGATGCCCGTTAAGCCGTTGTGGTTGGTGCTGCTGTCCAGTAAAGTGATGGCCGAATTGCCTTGGAGCAGAATCCCGTTCACCGCGTTGTCATGGACGTTTGTATTTGCCAGGCTCAGTTGTGCGCCCGCTTGGCCTACCAATCCGTTCTGCCCGTTTTGAATCGCCAGATTCGTCAACGTTACTTTTCCCGGACCGCTTACCGTCACCGCATCACTTTTGCGGCCGTCAATCACCGCCGCGCCCCCGCCCGCAATCGTGATTGTTTTTGCCGCAATCGTTACCGGCCCGTAACAGGTGCCCGTAATCAAAAGTGTTTCTCCTGGCAGAGAAAAGTTAATTGCGGTTTGCAGCGGAATCCCCCGGCTGCAATCAAAAGGAATTGTCACTGCCAATAAAGGCGCGCTCAATAAGAGCGTAGAGAGAAGCAGCTTACTGAACATTTGTGTGAGCTTTCTTGAATCTGGATCATGCTTTCACGTCCAAACACGAAAGTCAAGTGAAATTTAGATGAGATACAAGAGCTGTGCTCGAATCAAATGGACGAACAGAAGAAAAGTGCAAAAAAGAAACCTGCTCACCGCTATCCGTTCTGGCGTAAGCTTCGGATTATTAACGGCACTGCTTCCCGCAACTGCGCTTGCGCAAACGCAACTGGCAGCCGTCCCGCCCGCCATTACGCCGCCGTCCGGGAACACGGTTTATCTGACTGCCCATGCTATGGGTACGCAGAATTATCTTTGCCTGCCCTCCGCTTCCGGTAATAAATCAGCCCCAGTCTGGATGTTTATCGCCCCACAAGCTACCTTGTCCATCGTTATAAATCGCTTCACCCAGCAGGTGAGTACTCACTTTCTAAGTCCTGTGCCTACTGCCGAATTGGGTTCTACTTTTTCCGGCGATCACCGGCAGATGAATGCTCCCGCTTGGCAAAGTTCATTCGATTCCAGCATGGTCTGGGGCTCTAAAATCGGCAGCGTTAATGCAGGCAGTAATCCGAGTTGTCCGAACGCCGGAGCCATCCCTTGTCTGCTGCTCAAGGCTGTTGCAAATCGCCCCGCGCATTTCGGCGCTGGTTTGTTTGCGCGGACCACTTACATTCAGCGCCTTAATACCAGCGGCGGCGCTGCGCCCACAACAAGCTGTAAAATCGGCGATCTCGCCCTAGTTTCCTACAGCGCCGATTATTCCTTCTACGCCGCAGAGCATGAAAAGAACGGCTTATAGGAAAATAACAGCATGGTTACCATCACGCCAACCCTGACGCTTGTAGATTTTCAGTTGCAAGACAGTCAATCGGACCAGAGTTTTGAATACTGGTATGGCGAAGCCATCTCCAAAGGTATGCCCACTTGGATTCACGGACTGCTGCAAAAAATCATTATGAAGTTGCTTGATGAATCTGGCTTCAAATCTGGTTCTGAAATCGAACTGCGAATTGATCCTAAAGCACGCCCCAAACCGGATGTAATTGCTACGGCTGGGCCCATCGAACTGCCATATCCAACCAAAGCCCTCGATGTAGTTGTTGAGATACTGTCCGAAGACGATAAAATTCTGTATCTATTCGCCAAATGCCGCGCTTATCAGAACTGGGGTTTTAAGCATATCTATCTTATAGACCCGAACGATCGTGCTGTTTTGGAGTGGGTCGATGGTGCACTGATCTTACGCGACGCGCTCGTGTCCATTCCTGCTCACCGCATCTGGTCTGCCCTTGACGAGCAGATTGATGTGAAGCAGTAAAGGTTGCCCTACTTGTGAGTGGAGATCCGCTTCTTTATGGCTGCATCCAGTTCAGAACACTTCGCTTCCGTTGCCGGACCTTTGTTCTGCCGCACCACATGGCCACTCGGATCTGCCAGAACCCGATAAGCGATTTTAGGTTCTGCAAATTCTACGACGCGCTTCCATTCTTGTTCCTGGCTGTAAAATGGCGCAAAATGAGGCTGTTCTGCTTTTGAAACTGCTCGCCGCGTACCGTGTAAAATCATCTTTTACAAATGACGGCACGCCTTGAAGATCAACCAGCTCGAAATAATCTATACGCGAGTCTGTGAGATAAGGACTTTTGAAAAGTTTGTTCCAGTTCTGGAAATCATTGCCGCTTTTGTGGGAAAAGCCAAGCATCAGGAGCAGCGGCTTTGTGCTTCCCTCTTTTGGAAAAACCACGGGTGTTTCGTTTAAAGCTTTCATGTTGGTGGCGGGAACAACTTGACAGAATGCAGACAAAGCCAGCCCTAAAAAAATAGCAGCTATAACAGCGTATCTCACTAATCGCTTCAACTGAAAGAAACCGCTTTCACCGGTTAGCATGGCCTGAATTAAATCTGTAAGTGCCGGAGAATTGCTTCATCTCAATCCGGTTTCGCCAAAAGCGTAGTGACCGTAACCGCTGCTACCACTGAATGCATCAGCACTAAAATCATCTGTGCCGCCGGAGTCACGCCTGTAAATCGAGTTGACTTTGTAAAGCTTAGCCGCAGCGGCAGCGCAAACGATAAAGCAAGCACAACCACCGCCACAAACAAAAACGTCTTCTCCGGCTGTTTTGAAAATGCTTGAATTAGCGCATAAACAATCGAGCCGAACACGGCTCCGCCCACTGCGCCGGAAAGAATCGGCAGAAACGTGAACGGCGGAAATCCCTTCGGTACATGAGTCAGGCGAAAACCCGCCCAGGCAATCAGGCTGTCAATCGCAAACGCTAAACCGGCAGCCAGAATAGTGAGAACAACAGTGCGCAGCATAAATTCGTTCCAATCAAAATTAAGCGTTCGCCCTTGGCGCAAAAGTGAAAACAACTGCTGCACACAGATTAGCACGACCGATCGTGCTGAAACTATTCCATTAAACGGCACTGGATGGAATAACAAATCTAATCCGCATATTCCATCTTATTCTGCGCGTCCCGCACCATCACGCTCGATGTCGGCTCAGCCAGTTTAATGCGCACCGTGGAACCGTCTTCAAACTGCAAAACTAAATCCGTGTCCGATTGCTGAACCGCTTGCACTTTTCGGCCTTTGATTACGTTCGTCAATTTATGGTTGGGAGTCATGGTTTATGCTTTCCGCTTCCGTCCTTTGGAATCCGAGCGGCTCTCGCTAGCAGGAGAATCAGTATGGAAATACTGTTTATACGCGGCAATCCAATCCGTCGAAATCTGTTTCTGCGCGGTTTCCAAACTGATCGTTCCATCGCAAACCAGTTTATGCATTCGGTTTTCCAGCGCGTCCTTCACCCGCGCATTCCACTGAATGCTGTAAGACTCCGGCCATAGGTTGCGAATACTGTTTGACCCGCCCAATTCTAATGAAATCAGGTGATCGACTTCGTATCCCTTGGGCACATATTGAACGTTGTACTCGTCATACACTTTGCGCTTTACCGAATCCGGCACGTCCCGCACTTTCTTGGAGTAACCCGGCGTGCAGATATCGTCTTTTGTCACTTCCAGCGTTGCTCCGGGAGTCAGCTTGGAATCCGGCATTGACCCCGGTTCGGCTCTCCCATTTGTCGTTCGAGTGCGCCTGCAACCGGCCAGAATCAAAACAAAAATGAGGACAACAAGGAAAAAGCGCATTCTTCCTTCATACCAGGAACGCTAGAACAATGGAAAGCCGAACAAAAGCAAATAAGTACTACGGAAATGGCAGTCAGCAAAACAGTTGAGCCACGCGCGTAACGTTACAATCACAAAAGTATTGTGCCGCTGACCCGTTTCCAGAATAACCGCATTTCGCGGTTTAAAGAATCTGTTATCCGTGAGATGACTCGTCTTTCTTTTGTGCATAATGCCGTGAACCTGGCGCAAGGCTTTCCCGATTTTCCTGCTCCTGCGGAATTAAAACAGGCCGCTTGCGCCGCCATTGAATCGGACATAAATCAATACTCAATTACCTGGGGCGCAAAAGCGTTTCGCGAGGCAATTGCCGCCTACTACCGCCGCTTTTATCAACTTGATTTTGACCCTGAACGCGAACTGGCCGTCTGCTGCGGAGCGACCGAAGGCATGGTGGCTACTATGCTCGCTCTGCTCAATGAGGGCGATGAAGTGATTGTATTCGAGCCGTTTTATGAAAACTACTGGCCCGATTCTCAGCTAAGCGGCACCACCATTCGCTACGTTTCTCTGCGCCCGCCTGATTGGACTTTCGATCCTGATGAATTGCGCGCTGCCTTCTCGCCCCGCACCCGCGCCATTATTCTGAACACTCCGAACAACCCTACCGGTCGTGTGCTGACGCTGGCGGAATTACAGCAGATTGCCGAGCTCTGCCAGGAATTCGATGCCATTGCCATCACCGATGAAATATACGAACACATCGTTTACGAAAATGCCCGGCACATCCCCATCTGCTCTTTGCCTGGTATGCGCGAGCGTTCCGTTCTGGTCAACAGTTTAAGCAAAACGTTTTCCGTCACCGGCTGGCGCGTCGGCTGGGTTGTGGCTCCGCCTGCGCTGACTGCTTCCATTCGCAAGGTTCATGATTTTCTTACTGTCGGGGCCGCTTCGCCGCTGCAACAGGCCGGCATTCATGCGCTGAATCTGCCTGACGAATACTTCGCCCAGCTTGGCCGAATGTATGAAGAAAAACGGCGGCTGATCTTGGATGCTCTGACTCCGCTTGGGTTCGTTTGTTCCTCTCCGCAAGGAGCGTACTACGTTATGGCCAACATCGAAAATTTCAACCTGGGCAGCGATATTGAATTCTGCCGCCATCTGGTGGAAGACATCGGCGTGGCCGCTGTTCCCGGCTCCAGTTTCTTTTCTCATCCGGAAATGGGCGCTAACTGGGTTCGCTTCTGTTTTGCTAAGAAGCCCGAAACAATTGCCGCCGCCGCTGAACGCCTGGAAAGACTCATTCACTGATGGAATCAGCTTTTCTGGTGCCGGAACAAACTGTTCATGCTAACGGCGAAAGTCAGTCTGCTGAGGTTTCCGATGCGCGAACGCTGCTGGTCACGCTCGGCATTACCGGCGTTGTGGAACAGGAATTTCTGCTCGTTGCTTTGCAAGGCTCAAAGGACGCTTCTGATTGGTCCGCTGCGCCATTGCTTTCCTTTCCGCAGAAATTCTACACCGGAGTGTCCAGCATTCTTTTAAACCTCGAAGCGAATCCCGACGTAAAATACATCAGGGCGCAGTGGAAAATAAAACGATGGGGCCGTGGCGATCAGACTCCCAGCTTCACTTTCTACTTGTTTATTGAGCCGGTTGGCTGATCACAGCCGGTTGATCAAGCTCGCCACGTATCCTGCCCCAAAACCGTTGTCGATGTTCACCACCGTGACATTGCTGGCGCAACTGTTCAACATGCCTAGCAGTGCGGCTAAACCATGAAAGCTGGCCCCATAGCCAATGCTGGTCGGCACCGCAATCACCGGACAGGAAACTAGGCCCCCTACTGCGCTCGGCAAAGCGCCTTCCATGCCCGCGCACACAATCGCCACTCGCGCACTGCTCAACTTTTCCTGCTGCGCCAGTAAGCGATGGATTCCCGCTACGCCCACGTCCACAATCGCTTCCACTTCATTGCCCATCACTTCCGCCGTTAACCGCGCTTCATCCATAACCGGCAGATCGCTTGTTCCCGCGCAGATAGCTGCAATCTTGCCTTTGCCGCGTATTGTTTTGTCGCGCCACACTCGCACCAGTCCCGGCAGAGGAAAATATTCCGTTTCCGGCGCCGACAAGCGCACGCTTTCCGCCATTTCTGCCGTCGCTCGTGTTAGTAGCAGGTTGGGTGATTTCGCCAGCAGCGCTTGGCTGATTTTTTCCACCTGCTCCACCGTTTTACCTTTTCCGAAAATCACTTCCGGCATACCGTGCCGCAAAGCGCGATGGTGGTCCACCTTGGCAAACCCCAAATCCTCGAATGGCATGTGCCGCAGCCGTTCCAGTGCCGTATCTACCGGCGTTGCTCCTTCCCGCACCTGTTCCAGAAGAATTCTTAACTGTTGAATGTCCATTTCTGCTCTTAAATTCTACCCGGTAAAATAGTAGCGGGTTCTTTCAAACTAATTATGCGCGTCTTCTGGAAGCGTCTACGGTCCACGCTCGATATGATTAAATTCGAGCATTCCGTATTTGCGCTTCCTTTTTCGTTAACCGGCGCGCTGCTTGCCTGGCGCGCTGCGCATTTTCAAATCCCTGATTTGTGGTCTCGCTTTGGCTGGATCATTATCGCGATGGTGGCGGCCCGTTCTGCGGCAATGGCTTTTAATCGAATTTTGGACGCGGATATTGACTCCCGCAATCTGCGAACCGCCGGACGTCATCTGCCTGCTGGTTTGTTATCGCGCCGTTTTGCTTGGGGTTTCACCGGCGTGGCTTCCTTGATCTTCCTGTTAGCTGCCCGTCAGTTGGGAACGGTCTGCCTGCTGCTGGCGCCTCTCGTGTTGATTGTTCTTTTTTTCTACTCGTTTTGTAAACGCTTCACCACTTATGCCCACTTGATTTTAGGATTTTGCCTCGGCATGGCCCCTGCCGGTGCTTGGATCGCCATGCGCGGATCACTCGATCCTCGTATTCTGTGGCTCACTGCGGCGGTGACGTTTTGGACTGCTGGCTTCGATGTGATCTACGCTTGCCAGGATTACGAATTTGATTCACGCGAAAAATTATTCAGCATCCCTTGCGCTCTAGGCATTCCACGAGCTTTAAGTGTCGCTCGTTTGCTGCACCTGTTAATGGTCGGCTGCTTGCTTTTGTTGGCTGTTCAGTTTCATTTAGGCGCATTGAGCTTAATGGGCATCGTTCTGGTAGTCGCTCTTTTAGTGTATGAGCATAGTTTGGTGCATCCTAACGATTTATCCAGAGTGAATGTAGCATTCTTTACTCTGAACGGGTACGTCAGTGTTTTATTTTTTATCTTTTGGGCGGCAGACATCCTGTTGCATCAGAAGTTCATCTAAATAAGTGATTCTATGCAGCCTATCATTGAAGATTCTCGCTTAAAGCTTGTTTATGACAAGGTGATTGCCGGTGAACGGCTCAATTTTGCTGACGGAGTGGCTTTGTACCGCAGCCCCGATATTTTAACTGTTGGTTATCTGGCCAATTTGGTGCGCGAGCGGCTGCATGGAAACGTCACCTACTTCAACGTAAACCGCCATATCAATCCCACTGATGTTTGCGTGGCAAGCTGCCGTTTATGCGCATTCGGCAAAAAAGCGAAAGATCCAAACAGCTACACCATGACGCTCGAACAAGTGTGGGAAACAGCCGGGCGTGGCTATGCCGAAGCTGTGACGGAATTTCACATTGTGGGCGGCTTGCATCCTGAACTGAGCCTCGATTGGTTCTGCGAAATGATTTCCGGCTTAAAAGAACGCTACCCGCAGGTTCACCTGAAAGCGTTCACGATGGTTGAAGTAGCTTACCTGGCAAAACGAGCGAAAATTTCCATTCGTGAAACCCTCGAACGCCTGCGTGCTGCCGGAGTGGATTCCATGCCGGGCGGGGGAGCGGAAATCTTCTCGGAACGTGTTCGCCGAATCATTTGCGATCACAAAATTGATGGTAGCGAATGGCTGGAATGCGCCCGCGTTGCGCATGAGCTTGGTTTGAAAACCAATTGCACGATGCTTTATGGGCATTTGGAAACCGAAGAAGATCGCGTTGATCACTTGATTAAACTGCGCGAGTTGCAGGATGACACGCAAGGGTTTGTGACCTTCATCCCGCTCGCGTTTCACCCGGAAAATACAGCGTTGAGTCATCTGCCAAGAACCAGCGGCTTTGATGATATCCGGCAGATTGCTGTTTCTCGTTTAATGCTGGATAACATTCCGCATATTAAAGCTTATTGGGTGATGATGACGCCGAGCGTCGCGCAGATCGCGCAGCGTTTTGGCGCAAACGACATAGACGGAACGATTGTGGAAGAAAAGATTTACCATGATGCCGGCGCAACTACCAAACAGCATATGCGCCGTCAGGAACTGCTGCGCATCATCAAAGAAGCCGGCAGGGAACCCAAAGAAAGGGATACCACTTATCGGCCTGTGGAGCGTCAGGAATCAGCATTTACCGTGCTTGTATAAACGCTAATACCGGAACACCGCAATCAGCGGTGCGCCATTCGGCATTTGCTTGTTAGGCGCGACATACACCTGGCCGGCATGCAGAATGGTTTGCACCGCAGCGTCGTTTAAAAGATCATAGTTCTGGCTGGTTTCACGGTCTGATCCTGTTACTTCGTAAGTGGCCTCATCCATCACTCCAGCCTGTTCCTTAGAATCGGACAAAACCAGCTTCACAATGCGCCCGTCATGAGCGGCAGTTACAATGTCTTTCAATCGATTGGTGGCGCGTCCGCCGCCAGCCAAATGATTGTACTCGGAAATCACTTCATCGACAATTTTCAAACGGTTTTGTTCCAGCACTCCCAAAGCGCGGGCGTGCATTTCGCCGCCCTTCAAGCCGTTCGGTGCGCCGTGAACACCTTCCGTCACCAAATGAGGATAAGTGCTGATTGAGCGATAAGCTGCTTGCTCATAATCCACGCCGACCAGAATCACGAGAGCTTTACTGTCACGTAGAATATGACCTAAAGCGCGGTCAAGCTGGCGAAAATAATGCGCTAAGTATTCATTCCGATCTTCTTTCACTGTGCTTGTGCTCTGCACAATGCCTCTTAACATTCCGCTACCAGGGCCAGCCGCAGAATTATCATTCTGGTTGTGATCCGGTTTGTCTAAGTTCATGTATCCGTCGAAATCAGTGGCTGCGCCTGTTAGTTCTACGGGTTCAGCACTTTCCCAAGTGCATCGTAGAAGCCGTGTATTATGCTGGCTTAACGCCAGAATGTAGAATTCAGATTCACTTAGGTAGGGCAGCAAAGGACGGACGTAAAATTGTGGACCGACCACTGTTTTTTCAGCCAGTTCTACCGGCACCCACATGCGATAAAAAAACTCCGGTGAGCGAAATACCACCAGCGTTTTTTCTCTTCCCTGGCGGTCGCTGCCCAGATCCTCCCAGCTCTTTAAAGAGTCAACAAGATCTTTCACTTGCGGGTACTTGGACGCCTCGCCTTCGAGTTGGTGAATTACCTGCTTCCACCGCCGCTCGTCATCGCTTGGGTTGAAGTTTTCCTGGCTAATCGGAAAATACAAGCTGATGCAGGAACCGGTGGAAGAAAGTAACGGTTTCAGTTCTTCCGGGCGACTCAGCCTGATAAGCTCACTCTTAATGGTCTGCATACACCAAAATGACCATTTGGTTTCTGTCTAGGTTTCCAACTATTTCTTCCAGTAACGCTTCGGGGACGGCGCGAGTCCGATAGGAAGGAAATCACTATGGCACGTAACTCGGATATCGGAAAGAAAACAGACCTGCCTGATTCGGATGAATCATCGCGCGGCAAACACGCGATGGAGCAGGAAGACGAGAATTATAGCGATGTGACGGATGTGGTGACGGACCTGCAAACGTCTAACAAATCCGGTAAACATTCCACGGCGGAAAAGCTGGCCGCATCGCGCCCGGAGTTTAGCTCGGGCCGGGGCGCGCAGCCCGTTGATGGTGCTTTCGGCAAAGAAGACGACGAAAAAGAACATGGACCGTTGAATACTCACGGAGCTTGATCATGCGTTTTTACCAATCGAATTTAGATTTTTCTGACGCGATCAGAAACCTAATTCTGGGGCCGAACGATGGCGGCATCAAGCGGGGCGACCGTACTGATACAGGCGATGAAGAGGCTAGGCCTAGCATTCTGGATACAGGCGAATTGCCGATTCCTGAAGATGAAGAGCTTGGCACCTACCAAGAAGGGCCGGACCCGGACGAGAGCGACATGGAGATTGTGTCGCCGTACAATCCGCGTTCCGGTATCACTAACACCAGTCGCCGTCCTGTCGATGATTGGGCGGCTGATACGGGACCATCACAAACTCCGGAAAGCACCAGAGAAGGTTAAGTGCAGAGCACAGAAACTGTTCGACGCATTAAGCAGCTTGGAATCGTGCCGATTGTTCGCACGAATGACGCGGAATCGGCCATTCGTGCGGTAGAAGCGATCAGCGAGGGCGGAATTGCCTGCGCTGAAATCACTATGACGGTGCAGGGGGCCATCAAAGCTTTAGAGAAAGTGGCGGATGTATTCGGCGACCGGATGATTTTAGGGGCAGGCACGGTGCTGGACCCGGAAACGGCTCGGGCTTGCATGTTAGCGGGAGCCGAATTTTTCGTAACGCCCAGTTTAAATCTGAGAACGGTTGAAATTGTGAAGCGTTATTCCAAGGCGATGTTTCCGGGCGCACTCACGCCGACCGAGATTGTAACGGCTTGGGAAGCGGGAGTGGATGCTATTAAAGTGTTTCCGTGCAGCGCACTTGGCGGCGCAAAGTACATTAAGGCATTGAAGGGGCCGTTTCCGCAGATTGAATTTGTTCCTACCGGCGGCGTGAATCTGGATACGGTAGGCGAGTTTCTGGCGGCGGGCTGCTGCGCGGTCGGCGTGGGCAGTGAGTTGGTCGATAACAAGACAATAGCCGCCGGGCAGTATGAAATTTTAACGGAGCGGGCGCGCCAATTCCTGCAGAAGATTGCGCAAGCCCGAGCCGCTTAATTTCGCACTGCCATGGCGGAAGCCCAATCTGCCGGTAACGTGCCTTGCGGCAGTAGTTTGCCTTTTTCCAAGTGACGAATGTTTCTGGCAAACCGCGCAGCGTGAGGATCGTGCGTTACCATAATGACGGTTTTGCCATATTCTTTGTTTAAGCGCGTCAGCATGGTGAGCACGTCTTCGGCGGCTGCTGCATCCAGGTTACCGGTCGGCTCGTCGGCCAAAATTAGGTCAGGATCGGTGACGATGGCGCGGGCAATGGCGACGCGCTGTTCCTGGCCGCCGGAAAGCTGCTTCGGCAGATGATTCAAGCGATCGCCCAAACCCACCAGCTTCAAGGCAGTGGCGGCGTGTTCGAGCCGTTCTTTCCTGGGAAGGTTAGTGAGCTTCAACGGCAGTTCCACATTTTCCAAAGCGGTCAGCACTGGAATCAAGTTGAATGACTGGAAGATGAATCCGATGTGTTCGTTGCGCCAGTGAGCGATCTGCCGATCAGAAAATTCGCGCAGGTTCGCGCCTAGCACTTCGATATCGCCGCCGGAAGCGCGATCCATCGCGGCAATCAGATAAAGCAGCGTGGATTTGCCGGAACCGGATGGTCCCATTAAAGCGACAAAATCACCGCGATCAATTGTGATGTTGACCTCATCAAGGGCCATCACCTTGAACTCATCGCGAACATATTCCCGGCTCAATTCACGAGTGCGAATTATGGTTTCACTCATATCCAATTTGCTCCCACTAGCTTTATCGTTTCACTTCGATCCTTTGTCCGTCTTTCAAATCGGCCGGCGGGTCCGCAATCAAGTCTTCGCCGCCTAATAAACCGCTCTGAACAACAATGCCGCCGTTAGTGGTTCCACCCAATGTGACCGGAATCTTTTTAGCGCGGTTATTTAAAGCAACAAAAACGCTTCCGCCAGCAACCGCGCTGCGGGGAATGACCACCACGCGTTTTGTGCTTGCTTCCTGGGCATCACCGGAAGGTTTGTCACCATAAAAGTTGACCGTGGCGTTCATGTCGGGCCGCAGGTAATCATCAGGGTTCAGCACCCTCACTTTCACCTGGACGGTGGCTTTGGAGCGGTCCGCTTCCGGCGAAACGTCGCTGATCTCGCCTTTGTATTTGCGGTCGGGGTAGGCATCAGTGGTGACGATTCCTTTCTGGCGCGGACCGATTTTCGGAAAATCATTCTGGCTGATATCAAGCTCCACCTTTAGATCGTTCAAGTCAGCCATTGTGACGATATAGCCTTTGGCTCCTTTATCGCCTACAAAACCGTTGGTGACAAATTCGCCTTTCTCCACATTGCGATCAAGAATTGTGCCGGTGACAGGAGCCTTAATTAAAGTGTTATCCAACTGGGTTTGGGCGTATTCCAGCGAACCTTTGGCCTGCACGATCTGGCCGCGAACCTGATCAATCTGTTCCCGGCGGGGGCCTAGCACCGCGAGATCGAGCGTGCGCTGCAAGCTGTTGACGCGAGCCGCAGAGCTGTCATATTTAGCCTGCGCGTCATCCAGCGATTGTTTTGATAAAACGCCTTGTTCGACGAGTGATCGCGTTCGGTCCAGCGTGATCTTATAATTTTGAAGATCAGCCTGCGCCTCGTTCAGATCGGCGCGTGATTTCGCGACCTCTTCCGGGCGCGAACCGTTTTGCAGTTCCGCCAGGCGAGCTTCCAGATTCTGCAACTGGCCTTTCGATTGTTCAAGCTGGGCGCGGTATTCGTCATCTTCCAGGCGAACCAGCACTTGACCGGCTTTCACTTTATCGCCTTTTTCCACGCCGATCCAGGCAACGCGGCCCACTACTTTTGAAGCGACCTCAATCTTATGCGCGGCGATGATGTAGCCGGTGGCAGAAAGCACATTTTGTTCACCCGCGTCAGCGGCGGCAACCGGAGACTGAACGCGGACCACCGTAACGGGCGTGGCCGCATTGAGCTTTACATACGCCCAAACTGCCCCTGAGATCAGGACCACAGCTCCAACAGCGAGGATGACCCATTTGATCCATCCGTTTTCCTGGCGCGGACGCCGCGCCGTGCGTTCGATGCGCAGACTTTTTAATTCTGTTTCCATTGGTTTACTTTGCGCTGTTTTACCCTTTATACTTCACGGAGCGCAGATAAGATTTCTTTTTTCGCCGCCTGCCGCGCCGGCAGAAAGCCGCCGATTGCGCCCATAAAGGCAGCAAACAAAATTCCTTCCAGCATGATCTCGGGTGTGACCCGGAAGTTGAATGAGGTTTCGCTAAAGGTAATAAAATTACCAAGTCCGGTGGTGACATTATTAAGCGGCAGCACTACGAGAACGCCGATGATGCCGCCGATTAAAGACAACAAAACCGATTCCACAAAGAAAGAGAAGAGAATGCTGCCTCGGGTGAACCCGAGTACGCGCAGGGTGCCAACTTCTTTGGCGCGGCGGGACACGGCGGCATACATAGTGTTCATAGCGGCAAAGCAACTACCGACGGCCATGATGATAGCCACGAAGATTCCCAGATAGCGAACGGGCGCGGCAGAAATGGTTTGTTGTTCGAAATAAGAACGCTCGGCCATAGTGTCCACGGTGAGGCGGCGGTCATCGGCGAGCGAATGAAGAAGGGATTGGACGGCCACTTCGTTTTCTGCTTGCAACAGAACGGAGCTGAGATTGTTAGGGCGGTTGAAGTCGGCAGCAACCTGATTGGCATCGCCCCAGATTTCACTGTTGTAGGCGCTTTGACCGCCATCCAAAACTCCAACGATAGTCCATAAGCCTTTGCCGAATTTTAATTGCTTGCCGAGCATGGCATCCGGGTAGCGCTTGGCCACGTTTTTGCCAACTACCACTTCACGCTGGCCGGGACTAAACCAGCGGCCCTGCAATAAGTTGAGATGGCGCATCTGCACTCCGGTGAGCGGGAGTCCGCGCAGAGTGACGTTCGTTCCATTGGGCGATTCAGGGCTGGTGAGATTGACAACCGAAACAACTTCGAGTGAGGCGAGCGGCTGGCCGTCGGCGGTTTTCGCAATACCGGGAAAGGCTTTGATGATTTGAAAGCTTTGCTCGGTGACGAGACTGGTGAGTTCAGCATTGCCGCCTTTGCGAAGAACCATGACGTGCAGCGGGTCACCGGTGCTGGCAAACGCTGAACGCAGCCCGGCTACCAGCGCCAGCACCGCCAGCAGTACGGCCACAGTAAGAGCGATACCGATGGCGGTCATCACGGTAGTGGTTTTGCGAACTACCAAGTTGCGCAAGTTATAAGAAAGAGGGATTGCCATTTGTTTTACCTAGCCGGAATATTTCAACGAATCGAGAATATTGGTTCTCGCCGCGTTGAAGGCGGGAATAAAGGAACTAATTAAACCAATAAACAAAGCAATCACCAGGCAGATAACAGCAACGATGGGGGTAATTGACATGCCGTGCAACTGCGCGTTGAAATTTCCGCCGGCTTTGCCAATGGCAACCGTGAGAAAGCCGGCCAGTATTAGCCCGACAATGCCACCCAGAAAGGCGATACAAAGCGATTCGCTCACCAGAATTGTGAGGATGTTGTTGTTGGTGAAGCCTAATGTTTTCAAAACGCCCACTTCCTTGATGCGTTCGCGAACCGACATAGCCATCGTGTTTCCCGACACGAGCAGGATGGTGAACACGACCGCGCTGCAGATGCTGATGAGGAATAATTTGATGTTGCCGAGAAAAGAAACGAAGCTTAACGCGAACTGTTGTTCCGATTCCGCTTTGGTGGGGTAAGGGGAGTTTTCAAACATGGCATCGACAGCTTTAGCGATGCGCGGAACATCGTCGGTGGTGCCGGCCAGCACCGTGTACATGCTTTCCATATCCTGGCGGGCAGCAGGCAGAGCGCGCCGCAGATATTCCTGATTAAAATAGAGGCTGTTGATCGCATCAGGATCAGTGAAGATGCCGCGCACATACAGTTCGAGCGTCACCGGATAAATGTCGCCGATAAGGGTAACGCGGTCGCCAACGTGTATGTTCAGCTTTTCAGCGAGATCCCGCGAGATGATGCAAGCGGTACGATCTTTGAGAAACAACTGGCGCTGATCGGCAGGCATTTGCAGTTCGGTGCGGATGGCGAGAAAAGGTTTTGGCTCAACGCCGAAACGAGCAAAAAAATTGCGCTGGTCGCGATTGTCTTTATAAGTTCCGCCAAACCAGTTCATGATGGAGATTTCGCGAACACCCGGCAGGCGGCGAATCTGATTTTCGTGAGATAAAGGAAGCGGTTGAGCAAGCGACACGCGATGGCGCACAATAACGCGCAGAGCCTGGCCGGGAGTGGCCTGTTTGTGGAATAAAGCTTGATAGATAGAAATTAAACAACCGAGCAGGCAGAGCGAAATGGAGATGCTGGCTATTGTCAGAAGGCTGCGGCGGCGATTCCGGATACTATTTTTGAAAGCTAACGATAGATAGCGCACGATAATTCCTTTGCCGCTGAACAAAGTTTTCCGGCGGAAGCACAGCGGCGGCTTCCACATCACTAAGCAATTCCTGGTTGTCAGTCGATAATAACGTAATGTGGCCCAGATTGTTCCCACAAAGTGCAGCTTTAAGATAGCTTTGAGAAAGTCGTTTCAATGGTGATGGGTGATCCGCTTTTAAATCAGTTCAGCGCGGAGGATGAGCGGTATATGCGGCGCGCGCTGGCGCTGGCCCGCCAAGCCGAGCAAGAAGGAGAAGTGCCGGCTGGCGCGGTGTTGGCGGGGGATGGAAAGCTACTCGGAGAAGGCTATAACCGTCCGATCAGCGTGTCCGACCCGACGGCCCATGCGGAGATACAGGCGATTCGGGCGGCGGCGCAGCATTTAAGAAACTATCGCATGCCCGGCACCACGCTTTATGTGACGCTGGAGCCTTGCCTGATGTGCGCCGGGGCATTAATTACAGCGCGGGTGAAGCGGCTGGTATTTGCGACGCGCGATCTGCGGTTCGGCGCGGTGCGCAGCAAGTTCCGGGTGGCGGATTCGGAGCTTCTGAATCATGCTCTGCAAGTGGAAGAAGGATTGTTCAGCGCCGAAGCCGCCCAGATGATGACGGAGTTTTTTCAACGGAAGCGTTGAAGATCAGCGCGTTTAAGCCTTGGGTTTGCGCCGGGTCCAAAGCGAAAGCAACCACAAGCCGATGCCGATTAATCCAAGTTCGGCAGGTTCAGGGGCGCCGACGAGGGGAGAAGCCTGATCAAGCTGCAAAGTGAGGCCGTAAAATGCAGGCGAACTGGAAGGAACAATGTCGAAAAAAGTAGAAGCAGGACGGTAATCCGCCAGTCCGTTTGCCACGGTGGGGTTCGTGCTGCCGCCTTCACCCAGAAAGCTGACGCCAGGCGCAGCGACCACAGCATCAGAAGAATCGGAAACGACCCAGCCTGGACCCATCGGGGCGGTTCCGGCCAGGGTGAGATAGTAATTGCCGGGAGCCAAGTTCAACCCGGAGAACAAAGTGAACTTGGTAGCCGGAAAGAGGATGGACGGCAGCGGCAGAAGCGTGGAGGCGATCTGATCGGCGGCGGTTGTGCCGGGGCCGATAGCGTCGGTGAGAAAAGCATTCACGCTTTGCAGCGCCGGGCCGACAGTGAAACTGCGTAGGCTGACGGTGACGCTGAGATTAGCGCGGTAATCATCCTGATGCCAGCCAATTTCCTGAGCGGAGTTGGCGGTCATCAGGATAGGAAAGTTCGATGCGGTGATGTTGGATAAAATGGTGTCCGCCTGAGCGAGGCCGGCAAGCAGGAATGCCAGAACGGCGATTCGCGCACAGAAATGAAGTTTTAACAAAGAGGGACGCGGGAAAGCAACAGCACGAAGACAGGCTGCGAACTTTCGTTCGTTGTTGATTATTATACGCAAGAGTTTTACCTTTGTAATGCAAATAAAAATTGAGTTCCGGTCCGTGCGCCTTTGTTTAGGCTGGCGCAGCGATCAGCAATGGCACAACGGAGTATTCCGGTCTAGCCGTTACGGTTTTGCGAGTTTCAAGCAACGCAAGTGAGCAGTTTGCTTGATCGAGGCCGGGAAGCGGGGCTGTTCGGCACAGGAAGCAGTTGTTTACGCTGGCGGTAGAGCTGCCAAGCGTGGTTTGAACAAACGAAGCCAAACTGAGTTGGTTCAATTTTGTCAGCCAATTGCGGCTGGGCAAGGGCGATTTGGTGGAGTTCTTCGAGTTCGGTTTGTTCCTGTTGTTTACGGTCGGACTGGATGGCGCGGAGTTGCTTCAAGGTTTGCAGGAAGCGGCGGTTCAAGCGCGATTCATAGAGTGTTAAGAGGGCTAGAGGGTTGGCGGCTTGGCGGAGGGTTTCAGCCATCGTCAAAGCGGTATGCGATTCGGCCTGGCCGGGATTCCAGAGGTTGCCTTGTTCGTCATGGCCGATGGCAAAGAGATTGTGTTCGGCGGCAGCGAGGCGATGCAAACGGAACTGGAGATCGGCGCAGCTATTAGCGAGTTGCGTTTCCACCATGCCGACCGCGTTCAGGGAAGCGACATAAGCTTCGGTGAACTCGTGATAGGAGTTCATCTCTTCTTCGGGCAGGTGGATGACCTGGCTTAAGATGCCGTGACGGGTCGCGTTGAGAGCAGAACGAGTTTTGCCTTCTTCTGTTTTCGGACCGGTACTTTTTTTCGCGTTGTTGCGATTGGCACGCAAACGAGCTTCGCTCGGCTGTTTCCTGGAGTTGTCAGTTGATTTGGCCATGTTGATTCCGGCCAAAAGTTTATACCGGCCAGAATCGCGACTACGGGGGCAAGTCGGGTAAGCGATTGGAATTAAAAGAAAAGATTTTTGAAAAAAACTGAACTGGGATTTTGAGGCGGGTGTAATTAGTGGATGACGGCAGACTGACTTGGGGTAGGTTGAGAAGCTGTTTGACGGCACGGTCCGTTAGCAATTCGATTGGTGTAACTTGACCGCGAGAAGTTGCTGAGCGGTTAAAGATCAAGGCCCGCGATTCGATTTACCTGACCGAAACACCCGACGAGTATCGGCTGACTTCCGAAGATCCTGATTTTGAGCGTCAGATGAAGGCTGCTGAATCGATTATGAGGCGTTATAAGAACGCCCTGCATTCATTAGCGGAATAAGAGGCAGAGTAGAGATTAAGAGTTCACTCCAAATTTAACCATCTTGGATTTCCCGAAATCATGCTACTATCAATCAACTGCTTGATTGATAGTAGGAGATCAAATGACAAAAAGTTTATGGCTGCTTTTTACGGCAACGATGTTGGGCGTTTGGAATGCCGGCATTGTCTGGTTTACTCAGATTGCTGTGTACCCTCTCTGGCCACTAGTGGGCGCTCAACAGTTTCATGATTACCATTTGACTTGGTGGCACGCTATGTGGCCGGCTTTCGCGCCAGTAATTCTCATGCTGTTCTGTTCGATTGCTCTGCTTTGGATTCGTCCGTGCGGGATCTCAAGAACATTCCTTTGGCTAGGGATTGCGCTACAGGTGGCGGTTCACACCTTCACCGCTTTCTTCTGGGCTCCTGTACAGGCAACGATGGCTACTCCGGAGGGAATGTCCATGATGAAATACCAAGAGTTGATGAATACGCATTGGTGGAGAGTTTTATTCTTCTGGGCTTATGCAGCATTGATGATTTGGATGTTTAGCCGCTCTCTGACTCGAACGCGGCACGAGTATCTCTAAACGGAGAGGCTAGTCTTTGGCCAAAAAACAGCATGGTTCCCCGGCTGATACAGCGCAGCCCAACGTACATTTACCTTCCGCGAAGAAGGGCAGCCGAGCTAACGAAATTGTACAGACCGCATATGATTTGATCGCGGAAAAGGGATTTGAAGGATTGCGCACCCGCGAGATCGCGGCGCGGGTTGGCATTAACAGCGCGACTCTTCATTATTATTATCCGACTAAGGAAGCTTTAATCGGAGCCGTCGTGGAGTACCTGATGCAGGAGCTACAAAATCCCCGTGTGCCTATCGATGAAGCTTCTCCCGCGCTGGATCGTCTTCGAGCTGAATTTGACGATATACGGGTTCGCCTCACGGACACTCCCGAGCAACTGCTGGTCTTGACGGAGCTCACCCTTCGCGCTTGGCGCGATCCAGTCATTGCCGGGCTTCTTGCCTACTTGGATGAGGGCTGGCAAGGACACCTGATGTCGATTTTTGAGGCGGGAATTGCCGAACGAGCGTTCCGTCCAAACCTGGACATTTCAGAGACAGCGAAGGCCATGATGAGCCAGCTTCGCGGGCTAATCTATCAAGGAAAGCGCGATCCTGCAGAGATTGCTCACATGGTGCAACACATAGCTCTGCAAACGGAGTACTGGGTCCGAGGGGATTCGGCGGGACAATCTGAACCAGCGGGAAGCAGCGGGACAGCCTGAATCGCTCCGTTGTAAAAAGAGCAGGTGGGGACGGGGCGCTCCGTCCCAAAGTTAACAATGCCACGGTCGCTTGCATTCTGAGTAAATACGCGAAAACCTGTAGCCTGGGTTTATTCAACTTGGGCCGTCTGTTTACTGATTGCGCCGGGGGGCGGGGGG